>NZ_JBIAMJ010000003.1:0-352202 GCF_042874035.1 Streptomyces sp. NPDC004284 | reverse complement strand
GGGGTGGGGGGTCTGTTGGGTTTGTGGGGGGGGGGGGGGGGGGGGGGTGTGTGGGGGTGTTGGGGGGGGGGGGGGGGGGGGGGGGGGGGGGGGCCCCCCCCCCCCTCCGGCGTGCCCGGCCGTGCCAGAGTTCCCCCATGACCCAGATACCCAAGGGGGCCAACGTCCCGGTGCCCCCGCAGGACCTCCATGTCGCGGTCAGCTGGCGCACCGGGCACGGGGTGCCCGACGTGGACGTGTCCGCGCTGCTCCTCGGGGCCGGGGAACGGGTGCGGGGCGATGACGACCTGGTCTTCTACAACCACGCCGAGCATCCCTCGGGGGCGGTGCGGCACCTGGGGAAGTCGGCGCCGGGCGCGCCCGGCAGCCCGGCCGCGGACTGGCTGTGGCTGGACCTCGCGCGCGTGGAGCCCGATGTGGGGCGCCTGGTGATCGCCGCCTCCGCCGACGGCGGCTCCTTCGGGCAGGTGCCGGGGCTCGACGTGCGGGTCACGGACGGGGCCGGGACCCCGGTGGCGTACTGCGCCATCGGCGACGCGACGACGGAGACGGCCTTCGTCTTCGGGGAGTTCTACCGGCGGGACGGCGGCTGGCGGTTCCGCGCGGTCGGTCAGGGGTACGCCTCGGGGCTCGCCGGGCTCGCGACGGACTTCGGCATCGTGGTGGAGTCCCCGCCGCCGCCGATCCCGGGCCCCGGCTACGTGCCCCCGCCGCCGCCCCCGGCGCCCGCCGCCCCGCCCGTGCCGGTGGCCGATCCGTACGGCGGGGATTTCCGGCCCTCCGTGTACCAGGGGCGCGGCAAGGAGACCGTGCACTGCGATCCGGGTCTGCCGGCGGGGCACTGGGTGCTCCTGGAGATCGAGTCGTACCACTCGCTGTCCACGACGATCGAGTCCTGCGACGCGTACGGGCGGGCCGAGGACTTCCTGCTCACGGCGTACGAGGACGACGTACGCGCGCGTACGGTCGCCCTGGTGCCGCGCGCCCGCCCGCTGACGCTGCGGGTGGAGGCCGACGCGCCGTGGACGCTGCGGGTGCTGCCGCTGACCCACGCCCGCCGTTTCGACAGTCACATCGAGGGGATCGCCCACGATCTGGTGATCTACGAGGGACCGCCCGGGGTCCTCGACTTCCTGCACCACGGGGAGTCCAACGTCACCGTCCACCAGCACACCCCGCCGCTGGACCCGCTCTACGACGACGAGGAGCAGGACCTGCTGGTCAACGAGATCGGCGAGGTCCGGGTGAGCGCCCCGGTGCCGGGCCCGGGGCTGCTGCGGATCAGTGGTGACGGGCCGTGGAAATGTTCGGTGCGCCGCTGACCTGGCCCGTGGAAGGATGGCCCAAACGTCACGAAACCGAGGAGTTGCCGGGTGCCTGGGACCAACCTGACCCGTGAAGAGGCTCAGCAGCGGGCGGCGCTGCTGACCGTGGACGCGTACGAGGTCGACCTCGACCTCACCGGTGCGCAGGAGGGCGGCACCTACCGGTCCGTCACCACCGTCCGCTTCGATTCCGCCGAGGCCGGCGCCGAGACCTTCATCGACCTCGTCGCCCCCGCCGTCCACGAGGTCGTCCTGAACGGCCGCACGCTCGACGTCGCCGCCGTCTTCCGCGACTCGCGGATCGCGCTGGCCGGTCTGGCCGCGGGCCGCAACGAGCTGAAGGTCGTCGCCGACTGCGCGTACACCAACACCGGTGAGGGCCTGCACCGCTTCGTCGACCCGGTCGACGACCAGGCCTACCTCTACACCCAGTTCGAGGTGCCGGACGCGCGCCGCGTCTTCGCCTCCTTCGAGCAGCCCGACCTCAAGGCGACCTTCCAGTTCACCGTGAAGGCCCCGAGCGGCTGGTCGGTGATCTCGAACTCGCCGACGCCGAAGCCCGAGAACGACGTGTGGGTCTTCGAGCCGACCCCGCGCATCTCCACGTACATCACGGCCCTCATCGTCGGCCCGTACCACTCGGTGCACTCGACGTACGAGAAGGACGGGCAGGTCGTCCCGCTGGGCATCTACTGCCGTCCCTCGCTGGCCGAGTTCCTCGACGCGGACCACATCTTCGACGTGACCCGCCAGGGCTTCGACTGGTTCCAGGAGAAGTTCGCGTACGACTACCCGTTCGCCAAGTACGACCAGCTGTTCGTGCCGGAGTTCAACGCGGGCGCGATGGAGAACGCGGGCGCGGTCACCATCCGCGACCAGTACGTCTTCCGCTCGAAGGTGACGGACGCGGCGTACGAGCGGCGCGCCGAGACCATCCTGCACGAGCTCGCCCACATGTGGTTCGGCGACCTCGTCACCATGGAGTGGTGGAACGACCTGTGGCTGAACGAGTCGTTCGCCACCTACACCTCGGTCGCCTGCCAGGCCTCGGTCGCGGGCACCCGCTGGCCGAACGCCTGGACCACCTTCGCCAACGCGGAGAAGACCTGGGCCTACCGCCAGGACCAGCTGCCGTCGACGCACCCGATCATGGCCGAGATCAACGACCTGGAGGACGTGCTCGTCAACTTCGACGGCATCACGTACGCCAAGGGCGCCTCGGTCCTCAAGCAGCTCGTGGCGTACGTCGGCCAGGACGAGTTCTTCAAGGGCGTCCAGGCGTACTTCCAGGCGCACGCCTTCGGGAACACCCGCCTGTCCGACCTCCTCGGCGCGCTGGAGGAGACCTCCGGCCGTGACCTGAAGACCTGGTCGAAGGCGTGGCTGGAGACGGCCGGCATCAACGTCCTCCGCCCGGAGGTCGCGACCGACGAGAACGGCGTCATCACCTCCTTCGCCGTCCGCCAGGAGGCCCCGGCGCTGCCCGCCGGCGCGAAGGGCGAGGCCGTGCTGCGCCCGCACCGCATCGCGATCGGCTTCTACGACCTGGACGAGGCCGGCAAGCTGGTCCGCACCGACCGCCTCGAACTGGACATCGCGGCCGCCGAGCTGACCCCGGTCGCGGAGCTCGTGGGCAAGACCCGTCCGGCGGTCGTCCTCCTCAACGACGACGACCTGTCGTACGCGAAGGTCCGCCTCGACGAGGTGTCCCTGAAGAACGTCACCGCGCACCTCGGCGACTTCGCCGAGTCCCTGCCGCGCGCCCTGTGCTGGGCCTCGGCCTGGGACATGACCCGCGACGGCGAGCTCGCCACCCGCGACTACCTGGACCTGGTGCTCTCGGGCATCGCCAAGGAGTCCGACATCGGTGTGGTGCAGTCGCTCCAGGGCCAGGTGAAGGCGGCCCTCGACCTGTACGCGGCGCCGGAGTGGCGCGCGACCGGTCTCGCGCGCTGGGGCGCGTTCGCCCAGGAGCAGCTGCGCGCGGCCGAGGGCGGCAGCGACCACCAGCTGGCGTGGGCGCGGGCGTTCGCGGCGACGGCCCGTGAGGACGCGGAGCTCGACGTGCTCGCCGCGCTGCTCGACGGCTCCGAGGTCATCGAGGGCCTGGCCGTCGACGCCGAGCTGCGCTGGGCGTTCGTGCAGCGCCTCGCGGCCACCGGCCGCTTCGAGGAGGCGGAGATCGCCGCCGAGCTGGAGCGCGACCGTACGGCGGCGGGCGAGCGGCACGCGGCGACCGCGCGCGCGGCCCGTCCGACGGAGGCGGCGAAGGCGGAGGCCTGGGCCTCGGTCGTCGAGGACGACAAGCTGGCGAACGCCGTGCAGGAGGCCGTCATCGCCGGCTTCGTCCAGGCCGACCAGCGCGAGCTGCTCGCCCCGTACACCGCGAAGTACTTCGCGTCGATCAAGCACGTCTCGGAGACCCGCAGCCACGAGATGATCCAGCAGATCGTGGTCGGCCTCTACCCGACGATCCAGGTCTCGCAGGAGACCCTGGACGCGACGGACGCGTGGATCGCCGAGCACGCCCCCGTCCCGGCGCTGCGCCGTCTGGTGACGGAGTCCCGCGCGGGCGTCGAGCGCGCCCTGAAGGCGCGGGCGGCGGACGCGGCTGCCGCGAAGTAGTCCGTACCGGTTGAACGGAGAAGGGGCGCCCTCCCCCACGGGGGCGCCCCTTCTCCGTGCTTGGAGCCCGCCCGGCGGGCGGGCGTCGGCGCGCGGCCGCACCGCCGGGCGGAAGTCCGGGTACTAGCCGCCGAGGCGGGCGTACCGGGCGCGCAGGTCGGCCGCGCCCTGCTCCGTCAGCGTCCCGTGGAGCCGCATGCGGGCGACGCCGCCGTCGGGGAAGGCGTCGAGGCGGACGTGGGTGACGACGGCCTGCGCGGGGAGCTTGAAGCGGTGCAGGGTGTCGGGCTGGAGGCGGGTGCGCGGGATGATCTCGAACCACTCGCCCGCCTCGCCGTTGCGGCCCTGGAGGGCGATCCAGCCGGCGGAGTTGCCCTTGAGGTAGGCGGTGTCGATCTCGACGGCACGGACGGCGCCCTGGGCGACGAGCTTGAAGCGGACCCAGTCGTGGGTGTCGCGGACCCGGCGGCGGCGGTTCTCCCAGCCGTCGTCCATCTTGCGGGAGGTGCCGGGCAGGATGATCTGGGTCGGCGAGGAGTAGAACCTGTCCGAGGCGTCCTCGTACGAGCCGCCGTTGAGGACGGCGATCAGGTCGAGGGTGCCGAGGAGCTCCAGCCACTCGGGGTCGGGCACGACCTCGCCGTGGACGCGGAGCCGGGCGACGCCGCCGTCGGGGTGCTGGCAGAGCCGTACGTGGGTGAAGCGGCGCTCGGCGGTGATCTCGAAGCCGTTGGCGGCGTGGCCGCGGACGGGGGTCGGCGGGACGAGCTCCTCCCACTTCGCTTCGAGCAGCTCTGCGGGGCTGGGCGAGCCCTCGACGGCGGTGGCCTGGATGCTCACCTTCTGCGGGTAGTTGCCGCGGAAGTGGGCGGTGTCGACGATGATCCCGCGGATCACGCCGGGGGCGCCGAGGCGGACGATCGCCCAGTCGTGGTCCTCGGGGGCGGGGAAGACGTTCTCGGCGTCGGCGCCACGGCGGCGGCGGGTCTCCCAGCCGTCCATGATCTTGCCCTTGTGGCCGAAGTGCTCCGGGTCGAAGACGGCGCGCTCGCGGACGAGGAGGTTCTCCCGCTCGGCGAAGAACTCGTCGTTGGCCGCGACGACTCCGGCGCCCAGGCGGCGGTCGGCGAGGTCGACCAGCTCGGTGAAGGGGAAGTCACCGGTGCGGTAGTCGGCGTACGGGTCGCCACCGGAGTAGGGGGCGGCGTCGTTGGCGTGCGGGTCCTGGTCCTGGCTCGTCTCGAAGGTCATGCCCCGACTGTGCGCCTCGGGGACCCGACCGGTCTATCGAATGTTTTCGACGATGCTGTTCAGTTCTGCTGAAAGATTGCAGGGACAGTCCTGCGGACGCTCGCGGGGTCAGCTCTGCCGGACGGTCTCGCGGGGTCAGTTCTGCCGGACGGTCTCGCGGGGTCAGCTCTGCCGGACGGTCTCGCGGGGTCAGTTCTGCTGGACGGTCTCGCGGGCCGCCGCCGCCTGCCGGAGCGCGGCGAGCACCCGGGCGACCGCCGGGCCCTCCTCCGCCCCGCTGCGGACCGCCGCGACGACATGGCGGCGCGGCTGGTCGGCGGAGAGGACCCGCATGACGACCCCGCTCCCGCCGCCCCGGCGGTCCGCGGAGGCCATCCGGGGGACGAGCGCGATGCCCAGGCCGGCCTCGACCATGGCGAGGATCGCGGTCCAGCCGGAGGCGCTGTGGGCCTGTTCGGGCACGAAACCGGCGGCCTCGCAGGCGGCGATGGTGATCTCGGACCAGGGGCCCGAGCCGCCGAAGATCCAGGGCTCGGCGGCGAGGTCGGCGAGCCGCAGGCCGGGCGCGTCGGCGAGCGGGTGGCCGGCGGGCAGGGCGACGTCGAGGGGGTCGGCGAGCAGCGGCGTCCTGCTGTACTTGGGGTCGCGCGCGGAGGGCGCGTGGGCGGCGAGCGAGAGCGCGAGGTCGACCTCGCCGGCCGTGAGCAGCTCGTACGCCTCCGCCGCCTCCGCCTCCCGGATGCGGACGTCGAGCCCGGGGTGGGCGGTCCGCAGCTGCCGTACGGCGGGCACGAGGAGCGCGGGCACGGAGGTCGAGAAGGCCGCGACCCGCACCTGTCCCGCCTCGCCCCGCAGATAGCCGTCGAGTTCGGCGTCGGCGCGCTCCAGCTGGGCGAAGACCACCTCGGCGTGGCGCAGCACGAGGTGGGCGGCGTCGGTGAGGCGGACCCGGCGCCCCTGGGCCTCCAGGAGCCGCACCCCGAGCTGCTTGGCGAGGTTGGTGAGCTGCTGCGAGACGGCCGAGGGGGTCATGAGCAGCGCCTCCGCGGTCGCGGTGACGGTGCCGCGGTCGCGGAGGGTGCGGAGGATCTGGAGCTTCTTGATGTCCCACTCGGTCATGGGGCGCAACATATCGGGCCCTGACCGCCCGGGGGCCCCTGCTCGAACGAAGCCGAGAGCTAGGGGGCCGAGCTGAGCGCGACCCCGCCGAGGATGAGGACCATGCTCGCGCCGCCGAGGAGCCCGAGCCGCTCGCCGAGGAGGGCGTACGAGAGGAGGGCGACGCAGACGGGCTGGAGGTGGTAGACGATCCCGGCACGGGCGGCGCCGATCAGGGTGACGGCCTTGTTCCAGGCGAAGAAGGCGACGGCGGAGGAGAGGACGCCGACGTGGACGAGGGGGCCGACGGTGCCGGCGGTGGGCTCGAAGCCGCCCTGGACGGCGAGGCTGATGCCGTACGCCGGGAGGAGCATGAGGGCGCCGAGGGCGAAGGTGGTGAAGAGGAAGGCGAGGCCGCCGAGTTCGGCGGGGCGGCGCTTGAGCAGGGCGCTGTAGGAGGCGAAGCAGACGGCGGCGGCCATGACCCAGAGGTCGCCGGTGGCGAAGTCCGGGGTGAGCGAGCCCTTGCTGACGAGGAGCAGGACGCCGGCGCAGGCGATGAACATGCCGGTGGTGCGGCGCGGGCCGAGGCGGTTGCCGCCGAGGCGGGCGAAGAGGGCCATGAGGACGGGGGAGGCGGCCATGATCATGCCCATGTTGCCGGCGGAGGTGGCGGTCCCGGCCTGGTTGACCAGGGTGTTGTAGACGGTGATGCCGAGCAGGGAGGCGAGGGCGAGGAAGCCGAGGTGGCGGCGGATCAGGTGCCGCTGCCGCCAGGTCTCGCGGGCGGCGAGCGGGGCGACGGCGACGAGGGCGACGATCCAGCGCCAGAAGGCGGCCTGGACCGGGGGGACGGTGTCGTGGAGGGCGCGGGCGACGACGAAGCTGCCGGACCAGACGACGGTGGCGAGGAGCGCCAGAAGCACGCCGAGGCCGGCGCCCTTGGCGGGCGCCGGCCTCTCGGTGGCTGCGGTGGTGCTGTCGGTGTCGACGGTCGGGTTGCGGGCGGTGTCGAGGCTCATGCCCCTTACCGTCGCACCCCCGAAACCTCCAGGTCCATCGAAACTTCCTGACCGCTCTTTTCAGCAGAGCTGAACGATTCCGTGGTCGGCTCGGGGGCCTTGGCCTTACGGGGGTTCAGCTGGCCGACCAGGGTGGCGCCGAAGGCGATCACCATGCCGAGCACCTGCACCGCGCCGAGGGCCTGACCCAGCGCCGCCCAGCCGATGACGGCCGCGGTGATCGGGGAGAGCGGGCCGAGGAGGGTGGCCGAGGAGGCGCTCAGCCGCTCGATGCCGCGGAACCAGAGGAAGTACGAGATCGCGGTGTTGCCGAAGGCGAGGTAGGCGTAGCCGGCCAGGTTGGTGCCGGTCAGGGCCGGCGGGGCGCCCTCGATCAGGAAGGCGAGGGGCGCGATGACCAGGCCGCCCGCGGTGAGCTGCCAGCCGGTGACCGCGAGGGCTCCGACGCCCTCGGGACGGCCCCAGCGCTTGGTGAAGACGATGCCGGCGGACATCGAGAGGGAGGAGAGCAGTCCGGCGCCCACGCCGATCAGATCGAAGGCGGCTCCGGCCTTGAGGACCACGAGGCTGACGCCGAAGGCGGCGGTGACGGCGGTGAGCAGGGTCTTCACCGTGGGCTTCTCGCCGAGGAAGAGGGCCGCGAGGCCGACGACGAAGAGCGGGCCGACGGAGCCGACGACCGCGGCGACTCCGCCGGGCAGCCGGTAGGCGGCGAGGAAGAGCAGCGGGAAGAAGGCGCCGATGTTGAGGGCTCCGAGGACCGCGGACTTCCACCACCAGGCGCCCTGCGGGAGCTTGCGGGTGAGGGCGAGGAGCAGGAGGCCGGCGGGCAGGGCGCGCATGAGGCCGGTGAAGAGCGGCCGGTCGGGCGGCAGGAACTCGGTGGTGACGAAGTAGGTCGAGCCCCAGGAGATCGGGGCGAGGGCGGTGAGCGCGGTGACTGCGGCCTTGCGGGACATGACGGTTCCCCCCTGCGACGGAGTGCCGGCCCGGCGGGCGCCGGACTGACTTCGTGGTGAGTAACTTACCACTAAGCTACTTTCTCGCAAGAGGCTTTCTTGTGAGTGACTTTCTCGTGAGTGACTTTCTTGCGATCGAGGAGCGGAGAAGGGAACACTGAGGACATGGACACGCACACCCCCGACCACGACGCCGTCGACGCCATCACCGACCAGTGGGCGGCCGTCCGCCCCGACCTGGACACCGTCCCCATGGCCGTCTTCGGACGGATCTACCGGCTGGCCAACGCCATGCGCGGCAAGGTGGACAAGGCGTACGCGCCCTACGGCATGGCGCTCGGGGAGTTCGACGTACTGGCGACCCTGCGCAGGTCCGGAGCGCCGTACACGCTCTCGCCGCGCGAGCTGACCGCCACGCTGATGATCACCACCGGCGGCATGACCGGCCGGCTGGACAAGCTGGAGAAGGCCGGGCTGCTCACCCGCAGCCCCGACCCGAACGACCGGCGCGGGCTGCGGGTCACCCTCACCGAGCGCGGCATGGAACTGGTGGACCAGGCCGTCGGCGCCGGCCTCGGGGAGCAGCGGGCCGCCCTGCACGCCGCCCTCACCGAGGAGGAGGCGGACCAGTTGGCCGGGCTGCTCAGGAAGCTGCTCGCGACCACCGCGTGAAGCGTCTCCACGCATGCGAGGGCGCCGCGCGGTACTCGTACCGTGCGGCGCCCTCGGCGGAGATGTGTGAGGCGGTCGCCCGTGGGGCGGCGGCCCGTGAGGCGGTCGCCCGTGGGGCGATGGCCCGTGAGGCGGTTACGCCTTCTTCTTGGACTTGTCGAGCACCATCACCAGGCCGGCGATCACCAGGAACAGCACCAGCGGCAGCGCCACGTACAGGCCGAGGGTCTCGGCGACACTCAGCTTGGGGGCCGGGTCGTCACCGTCGTCGCGGGTGAGCGCGAGCGCGGGGGACGACATGAGCAGCATCATCAGCGTCGTACCGGCCGCGAGCGAGCCGGCGCGCAGAGCGTTCTTCTTGTCCACAGCCCCAAAGTAGCGAACACCTAAACGGGTCGCGCGTCCGGGGGTGCCGTACGGGCGTCCGGGGCTTCCGTCCGGGCCCGCAGCTCGCGCAGCAGGGCGTGCGCCCGGGGCGAGGCGGCGAGCTGCTCCAGGGTGAGCGGCTGGCCGTCCGGACCCGCGAGCGGCAGCCGCCAGTTGGGGTACTCGTCCCAGGTGCCCGGCAGGTTCTGCGGTCTGCGGTCCCCCACCGTGTCCGGCAGCCACACGCCCACCATCCGGGCCGGGGTGGCGAGCAGGAAGCGGTGGACGGCCCTGATCTCGGCCTCCTCGTCCCCCGCCCCCTCCGGCAGCAGCCCCTTCCGCTCGAACACGTCCAGCCACTCGGCGGTCTCCGCCGCGTCCGCCGCCCGTTCGCGCTCCAGGTCGCCGGGGAGCAGCCCGAGCCGGTGCCGCAGGGCGACGTGCTCGCCGGAGAGCCGGGCGGCGGTGGGGGGCAGGTCGTGGGTGGTGGCGGTGGCGACGCACTCCGCGCGCCACTCCCCCGCCGGCAGCGGGCGGCCGGTGCCCTCCCAGTCCCGCTCGAACCAGAGCACGGAGGTCCCGAACACCCCGCGCCGGGCCAGCGCCTCCCGTACGCCCGGCTCGACCGTGCCGAGGTCCTCGCCGATGACGAGGGCGCCGGCGCGGTGCGCCTCCAGGACGAGGACCGCGAGCATCGCCTCGGCGTCGTACCGGACGTACGTGCCCTCGGTGGGCTCGCGGCCCTCCGGCACCCACCACAGCCGGAACAGGCCCATCACGTGGTCGATGCGCAGCGCGCCCGCGTGGCGCAGGAGTTCGCGCAGGAGTCCCCGGTACGGGGCGTAGCCGGCGGCGGCGAGGGCGTCGGGCCGCCAGGGCGGCAGGCCCCAGTCCTGGCCCCGGGAGTTGAAGGCGTCGGGCGGGGCGCCGACCGACATGCCGGCCGCGAAGGCCTCCTGCCGGGCCCAGGTGTCCGAGCCCTCGGGGTGGACGCCGACGGCCAGGTCGTGGACGATCCCGACCGCCATGCCGGCCGCGCGGGCGGCCGCGGCGGCGTCGGCGAGCTGCCGGTCCGTCAGCCAGGCGAGCCGGCAGTGGAAGTCGACCCGGGCGGCCAGGTCGGGGTCGGCGCGCACGGCGGTCTCCGCCGCGCGCGGGGTGCGCAGCTCCTCGGGCCAGGTGCGCCAGTGGTGGCCGTGGCGCTCGGCGAGGGCCTGGTAGGTGGCGTGGTCCTCCAGGGCGCGGCCCCGCTCGGCGAGGAAGTCGTGGAAGTCGGCGCGCCGGCCCGGACCTGGCTCCACGGAGCCGAGCACCAGCTCCAGGGCCCGCCGCTTGACCTCCCAGACGGCGTCCCGGTCGATCAGGGCGCCCTTGCCGAGGACCCGTTCGCGCAGTTCGGCGGCCTCGGCGAGGATCCGGTCGAGCTCCTCGCGGCGCTCGGGGCCCACCAGGGCGTACTCGGGGATCTCCTCGATCCGCAGATGGACGGGGTCCGGGAAGCGGCGCGTGGACGGGCGGTACGGGGAGGGGTCGGCGGGCGCCCCGGGCACGCCCGCGTGGAGCGGGTTGACCTGGACGAACCCGGCGCCGTGCGCGCGGCCCGCCCAGGTGACGAGCTCCCGCAGGTCGCCGAGGTCGCCCATGCCCCAGGAGCGGGTGGAGAGCAGCGAGTACAGCTGGACGAGCAGTCCGTACGAGCGGTGGGCAGGACCGGGTACGCGCGCGGACCCCACGATCAGGGTTCCGGTGGCCGCGCGCCCGTCGGGGGCCTCCGCCCGGACCGTGTGGACGCCGGGCGGCAGGCCGGACCAGTCCCGGCCGGTGAGGACGGCGCCGTCCTCGGTGGTGACCCGGAGCCGGGTGCCGGGCGGCAGGTCCTCCGGCGGGCGGACCTCCTCCCCGCGCCACCGGACCAGGGTCGGGGGCAGCAGGCGCTCCCGGTCGGCCCGTTCGGCCGCGTCGAGGGCGGCGGCGACCGCCTCCGGGGTGCCCGCGTCGACGCCCAGGGCGCCGAGGACGGCCACCACGGTGGCGTCCGGCACGGGCACGGTGACGCCTTCCGACGGGCTGTGGGCGGTGGCGACGCCGTGACGGGCGGCGAGACGGGCCAGGGTCACTTCACACTCCTGGGGACTCCGGGCCGCCCGCGCTGCCGGGGGCGGTGGGTTCGCTGGTGAGGGGGGCCGCCACGGCGAGGGGCGGTTCGCTGGTGAGGGGCGAGGCGGCGGGCAGGGGCGGTTCGCTGGTCAGCGGTTCGCCGGCCGGTGCCGGCTGCTGTGGAATCCGTATCCGTCCGAGGTGGCGGGCGGTCGTGGTCACGGGGGTCTCCCGGTTCGTCTCGACGGGCGGGACCTGAGGCATGACTGAAGCCCTACCCACCGCACCTCGTTTTACCGGCGGATCGCGGCGAAGCGACGTCACCTCGCCGACGGCTCGCCGGGCAAAGCCGACACATCGGCCACGCGCATTGACACCCCAGTGCGACGGGTGGTGGGCTCGTGATTCATTCGTGACCATCCGGCAGAGCCGCCGGTCCCGGCCGAAGGGAGACCCGCGTGCACCTCGGGCGCAGGAAGCGCACCGCGACGGCCGTCGCCGCCGCCGTCATCGGCGGCCTCCTCGGCGGCGCGGTACCGGGCTCGGCGCAGGCGACCCCGACGGCTCCGACGGCTCCCGTGCCCCCGGCCGCTCTTTCCGCTCCGACGGCTCCCGTGCCCCCGGCCGCGCCTTCGGCTTCGACAGCGCCCGTGACACCGCCGTCCCCGCCCCCGACGCCCGCCTCCGCGACCCCGCCGGGCGCCTCCACCGCGCGCGTGCCCGCCGTCTGGCCGCGCCCGCAGTCCCTGACCGCCGCCGGGTCCTCCGTACGCCTCGGGGACGAGGTGACGCTGCTGGCGGACGCCGACGCCGATCCGTACGCGGTCGCCGCCCTGCGCGAGCTGCTGCGGGCCGCCGGGGTGCGGACCGTCCACGACGGGCTGCCGGGCCGGGGCCCGGTGCTGCGGGCCGCCGGGCCCTCGGGCGAGGGCGGCGACTCAGGCGCGGAGGCGGCGCTGACGGCCCTGCGCGTGTCCGAGCGGCTCGATCTGCCGCGCGGCGGCTACCGGCTGGCGACGGGCCGCTTCCAGGGGCGGGACACCGTCGTCCTGGACGGGGTCGGCGAGGACGGCCTGTTCCACGCGGTCCAGACGCTGCGTCAGCTCCTCGGCGCGGGCCGGGAGGTCCCCGGGGTCGTCGTCCGCGACTGGCCGGGCACGGCCGAGCGCGGCATCACCGAGGGCTTCTACGGCCGCCCCTGGACACAGGCCCAGCGCCTCGCCCAGCTGGACTTCCTGGGCCGGACCAAGCAGAACCGCTATCTGTACGCGCCCGGGGACGACCCGTACCGGCAGGCGCAGTGGCGCGAGCCCTACCCGGCCGCACAGCAGGAGGAGTTCCGGGCGCTCGCCGAGCGGGCCCGCGCCCACCACGTGACGCTGGGCTGGGCCGTGGCGCCCGCCCAGTCCATGTGTCTGGCCTCGGCCGGCGACGTGACGGCGCTGACGCGGAAGCTGGACGCGATGTGGGAGCTGGGGGTGCGCTCCTTCCAGCTCCAGTTCCAGGACGCCTCCTACGACGAGTGGCACTGCGACAAGGACGCCGACGTCTTCGGGCGCGGCCCGGAGGCCGCGGCCGGTGCCCACGCGCGCGTGGCGAACGCCGTGGCCGGGTGGCTGGCCGAACGGCACCCGGACGCCGAGCCGCTGACGGTGATGCCGACGGAGTACTACCAGGACGGCGCGAGCGCGTACCGCACGAAGCTCGCCGAGGCGCTCGACGCCGAGGTACGGGTGGCGTGGACGGGCGTCGGCGTCGTCCCGCGCACGATCACCGGCGGCGAACTGGCGGGGGCGCGCGAGGCCCTGGGCGGCCATCCGCTGGTCACCATGGACAACTACCCGGTCAACGACTACGCGCAGGACCGGCTGTTCCTCGGCCCCGCCACCGGCCGGGAGCCGGCCGTGGCCGCCGGTTCCACCGCCTATCTCGCGCACGCCATGGAGCAGCCCGCGGCCTCCCGCGTCCCGCTCTTCACCACCGCCGACTACGCCTGGAACCCGCGGGGCTACCGGCCCCGGGAGTCCTGGCAGGCCGCGGTGGACGACCTCGCGGGGCCGGACCCCGCCGCCCGCGAGGCGCTGCGCGCGCTCGCCGGGAACGGCTCCTCCTCGATCCTGGACCCGGCGGGCGAATCGGCCTATCTGAAGCCGCTCCTGGAGGCGTTCTGGGCGTCCCGCACGAGCGGCGGCGCCACCGTCCGGGAGAAGGCGGCGCGCGAACTGCGGGACGCGTTCACCGTGATGCGCCGGGCCCCCGAGCGGCTCACGGCCACGGCCGGCGGAACCCTCGACGACGAGACGGGCCCCTGGCTGGAGCAGCTGTCCCGGTACGGCCGGGCGGGCGAGACGGCGGTCGACATGCTCCTCGCCCAGGCGCGCGGCGACGGCGCGGCGGCCTGGCGGGCGCAGCTCGCCCTGGAGACGCAGCGGGAGGCCCTGGGGGCGAGCCGGGTGACGGTCGGCCCGGGGGTCCTCGATCCGTTCCTCACGCGCGCGGTGACGGAGTCCGCGGCCTGGACCGGCGCCGACCGGATCCCGGCGGCGAAGACCGACCGCTCCCCCGGCTCGTACACCGTGCGGCTCGACCGGGCGCGGCCCGTGGAGGCGCTGACGGTCATGACCGAGCCGGACATCGCCGGGGACGCGCGCGTGGAGGCGTTCGTGCCCGGCGAGGGCTGGCGGTCGCTCGGCCCCCTGTCGGATTCCGGGTGGACGCAGACCGAGCCGAAGGGGCTGCGGGCGGACGCGCTGCGGGTCGTGTGGAGCGGCGGCGGTCCGGCGCCCGAGGTGCGCGCGCTCGTGCCGTGGTTCGCGGACGGGCCGCGGGCCGGTCTCGACCTCGCCCGGACGGAGACGGACGCGGAGATCGGCGGTCCGGCGCAGCGGGTGGACGTGGAGTTGACGGGCCGGCGCGCGGGCGAGGTGCGCGGGGCGCTGACGGCGAAGGCCCCGAAGGGGATCGCGGTACGGCTGCCGGCGCGGGCCGTGGTGGAGCGCGGCGCGCGGACCAGCGTCCCCCTGGAGGTGTCGGTGGCGGCGGGCGCGCCGGCCGGGTCGTACCGGGTGCCGGTGTCCTTCGCGGGCGAGGAGCGGGTCCTGACGGTGCGGGCCTTCCCCCGGACGGCGGGCCCGGACCTGGCGCGGACGGCGACGGCCTCCTCCTCGGGCGACGAGACCCCGGACTTCCCGGCCGCCTCGGCGGTGGACGGCGATCCGGCGACCCGCTGGTCCTCCCCGGCGGAGGACGGCGCCTGGTGGCAGCTGGAGCTGCCCGAGCCGGCCCGGATAGGGCAGGTGGTGCTGCACTGGCAGGACGCGTACGCCTCCCGCTACCGGGTCCAGGTCTCGGCCGACGGGCGGATCTGGCGGACGGCGGCGACGGTCGCGGACGGCAGGGGCGGCCGGGAGTCGGTCCGGATGGACGCGGCGGACACCCGTTTCCTGCGGGTGCAGGGGGAGGAGCGGGCGACCCGCTTCGGCTACTCGCTCTGGTCGGTGGAGACGTACGCGGTGGCCGCTCCCGAGAAGAAGCAGCCCGCGCAGACGCAGCCCGAGGGGAAGCAGCCCGAGGGGAAGCAGCCCGAGCAGGCGCGGTCCGAGCAGACACAGCCCGGGCAGACGCGGGAGGACGCGCCGGAGGAGCGGCCCACCCCCTGAGAGGTGTGCCGCTCTCCGTGCCGGACGAGTCCCCGCGTACGCGAAAGGCCCGGATCAACCCGTCGTCAGCGCCCTTGCGGGGGTGTCTGCGACGGAGTCGATCCGGGCCATGACGTCCTCGGCGCCGTACGGCTCCAAGTACGGCAGCCAGCGGGGGTCCCGGTGTCCGGTCCCGATGATCCGCCAGGCCAGGCCGGTCGGCGGGGCGGGCTGGTGGCGCAGCCGCCAGCCGATCTCCCGCAGGTGTTTGTCGGCCTTGACGTGGTTGCAGCGGCGGCAGGCCGCCACCACGTTCTCCCAGGCGTGCGTGCCCCCGCGGCTGCGCGGGATGACGTGGTCGACGCTGGTCGCGACGCCCCCGCAGTACGCGCAGCGCCCGCCGTCGCGCGCGAAGAGCGCTCTGCGGGTCAAGGGAACGGGCCCCCGGTAGGGGACCCGCACGAAGCGCTTCAGTCGCACCACGCTGGGAGCGGGGAGGACTTGGGTCTCGCTGTGCAGGAAGGCGCCGGACTCCTCGATACAGAGGGCCTTGTTCTCCAGTACGAGGACGAGTGCGCGGCGGAGCGGTACGACGCCGAGTGGCTCGTACGACGCGTTGAGGACCAGGACATGCGGCACGGATGCCTCCTATGGCGCCGGCGGCGCGTGGCTCGCGCCGGGACGAACTGCTCTCAGTCTCTCCTCATGCCCGGTCGCGGCGCCACCACGTACCGGAATCGGGGTGGTGGCCCCTGGGTGTTCTCGACCACATCGGCATCTCTCCCCTGTATGTGCCCAGGTGAGGTCCGTCTCTCCCTCGAACACGGCTGCGGGAGCACGTCCGACGCCCCGTTAGTGTGGATGGCCTGCGTACGCGATGCCTGGAGGTTGTCCCGTGTCCTGGTCCGCCCTGGCGGCTGCCACCGAACCCGAACCGATACCGGTGACCCTGGACGAGGCCGCGGAGAAGGCCACGAACGCGGCGAGCTGGGTGGAGCAGAACTGGTCCACCTGGCTGAACACGGGGCTGCGCATCCTGCTGATCCTCGTCGTGGCGGTCGTGCTGCGCTGGGCCGTGCGCCGGGCCCTGACCAAGCTGATCGACCGGATGAACCGCTCGGCGCAGGCGGTGGAGGGGACGGCCCTCGGCGGTCTCCTGGTCAACGCCGAGCGGCGGCGGCAGCGCTCCGAGGCGATCGGCTCGGTGCTCCGTTCCGTGACGTCCTTCCTGATCCTGGGCACGGCCGGGCTGATGATCCTCGGCGCCTTCAAGATCGATCTGGCGCCGCTGCTCGCCTCGGCCGGTGTCGCGGGTGTGGCGATCGGTTTCGGCGCGCGGAACCTGGTGACGGACTTCCTGTCCGGCGTCTTCATGATCCTGGAGGACCAGTACGGCGTCGGCGACTCGATCGACGCGGGCGTGGCCTCCGGCGAGGTCGTCGAGGTGGGCCTGCGGGTGACCAAGCTGCGCGGGGTCGACGGCGAGATCTGGTACGTGCGCAACGGCGAGATCAAGCGGATCGGGAACCTCAGCCAGGGCTGGGCGACCGCCGGCGTGGACGTCACCGTCCGGCCGACGGAGGACCTGGACACGGTGAAGGCCGTGATCACCGCGGCGGCGGACTCCATGGCGAAGGAGGAGCCCTGGGACGAGCGCCTGTGGGGTCCGGTGGAGGTGCTCGGTCTGAGCGAGGTGCTGCTCGACTCGATGACGATCCGGGTCTCGGCGAAGACGATGCCGGGCAAGAAGCTGGGCGTGGAGCGCGAGCTGCGCTGGCGCATCAAGCGGGGCCTGGACGAGGCCGGCATCCGGATCGTGGGCGGGATCCCGCCCCAGACCGAGGAGCCGAAGTCCGACCCGACGGCCGGCATGGCGGCCCCGTCGGTCTTCGCCTCGGCGACCTCGCCGCAGTCGGCGGCGGCGACCCCGCTGCCGAAGCCGGACCTCACCAAGTAACCCTTCCCCCACGCCACGCACGCCCCCGCCGGCAACGCTTCGGTTGCCTTCGGGGGCGTGTCGCGTTCCCGGGTATTGACGACGCCGTGACGGCCGCCTTACCTTCCTCCCAACCAGATAGGAAACTTTCCTAACAGTGCCCCTCGCAGGTACTGCAGCCACGTACGAGGGCAGGTGCGATCCCCATGGCCGGCACGACCCCGGGAACCCCCGGCACCCCGCGCGTCCTGCGGGCCATGAACGACCGCGCCGCCCTGGACCTGCTCCTGGAGCACGGCCCCCTCTCGCGGACCCGGATCGGCAAGCTGACCGGTCTGTCCAAGCCGACCGCCTCCCAGCTGCTGGCCCGTCTGGAAGCGGCCGGGCTCGTCGTCGCCACCGGCACCACCGAGGGGCTGCCCGGGCCGAACGCGCAGCTGTACGCGGTGAACCCGCGGGCCGCGTACGCCGCCGGGCTCGACGTCGACCAGCACCGCGTCCACGCCGCCGTCGCCGACATCACGGGCGAGATCGTCGGCGAGTACGAGCTCCGCACCCCCGGCCGCGCCGCCTCCGGTGTCGTCCGCCAGGTCACCGAGGCCCTCGACGGGGCCGTCGAGGCGGCCGGGCTCACCCGCGCGGACGTGCGGCGCCTGGTCATCGGCACCCCAGGCGCCTTCGACCCGGCCACCGGACGGCTGCGGTACGCCTCCCACCTGCCCGGCTGGCACTCCCCCACCCTCCTGGAGGAACTGGCCGCCGTCCTGCCCATGCCGTTCGAGTACGAGAACGACGTCAACCTCGTCGCCGTCGCCGAACAGCGCCTGGGCGCCGCCCGGGGCCACTCCGACTTCGCCGTGCTGTGGAACGAGGGGGGCCTCGGCGCCGCCCTCGTCCTCGGCGGGCGGCTCCACCGCGGCTTCACCGGGGGCGCCGGCGAGGTCGGCTTCCTGCCCGTGCCCGGCACCCCGCTCGTACGGCAGGTCACCAAGGCCAACTCCGGCGGCTTCCAGGAGCTCGCGGGCATCCAGGCCGTGCCCCGGATCGCCCGCGACGCCGGGATCGACACCCCCGACCAGCCGTACGTACCGGTGGTGACCGGGCTCCTCGCGCACGCCGCCGAGGCGCACGGCGAGGACCCCCGGTACGCGGAGCTGCTCGACCGCTACGCCGAGCGCGTCGCCACCGGGCTCGCCGCCCTCGTGGCCGTCCTCGACCCCGAACTGATCGTGCTGTCCGGCTCCGCCCTCGTCACCGGCGGCGAGCCCCTCCGCGCGCGCGTGCAGTCCCAGCTCGTCGATCTCGCCCCGTCCCGGCCGCGACTCGTCCTCTCCGCCGTCCGCCGGAGCCCCGTCCTGCGCGGGGCCCTCGAAAGCGCCCTCGCCACCACGCGCGACGAGGTCTTCGACACCTCGCGCTGAACCGTCCCTGCCCCCCACCAGCCCGACACCCGCCCCAGGGAGACACCGCCATGCCCGTACGCCCGCGCAGAGCCGCCGCCGCGCTCGCCGCCACCGCCTCGATCGCCCTCTTCGCCTCCGCCTGTACCGGCTCCGCGAACAACGCGGCCGCCGACGACCCCAAGGCCGAGACCACCATCACCTTCTGGCACGGCTGGAACGCGCCCGCCGAGGTCAAGGCGATCGAGGACAACGTCGCCCGCTTCGAGAAGGCCCACCCGAACATCAAGGTGAAGGTCGTCGGCGACATCAACGACGAGAAGCTCGGCCAGGCGCTGCGCGCGGGCGGTTCGAACGGCCCGGACGTCGTCTCCTCGTTCACCACCTCCAACGTCGGAAAGTTCTGCTCCTCGGGCGCGCTCGCCGACCTCCAGCCCTTCATAGAGAAGTCGAAGCTGGACCTGGACAAGACCTTCCCGAAGGTCCTCCAGGAGTACACCCAGTTCGAGGGCAAGCGCTGCGCCCTGCCGCTGCTCTCCGACGCGTACGGGCTCTACTACAACAAGGACGCCTTCCGGAAGGCCGGCCTCGACCCCGAGGCCCCGCCGAAGACCTGGTCCCAGTTCGCCAAGGTCGCCAAGACGCTGACGAAGGCGAAGGGCGACTCGTACGAGCAGCTCGGCTTCATGCCGAACTACCTCGGCTACGAGACCGTCGTCGAGCACTACATGTCGCAGTGGGACCACGCGTACTTCACCAAGGACGGCAGGTCGAACGTCGCCAAGGACCCGGCGTTCGCCGAGATGATGACGTACCAGAAGTCCCTGGTGGACTCGCTCGGCGGCTTCCAGAAGCTCGACAAGTACCGCACCACCTTCGGCGACGAGTGGGGCGCCAAGCACCCCTTCCAGACCGGGCAGGTCGCCATGCAGCTGGACGGCGAGTGGCGGCTGAACTTCATCAAGAACGCCGGGGTGAAGTTCGACGTCGGCGTGGCGCCGCTGCCGGTCGCGGACGACGAGGTCGCCGAGTACGGCAAGGGGTACCTCTCCGGCACGATCATGGGCATCGCGCCGCAGAGCAAGAAGCAGAACGCGGCCTGGGAGCTGGTCAAGTACATGACCACGGACACCGACGCCGTGGTGGGCTTCGCCAACGACATCGGCAACGTGCCCTCCACCTTCGAGGCGCTGAAGTCCCCGAACCTGAAGTTCGACGCCCGCTTCACGACCTTCCTCGACATCGCCCGGCACCCGCAGTCCACCTCCATGGACAACGCGATCAACGGCCCCGCCTACCAGGAGACCCTCTCCGACCTCGCCCACAAGTACGAGAAGGGCCAGGTCACGGACCTCAAGAAGGGTCTCGCGGACGCCGCGGCCCAGATCGACCGCGACATCGCCGCGGCGAAGTAACCCGCCATGACCACGTACACCCTGCGGTCCAAGCGCCGGCTGGGCGCCCTGCGCACCGCGCTGTTCATGTCGCCCTGGCTGATCGGCTTCGGCTTCTTCTTCGCCTATCCGCTGGTCTCCACCCTGTACTTCTCGTTCATGCGGTACGACGGCCTCAACCCGCCGACCTGGCGGGGCCTGGAGAACTGGACGTACGTCTTCTCCGACATGCCGAAGTTCTGGCCGGCGATGCAGAACACGCTCTGGCTCGCGGTCGTGATGGTGACCTGCCGGGTCGTCTTCGGCCTCGGCGTCGGCATGCTGATCACCAAGATCAAGACGGGTACGGGGGTCTTCCGCACCCTGTTCTACCTGCCGTACCTGGCTCCGCCGGTGGCCGCCACGCTCGCCTTCGTCTTCCTGCTCAACCCCGGCACCGGGCCGGTCAACTCGTTCCTGGAGGCGGTCGGCATCCCCGCCCCCTCCTGGTTCAACGACGCGGACTGGGCCAAGCCGGCCCTCACCGTCCTCGCCGTGTGGGGCGTCGGCGACCTCATGGTCATCTTCATGGCCGCCCTGCTCGACGTGCCGAAGGAGCAGTACGAGGCCGCCGAGCTGGACGGCGCGTCCCCGTGGCAGCGGTTCCGGTACATCACCCTGCCGAACATCTCGCCGATCGTGCTCTTCGCGGTCGTGACCGGGATCATCGGCGCGATGCAGTACTACACGCAGCCGATCGTGGCCTCCAAGGTCGCCTCGGGCGTGATGGGCGGCTCCGGCGTCACCTTCCAGCCCGGCTATCCGGACGACTCCACGCTGACGCTCCCGCAGCTGATCTACAGCCTCGGCTTCAGCCAGTTCAACTACGGCGCGGCCTGCGTGGTGGCGCTCGTGCTCTTCGCACTCTCCATGGCCTTCACCGCGCTGCTGATGCGCCGGCGCGGCGGCCTGATCGGCTCGGGTGACTGAACCATGACGACCGCAACCACTCCCGTCCTGAGGGTGGCGAGCCCCGCCGCGAAGCGGGCCCGCCGCAAGGAACTGCTGCACTGGATCGCCGTGCACTCGCTCGGCATCGCCGCCGCCCTGTTCTTCGTGCTCCCGTTCGTCTTCGTCTTCCTGACGTCCCTGATGAGCGACGAGCAGGCCCTCACCCGGGACCTGACGCCGAACTCCTGGCACTGGGACAACTACGTCCGGGTCTTCCGGACCGAGGGCTTCCTGACCTGGTGGAGGAACTCCCTGCTGTACGCGGGACTCGGCACCGTCCTCGTCGTGGTGTCCTCGGTCCCCGTGGCGTACGCGCTCGCGAAGTTCCGCTTCCGCGGGCGGCACCTGTCGCTGCTGCTCGTCATCTCGATGATGATGCTGCCGCCGCAGGTCGTGATCATCCCCATGTACCTGTTCTGGGCGAAGCAGATGGACCTCTCCGGCACGCTGTGGCCGCTGATCATCCCGATGGCGTTCGGGGACGCCTTCGCCATCTTCCTGCTGCGGCAGTTCCTGCTGACCATCCCGAACGAGTACGTCGAGGCCGCGCGGATCGACGGCTGCGGCGAATTCCGCACCCTGGTACGGGTCGTGCTCCCGATGGCGAAGCCCGGCATCGCCGCCGTCGCCCTCTTCCAGTTCTTCTCCTGCTGGAACGACTACTTCGGGCCGCAGATCTACGCCTCCGAGAACGCGGCCTCCTGGACGCTCAGTTACGGCCTGGAGTCCTTCAAGGGCGCGCACCACACCGACTGGAATCTGACCATGGCCGCGACCGTCCTGGTCATGGCCCCCGTGATCCTCGTGTTCTTCTTCGCGCAGAAGGCGTTCGTCGAGGGAGTCACACTGACCGGAGTGAAGGGCTGAGTCACCAATGAAGCTCGCTGTCGTGGGGGGCGGGTCCACCTACACCCCCGAACTGATCGACGGATTCGCGCGGCTGCGCGACACCCTGCCCATCACCGAACTCGTCCTCGTCGATCCGGCCGCCGAGCGCCTGGAGCTCGTCGGCGGGCTCGCCCGGCGGATCTTCGCCAAGCAGGACCACGACGGGAAGGTCGTCACCACCACCGACCTCGACGCCGGGGTCGAGGGCGCCGAC
Source organism: Streptomyces sp. NPDC004284 (assembly GCF_042874035.1). Taxonomy (NCBI): domain Bacteria; kingdom Bacillati; phylum Actinomycetota; class Actinomycetes; order Kitasatosporales; family Streptomycetaceae; genus Streptomyces; species Streptomyces sp. NPDC004284. The sequence goes on along the minus strand of NZ_JBIAMJ010000003.1, from coordinate 330,327 downwards.
GCCGTCCTGCTCCAGCTGCGGGTCGGCGGGCAGGCCGCCCGCCTCCAGGACGAGACCTGGCCGCTCGAATGCGGCTGCGTCGGCCAGGAGACGACGGGTGCCGGCGGCCTCGCGAAGGCGCTGCGCACGGTGCCGGTGGTGCTCGACATCGCCGAGCGCGTCCGCCGCACCAACCCCGACGCCTGGATCATCGACTTCACCAACCCCGTCGGCATCGTCACGCGCGCGCTGCTCCAGGCCGGGCACAAGGCCGTCGGCCTGTGCAACGTCGCCATCGGCTTCCAGCGGAAGTTCGCGAAGCTCCTCGGCGTGACCCCGTCCGAGGTCCACCTCGACCACGTCGGGCTCAACCACCTGACCTGGGAGCGGGCGGTACGGATCGGGGGCCCCGAGGGCGAGGACGTCCTGCCCCGGCTGCTCGCCGAGCACGGCGACGCGATCGCCGGCGACCTCCGCCTGCCGCGCCCGGTCCTGGACCGGCTCGGCGTCGTCCCCTCGTACTACCTGCGGTACTTCTACGCGCACGACGAGGTGGTGCGCGAGCTCGGCACCAAGCCCTCGCGGGCCGCCGAGGTCGCCGCGATGGAGCGGGAGCTCCTGGAGATGTACGGGGACCCGGCGCTCGACGAGAAGCCGGCGCTGCTGGCCAAGCGCGGCGGCGCCTTCTACTCGGAGGCGGCCGTGGACCTGGCGGCGGCCCTGCTGGGCGGCGGGGGTTCGCCGTACCAGGTGGTGAACACGTACAACAACGGCACGCTGCCCTTCCTGCCGGACGACGCCGTCATCGAGACGCAGGCGGCGGTCGGCGCGCACGGCGCCACGCCGCTGCCGGTCGCGCCGGTGGACCCGCTGTACGCCGGTCTGATCGCGAACGTCACGGCCTATGAGGACCTGGCCCTGGAGGCGGCGCTGCGCGGCGGCCGCGACCGGGTGTTCAAGGCGCTGCTCGCGCATCCGCTGGTCGGGCAGTACGCGTACGCCGACGGGCTCACCGACCGGCTGATCGCGCACAACCGGGAGCACCTCGCGTGGGCGTGAAGCTGAATGGGGGGCTCCTCGCGATCGACGCGGGGAACAGCAAGACCGACGTCGCGGTGCTCGCCCAGGACGGGACCGTCCTGGGGGCGGCGCGCGGCGGCGGGTTCCAGCCGCCGGTGGTGGGGGTGGAGACGGCGGTCGACGGGCTCGCGGAGATCGTCGGGAGGGCGTGGGAGGAGGCCGGCGGTGCCGGGCTCGATCCGACGTTCGCGCATGTCGCGGCCTGTCTCGCCAACGCCGATCTGCCGGTGGAGGAGGCCGCGCTCCGGGCCGAGCTGCTCGGCCGGGGCTGGAGCCCGTCCGTACGGGTGCACAACGACACCTTCGCCATCCTGCGCGCCGGGGTCGACGAACCCCGGGGCGTGGCCGTGGTGTGCGGGGCGGGGATCAACTGCGTGGGGATGACCCCGGACGGGCGGACCGCGCGCTTCCCGGCGATCGGGAAGATCTCCGGGGACTGGGGCGGGGGCGGCGGGCTCGCCGACGAGGCGCTGTGGTGCGCGGCGCGCGCCGAGGACGGACGGGGCCTGCCCACCGCCCTCGCCGACGCGCTGCCCGCGCACTTCGGCCTGGAGTCGATGTACGCGCTGATCGAGGCGCTGCACCTGGGCCGGATCCCGATGGCGCGGCGGCACGAGCTGACGCCGGTGCTGTTCCGCGTCGCGGCCGGGGACGATCCGGTGGCGCTGTCGATCGTGCACCGGCAGGCCGAGGAGGTCGTCGCCATGGCGGCGGTCGCGCTCCGGCGGCTCGGGCTGCACCGCGAGGAGGCGCCGGTGCTGCTCGGCGGCAGCGTGCTCGCCGCCCGCCATCCGCAGCTGGAGGAGCGGATCCGGGAACTCCTGGCGGCGCGGGCGCCGAAGGCCGTGATCGGCTTCGTGACCGCGCGGCCGGTCCTCGGGGCGGGGCTGCTGGCCCTGGACGCGGTGGGCGCGGGCCCGGAGGCGAAGGCCCGGCTTCGGGAGCGGTACGAGGGCTGAGGGTCGAGGGGTGCGGGGCGTGTCGTCGTTCGCGGCGGGGCGCCCCGCACGCATGTTCACCTGTTCGAGCGATGGCCGATACGGAACCGATCGCGGCCGGGCGACGTATTCCTTTCGTAGGGGGTTCGCCCGCGGAAGTCCCGTGGGCATGCGGCAGGATAAGAACAAGATCGCGCCATTTCCGGTGTGCGGGTGGGGCCCTGCGGCCATACTGCTCGCCAGGCGAGCGATCGACGTCGAGACCGAGGGGGAGGTCACGTGACACATCCGCATCCGCCGAGCGCGCCGTCCGCCTCGGCCGCGCCGGGGACGGCGCCCGCGCCCGTACGTCCGGGCGGGGTGCCGGCGCAGCAGTCGGTGGGCACCGTCCCCGGGCCCCTGCCCGCCGGGCGCGGAGCCTGGGCCGTGGGGCGCGCGCGGCTGAGGGAGGCCGCGACGACCGAGCCCGGTCGGCTCCAGATCCTCGGGGCCGTACTGGCGCTGCTCGTCGTCGCGTTCGGGGCCGTCACCGCCCTGGAGGTCACCGGCCGGGCCTCCGCCGCCGACGACGTCGTCAGCCGCAGCCAGCCCCTGAGCGCCGACGCGGCCGCCATCTACCGCTCCCTCGCCGACGCCGACACGACCGCCGCCGCCGGGTTCCTGGCGGGCACCCTGGAGCCCGCGGAGTCCCGCGCGCGGTACGACCGGGACATCACCACCGCCTCCCGGCTCCTCGTCAAGGCCGCCTCCAACACGGACGGTTCGTCCGCCTCGGCCCGTGAGATCGCCACCCTCAACGAGCTGCTCCCCCGCTACACGGGCCTGATAGAGCGCGCCCGGGCCGCCAACCGGCAGGGCCTGCCGCTCGGCGGCGCCTATCTGCGGTACGCCAACCAGCAGATGTCCAGCGCGCTGCTGCCGGCCGCCGAGCGGCTGTACGCGGCGGAGACGGCGCGGCTGCACGGGGACGACGACTCGGCCCGCGCCTGGCCGTACGTGTCGATCGCGCTCGGCCTGCTCGCCCTCGGCGTCCTCGTCTGGGCCCAGCGCCGCAACTACGCCCGCACCCACCGGGTCTTCAACCACGGGCTGCTCGCCGCCACCGCCTCCACCGCGGCCGTCCTGCTCTGGCTCCTCGCCGCGCACACCGTGACGCGGACCGAGCTGAACAGCGCGCGGGCGCACGGACAGGACTCCCTCCAGGTCCTCAACACGGCCCGGATCAGCTCCCTCACCGCCCGCTCCAACGAGAACCTGACCCTGGTCGCCCGGGGCGCCGTCCTCACCGCCGACGGCAAGAACGACAAGTACGAGGCGGACTACACGGCGAGCATGAGCGCCCTGACGACGGCGCTCGCCGCGGCGCGGGAGCGGGCCGACGACGACGCCGGGCGCGGCCCGGTCGACGAGTCCGCCGCCCGCGCGGCCGAGTGGCGGGAGCGCCACAAGGAGGCCCGCGCCAAGGACGAGGCCGGCGACTACGAGGGCGCCCTCGGCCTGGTCGTCGGCGCCAAGGGGTCGACGGGCCAGTCCTTCGACCAGGTCGACGCGGCCCTGGAGCGGGCCCTCGCGCACGAGCAGGACGAGTTCACCCGCTCCGCCGGAAGCGCCAGGGACGCGCTGACCGCGCTGCCGCTGGGCGCGGCGGCCCTCGGGATCCTGGGCGCGGCGGGCGCCGTGCTCGGCATCAACCGCAGACTGTCGGAGTACCGGTGAGAGGGGGCGGGATGCCGAACGGCACGGACCCGCTGGTGCGATCGGCGGCGAGCGGCGCGGAGCCGGTGGCGCGCCGCGCGGCGAGCGGCGCGGAGCCGCGCGTGGTGCGGGCGGCCAGGCGGCTGCGGGGCTGGGGCGGAGTCGCCGCCATGGCCGTGGCCTGCGGACTCACCGCCTCGCTCACGCTGCTGCCCCTCGCGCAGGACGGAAGCGGCGCGGCGGACGCGCCCCGGACGGCCGGCCCCGGCGTGGGCACCGGCGTCCAGGTCAAGGCCGAGACCTGCGAGCACCCGGAGGCCTCCCTCACGCCCTCGTCGGCGGACGGCCCGTCGATCCGGGCGATCAAGGAGCGCGGGAAGCTGATCGTCGGCGTCGACCAGTCCAGCTACCGCTGGGGCTACCGGAACCCGGAGAAGGGCGTCCTGGAGGGCTTCGACATCGACCTGGCCCGGGCCATCGCCCAGGACGTCCTCGGCGACCCGAGCGCGGTCATCTTCCGGACGATACCGACGAACCAGCGGATCGCCGCCCTGGACAGCGGCAAGGTCGACCTCGTCGTGCGCACCATGACGATCAACTGCAAGCGGATCGGGCAGGTCGCCTTCTCCACCGCCTACTTCCAGGCCGGGCAGCAGGTCCTGGCGCCCAAGCTCGCCACGGGGATCACCGGCTACGACTCCTCGCTGCGCGGCAAGCGGGTCTGCACCGCCGAGGGCTCCACGGCCTACGACGCGCTGGCGGAGAACTCGTTCGGCGCGGTCTTCAAGGACGAGGGCGACGGCACCAAGGACGACCAGGACCTGCTGACCGTCCCCAACCAGCTGGACTGTCTGGCCCGGCTCCAGATGGGCGAGGTCGACGCCGTCGTCACCGACAACGCCCTCGCGGCCGGCCAGGCCGCGCAGGACCCGGCGGTCGAACTCAAGGGCAAGCCGTTCACGAAGGAGTACTACGGCGTGGCGGCCAAGCTGGGCAACGACGACCTGGTGCGCCGGGTCAACGAGGTCCTCGTCGGCTACCGGCAGGGCCCCTGGCAGCGGGCGTACGAGAAGTGGCTGGCGAAGGACCTGCCGGGGATAACGGGGCCGCCCGCCCCGCTGTACAAGTAGCCCGGTACGCGCCCCGGAGGAGCGACCCTGCACACGACGAAGCGGAAGAGGTGACCGATGGGCGTCACGGGACCCCCCGGGCCGGTGATGGACCGGGACGAGGTGGACCGTGCGCTGGCGCGGCTCGGCGCGGAGCACCAGGCGATCGAGGACTCGCTCCTCGCGCTCCAGGACCACGCGGGCCGCAGGCTGCTCGAAGGGGCCGGGCTGACCGGGACGACCCGGGACCGGTGGGCGGCCGCCGAGCGGACCATCAGCCTGCTCTGGACCTGCTTCGACGTGTACACCCGCGCCCTGCGGGACGCCCGTGAGGTGCGGGCGCGCAAGCGCTGGCCCGGCCGGGAGGAGCTCGTGGAGCTGACCGACCGGCTGCGCGGCGACACCGTGCTCGTCCCGGGCGGGGCGGCCGAGGGCGCGCTGCTCACCGAGCGGTTCAGCCTGGAGGGGCTGGTCCGGCGGATGAACGAGCTGTACGCCTCCTCGCTCGACCTGGTGGTCACCGCCGACGCCGTCTGGTCGGCGCTGCCGGCCCGGATAGACCTGCTCGCCGCCGAGCTGGGCCGGACGCGTTCGCTCGCGCACTCGGTGGGCGTGCGGCCCGGGGAGCACCCGGCGGGGGACGAGCTGGAGGCGATCACGGCCGAGCTGACCGCGCTGCGCTCCCAGGTGGTGACCGACCCGCTGGCGTTCTGGCGCCCGGCGGCGGGGAGTTCGGCGCCCGGCGGGGGCCGTCCCGACACCGAGCGGTACGACCGGGCCGCGCTGGCCCTGGAGGACGTCCGGCGCGAGATCGAGGCCGTCCTCGCGGTCCGGCAGGACTCCGAGGACCGGCTGCTGCGGCTGCGGGACGTGCTCTCGCGGGCGGACCGGACGCTCGCCGAGGCGCGGTCGGCGCGCGGCGAGGTCCTCGCGAAGATCGCCGCCTCCGAGGTGCCGGCCGTCAGCGGCCCGCCGATCGCGCTCCAGGAGCGGCTCGCGGCCGCCGCCGAGTACCGCAGGCACGCCCAGTGGCACCGGCTCTCCCCGCTCCTGGACTCCCTGGAGCGGGAGGCGGAGGACGAACTGCTGCGGGCCCGCGAGTCGTTGACGGCGGTCACCGCGCCGCTCGCGGTCCGGGCCGAGCTGCGCGGCCGGCTCGACGCGTACAAGGCGAAGGCGGCGCGGTTCGGCGCGGCGGAGGATCCGCTGCTCGTCGAGCGGTACGACACGGCGCGCCGGATGCTGTGGAGCGCGCCCTGCGATCTGCGGGTCGCCGAGCAGGCGGTGCTGCGCTACCAGCAGGCGGTGGCGGAGGTACTGTCCGGGCCGAGGGACGCGGGAGACGCGGAAGACGCGGGAGGACGGCAGTGGTGAGCGGGGGAACGGACGTGAGGAGCTGTCAGCGTCCTGCGTGCGAGGGTTCGTACGAGGACATGGGAGGCGGCGAGCTGTACTGCGACACCTGCGGGCTCGCCCCGGTCGTCGCGCCCGGGGGGCTCATCGGTTCGACGCCGACCGGGATGGCCGTGCCGGGGAAGGGGACGAGCGGCGTCGGGGGGCGTGACTCCGCCTCCTCCCAGAGCGGTTCGCGGGCCTCCTCGCGCTCCTCGTCCCGCTCCTCGACCTCGCGCCGGTCGGTCTCCGGCCGGCTGTCGCGCTCGCTCTCCGGGTCCTCCACCGGGCGCTCGGTGTCGGTGCGCAGTTCGGGCTCGTCGGCCGGGCAGTCCGCCCGGAACCGGCTGGGCGCGGGCCTGGTGACGATCCCCGAGGTGCCGCGTCCGGACCCGCGCGCGGCGGTGATGGAGAACGCCGAGGTTCCCGAGCGGAAGCGTTTCTGCTCCCGTTCGGACTGCGGGGCTCCGGTGGGCCGCTCGCGCGGGGACCGACCGGGCCGTACGGAGGGCTTCTGCACCAAGTGCGGGCACCCGTACTCCTTCGTGCCGAAGCTGCGCGCCGGGGACATCGTCCACGGCCAGTACGAGGTCGCGGGCTGCCTCGCGCACGGCGGGCTCGGCTGGATCTACCTCGCCGTCGACCGGGCCGTCTCCGACCGGTGGGTGGTCCTCAAGGGCCTGCTCGACACCGGCGACCAGGACGCGATGGCCGCGGCGATCTCCGAGCGCCGCTTCCTCGCCGAGATCGAGCACTCCAACATCGTCCGCATCTACAACTTCGTCGAGCACCTCGACCAGCGGACCGGCTCCATGGACGGCTACATCGTCATGGAGTACGTCGGCGGCAAGTCGCTCAAGGAGATCGCCAACGACCGGCGGACCCCCGACGGCCGGCGCGATCCGCTGCCGGTGGAGCAGGCCTGCGCGTACGGCATCGAGGCCCTGGAGGCGCTCGGCCACCTGCACAGCCGGAACCTGCTGTACTGCGACTTCAAGGTCGACAACGCCATACAGACCGAGGACCAGCTGAAGCTCATCGACATGGGCGCGGTCCGGCGGATGGACGACGACCAGTCCGCGATCTACGGCACGGTCGGCTACCAGGCGCCCGAGGTGGCCGAGGTCGGCCCCTCGGTGGCCAGCGACCTGTACACGGTGGCGCGCACGCTCGCCGTGATGACCTTCGACTTCCAGGGCTACACGAACGTCTTCGTGGACTCGCTGCCCGACCCGGAGCACATCGAGGTCTTCCGGACGTACGAGTCGTACTACCGCTTCCTCGTCCGCGCCACCGACCCGGACCCGGCCCGCCGGTTCGCCTCCGCGCAGGAGATGGCCGAGCAGCTGACGGGCGTGCTCCGCGAGGTCGTCGCGCTCCAGTCGGGGCGGCCGCGCCCGGCGCTCTCGACGCTGTTCGGCACGGAGGTGCGGGTCACGGACACGGCACTGTTCGCCGAGCTGACGGAGGACGTGTCGCTGCTGGGCGCCCGCCGGGGCCGCAAGCGGTCCGGGGCCGCGTCCGGTCCGGCGCTGCCGGGTTCCGTCCCGGGGCGGGCACCGGTCTCCGGGACGGCCGCCGGGACCCCCGCGGTCTCCGGGCCCGGGCTCGCGGGCGTGCTCGCGGCGCTCGACGCGCCCGCCACCGCGCTCGCGCTGCCCGTGCCGAGGGTCGACACGGGCGACCCCAACGCCGGTTTCCTCGCCGGGCTCGCGGCCGCCGCGCCGGCCGAGCTCCTCGGGGCGCTCCAGGGCGCGCCCGCGTCCTCCCCCGAGCTGCTGCTGCGCACCCTGCGGGCCCAGCTGGAGCTGGACGACCTGCCCGCCGCCGCGCGGACCCTCGCGGGCCTGGAGGAGCGGGACCCGGACGACTGGCGGGTCGTCTGGTACCGGGGCGTCGCCTCCCTGGTGACCGGGGACCACGAGCACGCGGCGCTGGCCTTCGACGCGGTGTACGACGCCTTCCCCGGCGAGCCGGCGCCGAAGCTGGCCCTCGGGATCTGCGCCGAGGTCCTCGGCCAGCTGGACAACGCCGCCGAGTACTACCGCCTGGTGTGGGCCACGGACCCCAGCTTCGTCAGCGCGGCCTTCGGGCTCGCCCGGGTGCGGCTCGCGGCGGGCGACCGCGGCGGAGCCGTACAGGCCCTGGAGTCCGTACCGGAGGCGTCGATCCACTACACGGCGGCCCGGGTCGCGGCCGTGCGGGCGCGGCTGCGGCGGCGCCCGGCGCACGAGCCGCTCGGCGCCGACCTGACGGCGGCGGCGGCGCAGGTCTCCGCGCTCCAGGGCTTCGGTCTGGACCCGGTGCGCCGGGAGCGCCTGTCGACGGAGGTCCTCGGGACGGCCCTCGACTGGGTACTCTCCGGGAGTCCCGGTGCGGCACCGGGCGGCGGCGCGCTGCTGCTCGGCAGTGAACTGGACGAGCGCGGACTGCGCTTCGGCCTCGAACGCTCGTACCGGGCGCTGGCCCGGCTCGCCCAGCGGGGCGAGGAGAGGATCGAACTGGTGGAGCGGGCCAACCGCTTCCGCCCCCGGACGTGGGTGTGAGGATGTCCCAGAAGCCGAAGCCGTCGCACGGACTCTCCGCCTGCCCGGGCTGCGCGGAGCCGCTGGAGTCGGGTGACCGGTTCTGCGGGGCGTGCGGCTACGACCTGTCGGCCCTGCCGGCCGCCGGAACCGGGCCGGACCGCCCGACCGTGGCGATCGGCGCCCAGGTGATCTGGCCGGACGCCCCGCCCCGCGAGCCCGGTTCGCTCTCGACGATGACCCAGCACCCGGGCGACCTCCCGGGCACCGACTCCGGCGGCCGCGACCTGCCGACGATGGCGGTCCGCACGGACGGGCCGGTCCCGGCGGAGGAGGGCGTCGCGCACGCGTCCCCCGCGGACGGCGGGGACTTCGAGCTGGCCGCGCCCGACCCCCGTACCGCCGTACGCGCGGACCCGGCCCCGGCCGCCGCCGCGCCCGCCGCCGGCACCGCCCGAGCCGCCGCCGGTCTCTGCGTGGCCTGCCGGGCCGGGCGGGTGGACACCGACGGGTACTGCGAGAACTGCGGGCACGCGCAGCCGCGCGAGCGCGACCACATGGAGCGGGAGCTCGCCGGCGTGGCCGCCGTCAGCGACCGCGGGCTGCGCCACCACCGCAACGAGGACGCGTTCGCCGTCTCGGCGACCACCCTGCCCGACGGCTCCCCCGCCACCCTCGCGATCGTCTGCGACGGCGTCTCCTCGGCGACCCGGCCCGACGAGGCCTCGGCCGCCGCCGCCGAGGCCGCCGGAGCCTCGCTGCTCGCCGCGCTCCCCCGGGGCACGCACCCGCAGCAGGCGATGCACGAGGCGATCGTGGCCGCCGCCGAGGCCGTCAACTCCCTTGCGGAGGAGCCGGGTCAGGACGGCACGGAGCACGATCCGCACCACCACCGCAACGCCCCGGCGTGCACCATCGTCGGCTCCGTCGTCGCTGCCGGACTGCTCGTCGTGGGCTGGGTCGGCGACAGCCGCGCCTACTGGGTGCCGGACGACCGCAGCACCCCGCCCGCCCGGCTCACCGAGGACGACTCGTGGGCCGCGCAGATGGTCGCGGCGGGCCTGATGAACGAGGCCGAGGCGTACGCGGACGAGCGCGCCCACGCGATCACCGGCTGGCTCGGCGCCGACTCGTACGAACTGGACCCGCACACGGCCGCGTTCAAGCCGGATCGTTCCGGCGTGGTGGTGGTCTGCACGGACGGCCTGTGGAACTACGCGGAGGCCGCGGAGGACATGGCCCGGGTCGTCCCGGCCGACGCCTCGGACCGGCTGCTGCACGGGGCCCAGGTCCTGGTCGGCCACGCCCTGGACGGCGGAGGCCACGACAACATCACGGTCGCGCTCGTCCCGTTCACCGTCACGCCCCAAGGGGCTGTCCGGCGAACCGGGGACGGATAGGCCGCGGCGTCTGGTGCGGTGCCCCGCAAGGCGCCGGAGCGCCCTCATAGCGGAGCTATTAGGGCGTTTCGGCAACGCGGCGAGGTGCCGTGCAGGCGTCGCGGACCCGGCCCTGGTTCGCCGGACAGCCCCTTGGGGCAGGATCCGCCTGAGAGCGGTCGCCGATCCCCGTCCCCTTCACCGTTGTTGCGTCTGTCGCGTAGGAGCCGAAAACAGATGGCGAACTTCTCCAAGTCGACCGTGCCCCAGTTCTCGGTGGACGTCTACCAGAACGAGTTCCTGCCGGAGGGCGGCCGGGACGTCAGCGCGATCGTCACGGTCACCTCGACCGGGGGCGGCACCACCGGCGGGTTCGCGAGCAGCGGACCGGCCGGTGTCGTGATCATGGTCGACTGCTCCGGCTCGATGGACTACCCCGCCACCAAGATGCGCGGCGCCCGCGAGGCGACCGCCGCCGCCGTCGACACCCTGCGCGACGGCACGCACTTCGCCGTCGTCGCCGGGACGCACGTGGCCAAGGAGGTCTACCCGGGGAACGGCGGCCTCGCGGTCGCCGACGCCCGGACCCGCGCCGAGGCCAAGGAGGCACTGCGCCGGCTCTCCGCGGGCGGCGGCACGGCGATCGGCACCTGGCTGCGCCTCGCGGACCGGCTGCTCTCCTCCGCCGAGCTCACCATCCGGCACGGCATCCTGCTCACCGACGGCCGCAACGAGCACGAGTCGCCGGAGGAGCTGCGGGCCGCGCTCGACGCCTGCGCCGGCCGGTTCACCTGCGACGCGCGCGGGGTCGGCACGGACTGGGAGGTCAAGGAGGTCACCGGGATCGCCTCGGCGCTCCTCGGCACCGCCGACATCGTCGCCGATCCGGCGGGGCTCGCCGCCGACTTCACGGTGATGATGGAGCACGCGATGGGCAAGGGCGTGGCGGACGTCGCGCTGCGCCTGTGGACCCCGGTCGGGGCCGAGATCATGTTCGTGAAGCAGGTGGCGCCGGCGGTCGAGGACCTGACCGGGCGGCGCACCGGGGCCGGGCCGCGCGCCGGCGACTACCCGACGGGCTCGTGGGGCGACGAGTCCCGCGACTACCACGTGAGCGTGCGCGTCCCGCAGGCGGCGATCGGGCAGGAGATGCTCGCCGCCCGGGTCTCGCTGCTCGCCCCGGACCCGGCGGGCGGCGATCCGCGCCCGCTGTCTCAAGGACTGGTACGGGCGGTGTGGACGGACGACGTCGCGATGTCGACGTCGATCAACCCGCAGGTCGCGCACTACACGGGCCAGGCCGAGCTGGCGGACGTCATCCAGCAGGGTCTGGATGCCCGCAAAACGGGCGATCGGGACGGGGCGACGGCCAAACTGGGCCGTGCCGTGCAGCTCGCGGCGGCCTCCGGCAACGCCGATACCGCGAAACTGCTTTCGAAGGTGGTCGACGTCGTCGACGCGGCGACCGGTACTGTGCGTTTGAAGGCGAAGGTCGCGGAAGCGGACGAGATGACTCTCGAGACCCGTTCCACCAAGACCGTTCGCGTCAAGAGGTAGCCCGGTCTCCGGGCCGGACGACGAGAGGGGGAAGCACCGACATGCCGACCTGCCCGAACGGACACCAGTCGGTCTCCGACGACTGGTGCGAGGTCTGCGGCCACCGCATGGCCGGGGCGGGTGCGCCGACGGGTGCCGTACCGCCGCCTCCCCCGCCGCCGCCCCCCGCTTACGGATACCCCGGCCCCGCCGGTCCCGGCCAGGCCCCGATGGGCCCGCCGCCGGGCGCTCCGGGTGCTCCTCAGGGCGCTCCCGGCAACTTCGGCCCGGGCGGCCCGGGTGCCCCCGCGGCTCCCGGCGGCCCCGGCCCCTTCGGCGGTCCCGGGGGTCCCGGAGCTCCTGCCGGCCCCGGAGCCCCCGCGGGTCCCGGCCCCTTCGGCGGTCCCGGCGCGCCCGCCGCCCCTGGTGGCTTCGGCCCCGGGGGCGACCCGAACGCGACGGCCCAGGCGGAGCTGTGCCCGCAGTGCCGTACGCCGCGCGAGCACATGGCGCCGTTCTGCGAGGAGTGCCGCTGGAACTTCCTCACGAACACGGCGACCTCGTACACGCCGCTGGCCCCGCAGGGCGCCCCGCCCGCCCCGCCTCGGCAGCCCGGACCGCCGCCCGGACCGAACCTGCCGCCCGGCTTCCAGGCCCCGCCGCCCGCGCCTCCGCGGCAGCAGCCCCCGGAGTCGGACCCCTTCGGCTACCAGGGCTCGCGGCCCTCGCAGGTGAACCGGCCGGCCGAGCCGCTGGGCGCCGAGCCCACGCACCACCAGGCCCCGCCGCAGCGCCCGCAGGCGCAGCAGCCGCCGGCCCCGCCCGCGTACCTCCAGGCTCCGGCCCAGGCCCCGGCCCCGCCCGCGCCGCCGCAGCCGCGCGCGGACGACGACTGGGTCCTGTCGCCGCCGTCGCAGCACCAGCCGCCGCAGGCACCTCCGGCCCCGCCGCAGCACCAGGGGCCTCCGCAGCCCCCGCAGCAGCACCAGCCCCCGCAGCCTCCGCCGCACCAGGGGCCGCCGCAGCAGTTCCAGCCGCCGCGCCCGCCGCAGCCGCTCAGCTGGACCGCGGTCATCGGTCCCGACCGCGAGTACTTCATGGCGATGATGCAGCGCAGCGGCCCGGAGGCCACGGGCCTGAACCTGCCCGCGTACTCGCCGGACAAGCACGTGCCGCTCCAGGGCAACCAGGTCTCCATCGGCCGCCGCCGGCACTCCACCGGCGAGTCCCCCGACATCGACCTGTCGGTGCCGCCGGAGGACCCGGGCGTCTCGCACCAGCACGCCGTGCTCGTGCAGCAGCCGGACGGCTCGTGGGCGGTGGTGGACCAGAACTCCACCAACGGCACCACGGTCAACGGCGGCGAGGAGCCGATCCAGCCCTACGTCCCCGTCCAGCTCCAGGACGGCGACCGGGTGCACGTCGGCGCCTGGACCACGATCACGATCCGCAGCTCCTGACGGAGGGCCTCAGCGCAGGGGCCAGGCGTACGGCCCCGCCGGGTCGTCCAGCCAGGCCCACTGCCGGCCGCCGCTGACCGTCACCCCGAAGCGCTCCCGCTCCGGCCGCCGCTCGCGCAGCCAGAGCGAGAGCGCTTCGCGTCTGTCGAGGGTCCCGGCGACCAGCCCCCACAGGAAGAGGAAGCGCTCGTCCCCGGCCGGGCCGTGGCGCGGGACGGCCGCCGTCGGGGTCGGGGCGGCGACGCCCCGCAGGGCCACGAAGTACGCGGAGGTCGCGAGGAACCGCCCCTCCGCGTGCGCGGCGTCGCGCACGCGCAGCAGGATCAGCCCGGTGGAGAGCGGGGCGAGGACCAGCGCGCCGGGCCGGCACTGGGCGAGCCAGGGGTACGGGACGGAGGGCACCTCGCAGGTCGCCACGATCCGGTCGTACGGGGCGCGCTCGGGGCAGCCGCGGGCGCCGTCGGCGGCGAGGACCGCGGGCCGGTACCCGGCGGCGGCGAGATGGGTGCGGGCGGACTCGGCGATCTCCTCGTCCAGGTCGACGGTGGTGACGTGCTCCGCGCCGAGGCGGTGGCAGAGCAGGGCCGCGTGGTAGCCGCTGCCGGCGCCGATCTCCAGGACGTCGTCCCCGTCGCGTACGCCGAGGGCGTCGAGCATCAGCGCCATCAGGGAGGGCTGGCTGGCGGAGGAGACCAGCTCCCCGTCCCGTACCCGGGTGGCGATCGCCGTGTCCGCGTACGCCCCGCGCAGCCAGCGGTCCCGCCGCGCGGGCTCGGGGTCGCCGGACCAGAGCCGCTGGTAGCCGCCGGGCGCGGAGACGTAGTAGTACGGGACGAAGAGATGGCGCGGCACCTCGGCGAAGGCCGCCCGCCAGGCGGGATCGGTCAGCAGGCCGTCCGCCCGGAGCTCCCGCACGAGCGCGCGCCGCTCCCGCGCGCCGGCCTCGGCGAACTCGTCCCGCACCGCACCCATGCCCCCACTCTCCCGCCCCGCCGGGCCCTGGGCGACCGCCCGTACGGTGGTCCTAAGACTCCGGTCCTCGGCCGGGGCATCTGAGACGATGGAACGGTGAACGAGATTCCCGGGGAAACAGTGCAGGAGCAGACCTTCTACGACCAGGTCGGCGGCGAAGAGACGTTCCGCCGTCTGGTCCACCGCTTCTACGAGGGCGTCGCGGCGGACCCGCTGCTCCGCCCGATGTACCCCGAGGAGGACCTCGGCCCGGCCGAGGAGCGCCTCGCCCTCTTCCTGATGCAGTACTGGGGCGGCCCCCGCACCTACAGCGACCACCGCGGCCACCCCCGCCTGCGGATGCGCCACGCCCCGTTCACCGTGGACCGGGCCGCCCACGACGCCTGGCTCCGCCACATGCGCGACGCCCTCGACTCGCTCGGTCTCGCCCCGGAGCACGAGAGCGAGCTGTGGCGCTATCTGACGTACGCGGCGGCGTCGATGGTGAACAGCGCGGGTTAGCGGGCCCGTCCGTCCGGTTCCACGGACTGAAACGTTCCGGACACGGAACGCCGAATAACGGTCACGATCCCATCAAGGTGCGCTGGGAAGCGGTTACCAGCGACGTGTGCCCTCTGAAAGCATCCGAGGAAACCTTCAGCGGATCCAGGGGGATGGGTGACGGGGTTCGTATTTCTGCGTGTCAGGGCACACCGGCTGCTGCTCTCCGCGGCACTGCTCTCCGTGCTCCTGACGACCTCGGTGCTCGCCGCCCTCGCCGCCTTCTCCGGCGCGATCGGGGACGCCGCGCTCCAGGCCGGACTGCGCGGCCGGTCCGCGGCCGCCGCCTCGCTGCTCGTGAGCGGACAGGTGCCGGCCGCGAAGCGGGCCAGTGCCGAGGCCGCCGTCGAGGACGGCGTACGGAAGACCTTCGACGGACTGCCGGTGACCGTACAGCGGCTCGAACGCTCGGGGCCGTACGCGCTGCCCCGTGACCTCCAGCCGCCCGCCGCCCGCGGGGGCGACCCCGACCTGACGCAGTTCGCCGCGCTCGACCGCTCGCGGCTCTCCCTCGTCAAGGGCTCCTGGCCCTCCCCCACCCGGGCCGGGGGCGTGATCGAGACGGCGGTCCCCGAGGAGGCGGCCCGGCGGCTCAAGGTCGCCCCCGGCACCGTCCTCGACCTCACCGACCGGCTCAAGAACCAGAAGGTGAAGGCCCGGATCACCGGCGTCTACAAGCCGGCCGACACCACCGACCTGTACTGGCAGCTGGACCCGGCGGGCGGCCGCGGCGTGCGGACCGTCGCGTTCACCACGTACGGGCCGCTGGACGTCGACCCGGCCGTCCTCACCTCCGGGGCGCTGAGCCCCGGCGACACCACCTGGCTCGGCTCCGCCGACTACACCGGCTTCACCACGGACCGGATGGACGCCCTGCGCGCCGCCTCGACCGAGGGCCCGAAGAAGCTCGCCGAGGCCACGGACGCCTTCGGGACGACGATCTCCGCGTCGACCGCGCTCCCGACCGTCCTCGACCAGACCCGGCGGTCCCTGCTCGTCTCCCGCTCCACCCTCCTGATCGTCGCCGTGCAGCTGGTGCTGCTCGCCGCGTACGCGCTGCTGCTCGTCGCCCGGCTGCTCAGCACCGAGCGCTCCGGCGAGACGGCCCTGCTGCGGGCCCGCGGCGGCTCGCGGCGCCGGATCGCCGGGCTCGCCGCCGCCGAGGCGCTGCTGCTCGCCCTGCCCGCCGCGCTCGCCGCCCCGCTCCTGTCCGGCCCGCTGACCCGGCTCTTCGCCGAGCGGTCCGCGCTCTCCGAGCTCGGCGTGCACCTCGACACCTCCCCCTCGGCCCAGGTGTGGCTGGTCGCCGCCGTGGTCGCGCTCTGCTGCGCCGCGGCCGTCGTCGCCCCCGCGCTCGCCGCCGGGGACGGCTCCGTCGTCTCGCTGCGCAAGGCCCGCTCCGCCTCCCTGCCCGCTCCGGTACGGGCCGGGGCCGACCTCGGCCTCCTCGCCATCGCGGGCGTCGCGTACTGGCAGCTCCAGCGGCCGTCCGCCGCGGGCGGCACCCTCGGCGCGGACGAGGCCGGCGGCGGCTCCATCGACCCGGTGCTCATCGCCGCACCCGCCCTCGCCCTGCTCGCCGGCACCGTCCTGACGCTGCGTCTGCTGCCGCCCGCCGCCAAGCTGGCCGAGCGGCGCGCGGCCGGCGGGCGCGGGCTCTCCGCCGCCCTCGCCGGCTGGCAGTTCAGCCGCCGTCCGCTGCGCGGCGCCGGCCCCGTCCTCCTCCTCGTCCTCGCCGTGGCGATGGGCATGCTGGCCATCGGGCAGAGCGGCTCGTGGGAGCGCTCGCAGCGCGACCAGGCCGACTTCCGCGCCGGCACGGACATCCGCGTCCTCGGCGCGGGCTTCGGCGATCCGACGCAGACCGAACGCCTCGCCGCCGTGCCGGGCGTCAGGGCCGTGGCCCCCGTGCACCGCGCCTCCCTGGACGTGGCCGGGAAGAACGCCGCCGTCCTGGCCGTGGACACCCGCAACGCGGGCGGCCTGCTCCTCCGCTCCGACCTCTCGGCCCTCCCGGCCCCGGACCTGCTCGCCCCGCTGACCCCCAAGGCCTTCGCCGGCACCGGTCTCGCGCTGCCCGCCGGAACCCGCACGCTCGCGGTCGACCTGCGGACGACCGCGCCCGCCGGCACGCCCGACGCCCGGGTCGGCGCCGTCCTGGAGGACCCGAGCGGCGTCCCGTACCGGCGGGACCTGGGACCGCTGCCCTCCGACGACCGCACGCACCGGCTGACCCTCGACCTGGCCGCCGAGGGCGCCGTGCCCGGCGCCGACGGCACCCCCGGCTCCGGCGGCCTCCTCACCCTCACGGACCTGGAGCTCACCGGCACGGTCGCCGACGGCGCGCACCACACCCAGACGCTGCACGTCGAGCGCTTCACCACCGTCGGAGCCGACGGCGGGACGAAGACGCACGCCCCCGCGCAGGTCCTCGGCTCCTGGGCCTCCGCGTTCGAGCAGACCCAGGCCGACGGCAGCACGACCGAGGGCGGCGCGACCGGTCGTGCCGGGTCCGCCGGACCCGCCGGCCGACCGGCCCCGTACTCCCTCGCGTTCCCCGTCGTCGGCGGGAAGGTCGGCGACTACTCGTGGGCGCTGGGGTTCACCCTGCGGATGAACGCCCCCGCCCCGAAGGCCCCCGGGCGACTCGCCGCCGTCGCCACCGAGACCTTCATGACGGCGACCGGCGCCAAGCCCGGCGAACCGATCCAGGTCGCCCTCGCCGGCCGGCAGCTCGACGTCACCGTCGACCAGGTGGTCAAGGAACTGCCGACCACCGGACCGGGCGCGCAGACCGACTCCGTCGCCTCCGGCACCGCCACCCCCGAGGACGGCGGCGCGATCCTCCTCGACCTGGCCGCGGTCAACCGGTTCCTGGCGGCCGACTCCGACGGGACCGCGACCCTGCCGCCCACCGAGTGGTGGCTGACCACCGCCCCCGGCCACGCGGCCGAGGCCGCCGCGGCCCTGCGGGCCCGCCCCGACATCGAACCGACCCAGATCCTCGTACGGAACGAGGTCGCCGCCGAACTCCTCGGCGACCCGCTCGGCGCGGGCCCCAACGCCGCCCTGATGGCGGTCGCGGCGGCCGCCGCCGCGCTCGCCGCCGTCGGCTTCGCCGTCGGCTCGGCCGGCGCGATGCGGGAACGGGCCGCCGAGTTCGGCGTGCTCCGGGCGCTCGGCGCACCGCGCCGCAAGCTCGCCCGGCTCGTCGCCGCCGAACAGGGGCTGCTCATCGGCATCGGCCTGCTCGTCGGCATCGGGCTCGGCACCGTCCTCGCCCGGACGGTCGTCCCGCTCGTCGTCCTCACCGGCCAGGCCGCCCGGCCCGTCCCGCCGGTCCTCGTCGAACTGCCCCTCGGCCAGGTGGCGCTGCTGCTCGCCGGCGTCGCCGCCCTGCCGCTCGCCATCGTCGCCTCGATCGCCCTGCGCCGCGCCGACCCGGCCGTGACCCTGCGCCACCAGGGGGACAACTGATGCCGCCGACGACTCCTGACGAGGACAGCGACCGCACCGACACGCCCCGTACGGGCCAAGCCCCCCACGACCGCACCGACGTGCCCGCCGTACGCAGGAAGGCCCCCGACATGCCCCGGTCCCGGTCCGACAAGCCCGCCCGCGCGGTGGCGCCCTGGGTGCGGACCCGGCTGCGGACCGCCCCCTGGGCCGCCGCCGCCCTCGCCCTGCTCGTCCTGGTCACCGCGTACCTCGCGGCGGCGCTGCCGCGCGCGGTCGACCGGTACGAGACGGAGGGCCTGCGGCACGACATCCGGAGCGCCGAACCCCGCAACGCCGTCCTCGAACTGACGACCCCGATCCCGCTGTCCGAACACGGTCCCGGCCTGGACCCCGGCCTCATCCAACGGAAGAGCGACGAGGCGCGCGCGCTGCTGCCCGAGCCGATCCTGACCGACCCGGAGCAGACCGTCCACGGCGTCCGCACGCTCAAGCGCGTCGAGGGCCTCGACCCGTGGCTGCCCCAGCCCGACGGGCTCCTCCCGGAGTTCGCGCTCTCCGCCCCGTCCCGTCTCCCCGAGCACGCGACGCTGCGGAAGGGCCGGCTCGCCGCGGGCACGGCCGACGCCCCGGAAGCCGTCGTGACCACGCAGACCGCCGAGTCCCTGCACATGAAGCCCGGCTCCGTCGTGCACGTACCGAGCAAGACCAGCCCGAAACCGCTCGCCGTCACGATCACCGGGATCGTGGAACCCCGCGGCCCCCAGTCCCCGTACTGGGCCGTCGAACCGCTGCTGCGCACCCCGGCGCTGACCGCCAAGGTCGGCGACGAGATCAAGTACTACTGGCAGGGGGCGCTGCTCCTCTCCCCCACCTCCGCACCCCTCGTCCTCTCCACCAACACCGAGCCGGAGCTCTTCTTCCGGTACATGCCGACGGCCGGCCACCTCACCGGCCGGGACACCGGCCGGCTCGCCTCCGCCCTCGACTCGGCGGCCAGCGGCCCCGACCTGGTCAAGCTCCGCAAGGCCGTCGGGGGCAACGCCGCCCTCACCACCGACCTCGACGCGATCGTCGACTCGTACCGGTCGATGCGCGAGGCGATCAACCCGGTCGTGGCCGTCGCCGTCTTCGGGGTCGGCACGGTCGCCGCGGTCGTCCTCGCGATGACCGGCGGCCTGTTCGTCGCCCGCCGCGACAGCGAGCTCGCGCTGCTCCGCTCCCGCGGCGCCTCCCTCACCGGCATCGGCCTGCGGCTGCTCGGCGAGACCTCGGCCGTCACCCTGCCGGCCGCCGCGCTCGCCCTCGGCCTCGCCGTGGCGACCGTCCGGCCGCCCGAAGGCGGGTCCGGCGGCATCCCCCTCGCCCCCTCCGTCCTCGCCGCCGCCCTGGTCGCCCTGATCGCGATGCTCGTCCTGCCCGTACGGGCGGTCGTCCGCCACCGGCGGCCGCGCCTGCACGGCGGACGCGACGACCTGCTCACCGCGCGCCCCTCCCGGCGGCGCACGGTCCTCGAACTCACCCTGCTCGTCCTCGCGGTGGGCGCGGTCGCCTCGCTGCGGCTGCGCGGCACCGACGGCTCCGGCGACTCCGGCGACCCGCTGGTGAGCTCCGCACCCGTGCTCGTCGGCCTGATCGCCGCCTCCGTCCTCGTACGGATCTACCCGCTGCCGCTGCGCTGGCTGGCCCGCCCGGCCCGCCGGCTGCGCGGGGCCGTCGGACCGCTGGCCCTGGCCCGCGCCGGACGCGCCCCGTCCTCGGGCACCCTCCCGCTGCTCGCCCTCGTCCTCGCGCTGGCCACGGCGGCCTTCGGCGGCTCCGTCCTCGCGGGCGTCGCCGACGCCCGCGACCGGGCGGCGCTCCTGGCGACCGGCGCGGACGCCCGGATCGGCGGCTACGTCGAATGGACCCCGCTGCCCGCCGGACTCACCGAGTCGGTGCGCGGTCTGCCGGGCGTGCGGGACGTGGCGCCGGTCCAGATCGAGTACGGGGTCTCCCTGCCGTCCGTCCAGGGGACCGCCGTCGAGCCGATGAGCGCGCCGATCGTGGGCGTCGACCCCGCCTCGTACACCCGGCTCGCGAACCGGACCGGCTTCGGGCCGTTCCCCGCCGGGCTGCTCGCCTCGACGGGGAAGGGCGGCGAGGACGCCGTCGCGGACACCGAGCGGGTGCTGCCCGCGATCGCCTCGCCGAAGGTCGCCGAACGGCTCGGCCGCGCCCCGATCGGCATCATCGCGGCGGCGGGCGCCTTCCGGGTGAAGGTGGTCGCGGTCCGCTCCACCACCCCGGCCCTGGACGACGCGGACTTCCTCCTCGTCAACGGCGCCGACCTCACCCACCGGACGAACACCCAGCTGCTCGTCACGGGACCGGTGGACGGCACCGCGCTGCGCGCCGCCGTGAAGGCGAAGTCGTCCAGGCTCGACGTGGCGCTCCGCAGCGAGAAGCGGGCCACGTACGTGGACTCGCCGCTCCAGTCCGGCGCCGAGCGGATCTACCTGGGCGCGATCGGCGCGGGCGCCGCCTTCGCCGTGGTCGCCCTGCTGCTCTCGCTCCTGCAGAGCGCGCCCGAGCGGAACACGCTCCTCGCGCGGCTGCGGACGATGGGGCTCACCCGGAAGCAGGCGCGGCGGCTGCTCGGCCTCGAAGCGCTGCCGCAGGCGGTCCTCGCGGCGCTCGGCGGCATCCTCGTCGGCTTGGCGACGGTGCCGCTGCTCGCCCCGGGCATCGACCTGTTCCGGCTCGCGCTCGGGACGGCACCGGAGTTCGCCCCGCTGGACAGCGCCCCGCTGCGGGCGGACCCGTGGTCGCTGGTGCTCCCCGCGCTCGCCGTCGTCGTCCTCACGGGGCTCGCGGCGGTCGGACAGGCGTGGTGGGTGGGACGCAGGGGCTCGATCAAGGAACTCAGGGCAGGAGACGCACGATGACGAAGACCGGCACGGCCCCGTCCGACACGACCCTGGAGGAGCTGGAGCGGCGGGCCACGGCGCACCGCGACCGGCCCTCGTACGGTCATGACGCGCTCATCGCCTGCGACCGGCTCGTCCGCATCTTCACCACGGACGGGGTGGAGGTGCAGGCGCTCCAGGGGCTCGACCTCCTCGTCAAGGAGGGCGAGTTGATGGCCCTGGTCGGCGCCTCCGGTTCCGGCAAGTCGACGCTGATGAACATCCTGGCGGGCCTGGACGTGCCGACCGCCGGCGCGGCCCGGGTCGCGGGCTGCGACCTGCTCGGCATGGACGGCAAGGCGCGGCTGCGCTACCGCCGCGAGGTCGTCGGCTTCGTCTGGCAGCAGACCGCCCGCAACCTCCTGCCGTATCTGACGGCCGCCCAGAACGTGGCGCTGCCCATGCAGTTGCGGGGCCGCTCGAAGCAGAAGGCGGAGCGGGCCGAGGAGCTCCTCGCCATGCTGGGCATCCAGGAGATCCGGGACCGGCGCCCGCACCAGCTCTCCGGCGGCCAGCAGCAGCGGGTGGCCATCGCGGTCGCCCTGGCCAACAACCCGGCCGTGCTCCTCGCCGACGAGCCGACGGGCGAGCTGGACTCGGCCACCGGCGAGCAGGTCTTCGCGGCCTTCCGCCGCGCCAACGAGGAGCTGGGCACGACGATCGTGATCGTCACCCACGACCAGGCGGTCGCCTCCGAGGTCCGCCGCACGGTCGCCATCCGCGACGGCCGCACCTCCTCGGAGGTCCTGCGCCGCACGGAGGTCGACGCCCAGGGCCAGGAGTCGCTCGTGGCACGGGAGTACGCGATGCTCGACCGCGCGGGCCGGCTCCAGCTCCCGGCGGAGTACACGGAGTCCCTGGGCATGGAGCACCGGGTGGCCCTCGAACTGGAGCAGGACCACATCGGGGTGTGGCCGGACGACGCGGAAAGGCCCTAGGAGGTCAGGTCCATGAGCCCGGCCGCCGTGGGACGGAAGCCGCACCGCTCGTGGAAGCCGGCGAGGTGCGGCTCGTAGTCCACGTGCAGCCAGTGCGCGCCGCGCTCGCGGGCGGCCGCGGCGGCGGCCCGTACGAGGGCGCCGCCGAGGCCGCGGCGGCGCTCGTCGGGGTGGACGGTGGTGTCGAGGAGGAACGCGTGGACGCCGCCGTCCCCGACGGCGTTCACGTATCCGACGAGCCGCCCGGCCCGGCGGGCGGTCACCCGGAGCAGACTGCGGGCGAACACGGGCCCGAAGTCGGTGTCCCGGTGCCCGGGCCAGGCGGCCCGGAAGAGGGCGTTCAGCTCGTCCCCGGTGAGGACCCCGTCGACCTCGACCTCGACCTCAACGTCGATGTCGATGCCGATGCCGATGTCGCCGTCGGTCACCGGGGGCTGAGCCCCATCGCGATCGGTACGGTGCGCAGCGCGATCGAGCCGTACGGGGTGCGCAGCCGCAGCCACGGCCCGGAGGAGAACAGCGCCACCGGCGCCTCCACCGGCGGCAGGAAGCCCAGCGACTGCGCGGCGTGCACGGCGCGCAGCGGCAGCCCGGTGGTGCCGAGGGTCCGGGACCAGATCTCGCGGCCGAGGGCGTCGCGCCCGGCCCGGGTGCGCCGCTCCTCCGGCAGCTCCTCGTCCCGCGTGCGGAACTCGCCGACGGCGGCCGCGACGGCGCCCCGCAGCCCGGCGACGTCGGGCAGGCCGGGGACCGGCTCCCAGCCGCCGCGCGGCGGGAGGACACCGGTCCACGGCGGGCCGGTCACGGAGTCCGGGACGACCGCCTTGCCCGCCGACTCCTCGATGCCGTCGAGGAGTTCACCGGCGGAGACGGTGACGTCGAGGTCGACGGCGTCGACGAGGCGGGCCGTACGGATCGCGAGCACCTCGAACGACGGCGGCCGGCCGAAGACGGCCAGCGCCCCGCCGCCCGCCTGGAGGCGGACGGCGGCGGCCCGGTCGTAGTGGACGAGCCGGGTGAGGAAGGCGGCGAGTGCGGCCGCCTCCCTGGCGTCGGCGAAGTGCAGCGGTGCGAGCACGGTCATGCGGCGGACGACATCCCGTCGTCGACGTACTCCTGGAGGAACTCGCGCTCCTCGGCGGTGATCCGCCGCGGGCGCTGCGCCTCCAGGTCGAAGGGCACGACGACCGTGGACGCCCGGACGTACACGACGTCGGCGTCCTTGACCTCGTAGGCGATCGTCAGGGACGCCGCGCCTATCTTCGTGACCCACGACTCGATGGTCACCGGCTCGTGCCGGTGGACCAGCGGCCGCTTGTAGTCGATCTCGTGCCGGGCCACGACGGACCCGCCGGAGAACGAGGGGGAACCGTCCCCCGGCGCCAGCCGGAACATGAAGTCGATCCGCGCCTCTTCCAGGTACCGCAGGAAGACGACGTTGTTGACGTGCCCGAAGGCGTCCATGTCCGACCAGCGCAGGGGACAGCTGTAGATGTGCCGAGCCATGAGGTGATCAGCCTCGGGTCAGCTTCTTGTACGTGGCACGGTGCGGACGGGCCGCGTCCGGGCCGAGGCGCTCGATCTTGTTCTTCTCGTACGACTCGAAGTTGCCCTCGAACCAGAACCACTTCGAGTCGCCCTCGTACGCGAGGATGTGCGTGGCCACTCGGTCCAGGAACCAGCGGTCGTGGGAGATGACCACGGCCGCACCGGGGAACTCCAGGAGCGCGTTCTCCAGGGAGGAGAGGGTCTCGACGTCGAGGTCGTTGGTGGGCTCGTCGAGGAGCAGCAGGTTGCCGCCCTGCTTGAGGGTGAGCGCCAGGTTCAGACGGTTGCGCTCACCGCCGGAGAGCACGCCGGCCGGCTTCTGCTGGTCCGGGCCCTTGAAGCCGAACGCGGAGACGTACGCGCGGGAGGGCATCTCGACGTGGCCGACGTTGATGTAGTCGAGCTCGTCGGAGACGACGGCCCACAGCGTCTTCTTCGGGTCGATGTTGGCGCGGCTCTGGTCGACGTACGAGATCTTGACGGTCTCGCCGACCTTGACGGTGCCGGAGTCCGGGGTCTCCAGACCCTGGAGCATCTTGAAGAGCGTGGTCTTGCCGGCGCCGTTCGGGCCGATGACGCCGACGATGCCGTTGCGGGGCAGGGTGAAGGACAGGTCGTCGATCAGGACCTTGTCGCCGAAGGCCTTCGAGAGGTTCTCGACCTCGACGACGATGGAGCCCAGACGCGGGCCCGGCGGGATCTGGATCTCCTCGAAGTCCAGCTTCCGCATCTTGTCGGCCTCGGCCGCCATCTCCTCGTAGCGCGCGAGACGGGCCTTGGACTTGGCCTGGCGCCCCTTGGCGTTCGACCGCACCCACTCGAGCTCTTCCTTGAGCCGCTTGGCGCGCTTGGCGTCCTTCTGGCCCTCGACCTTGAGGCGCTCGGACTTCTTGGTGAGGTAGGTCGAGTAGTTGCCCTCGTAGGGGTGGGCGCGACCGCGGTCGAGCTCCAGGATCCACTCGGCGACGTTGTCGAGGAAGTACCGGTCGTGGGTGATGGCCACGACGGTGCCCTTGTACTGGGCGAGGTGCTGCTCCAGCCAGTTCACCGACTCGGCGTCGAGGTGGTTGGTGGGCTCGTCGAGGAGCAGCAGGTCGGGGGCCTCGAGGAGCAGCTTGCAGAGCGCCACGCGGCGCTTCTCGCCACCGGAGAGGTTGTTCACCGGCCAGTCGCCGGGCGGGCAGCCCAGCGCGTCCATGGCCTGCTCCAGCTGGGCGTCGAGGTCCCACGCGTTGGCGTGGTCCAGGTCGTCCTGGAGCTTGCCCATCTCCTCCATGAGCTCGTCGGTGTAGTTCGTCGCCATCTCTTCGGCGATCGCGTTGAACCGGTTGAGCTTGCCCTTGATCTCGGCGACGCCGTCCTCGACGTTCTCCAGGACGGTCTTGCTCTCGTCGAGCTTCGGCTCCTGCATGAGGATGCCGACGGAGAACCCGGGCGACAGGAACGCGTCACCGTTGGACGGCTGCTCCAGGCCGGCCATGATCTTCAGAACGGTGGACTTACCGGCACCGTTCGGGCCGACCACACCGATCTTCGCACCCGGCAGGAAGCTCAGCGTCACGTCATCGAGGATGACCTTGTCGCCGTGCGCCTTGCGCGTCTTGCGCATCGTGTAGATGTACTCAGCCAAGAGAAACCGTCCGGCAAGGAGTGAGTGGGCAGATACACCCCATCTTGCCTGACCGCCACCCCCAGGCGGAAACCGGTGAGCCACGGGGCGGGGCCCCGGCAGGGTCCACCGGGGGCGGAATGGGGCCGTTTCGGGCCATGGACGTGCGACGACCCCGGGCGCGGATGCGGTCCGGGGTCGTACGGGGGCCTCGACGGGAAGCGCGTGTGACGCGGATCACCCCGCGGGGTCGGTACCTCACTCGCCGGGGCCGGGGTCTCACCGACCGAGACCGACCGAGCCGGGGCCTCGCCCGTCGAGACGGCGCCGCGTCCGCCGAGGCGGGGCCTCACGCGCCGAAGCTGAGCCTCACTCCCTGTGGCCGGGCCTCACTCCTGAGGCCTGAGCCGGGGTGCCGGGCGTGGGCCGGGGCCTGAGCCGGGGTGCCGGGCGTGGGCCGGGGCCTGAGCCAGGGCGCCGGGCGCGGGCCCGGCACCCTGGGCTCGGGCTTACTGGCCGGTGGTCTTCTTCTTGCGGAGGAAGAACACCGCGCCGCCGCCGATCACGACGAGCGCGGCGGCGATGCCGGCGATCATCGGGGTGGCGCTGGAGCTGCCGGTCTCGGCGAGGTCGCCGCCACCGGTCGCGGTGGTGCCGGTCGTGCCGCCCGTGGTGTCACCGGTGGTGCCGCCGGTGGTCGACGGGGTGGAAGGCGTGGCCGAGGGGGTGGTGGAGGGGGTCTCGGACGGCTTCGGGCCGGGGGTGGCCGTCTTGCAGTCCAGGACGCCCTCGAAGGTCTCCTCGAAGCCGTTCGGGCCGGTGATCGTGAAGTTGTACGCCTCGTCCTCGGCGACCGGGACCGTGATGGTCTTCGTCTCGCCGGCGGCGACCGTGTACGAGGTGCCCTTCAGGTCGAAGGTCCAGGCCTCGTCGCCCTTGTTGGAGGCGATGACCTCCAGGCCGCCCTTGTCGCAGTCCTTGGCGACCGAGACGGACGGGACGGCACCCTTCTTGGCCCACGTGGCGGAGGCCTTGGCGGTGACGGTGGAGTCGCTGGAGCCGGCCAGGATCAGGGTCTGCGAGGGGCCGTCGATGGAGACGAAGGCGCGGCCGAGCGAGACCTTGGTGGTGGCCTCGGCGGTCAGGTCGGCGGTGCCGTCGGCGGTGCCGGCCGGGACGTCGAGGTAGACCTGGTCGCCGTTCTTGGCGTCGGTGACCGGCTTGCCGGCCTTGTCGACGACCTGGACGCCGGCGGGGGCGCCCGGGGCGGTCGCGAGCTTGGCGGTGGCGTTGGTGGTGACGGTGATCGGGCCGAGCTTCTCGCCGGCCTTGCCCGCCACGGTGGCCGGGGAGAGGCTGAGGGAGGCCGTCGGCTCGTCGAGCCCGACCGCCTTCTCCAGCAGGTACTCCTTCAGCTTCTCGGCGTCCTCGTCCTTCGGCGTCGCGACGACGCCGTCGGAGAGGGTCCAGATCGCGGCCTGGGTGCCGGCGGCGGCCTCCCCCTTGGAGAGGTCGGCGCCCACCTTGCCGCCGAGGGTCTCGGCGGACAGCTTCGGGTAGGAGTTCTCCAGGATCCAGAGGATCTTGCCCGCGTTGTCGTTGGCGTGCAGGGAGGACTGGTCCCAGCCGACTTCCTTGTAGTCGAAGTCGTGCTTCGCCTCGGTGCGGAGGTCGATGCAGTAGGTGAAGAGCGTGCCCCCGCCGTCGACCTCCATCTTGAACAGACCGCCGTAGACGGACCACTTGGTGGCGTCCTGCTCGTCGGTGCCGTCCTTCTCGGTGATCTCGATGGAGCCCTTGTCCGCCGTGAAACCACCGAACTTCGCCGTGACACCGCCGGCGCCCGGGGCGCCGTCATCGGCCAGCGCCGGACCGGCGGTCGCTATCGCACCGGTCGCGACGAGGCCGGAGACCAGGATCGTGGCTGCCAGGCGGGCAACGCCACGCCCACGAACTGAAAACATTGGATTCCCCTCCGGGCGAGACGCTCCGCGAACTTGGTCGATTCGCGTGGGGGGAGCGCACGCCAGCAGAACTCACAGACTCAATGGGCTCATGTGCCGCACGAGTATTCGGGAATCCTAGGGACGGGAAACCCCCCTGTGCCCTGCCCTACGGTCAGATAACCATTCCGACTCGGAATCGTTATCACCCACGCAAGTTGGTCGACAAATCGCCACAACACAAGGTCAGGGAGCGGTTACCAGCTGCGGAGTGACGGCCGTTCCCTCCTCCGCCGCCACCGTCCACGGGTCCTGCTCGGGCTGCGGCTCGGGCGCCGCCCGCTCCGCCCGCGGGGAACGCCGGAAGGCCGCCGTCCCCCTGTTCAGGTCGTGCCCCACGGCCACCGCGTCCACGTCCACGAACGTCTTGCGCAGCCCGTCGCGCTCCTCCTCGCGGACCTTCAACCGTCCGTGCACCACGAGCGGTTCGCCGACGGCCACCGAGGCCGCGAGATTGGCCCCGAGCGCGCGCCAGGCCGACACCGTGTAGAAGCTGGTGTTCCCGTCGGACCAGAGGCCCCGCTCCCGGTCCCAGCGGCGCGCCGTCACCGCGAACCGGAAGCGGGCCACCCCGCCGGCCGCCGTGTCCCGGTACTCCACCGCCGTCGCCACGTTGCCGACGAGCGTCACGGTCGTGTCGTTCATGGTCGCCCTCACTGTCCTGGTGCCCTGCTGTCCTTGTGTCCTGCTGCGTGGACACCCCGTGAGGACCATGGTGAGGCGGTCGGGCGAACCCTGCTCAGGCCTGTGGACAGCCGCGTACCTGGGGACAACTCCCTCACCCGCAAGGGCGGGAAACGGGCACCTCGGCCCTCGCTACCTCCCCCGTACCCCCGTCCGCGTCGCCCCCAGCCGCCTCGTACCGGAACGGCTTCCGCCCACCACCCGGGCGGCCGCCGACGGCCGGGTGCCGACGACCGTCGCGTACTGCTCGCGCACCTCCCGGTAGCGCACGAGCTCCGCCGCCACCGGGTCGAGGACCCGGGCCCGGCCGCAGGCCGCGGCCGCTTCCCGCAGGCGGCGTTCGGCCTCCTGCCCGTACCGGCGGGCCGGTCCCTTCACGGCGCCCTCGCAGGCCCATTCGACCAGCGGACCGCCGATGATCCCGCCGAGCATCACGAGGACCGGCGGCAGCAGGCCCGGCTCGACGACGCCGACGATCTGCGCCACCAGCCAGAGCGCTCCGAAGATCTGCAGGAGCGTCATGACCGCCTGGGTGAGGACGGCCGCGGGCCACCAGGCGGGGCGGGGCGGCCGGGCCGCCGGGTCCCCGAGGGAGACCGTCAGCTCGTCCAGGGCCTCCGGAAGCCCCTCGGCCCCGCGCGCGGCCGCCTCGCGGACCGCCTGCGCCCAGGGCGTCGGGAGCCCGCGCGAGGCCTCGTCGGAGACGATCCGCACGGCCTGTTCGACGCGCTGGCGGGCCGTCAGCTCGTCCTCGACGGGGGCCGCGAGGTGCGGGTCGGTGGAGCCGTGCGCGCGCTGCCGCTCGTACCAGCGGTAGAGCCGCAGCCAGGGGGTGCCGCAGGCGCGGATGGCGCCGCGCCGCCAGACCCGTTCGGCGGCCTCGCCCGCGGCCTGGGCGCCGACGGCGACGGCGAGCCGGTCGGTGAAGGCGTCCCTGGACCGCTCGTCGAGGCCGGGCCGCCCGTCGGCGACGTACGCGGGGCGCAGCCGGGCCGCGGCGGCGTCGATGTCGGCGGCGAGGCGGCGTTCGGGGGCGGTGCGTTCCTGGACGAACCGGGCGACGAGTTCGCGCAGTTCGGGCACGCCCTCGCCGGTCAGCGCGGAGAGCGCGAGGACCGTGGCCCCCGGCTCGCCGTGCTCGCCGAGCGCCACGCCGTCCTCGTCGAGGAGGCGGCGGAGGTCGTCGAGGACGAGGTCGGCGGCCTCGGTGCCGAGCCGGTCGATCTGGTTGAGGACGACGAAGGTGACCTCGGCGTGCCCGGCGAGCGGCCGCAGGTAGCGCTCGTGGAGGGCTGCGTCGGCGTACTTCTCGGGGTCGACGACCCAGATCACGGCGTCGACGAGGCCGAGGACCCGGTCGACCTGGTCGCGGTGGGCGGTGACGGCCGAGTCGTGGTCGGGCAGGTCGACGAGGACGAGCCCCTGGAGCTCGGCGTCGGCGGCTCCCCCCGCGAGGGGGCGGCGGCGCAGCCTGCTCGGCACCGCGAGCCGGTCGAGGAGGCCGGCGGCGCCCTCGGACCAGCTGAGCGCGATGGGCGCGGAGGTGGTGGGGCGGCGCAGGCCGGTCTCGGAGACGGGCACGCCGGCGAGGGCGTTGAAGAGGGTGGACTTACCGCTGCCGGTGGCTCCGGCGAGGGCGATCACGGTGTGCCGGGAGGAGAGCCGCTGGCGGGCGGCGGCCTCGTCGAGGACGCGCCCGGCCTCGGCGAGCGCCTCGCTCTCGACGCGGGTGCGGGAGAGTCCGACGAGCTCGTGGAGGGCGTCGAGGCGGTTGCGGAGGGGCCCGCCGTAGCTGCCGCCGAGGGGCGGCATGGCGTCCTCCTCCGTCGGTTCGCGCGGCGCCTCCTCGGCGACGGCGGTCCGCTCGGCGGCCCGCCGTGCGATCAGCCCGTCGTCCCAGCGCCCGGCACCACGCTCGGGCTCGTGACCGCGCCGCCCGTCACGTCCAAGCTGCTCGTCCACCACGTCACTTCTCCTTCTGCAGTACGGAGAGCGCGGCGATCAGCTCCGCCTGCGGCTCGGGGGTCACGTCGAGCGCTTCGAGGGGGGCGAGGCGCCGGTCGCGCTCGGCGTGCAGGACTCGGTCGACGTACGAGAGGACGAGTTCGCCGCCCTTGTCGCGCAGCCGCAGGGCGGTCTGGGCGCCGAGGAGTTCGGCGAGGCGTTCGCCGGCGGCGCGGGCGCGGCGGCCGCCGAGGAGGGAGGCGGCGATGAGGGCGGCGACGGTGTCGGGCTCGGGGACGGCGGTGCGGGCCGCGCGCGAGCCGGAGGGCCGCTCGACCTCCCGTACCTCCTCCTCGGCGAGCTCTTCGAGGACGCGGCGCCAGCGGCGCACCTCCACGCCGATGCGTTCCGCCGCCTCCCGGTCGCCGCCGGCCCGCAGGGGGCCGAGGGCCTCGGAGGCGGGTTCGCGGCGCCAGGTGTCCCGGATGCGCTCCTCGGCGGCGGAGACCGCGCAGTGGAGGAGGGCGGCGAGGGATTCGGCGAGGGCGTCCAGGAGCTCGTCGGCGGTGCTGTCACGGGGGTAGCCGCGCCAGCGGGTGCGGGCGTCGCCGGCGAGGACGGCACCGCGGCCGAGCTCCTTGCGGACCCGCCTGCCCTGCTCCCGGTACGCGGCCTCGACGACGCCGCCGAGGCGGACGGCGGTGGCGTACTGGGCGGCGACCGCGCCGGCCAGCTCGGGAAGCCGGGCGTCGAGGGAGTCGATGACACCGGAGGCGGTCCGGTCGGCGGCCTGCTGGCGGGCGGCCGGGTCCACGGCGCGGTGGGAGAGCCAGCCGCGCAGTTCGGCGACGGCGCTCTCGGGCAGCAGTCCGCTGCCGCCGCCCGTGGACTCGGGCAGCTCGGGGATGGTGAACCGGGGTACGTGGCCGAGACCGGCCTTGTCGAGCAGCGCCCCGTACTGCCGGGAGACCTCGCCGACGACCTGGTGGGGGACGCGGTCGAGGACGGTGACGAGGGTGGCGTCGTACTCCTTGGCGGTACGGAGCAGGTGCCAGGGCACGGCGTCGGCGTACCGCGAGGCGGTGGTGACCATCACCCAGATGTCGGCGGCGCAGATCAACTCGGCGGCGAGGAGCCGGTTCTCGACGACGAGGGAGTCGATGTCGGGCGCGTCGAGCAGGGCGAGCCCCCGGGGCAGCGAGGAGGCCGTCTCGACGCGGAGCGCGTTCTCCTCGGGGGCGGGCTCGTCGACGGGGTGGTCCTCGTCGGCCTGGGGCAGCCAGACGCGGGTGAGCTGCGGGAGGACCCGCATTCCGGCGAACCAGTGGTGGTCCTCGGGATGACAGACGAGCACGGGCGTCCGCGTCGTGGGCCTGAGCACCCCCGCCTCGCTGACCCGGCGCCCGACAAGGGAGTTGACCAGCGTGGACTTCCCCGCCCCGGTCGATCCCCCCACGACGGCGAGGAGCGGGGCGTCGGGGTCCTTCAGGCGGGGCACCAGGTAGTCGTCGAGCTGGGCCAGCAGCTCGGTCCGGGTCTGGCGGGCGCGGGGCGTGTCCGGGAGGGGCAGTGGGAGACGCACGGCCGCGACTCGGTCGCGCAGGGCGGAGAGTGCGTCGATCAGCTGAGGCCGTTCGTCCAAGGTCACCACATGCGAAGAATGCCCAATTTATGAGTCTTTTTGAAGCCTATTGCGACCCTGCGCGCCGAAGAGAAGGGTGGTGGCCGGAAGGCCGGGCATAACGAGTGCACAACACCCGCCCCGAGTGGCGTGAAAAGCGCTGCGCGAATCGCACCTGCCTGCGATTATCGGTTCGCTTCACCGAACCTCCACATCGTGCCACGCAGGTGAAGCAACCAGGCCAAGGCGATCGGAGCCCTATCCTTGTCCCGGCAGGCACACCCCACCCACCAGGGGCTCCTGGCCACACGGCCACCACCCGGCCCCCGTAGCTCAGTGGATAGAGCAGGTGCCTTCTAAGCACTTGGCCGCAGGTTCGAGTCCTGCCGGGGGCGCACGACGAAGACCCTCCTTCGGGAGGGTCTTTTTGCTGCTCGGGAATGGCTTTCGGCCGAAGCGCGGCGCCGCACCGGACGAATGGTCGCGGTGGGACGACGAGGGGATGCCGGACCTGCGCCGGAACCCTGACGGGGCAGCTGTTCCGCTTCACGTCGGCGCCGCTCTCGGGCACGGGTGAAGCGGGGCTCGTCCGGGGGGGGGGTCTGGCGCCGCCGGACCGGCGGGGGGCGCTCGGGTCGTGCTGCGGGACGGGCGTCGGATGGAGGGGGCGGTGGCGTACGACGTGCCGTTGGTCGAGCCGCAGGGTGGCAGCATCCCCTGGACCCATCCCATCGCGGCCTTCCGGCAGGTGCTCGTCCGCCCTCCCGCGCCGGACGGCACCGATCCCGTGGGCATTCCGCTCGTCGATGCCCGCCGGCAGGCGCTCGACGCCCTCGACGGCGTCACGTTCGAGCTCGGGGACGCGCTGCGCGCCGCCGCCTCGACGCTTCGGCCCCAGGGCGACGGGGAGGGCGGCAGCGGCCTGCGGCTGGACGGCTTTCCCCTCCGGGACCGCGCCACCGCACGGCTGGACGTCACCACGCCCGGCGTCGCCGGCCGGCTCGGGCTCGACGTCTCCCTCCGGGACGGCAGCGGGCGGGTGCGTGTCGGCGACACCGCCCTCATGGCCGCGCCGCCCTCACTCGTCCCCGACGAGCTCGACGTCAACCGCTCCCCTGTCCAGGACCCCTGTGCCCCCGCCGGCGTCCATGACTTCACCCACTGGTGAGGTGCGGGTGCGCGAGGGCGGGTGGGGCCGTACCGGCGCCCGCGCCCGCGCAGTTCACGGGCCGAGGGTGCGCGCATGGCGTTCACTTTCATCCCATTGCAATGAATGGCGCTCCGGGCGTTGCGTTATCCCCAGAGTCGTTGCAACGAAATCTTGGCATCTACCTGTAATGATGGCGATCTCGCGCAACATTCGCGTTGCCAGACCCACGAACGCAACGTAGCTTTTCCTGCATCGGAAACGACGAGTCCAAGGAGAAGTACCGTGCAGAAGTTCACCACCACCGCCCCCGTCTCCGCCGTTCTCGACATCCCCTCGGGGCGTATCCGGCTCATCGCGGCCGATCGGGACGACACCACCGTCGAGGTCCTGCCGGCCGACGCCTCCAGGAGTCGTGACGTGCGGGCGGCCGAGCGGACCGAAGTCTCTTTCGTGGACGGTGTTCTGCGGGTCGCGGGGCCTGCGGCGAAGAACGAGTTGTTCGGGCCGTCCGGGGCGGTCGAGGTGACGGTCCAGCTGCCTGCCGGGTCTCGGGTCGAGGCGAAGGGGGCCGCTGCCGAGTTGCGTGGGGTGGGGCGGCTGGGGGACGTCGTGTTCGAGGGGGCGCAGGGCGCCGTCAAGCTCGATGAGACCGCGAGCGCCCGCCTCGGCGTGCAGGCCGGTGACATCACGGTCGGGCGGCTCGGCGGCGATGCCGACATCAGGAGCCTGAAGGGCGAGATCCGGGTCGACGAGGCCGTGCGCGGCACCGTCGTGCTGCGCACCGAGGCCGGTGGGATCAGTGTCGGCGCCGCCCGTGGTGTCTCCGCTTCCCTCGACGCCGGCACCGCCTACGGCCGGATCCGCAACTCCCTTCGGAACGACGGGGGTTCCGCCGCCGGGCTTGCCATCCGGGCCACCACCTCCTACGGCGACATCACGGCCCGCAGCCTCTGACGGGCCCGTAGACCCTCATGAAGGCCGCCGCGTACGGGCCAGTGGGTTGGGGACCGGGATCCACTCGTCGTGGTCCGCGCCGTGCAGGCGCATCAGGGTGAGGGCCTTGACGTGGAGTTCCGGGGCGGAGAGGGCCGCGCGGTCGGTGCGGTTCTCCGGGGTCGCGGGGAGGTCGTCGTACGCGTGGTGGGCAGCGGCGGCGACGGTCGACCAGAGTCGCGCACCGGCCGTCCGGTCCCGGTCGGACAGGGCGGAGACCAGGGTTCCGAAGGTGGTGCCGAAGAGGTGGCCGAAGAGCATCGTCCGGAGCAGGGCGGGGTCGTCGTCGATCACCCGCCCGCCGACGGCGGCGGCGTCGAAGCCGTGCCGGGCGAGGCGGTTCGGGCTCAGCCGGACGTCGGCGAGGTCGCGGTAGACCAGGCGGCGGGGGCGGGCGTGCGCGTCGAGCACGACCAGGAGGTTCTGCCCGTGGGCGGCGGGCGCGACACCCCGGCTCAGGAGGCGGACGAGGGGCGGTACGGCGAGGGCGGCGAAGGCGGCCAGCCAGTCGGCGCCCGCGCCCGGGGCGCCGGCGGAGGCCAGGAGCGCCCGGATCAGGGGCGGTCCGTCGCCGGCGGGGCGGGCGGCGAGGGCCGCCACCGGCAGGACCGTCTCCCCCGCCCGCAGGCGCGCGGCGGCGGACGGCGACTCGCGGAGCAGGACGGCGAGGTCGCCGCTGGGCTCGCCGCGTACGAGCGCGGAGGCGCCGGCGAGGTTGCGGGTGATCCGCAGGGTGTCGGCGAGGTCGGCCACGACGCGCGTCAGCAGGGCCGAGAGCGGTGCGCTGTTCTCGACGCCGCTCGCCGAGATGTCGCGGATCGCGCTGGTCATCCGCGTGGTCAGTGCCGTCTTCAGGTGCGGGCCCCCGTCGAGCGGGGCGAGGGTCCGTACGCTCATCAGCGGCCGGGCGGGGATCGCGCCGGTGGCGTACGGCCGGTGTCCGAGCTCCGGCAGGACGTGCGCGCTCTGCCAGGGGTGCACGGGCAGCAGCAGCCGGTCCCCGTCGCGCAGCCGGTCCGGCCACTCCCCCGCGACCCGGCACCGGTCGGCCGGGACCGCCACCAGGTCGAGGCCGACGACCGGGCGGTGCTCGGGCGCGTACGCCAGCTGCTCGGCCACCGAGAGGCCGGGGCGGCTGCGGCAGCAGGGGTGGTACGGGTGCCCGTCGACGACGCCCTGCTCGACGTACGCGAGGGGGTCGTCCGCGGGGGCGGGCCCGGGAACAGCCCTCCCCGCCCCCGCCCGGGACAGCGCCAAGGACGCGACGCTGTCGCCGAGTTCGGCGACGAGGGCGTCGGCGCCCGGGAGGGCGAGTGCGGCGAGGAGGGTGGCCGGGTGGTCGTGGGCGTGGGCGTCGAGCCGTACGGTCGTGTCCTCCCCGGGGGCCACGAGGTCGTACGGGAGGCGGGGCGGGCCGGTCAGGATCCGGCCGTCGGCGAGGTCCACGCGCCCGGTGTGCGCGTCGCGGGCCGCGATGCCCGGCAGCGGCTCGTGGAGCAGGGCGCGCCACAGTCGGCCGAGGACGGCCGCCCGGGCCGGGGGGAGCTCCTGGCGGTAGGCGGCGAGGAGCCCGGGGGCCGCGTCCGCGAGCTGGGCGGCGAAGGCGGCCTCGGGGGCGCGTGCCGCGTCGCGTACGCCCGTGTCGTGATCCGGAGCGAAGTGCATGAAGGCTCACTACCCGGCGCAAGATGTCCCTACCGGTGGAGGAACCTCCGGGGCACGGGTGGAAGGCGCTGTCGTGAGCGAAGCCAAGGACCGGGCGGACGCCCTGTCGACCACCGCCCTCCTGAACTGTCTGATCCGGGAGGTGGCCCGGCCCGGATCAGGTGCGGACGTGGACGCGGATCATGCCGTCCACCGGCTCCCCGAGACCGGTCGGCTGCTGCGGGTGCGGGCCGGGCGCCGGCCCGCCGATCCCTGTGTCCGGACCGACGGCGGCTGGCTCCCGCTGACCTTCGAGGCCCTCGTGGCGCTGACCGCGGACGAGCTCGCCCGCCGCACCGGGGTCACGAACAGGACCGTCGTCGGCGAGATGACCGCCAGCCGGGACGTCATCGCGGCGCTCCAGGAGGCGCGGGCGTCCACGGGGCCGCCGGAGGACCCGTACCTGCGGTCGGAGCAGGCGCTGCTCGCCGGGCACCGGTACCACCCGGCACCCAAGGCGCGCGGCACGGGCGCCCCGGAGAGCTGGCTGCCGTACGCGCCGGAGGCGTACGCCCGGTTCCCGCTGGAGCTCCTCGGGGTCCGGGCCGACGTGGTCGCGGAGGACGGCGATCTGTCGCTCCTCGACGTGCTCACCGACGGGGCCGCCCCGGAGGGCTACGTACCGCTCCCCGTCCACCCCTGGGAGCTGGACCTGCTCCACGCGGACGGGCTGCCCGCGTTCCGCGACGGGCGGCTGCTGCGGCTCGGCACCACCGCGCCGGGGGCGGGGCCGGCCGTGGCGACCTCCTCCGTGCGGACGGTGTACCTGCCGGAGGCCGACCTCTTCTGCAAGCTCAGCCTGGACGTGCGGATCACCAACGGGAACCGGCGCCTGGAGCTGCGCGACCTGCTGTGGCTGCGGACGGTCGGCGAGCTGCTCGCGCCCGCCTTCGAGCCGCTGCCCACGGCGGTCTTCCTCGCCGACCGGGGCTATCGCACCGCCGACCTCGGCGGGCAGCACGCCTACGAGGGCTTCGCGGTGATCGCCCGCGAGGGCCTGCGGCCGCATCTGCCGCCGGGGGTGACGCCGCTGCTCGCGGCGGGCATCGCCGAGGGCTTCCCCGGCAACCCGCTCGACGGGCTGACCGCCGAGCGGGCGCTCGTCTGGTGGCAGCGCTACCTCGACCAGCTGGTGCCGCCGGTGCTGCACGCCTGGCGGGCGCACGGCCTGGTCCTGGAGTGCCACCTGCAGAACGTCCTCGTCGGCGTGGACGGCGCCGGCCTCCCTGCGCGGGTGGTCTTCCGCGACCACGAGGGCGTACGGATCGTCGCCGAGCGGCACCGCGCGCTCCTGGACCGGTTCGCGGCGCGGGGGCCCGCCCCGGTCCTGGACGCGGCGCACGGCTGGGAGCGGCTGGCGTACTGCCTGGTGACGAACAACCTGTCCGAGATCGCCGGCACCCTCACCGACCGCCATCCGGAGCTCGCCGGTGAGCTGTGGCCCCGGGCGCGGGCGGTGTTCGCCGGGTACGCGGCGGAGCACGGCGGCCCGGCGGAGGTCCGGGAGCTGCTCGGCTCTCCGCACGTGCCCGCCAAGACCAACCTGCTCCTGCGCTGGCTCGACGTGGACGGTGCCGACGCCCGCTACGTGCCCATGCCCAATCCGCTGTACTGAGGACGGCCGCCGAACGGCCGTCAGTGGACCGGGCGGTCCAGCCTGACCCGTACGAGCATGGTCTCCACGCCGCTGTCGACGAGTCGGCCGTTCGCGTCGAAGGCCGCCGGGCCGTCCGTCATGCCGAAGTCGTTGTCGTTCAGGAGGACGAGCGTCGAGGAGCCTTCGACGGCGACGCCCTCGATCTTGCCGGGAACGCCCTCGACCGTGTTCAGGTCGATGACGAGGCGCTTGTCGAGGACCGGCGCCCCGGCCGCGGCCGTGTCGTCGAGCTGCTCCAGGGTGGGCGTCGCCGCCGTGTCCCAGGTGGTGCCGAGGATGTCGGAGGCGGGACGGAGACGGACCTCGTAGAGACGGGCGGCCTTGTCGGTGCGCTCCTGGACGAGGAGGCGGTCGCCGCCGAGGGCGACGAGGGCGGAGAGCTTCAGTTCGGAGGTCTTGGTCTGGCCGGGCTCGACGACGTCGACGGCGTCGAAGCGGTAGGCGTACTCGGCGGTGACCCGGTTCTCTCGGGGCGAGAAGCGCAGCAGGCGGGTGGTGCGGGAGTTCTCGCCGGAGACCTTGTCGGGGTGGAGCAGGGGGCTCTGGAGGCCGAGGACGAGGTCGCCGTCGGGGAGCAGCGCGAGGCCCTCGAAGCCGCGGTTGATCTTGCGCTGGAGGAAGATCGACGGCAGGGACTCGACGACCGGGTAGTCGGTGCCGGTCAGGCCCAGGCCCCGGGGGACGTGGCGGGCGAGGATCCGGCCCTTCGGGGAGACGTGCACGAGCGAGGGGCCGTACTCGTCGACCAGCCAGAAGCTGCCGTCCCGGTCGCGGACGAGGCCCTCGGTGTCGAGGCCGTTCGGGTTGTACGTGAGCGGGGTGGAGGCGTCGTACGTGTACGGGGCCTCGTCGCGGCCGGCCTGGTTGGGCAGCCCGGTCACGGGCGCGCCCGACGCCGTGGTCAGCGGGATCGACTTCAGGACCCGGAGCCGGTCGCCCTCGGCCCGGACCTTGACGATGGCCGGGTCGAAGCCGGGCACGGGGAAGGTGCGCCGCTTGTCCTTGCCGACGGCTATCTGTCCGTTGGGGCCCCGGTCGGTGACGGTCCAGTACTCGCCGCGCCGCCCGGCCGGGTAGAGGTCGCTGCCGATGCCGCCGAGGGCGACGCCCCGGTCGTCGGCGACGCTGCCCGGCAGCAGGCCGTTGCTGAAGCCGGCCAGCGGGATGTCGGGCAGGGTCGCGGTGGAGACGACCCGGCCGGCGGGCTCGCCGTGGTGCGCCGGCGTGGCGTCGGCCGTCCCGACGACCACCGAGCACGCGAGCGCGGCGGAGAACGGCAGGACGACGAGGGCGGGCCGGCGCAGGAGACGCGCGCTCAGCGGATTCATCTGAACTCCCTGGATGACATGGAAAGTCGCCGGTGAGGGCGGCCTCATGGTCCAGTCCTTCACTCAATTCCGGGCGGCGCGTTCGCGACGCCCGGGTGAGCCCTGGGTGAACGCGCGGTCCGCCTAGTACCGGTCGAGGATCAGCTGCGTCTTGAGGATGTCCCCGTGGTACAGCCAGCCGTTCGCCTCGGCGACGTCGATGGCGTCCGTGTGCAGGGTGGCCGCGTCGGCGTACGAGGAGGTCTTGAAGGACAGTTCGACGACGTACTCGGTGCCCGTCCCGTTCGCGCCGACGACCGGCAGCACCTCGATGCTCGCGTCGTCGGAGGGGCCCCAGGCGCCCCCGTACACCTTGGCGGTGACCGGTCCGTGGGCGCGGGAGGCCTGGAGCGTGGTCTTGCCCCAGCCGGCGGCGTTCCAGTTCTCCAGCTTGCCGGGGATGTCGTTGACGAGCCAGGTGCGGCCGGTGGTGCTCGTGGGCATCGCGGTGCCCGAGTAGCCGCTGGAGCTGTGGGACTTCTCGTTGGAGAAGCTGAGGGTCTGCTTGGCGTAGCCCCAGTCGACCTCGGCGTCGTAGTTGGTGTCGCCGCTGTCGAAGCCGGCGGCGTTGGCCGTGGTGAGCGCGGCGTCGATGTCGCCGTTCGTGACGGGGAACCGCTTCTTGTACGTCTCCTCGAACGACGAGCCGCTCTTGTGGCGGAGGCGGACGCTCCAGCCCTGGGCGTCGAGCGCGAGCCCGTCGGTGTCGTAGTAGCTGTACGAGCGGGCCTTGGCGGAACCGGTGATCCCGAACGCCGACCTGACCGCGGCGCTCGGCGCGAAGCCCGCGTCGAGGGCCGCCGTCGTGAGGTTGATCTTCACCTCGTACGTCGGGACGGCGTTGGCCGCCGCGTACGCCGGCGAGGTCGGGGCGAGGAGCGCGACGGCGAGGGCGACGGCCGAACCGGCGAGGACCGGGCGCGTGGCACGGGGCAGGAAGGTCATGCGCCGATGCTCACGAGCGCGGGTGAGGACCGCGTGACCCGCGGACGTGCCCCCGGTGAACCGGCGGCGTCGGGAAGTGCCTCACCTCAGGAGCAGGTTGGCGCCCACGTCGCCGGGAACGGCCTCCCGGACAGGGGTGCTGTCCGGGCCCGGGCGGCGCGTGCCGGGGACGGCGACGGCCGGGTCGGTGCGGTGGAGGAGGACCGTGCCGTCCCGGTGCCAGGTCTTCGTGTAGCCGTGGGCGAGGAGGAGGGCGATCCGCTGTCGCTGTTCGTCGGTGGAGGCGAAGGGGAAGGTGCGGTCGTCCGTGCGGAGGAGGACCCAGTCGGCGCCGCGTGGCGTCCGGTCGGCGATGACCACGTCCGTACGGGCGGTCAGGCGGGGCGCGATGGTGTTGTCGGCCTCCACCGTCGCGCCGTCCGGGATGAGCGCGGCCGCCGTGGCGAGGGGGCGTTTGTCCGGGGAGGGGCGCCAGAAGTCGGGGCGGACGAGGAGGTTCAGGCCGAGGGCGACGGCCGCCGCGGAGGAGAGGACGAGCGCGGTGACCGCCCAGCCCCGGACGGAGCTCCGGCGTGCGTGCAGCCTCGCCAGGGTCTCCAGGGACGCCGTCAGCAGGATCGGCCACAGGAAGGCGTCGTAGTGGTTGATGACCGGCCAGTGGTTGGGGTTGTCGGAGAGGACGCGTTCCGCGAGGAGGGGGACGGCGAGCAGGAAGGTCGGGGAGCCGAGCGGGAGCAGGGCGAGGCTGCCCAGGATCCAGGCGAGCATGGCGACCTTGACGAAGGGGGTCACGGCGGCCTGGAGCAGGATCCAGGGCGCGGTGAGCACGTGGGCCAGGGCGTCCCCCGGGTCGGCGCCGAGCCGCCCGTACGACCAGTAGTAGCCCTCGGGTCCGCCCATCGCCGGGATGAACCAGCCGATCACGACGGCGGACACCAGCGGCCCCGCCAGGGCGAGCGCGATCCCCGTGGTCCGGCCCGTCCGGTGGCCGGCGCGGTGGGCGCGGACCGCGAGGACGAGGCCGTACGCGCCGACGACGAGGCCCATGTCCTCCTTGGCCGTGCACAGCAGCGCGGCCCAGAGGGCGGCCGCGCCGTACCGGTGGGCGAGTCCGCGTTCCAGCATGAGGAGGGTGAACGGCACCGCGAAGGCGACCTCGTGGAAGCCGTTGTAGGAGGAGTTGAGGAGCGGCCAGCCCAGCGCGTACACGAGTCCGCCGAGGTCGGCGGCCCGGCGTACGACGAGGGGCTCGGCGTCCGCGAAGGCGTGCCGGGCGATGCGGCGGACCACCGGCACGCCCGCCGCGAACAGCGCGGCCTGCGCGAGGATCAGCGTCCGCGGGTCGTCCCACAGCCAGTAGAGCGGCGCGAGGAGGGCGAGCGCCGGGGTGAAGTGGTCGCCGAGGAGCGAGAAGCCGGGCGGGAACTCGTGGTGGACGTTCTTGATCGGCGACCTGGGCAGTGCGAGGTGCGCGTACGCCCGCACGGCCTGGTCGAAGATGCCGAGGTCGAAGCCCGTGGCCCGCAGGGCCGTCCAGGACTGGAGGCCGAGGGCGGCGCAGACGAGGAAGCAGAGGGCGGTGAGGGCGACGCCCCGGCGCCCGGTCCGCGCGTCCGAGGGCTCGTCGGGGGGAGCCGCCACCGCGTCCCGCCCTCCGGACGGGCGCGGGCGGGTCGGTATGTGCGACAGCGCGTTCTCCATGGCCATGACCCTACGTTGCGTGTCCGGGCGGCCCGGGAGGGAGAATCGCGCCATGGCCCTCACCGCGCGCGCCCTCAACCGCTCCACGCTCCACCGGCAGTTGCTCCTGGACCGGGCGCCGCTCGGCGTCACGGAAGCGGTGCGGCGGGTGGTGTGCCTCCAGGCGCAGCACCCCGGTTCGCCGTACGTGGCGCTGTGGAACCGGATCGCGGACTTCGACCCCGAGGACCTCGACGGGGCCGTGGGAGGCTACGAGTTGGTCAGATCGACGCTGATGCGGCTCACGCTGCACCTCGTGCACGCCGAGGACTACCGGGCCTTCCGGGAGGGCATGGAGCCGACGCTGCGGGGTTCGCGGCTGCACGATCCCCGGTACACGAAGGCGGGGTTCACGGCCGCCGACGCCGACGCGCTGCTGCCCGACCTCCTGGCGTACGCGGGGAGCGTGCGGACCGGGGCCGAGATGAGGGGGCGCATCGAGGAGGACCGGGGCGGGCCGGTGGAGGCCGTGGTCTGGCGGATGATCCGGCAGTACGCGCCGCTGTGGCACGCGCCGACCGGGCCGCCGTGGTCGTTCGGGACCGCGCAGTCCTTCGTCACGGCAGCCGAACTGCCGGTGCTCGGCGACCCGGAGGCGTCCGCCGCCGGCCTGGCCGTGCTGCTCCGGCGCTATCTGGAGGGCTTCGGGCCCGCCTC
Source organism: Streptomyces sp. NPDC004284 (assembly GCF_042874035.1). Classification (NCBI taxonomy): domain Bacteria; kingdom Bacillati; phylum Actinomycetota; class Actinomycetes; order Kitasatosporales; family Streptomycetaceae; genus Streptomyces; species Streptomyces sp. NPDC004284. The sequence continues at coordinate 288,758 of NZ_JBIAMJ010000003.1, read as the reverse complement.
CGTACCGGACATGGCGCAGTTCACGACGGCCCCGCGCCGGCTCGTACGGGAGGCGGTGAAGACCCTGGAGGGTGAACTGGACCGCCTTGAGGGGCCCGACGGGACCGTGCTGTACGACGTACCGGGGGCGGACCGGCCGGGCGGGGACACTCCGGCCCCGCCCCGGCTGATGGCGATGTGGGACAGCGTCCTCCTCGCGTACGCGGACCGCAGCCGGATCATCCCGCCCGAGTACCGCAAGCACGTCATCCGCGTGAACGGCGACACCCTCCCGACGCTGCTCGTCGACGGGTACGTGGCCGGGGTCTGGCGGCCGGTCGACGGCGGGATCGAGGCCTCGGCCTTCCACCCGCTGACGGCCGGGGACTGGGACGGGATCGCGGCCGAGGCGGCGTCCCTGGGGACGCTGCTCGCCGACCGCGATCCACGGGTGTACGGGCGGTACGACCACTGGTGGGTCAAGGGCATCCCGACGATCGAGACGCGGGTACTGCCCTACTGACGATCAATCAATTCGCGTAGTGCGACGTTGAGTTCGAGGACGTTGACGCGGGGTTCGCCGATGAAGCCGAGGATGCGGCCGTCGGTGTGGTCGGCGACGAGCCTGTCGACCCGGGCGACGGCGAGGTGGTTCCTCTCGGCGACGCGGTGGACCTGGAGCTTCGCGTACTCCGGGGAGATGTGCGGGTCGAGACCCGAGCCGGAGGAGGTGACGGCGTCGGCGGGGACGTCGGAGGGCTTCACCGTGTAGCCGTTCACCGAGTTGTCCTCGACGACGGCGGCCTTGGCGTCCTTGACCCACTGGATCAGGTCGGCGTTGTCGCCGGAGCGGTTGGTGGCACCGGACAGGATCAGCTTGTACTGGGTGTTGACGCTGTTGCTGCCGAGGCCGTTGGACGGGCGCGGCTGGAACCAGCGGAGGTCGGGCTCGTCGCCGGTCAGATACGTCTGGCCGATGAGCTCGGAGCCGACGACCCTGCCGCTCCCGTCCTTGATCTCGGAGCCGTTCGCCCTGCCGGGGAAGGCCGCCTGGGCGATGCCGGTGACGGCGAGCGGGTAGAGGACGCCGCAGATCACGGTGAGGACGAGGAGGGCGCGCAGGCCGGCCCAGAGCACCCGGCCGGTACTGCCTACGGAGTTGTTCATCGCGTTTCAGCCGATTCCGGGGATGAGGGAGAGGAGCAGGTCGATGATCTTGATGCCGACGAACGGGGCGATCAGGCCGCCGAGTCCGTAGATGCCGAGGTTGCGTCGGAGCATCGAGTCGGCGCTGGAGGGGCGGTAGCGGACGCCCTTGAGGGCGAGCGGGACCAGGGCGACGATGATCAGCGCGTTGAAGATGACGGCGGACAGGATCGCGGACTGGGGCGAGGCCAGGCCCATGATGTTGAGCCTGTCCAGGGACGGGTAGGCGACGGCGAACATCGCGGGGATGATCGCGAAGTACTTCGCCACGTCGTTGGCGATCGAGAAGGTCGTCAGCGCGCCCCGGGTGATGAGGAGTTGCTTGCCGATCTCGACGATCTCGATGAGCTTGGTCGGGTCGGAGTCGAGGTCGACCATGTTGCCGGCCTCCTTCGCGGCCGACGTGCCCGTGTTCATCGCGACGCCGACGTCGGCCTGCGCGAGGGCGGGGGCGTCGTTGGTGCCGTCGCCGGTCATCGCGACCAGCTTCCCGCCGGCCTGCTCCCGCTTGATCAGGGCCATCTTGTCCTCGGGGGTGGCCTCGGCGAGGAAGTCGTCGACGCCCGCCTCCTCGGCGATCGCCTTCGCGGTCAGCGGGTTGTCGCCCGTGATCATGACCGTCCTGATGCCCATGCGGCGCAGCTCGTCGAACCGCTCCCGCATGCCCTCCTTCACCACGTCCTTGAGGTGGATGACACCCAGGACCCGGGCCCCGTCCGCGTCCTCCACAGCCACGAGCAGCGGCGTGCCACCGGCCTGCGCAATGGCGTCGGTGAGTTCCCTGGCGTCCTCGGCGACCTGGCCACCGCGCTCCTCCACCCATGCCACGACCGAGCCGGTCGCGCCCTTGCGGACCTTGCGCCCGTCCACGTCCACGCCCGACATGCGGGTCTGGGCGGTGAAGGCGACCCACTCGGCGCCCGTCAGTTCGCCCTGGTGGCGCTCGCGCAGCCCGTACTCCTCCTTCGCGAGGACCACGATCGAGCGGCCCTCGGGCGTCTCGTCCGCGAGCGAGGACAGCTGGGCGGCGTCGGCCAGTTCGGCCTCGGTGGTGCCCCTGACGGGGACGAACTCGGCGGCCTGCCGGTTGCCGAGGGTGATGGTGCCGGTCTTGTCCAGGAGCAGGGTGGAGACGTCACCGGCGGCCTCGACCGCGCGGCCGGACATGGCGAGGACGTTGCGCTGGACCAGGCGGTCCATGCCGGCGATGCCGATCGCGGACAGCAGCGCGCCGATCGTGGTCGGGATCAGACAGACCAGGAGCGCGGTCAGCACGATCATCGAGGTCTGCTGGTCGGCGCCCGCGTAGATCGCGAACGGCTTCAGCGTGACGACCGCGAGCAGGAAGACGATCGTGAGGGACGCGAGGAGGATGTTGAGGGCGATCTCGTTGGGGGTCTTCTGGCGGGCCGCGCCCTCGACCAGGTTGATCATCCGGTCGATGAAGGTCTCGCCCGGCTTCGTCGTGATCCTGATGACGACCCGGTCGGAGAGCACCTTCGTACCGCCCGTGACCGCGCACCGGTCGCCGCCGGACTCGCGGATCACGGGGGCGGACTCGCCGGTGATCGCGGACTCGTCGACGGAGGCCACGCCCTCGACGACGTCACCGTCGCCGGGGATGACGTCGCCGGCCTCGCAGACCACCAGGTCGTCGACGCGCAGTTCGGTGCCGGGCACCTGCTCCTCGCCCGTCTTCGTCAGACGGCGGGCGACGGTGTCGGTCTTGGCCTTGCGCAGGGTGTCGGCCTGCGCCTTGCCCCGGCCCTCGGAGACGGCCTCGGCGAGGTTGGCGAAGATCGTGGTCAGCCACAGCCAGGCGGTGATCGCCCAGCCGAACCAGTCCCCCGGGTTCACGACCGCCAGGACGGTCGTGACGGCCGAGCCGACCAGCACCACGAACATCACGGGCGACTTGACCATCACGCGCGGATCGAGCTTGCGCAGGGCGTCCGGCAGGGACTTGACCAGCTGCTTCGGATCGAACAGCCCGCCGCCGACGCGTCCGGCCTCGGCCGGCCGGCCGCCGGTGGGCTCCCCTGACTGCGGGGGCCGGGTGGAGGTGAGGGTGCTCATGCTGCGAGTCCTTCGGCGAGCGGTCCCAGGGCGAGGGCCGGGAAGTAGGTGAGGCCGGTGACGATCACGATCGTGCCGACCAGGAGACCGGTGAACAGCGGCTTCTCCGTGCGCAGCGTGCCCGCCGTCTTCGGTACGGGCGTCTGCTCGGCCAGCGAACCGGCGAGCGCGAGGACGAAGACCATCGGCAGGAACCGGCCCAGGAGCATCGCGAGGCCGATCGTGGTGTTGAACCACTGCGTGTCGGCGTTCAGGCCGGCGAAGGCGGAGCCGTTGTTGTTGGCGCCGGAGGTGTACGCGTAGAGGATCTCGGAGAAGCCGTGCGCACCGGAGTTGGTCATCGAGTGGGCCGGGGTGGGCAGGGCCATCGCCACGGCGGTGAAGCAGAGCACCAGGGCCGGGGTGACCAGGATGTAGCAGGCCGCGAACTTGATCTCGCGGGTGCCGATCTTCTTGCCCAGGTACTCGGGCGTGCGGCCGACCATCAGACCGGCGAGGAACACCGCGATGATCGCCATGATCAGCATGCCGTAGAGGCCGGAGCCCACCCCGCCGGGCGCGATCTCGCCGAGCTGCATGCCCAGCATCGTGATCCCGCCGCCGAAGCCGGTGTAGGAGGAGTGGAAGGAGTTCACCGCGCCGGTCGACGTCAGCGTCGTGGCCACCGCGAAGATCGACGAGCCGCCGATGCCGAACCGGGTCTCCTTGCCCTCCATCGCACCGCCGGCGAGGTCGAAGGCGGGGCCGTGGTGGGCGAACTCGGTCCACATCATCAGCGCGGTGAAGCCGACCCAGATGGTGGCCATCGTGGCCAGGATCGCGTACCCCTGCTTCAGCGAGCCGACCATGCGGCCGAAGGTCCGCGTCAGGGCGAAGGGGATGACGAGGATCAGGTAGATCTCGAAGAGGTTCGACAGCCCGTTGGGGTTCTCGAAGGGGTGGGACGAGTTGGCGTTGAAGTAGCCGCCGCCGTTGGTGCCCAGCTCCTTGATGACCTCCTGCGAGGCGACCGCCCCGCCGTTCCACTGCTGCGCGCCGCCCGTGAACTGGCCGACCTCGTGGATCCCGGCAAAGTTCTGGATCGCCCCGCAGGCCACCAGCACCAGCGCGCCCACGACGGAGATCGGCAGCAGGATGCGGACGGTGCCCCGGACCAGGTCGGCCCAGAAGTTGCCCAGCTCACCCGTACGGGAGCGGGCGAAGCCGCGTACGAGAGCGACCGCGACCGCGATGCCGACGGCGGCCGACACGAAGTTCTGCACCGCCAGGCCGCCGGTCTGCACGACGTGGCCCATGGCCTGCTCGCCGTAGTACGACTGCCAGTTGGTGTTCGCCACGAACGACGCGGCGGTGTTGAAGGCCTGGTCCGGGTCGATCGACACGAAGCCGAGCGAGCCGGGCAGGGAGCCCTGGAGCCGCTGGAGCAGGTAGAGGAAGAGGACGCTCACGGCGGAGAAGGCGAGCACTCCGCGCAGGTAGGCGGGCCAGCGCATCTCGACGTTCGGGTTCGCGCCGATCGCCTTGTAGATCCACTTCTCGGGCTTGTAGTGCTTCTCCGAGGAGTACACCTTGGCCATGTGGTCGCCCAGCGGCCGGTACGACAGACCCAGGGCGACGATCAGCGCCAGGAGCTGGAGGACTCCAGCGAGAACGGGACTCATCGGGGACCTCAGAACCTCTCGGGCTTGACGAGGGCGAGGACGAGATAGCCCAGCAGGGCGGCCGCGACCAGCAGACCGACGATGTTCTCGGCACTCACAGCTTGGCCACCCCCTTGGCGATGAAGGCCACCAGCGCGAAGACCGCGATCGTGGTGGCGACGAAGGCCACGTCGGCCATCGTGAGCTCCCGGATGCAGGAAGAAGGAAGAACGGATTCTCGGACAAGACGAGAAAACCGCCTTTCCTGCCGACCGCCGCCGCCGTTGACGTGCCCCTAACGCCGTTAATGCCCGTCTTGATGCTTCCTCTACGCGAAGCCCTCCCCATTGCCAGTGACCAGAAGTGCACCTATCTTCGAGCCGACACCTACGGACCGGGATGCTCGTCAGTCCCGGGGCGGTCCGCCGTTCACGGGCCGGACGGCGGGGAGCACACCTCCTTGGACGAGGAGGGCGCTGGACGCCGGGCGTACGGGATATCCGTATCCACGTACCCGCAGGAGCTGTACATGAGCAAGCACGTCCTGTCCCAGAACCAGTACGGCAAGGCCGAGAACCGCATCGTCACGGTCACCCGCAAGGGCAACGACGGCGCCTGGCACGAGATCCGCGACCTGAACGTGTCGGTGGCGCTGCGCGGCGAGTTCCGCGAGGTCCACCTGACCGGCGACAACGGCAACTGCCTGCCGACCGACACCACCAAGAACACGGTCTACGCCTTCGCCAAGGAGCACGGCGTCGCCTCCCCCGAGGCCTTCGGCATCCTCCTCGCCCGGCACTTCGTGGGCTCCCAGGCCGTGATCCACGAGGCCCGGATCCGGATCGAGGAGTTCGCCTGGGAGCGGATCTCCGTGCCGTCGCGCAAGGAGCAGCACTCCTTCGTCCGCAAGGGGCAGGAGGTCCGCACCGCGCAGATCACGTACTCGGAGAACACCGGGCTCCAGGTCCTGTCGGGCCTCAAGGAGCTGACGGTGATGAACTCGACCAACTCCGAGTTCCACGGCTTCATCAAGGACGAGTACACGACGCTCCAGGAGGCGTACGACCGCATCCTGGCCACCAAGGTCACCGCCCGCTGGGCGAACTCGGCCTCGGCGGCGGCGAACCCGGAGCACGACTGGGACGCCTCGTACGCGAAGGTGCGGCGCCACATGCTGGAGGCGTTCGCGGAGACGTACAGCTACTCGCTCCAGCAGACCCTGCACGCGATGGCGGACCGGGTCCTGGACCACGTCTCCACGGTCAACGAGGTCCGGCTGAACCTGCCGAACAAGCACCACTTCCTGGTGGACCTGGAGCCGTTCGGGCTGAAGAACGACAACGAGGTGTACTTCGCGGCCGACCGGATGTACGGCCTGATCGAGGGCACCATCCACCGTGAGGGCGTCCAGCCGGTGATCGCGACCAGCGACTGGATCACCGCCTGACCCGACGGGTCAGCCGAGCCCGGCCGCCGTCTCCACTCCCAGCCATACGGCTCCGAGTCCGGCGGCCAGGCTCCCCGCCACGTTCAGCGCCGCGTAGCCCTTCGCCCCGTTCTCGTACAGCCGGAACGTCTCGTACGAGAAGGTGGAGTACGTGGTGAGGGCGCCGCACAGGCCCGTGCCGAGCAGCAGATGGGCCTGGGCCGAGGAGACGCCGGTCAGGAGCCCGAGGACGAACGAGCCGACGACGTTGACGGTGAACGTGCCCCACGGGAAGACCGAGCCGTGGCGTGCCTGCACCGCGCGGTCGGTGAGATAGCGCAGGGGCGCTCCGACGGCGGCCCCCGCCACGACGAGCAGCCAGTTCACGCGCGCCTCCCCCGGGCCCGGACGAGCGCGCGGGCGGCGGTGACGCCCGCCGCGACGGCGGCGAGGGCGGTGAGCAGGGTCCCGCCCAGGTAGAGCAGGCCGCGCGCCGGGTCGCCCGCGCTCAACAGGCGCTGGGTGTCGAGGGCGTACGTCGAGAAGGTGGTGAACCCGCCGCAGATCCCGGTGCCGAGGAAGGGCCGGAGCAGCGGGTGCGGGGCGGTCGTGGTCTCGGTGAGGAGGACCATGAGGGTTCCGAGCACCACGCAGCCGGCCGCGTTGACCGTCAGGACCGTCCAGGGGAAGGCGCCGTCGGGGGTCGGCCAGGCGAGCGTGGCGCCGTAGCGCCCGGCCGCGCCGAGGGCGCCGCCGGCGGCGACCACCGCGACGACCGGCAGTTCCTTGCGCAGCCCCATGCGCCCAAGGTTACGAGAGTCCCGCGAGGCGACGGGACGGGGGCGATGTCCGCGCTTCGGGGGCGGCCGCGGGCTCGGTTCCGGGGTCGAGGCGAGGAGCACAGGCGCGGTCCCCGGCCTGGGGCATTAACCGGGGCCCGGCCCGTGCCGCCTCGCTCTGCGATGGTCCGGCCACTGACTGCGACGGGTCAAAGCGGGGCCGGCGAGTCTGTCAGATCCCCCCTCGGGGTATTCCGGAGGGCCGGTGCGGGGGCCCGCGAGGGGGTGGGGGTAGGGGTTCTGACCTGCGGGAACGCGCGGGTAGGTGGCCGGGCCACCATCCGGCGGCCGATTCGGGTGCCGGGTACACCTCGTCCCGGCGGGCGGGGCCGGGCGAGGGTGGTGGAGCAGCGGGAGGGAGCTGCGCAACCTTCGGGCAGGAGTGTCGTGAGTACATCCGTCGCAACCAAGCGCAGGGCCGTCACCGGGGCCGTCGCCCCGGCCGTGCCCCTGGGCGTCGTCAGGTCCTCCGGCGGCGCGGCCGACTCGCGCGAGGACGTCTACGCCGAGCTGTGCGCCGCGCTGTTCTCCGGCTTCCCGCGCCGCGACCAGCGCCTGAAGGCCGAGCAGTACCTGCACGGTCTGCTCACGGCGCAGGGCCGCAAGTCGATACGCAACATCGCCGCCCAGATCGGCGGTCCGGCGGCCGAGCAGAGTCTGCACCACTTCGTGTCCAGCTCCACCTGGGACTGGCAGCCCATGCGGGCGGCGCTCGCCAAGTACCTGGAGCGGAACGGCTGCCCGCAGGCGTGGGTGGTGCGGCCGATGCCGATCCCGAAGGCCGGGGAGCACTCGGTGGGCGTGGACCGCCGGTTCGACCCGGAGCGCGGCCAGGTCTTCCACGGGCAGCAGGCGTTCGGGGTGTGGTTCGCGAGCGACGAGCTGAGCGTGCCGGTCAACTGGCGGCTGTTCCTGCCGGATCCCTGGGTGAAGGACCGCACGCGGCGCGACCGCGCGGAGGTCCCCCAGGAGGCCGGCGAGGAGACCCTGGAGGAGTGCGCGGTCGCGGCGGCGCTCGACACCGCCCGCTGGCCCGACGTCGCCCGCAAGCCGGTGCTGCTCGACATCCGGGGCGGTGCGGGCCGGGCGGCCCTGACGCGGCTCGCCGGGGCGGGCGTGCCGGTGGTGGCCCGGATCAACCCGGGCTCGCGGCTCGCGATCGCCGACCGTTCGCTGCCGGGCTTCGGGGCGGGCCCGCTGTCGGCCGTGCAGATCCTGGAGTCGCTCAAGGGGCTGCGCAGGCCGGTGAGCTGGGTGGACACGGTGGCGGGGGCGCGGACCTCGCGGACCTCGCTCGCGACGGCCGTGCGGGTCGCGCTGCCCACGCCGGGCGGGGAGCGGATGCGTCCGCTGGTGCTGCTCGGCGAGTGGGACGACCCGCGCAGGGCGCCGGCCCGGGTGTGGATCAGCGATCTGACGAACTCCCCGGTCGGCTCGCTGGTGCGGATCACGAAGCTCGCCCGCCGGGTGGAGCGGGACTTCGCGGAGGTCGGCGAGGGGGCGGGGCTGCGGGACTTCGTGGGCCGCTCGTACCGCGGCTGGCACCGTCACATCACGCTGGCCTCGGCGGCGCACGCGGCGACGGTCCTGGCCGGCGGCTGGGACGCGGCGTACGACACGGGGTACGCCTCCAGGCGCTCGGCGAGCTGACGGGTCCCGTCCCTCAGGCCCCGTTCCCTCAGGTCCCGTTCCTCAGGTCCCGTTCCTCAGGTGCTGCGCTCCGGCGGGCCCGCCTGCCGGGCCGGGTCCGTCGCCACGCGTCCGCGGGTGAGGAGCTCGCGGGTGCGCTGGAGGCGCAGCGCCAGCTGGACCTCCAGGACCTGGCCGGGCTTCTGCCATTCGGGGCCGAGGAGTTCGCCGATCCGCTCCAGGCGGCGGGAGACCGTGTTGGGGTGGACGTGGAGCGCCTCGGCCGCGTTCGTGGGGCTGCCGCCCGAGGCGAAGTACGCCTCCAGCGTGTGGGTGAGGTCGGTGAACCGCTCGGCGTCGTAGTCCAGGACGGGGCCGATCGCCGACTCGACGAAGCCGTCGACGTCGTTGTCGTCGGAGAGCAGCAGCCCGAGGAAGCCGAGGTCCTGCACGGAGGCCGCCGAGCCGGTGCCGCCGAGCGCGCTCATCGCGTCCAGGCAGCGGCCGGCCTCCTGGTGGATGCGGCCGACGCCGTCCGGGCTCTGGGCGGGTCCGGCGGCGGCGACGGAGACGGGGTGCCCGAGCAGCGGGGACAGTTCGGCGGCGACGGCCTTGGCGGCGGCCGAGGCGTCGATGCCGGGGAGCAGCAGCACGATGCGGCCGCCCTGCACGGTCTTGAGGCCGGAGAGGCGGTACGCGTACGAGGACGCCCACACCACCGCCCGGCCCTGCTCGCCGCCCTCGGGCCGGGCGAGCACGAGGACGTGCGGGCGGCGCAGGTCGACGCCGAGGCGGCGGGCCCGCTGGGCGATCTGCTGCGGGGCGTGCGGCGGGTCGGCGATGAGGTCGTCGAGGAGTTCGTCGCGGACGGGTCCTTCGGCGACGGCGGTGGAGCGGCGCATCAGGAGGAGGAAGGCGACGGACTGGGCGGCGAGTTCGAGGAGGCGTTCGTCCTCGCCGGTGAGCCCGCCGGCGGCGCGGATGACGAGGCCGCCGAGGTCCTCGGAGCCCGCGATGACCGGCGCGACCCAGGTGTCGTCGGCGGCGAGGACCGGGCGGCGGCGGGCATGGGCGTCGAGGGAGGCCTTGGCGATGGCCTCCTCGTCGAGGCCGGGGATGTCTCCGGCGCCGGCGAGGGGGCGGCCGCCGGGGTCGCGGATCAGGACGGTCGCGTCGAGGGCGTCGGCCGCCGCCTTGGCGACGTGGCACAGGTCGCCGCCGGCGAGGACGAGGTTCATGATGCGGCCGTGGGCCTCGCTGACGTGCCGCATGCGGGTGAGCCGGGTGCGCGCCCGGGCGCTGTCCCGCTCCAGTTCGGAGACCTCGGCGCGGGTGTGGTCGAGGAGGCCGGCCTTCTCGACGGCGAGGGCGGCGAGGTCGGCGAGCGCGGTGAGGAGCGCGATCTCCTCCCCCGTGTGGTGCCGGACGCGCCGGTCCGCGCCGTGCAGGGTGCCGATGACGGTGTCGCCGCTGCGCAGCGGCGCGGCCACGATCGCGTGGAGTCCTTCGGCGCGCAGGGCGGACTCGGCGGCCTCGTCGAAGGCCGGGGCGTGGACGCCGGCGTCGAGGGAGCCGGAGGGGGCGAAGCGCTCGTCGGCGAGGTAGTCGGCGGTCCAGACGGGCGCGCCGTGGAGGTGGACGGCGCCGCCGAGTCCGTACCCGTCGGCGATGCGGAGTCCGGGGGCGAGGCGCGGGCCGGGGCCGGGCGGGGTGCGGGTGCCCTCGGTGGTGTGGACGTAGCAGGCGCCGTGCGGGTCGCGCAGGGTCACGTACGCGAGGTCGAGGCCGAGGAGCCGGCGGGCGCGGCGGGTGATGACGCGGAGCAGGCTGTCGAGGTCGTAGGAGAGGGTGAGGTCGCGGGCGGTGTCGGTGAGGGCGGCGAGTCCGTCCCCACGGCGGGCGTCGTGCGCGCGGGCGGCGCGGACCTCGCCGGCGAGTTCCACGGCCCGCTCCAGGCGGTGGAGTTCCCCGTCGGCCAGGCCGGTCCGCCGGGCCTCGTCGAGGAGGGTGTCGAAGTGGGCGGGCGGTGCCTGCCGGGCGAGCAGTTCGAGGACCGTGAGCAGCGCGTCGGCACCACCGGCTCCGTCCGCGCCGTCTCGTGTCATGGCCCCTACCCCCGTGATCGAGCGAAATCGGGCACCTGGGAGGAAACCCGTACTGCTCGCCGAAAATAATTCGGCTTCGGGAGTCGGTCAACGGTGAGTTGCCGCACTTCATTCCCCGTGGCGGGCGATCACTCCGCCGGACGACCGCCGGACGGCCGCCGCGGGGTCAGCCGACGGCGGCCGCCGGGACGAGCCGGTCGGGGGCGTACGGGGCGGGGATCCGCCGGCTGGGGATGTACTGCGTGGGGATCCGGAGGCCGTACGCGGGGCGGCCGGCGGTGTCCCGCACGGTCAGGACCGAGCGCTGGAGCCGGCGCAGGCGGGCCGAGGGCTCCATGCCGTTCTCGCTCTTGAGGGTGACGCGCAGCCGCTCGTACACGATGAGGGCCTCGTCGGGCTGTCCGCAGCGCAGCAGGGCGACCATGAGGTGGGCGTGGAGGGGCTCGTTGGTGCGGTAGCGGGCGACGAGTCCGGTGAGCTCGGAGACGAGTTCGCTGTGCCGGCCGAGGCCGAGCTGCGCTTCCACCCACTGGTCGAGGACGCTGAGCCGGGAGGTTTCGAGGCGCTCGATCTCCCTGCGGAGCCGGGGTCCCGCGGCCACGCCCGCGTAGGGTTCGCCGCGCCACAGGGCGAGGGCCTCGCCGAGGCGGAGCGCGGCGCGGGAGAGGTCGCCGGCCTCCATGGCGCGGTAGCCGGCGCCGGCCGCGCGCTCGAACTGCCGGACGTCGTTGGTGCCGCCGCCGGTGTCGAGGCGGTAGCCGCCGGGCTGGGAGACCAGGATCGCGTCGGCGGTGCGCCGGTCGGACCAGCCGGGCCGCGGCTCGGCCGGTTCGGCGTCGCGCAGGGCGCCCGTGATGAGCGTCCGCAACTCCGCTATGTGCGACTGGAGTTCGGCACGGGCGCCGCGCGGCGGGCCGGACGGCCACAGTTCCTCGGTCAGGACCGTCACGGGCACGACCTGGTCGGCGCTGGCCGTGAGCAGGGCGAGCAGCTGCCGGGGAGCGGCCGCCGTCGGGGTGATCGACACCCCGTTCTCACGTACCGACAGCCCCCCCAGAATCCGGACGTCCACCTTGCCCCCTCAGTGCCTGTGCGGTGTCTGTGCGCGGGATGACTCCCGTTGATTAGAAAAGACCCCCGTAGGCATGTCAATAAGAAACCGGAGGGTACGGAACGACTCCCTCGGATATCGAGGTGATCCACCACCTTTGTCACGATTTTGAGGTGTCAGGATTTCGTCACTGTGCAGATCTCACGTCCAAGAAAGGACTGTTTCAGGACTCGGGGGTACGGTTTCACAGGGCCCTTGCGGATGCGAGGAGGGTCGACACGCGCGAGATCACGCCAGAAACCGGCCGAGGGGTACGGTTCCTCGAGCGCCTCCCGAGCGCTTTCGAGCGCCCCTAGAGCACGGCGGCGGCGGTGATGAGGCCGAACGAGAGGGTGATCAGGGCCGTCCGCACGCGATGGAAGCCGTTCCAGCGCCTCTCGAAGGCGGCCCGGGCCGCCGCGGGCTCGTCCTGTGAGGCGGCCAGCGCCGTGTTGAGCGGGACGTTCCCGCCTATGGTCACCAGGTGGTTGAGGGCCGCGGACACGAGCCCCGCGAGGACGAGCCACTTCTGCGTGTCCGTCCGCCCGTCCTGGGGGACGAGGAACGCGGCGGCGGGGAAGGCGATCACGCCGAGGAAGACCGTGAGGAACACGGCCCTCGGCACGTACTCGTTGATCCGGCGCATCGCCGTGACGAACTCCGGGTCCGTCAGACGGGCGAGCGCGGGCATGATCCCGGTCTGGAAGATCAGCAGGAAGCCGGCGTAGAGCCCGGTGCTTCCGACGGCGAGGGCGAGCAGCAGGGTGGCCATGCCGCCATTCTGTCCCGACACCCGGGGCGGACGGAGGAGTTGCGCAGGGATCCCGGTGCGGCGACCGCGACAGGGGTGAACCCGGGTGGCATGGATTCGCCATCCTTCCCAACAGGGGTTGTCACCGTGTGCAGTCGCGTGCGTACATGGAGTGGACATCGATCGGGCGGGGGTGGTCAGCGGTGGCAGAGAGCGCGGGCTCCGTGATGCTCGCCCGTTCGGCGATGAACCGGGCCGCGACCGAGGGACAGCGGCCCGCCGGGCGGCCGGTCCGGGGCGCGCGGCGCATCAGCGCCGCACTCGCCGGGCTGGCCGCCTCCACCCGGCACGAGTTGCTGACCTTCGACGACCCGGTCGCGTCCGCGGGCTGCGCGATCCCCGAGCCGTTCCTGGAGCTGGCGGGAGCGTGCATGCGGGCCGCGGCGGAGCGGGCCGAGGAGGTCAGACGGATCGTGCCGCGGCATGCGCTGCCCCGGCTCGAAGGGGGGCTCCGGCTCCCCGGCCGGGCCCGCCTCGCCGACGCCATCCCGTTCAAGATGATCGTCGTCGACCGGACGGTCGCCGCCGTCCCGCTCGATCTGGAGCTGCTGTACAACGGGCTGCTGCTGATCCGGGACCCCGTCGTGGTGCAGGCCTTCGTCCGGGCCCATCACGCCTGCTGGGCGGCGGCCGAGGAGCTGACGTACGCGGCGCCTCCCCCGCCGCCCCGCGATCTGCCGCCCCAGCTGCGCCCGGTGCTCGACGCCCTCCTGTCGGGGGTCACCGACGAGACGGCGGCCGCCCGGCTCGGCATGTCCGCGCGGACGTACAGCCGCAGGGTGGGCGACCTGATGGCGGCCCTCGGCACGACGAGCCGCTTCCGCGCGGGCGCGGAAGCGGCTCGGAGGGGGTGGTTGTGAGACCGGCTAAGAGACGATGTCCTTGCGGGCGAAGCCGCGGAAGGCGAGCGCGAAGAGGACCAGGGCGTACGTCACGGAGATCGCCGTTCCCTTCACCATGCCGCCCCACTCCAGCTGGGGCTGGAGCGCGTCGATCCAGGCGAACTGCCAGTGCGCGGGCAGGAAGTCGCGCCAGTCGCCGAGCGCCGTGACGGCGTCCAGGACGTTGCCGACGATGGTCAGGCCGACGGCGCCGCCCACCGCGCCCAGCGGGGCGTCGGTGCGGGTGGACAGCCAGAAGGCGAGGCCGGCGGTGACCAGTTGGGAGGCGAAGACGAAGGCGACGGCGATCCCCAGCCTGAGCAGGGCGTCCCCGGCCGGCACGGAGCCGCCCGTCGGCAGCTGGAGCGGGCCCCAGCCGTAGGCGACCGTGCCCGCCGCCAGGGCCACGAGCGGGAGGAGGACCATCGCGGCCGCGCTGTAGGCGAGGGCGACCGCCAGCTTGGAGGCGAGGAGCCGGGAGCGCGGGACGGGCGCGGCGAGCAGGTACCGCAGGGAGGACCAGCTCGCCTCGGAGGCGATCGTGTCCCCGCAGAACAGCGCCACCGGAATGACGAGGAGGAAGCCGGCCGAGACGAACAGGCAGGTCGCCGCGAAGTTGGCGCCGGAGGCCGTCGCCGTGTCCATCAGGGTGATGCGGCCGTTGCGGTCGCCGTCCCCGGGGCCGCCGATCGCGAAGGCCGCGATGAGGACGAAGGGCAGGGCGGCGAGGATGCCGCCCATGATCAGGGTGCGCCGGCGCTTCCACTGGCGGAGGGCCTCGACGCGCAGGGGCAGGGTGCGTCCGGGCCGGTAGCCGGGGGCGCCCGGCGGCGTGGTGGGCGGGGCGGCCGTGGCGGTCACGCGGCTCCTCCGATCAGGGTCAGGAAGGCGTCCTCCAGACGCCGGTGGGGGCCGACGCCGGTCAGCGGCACGTCCAGGCGGACGAGTTCGCCGATGAGGGCGGTCGGGTCGATGCCGTCGAGACGGACCAGGAGCCCTTCGTCGGTGCGGGTCGCCGCGCCGACGCCGGTCAGGGCGTCGATCTTCGTGACGAGGGCGTCGTCGATCTCCCCGGCCAGGCTCACCAGGAGGGTGTCGCCGTTGCCGGTGATCTCGGCGACCGGTCCGGCCTGCACGAGCCGTCCCCGGTCCATGACGACCAGATGGGTGCAGGACTGCTCGACCTCGGCGAGGAGGTGGCTGGAGACGATGACGGTCCGGCCCCCGGCCGCGTACCGGATCATCACCTCGCGCATCTCGCGGATCTGCGGCGGGTCGAGTCCGTTGGTCGGCTCGTCGAGGATCAGCAGGTCGGGCAGGCCCAGCATGGCCTGGGCGAGGGCGAGGCGCTGCCGCATGCCCTGCGAGTAGGTGCGGACGGCGCGTTCGAGGGCGCCGCCCAGGTTCGCGATCCGCAGGGCCTCGTCGACATGGGCGTCCTCGGCGGGGCGGCCGGTGGCCTTCCAGTACAGGTCCAGGTTCTCCCGGCCCGACAGGTGCGGCAGGAATCCGGCGCCCTCGACGAAGGAGCCGACGCGGGAGAGGACCGGGGCGCCCGGCCTGACGGCCTGGCCGAAGACCCGGATCTCGCCCTCATCGGGGGTGATGAGGCCCATCAGCATGCGCAGGGTGGTGGTCTTGCCCGCACCGTTCGGCCCGAGGAGGCCGAGGACCTGGCCCTGTTCGACGCGGAAGGACAGGTCCCGGACGCTGTACCGGTCGCCGCCCTTGTACTTCTTGGAGAGGCCCGTGATCTGGAGGGGTACGGCGGCCAGTTCGGGGTCGGGCGCGGGGGCGGCCGTCTTCCGGCGGGCGGTGAGCAGGAGGGCGGCGGCCCCGGCGAGGCCGAGGAGCGGCAGGCCCCACACCCACCGGGGCAGGGCGGCGGCCTCGGTGGAGAGGCCGGGCGCGGTGGGCACGGTGAGCGGGCCCTCGACGGCGACGGTGTAGCCGGCGGGGACCGTCGGGGAGGCGTAGCCGAGGTCGGTGGCGGCGACGACGAGCCGCAGCCGGTGCCCGGCCTCCACCTCGTGGTCGATCGCGGGCAGGGTCAGCGTGACGCTCTTCCCGGCCTTGGCGCCGTCGACGCGGACGGGGGCGACGAGCTGGGCGGGCAGCACCTGCTGCCGGCCGTCGGGCCCCACGTCGTACACCTTGGCGAAGAGGACGGCGGAACCGTCGGCGGCGGTGGAGGCGACCTTGACGCGGACGGTCGGCGTGCCGGTGATCCGCAGGGACGCGGTCTGCGGCTTCGCGTCGAAGCGGGCGTGCTGGCCGGGGAAGTCGAGGGAGAGGCCGACCCCGAGGGAGGAGAGCCCGGAGAGTCCGCCGCCGAGGCCCGGGACGGCGGAGACGGCGGGCGGTGCGGCGCCCGCGGGGTTGGTGAAGGTCTGCGGCGGCCCGCCGAGGGCGAGGTCCGTGGTGCCGGAGGTGAGCCCCGGGTAGCGGTCGGCGGTCGCGGCGCGCAGGGTGGCCTGCCCGTCGGTGGAGTCGACGCCGCCGGTGCGGCTGACGCGGAAGGCGGGGCCGGTGTCGACGGAGGTGTCGCGCTTCAGCCAGCGGTCGAACCAGGTGCCGATGCGGCGCTCGACGCGCTCGGTCTCGCGGTCGCCGCCGTCGTGGCCGCCGGCGATCCAGTCGACGGCGACGGGGGCGCCGCCGGCCGTGAGGGCGCGGGCCATGGCGTCGGACTGGGCGAGGGTGAAGAGCGAGTCGGACTGGCCCTGGACGAGGAGCGCGGGCACCTTGATCCTGGACCCGACGGCGGCGGGGCTGCGGGCTTCGAGGAGGGCGCGGGCGGCGGCGTCGGGCTTCCCGGAGACGGCGACGCGCTGGTAGAGCGAGCAGAGTTCGGCGGTGAACCGGCCGCAGGAGTCGTTCCCCCGGCCCGTGGCCGGGGAGCCCGTCGAGAAGAAGATCCCGGCCCAGAGCTTCTTGAAGACGCCGTTCGGGAAGAGGGCGTCGGCGAGGTTCCAGTAGGTGATCTGCGGGGCGATCGCGTCGACGCGCGGGTCGTGGCCGGCGGCGAGCAGGGAGATCGCGCCGCCGTACGAGGCGCCGGTGACGCCGACGCGCGGGTCGCCGGGTTCGTCGAGGAGGACCTCGGGGCGGGCGGCGAGCCAGTCGATCAGCTTCGAGACGTCCTTGACCTCGTGGTCGGGGTCGTTGAGGCCGATCTGCCCGGTGGAGGCGCCGAAGCCGCGGGCGGACCAGGTGAGGACGGCGTAGCCGTCGCGGGCGAGGCCCTCGGCCTGGGCGCGGACGTCGTCCTTGGAGCCGCCGAAGCCGTGGCCGAGGAGGACGGCGGGACGCCGGCCGGCGCCGGGGCCGGTGAAGTACGAGGTGTCGAGCCGTACCCCGTCGACGTCGAGCATCCGGTCCGCACGGCTGACGGGCGGTGGATCGTCCTGGGCGACGGCGGCCCACGTGCCGGCACCCGCGAGAACGGCGAGCGCGGCGGTGACCGCGGCCCACCGGGGAAGTCGGAGTCGCATGGCGTCGAGCCTAGGCCGCCGGGCCTTGCGGCACGGCTGACCGCGGACGGAGATCGGCGGCCTTCTCAGGTCGTACGCGGCCCTGTCGGCGTACAGCGGGTGCGGTACGCCGACAGCGAGGGCGGCGGTGCGGACAGCGAGTGCGGTCCGCGGACAACGGGTGCGGTCCGCTGACCGGTACGCCGACGGCCTCCGGGGTGTGCTGTCCAGCACCCCGGAGGCCGACGGCCGACTGTGCGTCAGTGGTTGCGCGGGAAGCCCAGGTCGACGCCGGCGGGGGCGTCGGACGGGTCCGGCCAGCGGGTGGTGACGACCTTGCCGCGGGTGTAGAAGTGGATGCCGTCGTTGCCGTAGATGTGGTGGTCGCCGAAGAGCGAGTCCTTCCAGCCACCGAAGGAGTGGTAGCCCACCGGCACCGGGATCGGCACGTTCACGCCGACCATGCCGGCCTGGACCTCCAGCTGGAAGCGGCGGGCGGCGCCGCCGTCACGGGTGAAGATCGCGGTGCCGTTGCCGAACGGCGAGGCGTTGATGAGGGCGAGGCCCTCCTCGTACGTCTCGGCGCGCAGCACGCAGAGCACCGGGCCGAAGATCTCGTCCTGGTAGGCCTTGGCCGAGGTCGGGACGTGGTCCAGGAGGGACAGGCCGATCCAGTGGCCGTTCTCGTGGCCCTCGACCGTGTAGCCGGTGCCGTCGAGGACGACCTCGCAGCCCTCGTCCGCCGCGCCCTTCACGTACGAGGCGACCTTGTCGCGGTGGACGGCCGTGATGAGCGGGCCCATCTCGGAGGTCGGGTCGGTGCCGGGGCCGATCTTGATCTTCTCGGCGCGCTCGCGGATCTTCTCGACGAGCGTGTCGCCGATGGAGCCGACGGCCACGACCGCGGAGATCGCCATGCAGCGCTCGCCGGCGGAGCCGTAGGCCGCGGAGACGGCCGCGTCGGCGGCGGCGTCGAGGTCGGCGTCCGGGAGGACCAGCATGTGGTTCTTCGCGCCGCCGAGCGCCTGGACGCGCTTGCCGTTGGCGGAGGCGGTG
This sequence comes from Streptomyces sp. NPDC004284, assembly GCF_042874035.1. Taxonomy (NCBI): domain Bacteria; kingdom Bacillati; phylum Actinomycetota; class Actinomycetes; order Kitasatosporales; family Streptomycetaceae; genus Streptomyces; species Streptomyces sp. NPDC004284. Next base: position 270,547 of record NZ_JBIAMJ010000003.1, on the reverse strand, counting down.
GTGTGGATGTAGCGGGCGATCGGGGTCGAGCCGACGAAGGAGACCGCGGAGACGTCCGGGTGCTCCAGGAGGCGGTCGACGGCCACCTTGTCGCCGTGGACGACGTTGAAGACGCCGTCCGGGAGGCCCGCCTCGGCGAGCAGCTCGGCGATCTTCAGGGACGGCGAGGGGTCCTTCTCGCTCGGCTTGAGGATGAAGGTGTTGCCGGTCGCGATGGCGATCGGGAACATCCACATCGGCACCATGGCCGGGAAGTTGAAGGGCGTGATGCCGGCGACGACGCCGACGGGCTGGCGGATCGAGGCCACGTCCACGCGGTTCGAGACCTGGGTGGAGAGCTCGCCCTTGAGCTGGGTGGTGATGCCGCAGGCCAGGTCGACGATCTCCAGGCCGCGGGCGACCTCGCCGAGCGCGTCGGAGTGGACCTTGCCGTGCTCGGCGACGATCAGCTCGGCGATCGCGTCGCGGTTGGCGTCGAGCAGCGCGCGGAACTTGAAGAGGATCGTGGTGCGCTGGGCGAGCGAGGAGTTGCCCCAGGTGGCGAAGGCGTCCTTCGCGGCGGCGACGGCCGCGTCGACCTCCTCCACCGAGGCGAGGGCGACCTGGGTGGTGACGGCACCGGTGGCCGGGTCGGTGACCGGGCCCCAGTTGCCCGACGTGCCCTCGACGGTCTTGCCACCGATCCAGTGGTGGACGCTCTTCGTCATGACGAGTTACTCCTTCAGAGATGGCGGCGTCGGGCGGTGACGTGCCGGTCGTACTCCTCGCGGGCCTCGACCGCCGACGGGCGGGTCGACGTCTCGGCCACGGGCACATCCCACCACGCCTGGGCCGGGGGCGGGCCCGACACACTGTCTGCCGTTTCGGTCTCGACGTAGACACATGTGGGATCCGTGGCTGTCCGGGCATCCGCGAGGGCTTCCCGCAGGTCACGCACGGTGCGCGGGCGCAGGATCCGCATGCCGAGGGAGGCGGCGTTGGCGCCGAGGTCGACGGGGAGCGGCGGTCCGGTGAAGCCGCCGTCGTCCGTGCGGTGGCGGTAGTCGGTGCCGTACCGCTCGGCGCCGACGGCCTCGGAGAGACCGCCGATGGAGGCGTATCCGTGGTTCTGCAGGATGATCAGCTTCAGGGGCAGCCGTTCCTGGACGGCGGTGACGATTTCGGTGGGATTCATCAAGTATGTACCGTCGCCGACGAGGGCCCAGACGGGCCGGCCGGGCGCGGCGAGCAGGACGCCGATGGCCGCGGGGATCTCGTAGCCCATGCAGGAGTAGCCGTACTCGACGTGGTACTGGTCCGGGGAGCGGGTCCGCCAGAGCTTGTGGAGGTCGCCGGGGAGCGAGCCGGCGGCGTTGATCAGGATGTCGCTGGTGTCGACCAGAGTGTCGAGTACGCCGAGGACCTGGGTCTGGGTGGGGCGGGCGTCCTCGTCGGGGGCGGCGTAGGCGGTGTCGGTCCGCTCCTGCCAGGCCTTCTTCGAGTGGAACCAGTCGGCCCTCGTCCGCCGGTGGCCGCCGAGCGCCCCGGTGAGGGCGGTGAGGCCCTCGCGGGCGTCGGCGACGAGGGGCAGCGCGGCCTGCTTGTGGGCGTCGAAGCCGGCGATGTTGAGGTTGAGGAACGGCGTGTCGGGGCGGACGAGGGTGCCGGACGCGGTGGTGAAGTCGGTGAGGCGGGTGCCGACGCCGATGATCAGGTCGGCGGTGCGGGCGAGGACGTTGGCGGTGTCGGTGCCGGTGTGGCCGATGCCGCCGACGTCGCACCAGTGGTCGTACGGGAGGACGCCCTTGCCGGCCTGGGTGCCGGCGACGGGCAGGCCGGTGCGCTCGGCGAACTCGCGCAGCGCGTCCTCGGCGCCGCTGTACTTCACGCCGCCGCCCGCGATGATCAGCGGTCGTTTCGCGGCCTTCACGGCCCGGACGGCGGCGTCGAGCCCGTCCGCGTCGGGGCGGGGGCGGCGGACGGGCCAGATCCGCTCGGCGAAGAACTCCTCCGGCCAGTCGTACGCCTCGGCCTGCACGTCCTGGGGCAGGGCGAGGGTCACGGCGCCGGTCTCGACGGGGTCGGCGAGGACGCGTACGGCGGCGAGGGCGGCCGGGATCAGGGCCTCGGGCCGGGTGATCCGGTCGAAGTAGCGCGACACCGGGCGCAGGCAGTCGTTGACGGACACGTCGCCCGCGGAGGGGACCTGGAGCTGCTGGAGGACGGGGTCGGCGGGGCGGCCGGCAAAGGTGTCGCCGGGCAGCAGGAGGACCGGGAGGTGGTTGATCGTGGCGAGGGCGGCGCCGGTGACGAGGTTGGTGGCGCCGGGGCCGATGGAGGTGGTGACGGCGTGCGCGGAGAGCCGGTTCTTCTGGCGGGCGTAGCCGACGGCGGCGTGCACCATGGCCTGCTCGTTGCGGCCCTGGTGGAAGGGCATGCCCTGCTCCTCGACCAGCGCCTGGCCGATGCCGGCGACGTTGCCGTGGCCGAAGATGCCCCAGGTGGCGGTGACGAGCCGCTGCCGGACGCCGTCGCGCTCGGTGTGCTGGGCGGCGAGGAAGCGGACGAGGGCCTGCGCGACGGTGAGCCTCATGCGTATCCCTCCGTGTGGTCCGGGTGGAAGCAGATCTTCCACTCCCTTTCGGGTCCGGGGCCCGCCATGACGTTGAGGTAGTAGAGGTCGTGCCCCGGCTGGGCGATCGAGGGCCCGTGCCAGCCGTCGGGGACGAGGACCGCGTCGCCGCCCCGCACCTCGGCGAGGAGTGCGGCGCCGCCGGGCCGGGAGGGCGAGATCCGCTGGTATCCGTAGCCGTGGGGGCCCTGGACCTCGTAGTAGTAGATCTCCTCCAGGACGGATTCGGCGCCGGGCCGGTGCTCGTCGTGCTTGTGCGGTGGGTAGGAGGACCAGTTCCCGCCGGGCGTGACCACCTCGACGGCGATGAGCCGGTCGCAGTCGAAGGCGTCGGCCGAGGCGAAGTTCCGGACGCGGCGGGCGCGGTTCCCGCTGCCCCGGGTCTCGACGGGAACCTCCGGCGCGGGGCCGTAGCGGGCGGGGAGTCGTCGCTCGCACTTCGCTCCTGCCAAAGCGAAGCGGCCTCCCGCGCCGGAGGCGATCTGGGCGTGGGCGTCGCGCGGTACATAGGCGAAGTCGGTCACTCCTTCGAACACGCTCGCGCGGCCCAGGAGTTCGAGGATCTCGCCGTCGACGCGCACGCTACAGGCACCGGCGAGGGGAAGCACGACCCATTCGCGATCCCCGCTCTCGAAGGAGTGGTTCTCCCCCGGTCCGAGGGCGAGGATCCGGAGCGCGGAGTACGTCCATCCGGCCCGCTCGGGGTCGATGTCGACGGCGTACGGCCCACGGGCGGCGGTCCCTGCGGGCAGGTGGAGACTCGTTTCCATGGCGGATCCCTACCCTCGTTCCGGCAGGGTGCCGCCGCCCGGCCCGGAGGCGTCCGGCAAGGTGCCGCCGCCCGACCCGAGGGCGTCCGGCAGGGTGCCGCCGCCCGTCGCGAGGGCCGCGGCGATCTCCGCGGCGTCCGGCATGGCGGAGGAGCAGGCGAGGCGGCCCGCGACGATCGCGCCGGCGGCGTTGGCGCGGCGCAGGACGGTGCCGAGGTCCCGGCCGGCGAGGAGGCCGTCGACGAGCGCCCCGCCGAACGCGTCGCCCGCGCCGAGCCCGTTGACGACCTCGACCGGCAGCGGCGGCACTTCGGCGCGGGTCCCGTCGGCGGCGAGCGCGAGGACGCCCGCGGGGCCCTGCTTGACGACGGCGAGCCGGACCGCGCCGGTCGCGAGGAGGGCGCGGGCGGCGGCCTCCGGCTCCCGCTGCCCGGTGGCGACCTCGCACTCGTCGAGGTTGCCGACGGCGACGGTCGCGTGCCGCAGCGCCTCGGCGTAGTACGGGCGGGCCGCCGCCGGGTCCGCCCAGAACATCGGCCGCCAGTCCAGGTCGAGGACCGTCGTCTCCCGGCCGGACCTGACCCGCAGCGCCTCCAGGGTGGCGGTGCGGCTGGGTTCGGCGCACAGGCCGGTGCCGGTCGCCCAGAAGACCCGGGCGGCGCGGATCGCGTCGAGGTCGAGCTCCTCCGGCCGGATCTCCAGGTCGGGGGCCTTCGGGCGGCGGTAGAAGTAGAGCGGGAAGTCGTCGGGCGGGAAGAGCGCGCAGAAGGTGACGGGGGTGGGGTACGCGTCGACCTCCGTCACCCAGCGGTCGTCCACGGCGAAGCCCTTGAGCTCGCGGCGCAGATAGCCGCCGAAGGGGTCGGCGCCGGTGCGGGAGATCAGCGCGGTGCGGCGGCCGAGGCGGGCGGCGGCGACGGCCACGTTGGCCGGGGAGCCGCCGAGGAACTTGCGGAAGGTCTCGACCCGGTCGAGGCCGACGCCGGTCTGGAGCGGATACAGGTCCACGCCGAGGCGCCCCATGGTGATCAGGTCGTACGGCTCCGTCTCCACGCGCCACCTCTCGGTCGGACCCGCCGTCGGCTCCGTCCCCAGGTCTAGTCGTCCGCCGGGAGGCGTGTCAACGATATGTCCGGACATTCGGACGACTGCTTGACGCTGCTCTCGGACCCCGGTCAAGGTGGCAGGCATGACGAAGTCGTCGCCGCAGCCGTCGTCCTCGCAGTCCCGCATCCGGATCGGCTCCGCCCCGGACTCCTGGGGCGTGTGGTTCCCCGACGATCCCCGGCAGGTGCCGTGGCAGCGCTTCCTCGACGAGGTGTCGGGGGCCGGCTACGAATGGATCGAGCTCGGCCCGTACGGCTATCTGCCCACCGACCCGGGCGTCCTCGCGGAGGAGACCGCGCGGCGCGGCCTGCGGGTCTCGGCGGGCACGGTCTTCACGGGGCTCCACCGCGGCCCGGACGTCTGGGACCGGACCTGGGCGCACGTCGCGGAGAACGCCGCCCTCGCCCAGGCCATGGGCGCGGACCACCTCGTCGTCATCCCGTCGTTCTGGCGGGACGACCGGACGGGCGAGGTCCTGGAGGACCCCGTGCTCACCGCCGGGCAGTGGCGGGACCTGACGGGGCTGACGGAGCGTCTGGGCCGGGAGGTGCGCGAGCGGTACGGGCTGCGGATCGTGGTCCATCCGCACGCCGACACCCACCTCGACGGCGAGGAGAGCGTGACGCGCTTCCTCGACGCCACCGACCCGGACGCGGTCGCGCTCTGCCTGGACACCGGGCACTACGCGTACGCCGGCGGGGACAGCGTCAAGCTGATCGAGACGTACGGGGAGCGGATCGGCTACCTCCATCTCAAGCAGGTCGATCCGGAGGTCCTGGCCGGGGTGGTCGCCGAGGGGGTGCCGTTCGGTCCGGCGGTGGCGCGGGGCGTGATGTGCGAGCCGCCGTCCGGGGTGCCGGCGCTCGAACCGGTGCTCGCCGCCGCGTCGGCCCTGGAGGTGGACCTGTTCGCGATCGTCGAGCAGGACATGTACCCGTGCGAGCCGGACGTCCCGTACCCGATCGCCCTGCGCACCCGGCGCTTCCTCCGCTCGTGCGGGGTGTGAGCGGCGCATACCGCTCTGACCAGCGGTGACGCACGCGGACACACCGGTGGTCGCCTGTGCCGTTTCCGTCACGCGGGTCCCTCCTCCGTCACGTTTGTCTCCCTTACGCGGGCTTTGCGTCACAGGCGTTCGACAGCCGCTCTCCTCCTGTCGGAAGGGACGTTGCAACGGGCACAGGCTGATTGATCGCAACCGCCCGCCCGCAGCGCCCCCGAACGGCACCCCCGCCGCCGCTGCGCGGCGCGCAGGGAGGTACCAGGCATGACGGACACCAGACTCTGGACGTACAAGGACATCGCCGCGCACATCTGCGTGCAGCCCGACACGGTCCGCTCCTACCGGAAGCACGGGCTTCTTCCGACACCCGACCGCGTGGAGTCCGGCAAGCCCTACTGGTACGCGGACACGATCCGCGCCTGGGTCGCCAGCCGCCCCGGCAACCGGGCCCGCCGCGACTGACCCCCGTCCCGCCCCGTACGCCGGGCTCCGGATCCCCCGTCCGGAGCCCGGCGTCCTGCCGTGCGGGTCAGCGGGCGGAGCTGTACGTCCTGCCTCCGGAACCGGCGTCGGCACCGGCACCGGCACCGGCGTTTCTCTCGGTGTCGGCGGTGGCCGGGGTGTCCGTCTCGCTGATGCCGAAGCGGTCGTGGAAGCGGCGCAGCGGTCCCGGGGCCCACCAGGTGAGGCGGCCGGTCAGCTTCATCACGGCGGGGACGAGGAGGCTGCGGACCACCGTCGCGTCCATGAGGACGGCGAGGGCGACGCCGAGTCCGAGCATCTTGGTGTTGGTGACGCGGGAGGTGCCGATGGCGACCATGACGACGGCGAGGATCACGGCGGCGGCGGTGATGAGGCCGCCGGTGCGGCGCAGTCCGAAGCGGACGGAGTGCTCGTGGTCGCCGGTGGCGTCGTACTCCTCCTTGATGCGGGAGAGCAGGAACACCCCGTAGTCCATGGAGAGTCCGAAGGCCACGCAGAACATGAGCACGGGCAGGGTGGTCTCGATGTCGCCGGTGGCGGTGAAGCCGAGGAGGCCGGAGAGGTGGCCCTCCTGGAAGACCCAGACCACGGCGCCGAACATCGCCGTGAGGCTGAGGGCGTTGAGGAGGACGGCCTGGACCGGCACGAGGACGCTGCCGGTCAGGAGGAAGACGAGGAGCAGGGTGACGAGGACGATGATCCCGGCCGCCCAGGGGAGCCGCTCGCCGATGGCGTCCTTGGAGTCGACGAGGACGGCGGCCGGTCCGGTGACGGAGGTCGCGAACGGCGCTTCGGTCGCGCGCAGTTCCCCGACGACCCGCTGGGCGTCGGCGCCGACGGTCTCGCCCTCGGGCACCACGGTGAAGTAGGCGGTCCCGCCGCCGGCGGTGACGGGCCCCTCGACCCGGACGACGCCGTCGAGGGCGGCGATCCGCTCGCGGTAGTCGGCGTACCGCGCGGGGGTGGTCGCCCCCTCGGCGAGGACGGTGACGGTTCCGCCCGGGTTGCCGGGGAAGCCGTCCCTCAGCCGGTCCTGGACGACCCGGGAGGAGGCGGTGACGGGGAGCTGGCGGTCGTCGGCGGTGCCGAACTTCACGCCGAGGAAGGGCGTCCCGAGGAGGACGAGCCCGGCGGTGGTGACCACGGCGAAGACGGGCGCCCGGCGCATCACCAGGGCGGCCGCCCGCCCCCACCAGGCCCCGCCGGCGTCCTCGCGGTCGGCCCCGGTGGCGGCCTCGCCGTCCTTCCGGGGCGCGTGGCCGCGCCCGAAGAGGCGCCTCAGGTCGAGGGCGTTGACCCGGTCGCCGAGCAGCACGAGGGCGGCCGGGAGCAGGGTGAGCGCGGCGGTGGCGGCGAGCAGGACGACGGCGATCCCGGCGTACGCGAAGGAGCGCAGGAAGTACTGCGGGAAGACCAGCATCGCGGCGAGCGAGACGGCGACGGTCAGGGCGGAGAAGAGCACGGTGCGCCCGGCCGTGCGCAGTGTGGTGCGGACGGCGGTGCGGGTGTCGGCGCCGGCCGCGAGTTCCTCGCGGTAGCGGCGGACGACGAACAGGGCGTAGTCGATGGCGAGTCCGAGCCCGAGGGCGGTCGTCAGGTTCTGCGCGAAGACGGAGACGTCGGTGAACTCGGTGATGCCGCGCAGGACGGCGTTCGTCCCGAGGATGGCGACGATGCCGACGCCGAGCGGCAGCAGGGCGGCGACGGCGCTGCCGAAGACCATGACGAGCAGGATCAGGGTGAGGGGCAGGGCGATGAGCTCGGCCCGCAGCAGGTCCTCCTGGATGATCGTCTGCATCTCGTGCCGGACGGCGAGTCCGCCGCCGAGGGAGACCTCGACGGGGCCGTGGGTGCCCCGGTACGCGGGGGCGATCCGGTCGAGGACGGCGGAGGCGTCCTTCTCGTCGCCGGCGATCCGGGCGGCGATCACGGCCTGGCGTCCGTCCTCGGAGCGGAGGGCGGGCGAGCCGGTGGACCAGTAGGAGCCGACGCCGTCGACGCCCGGTTCGGCGTCGAGCCGCTCGGCGAGCCGCCGGGCCTCGGCGGCGACGGCCGGGTCGTCGACGCGGGCGGCCCCGCCGGCTCCACCGCCCCCGGCCTTCCCCGCGTCGACGAGGAGCAGCACGTTCGGCTGGGAGCCGGGGAACTGCCGCTCCAGGGCCTCGGTGGCGTGGGTCGACTCGGCGGCCGGGTCCTCCCAGCCGCCGCTGCCCATGCGGTCCGCGACGCCGCCGCCCGCGAGGACGGCGAGTGTGGTGAGCACCAGGGCCACCAGGAGGGTGAGGCGCGGCCGGGCGGTCACGAACCGCGTCCATCCCCCGCCGCCCCCGCCACCGGGAGGTGCTTTCTTGACTTCGGACATGACGCGGTGTCCCCTTCACCGTGGCCCCCGCACGCGCTTCCCGGCAGGTCGCGGGGGCCGCCCATTGCCATAGACTGGCAAACACGAGTGATCGCTCGCGTTTCTCAAGAATGCGAGTGACCTCTCGTGTTTGTCAAACGTGTTGAGGAGACCTGGGGACAGCCATGTCCGAAGTCGCATCCGGAGACGTGTCCGAAGAACCGAAGCCGCGCCGACGCCAGGCGCGCGGCGAGCGCCGCATCGCGCAGCTGCTCCAGGCCGCCGCGAACGTCTTCTGCGCGTACGGGTACACGGCGACCAGCACCAACGCGATCGCCCGGGAGGCGAGCGTCTCGCCCGGCACGCTCTACCAGTACTTCCCGAACAAGGAGGCCATCGCGATAGAGCTCGGCGAGCGCCTCCTCAGCGAGATGCGGGAGGCCCACGGCCAGGCGTTCACCCCGGCGAACCTCACCCTGCCGCTGCCCGAGCTGCTCGACGTCGTCGTCGACCCGCTGATCGAGTTCAACTGCGAGAACCCGGTCTTCCTCGCCCTGATGCACGGCTCCGACGTGCCCGGCCGGATCGCCGAGGAGCACGACGCCCTGCACACCAACCTGCTGAACTCGGTGCGGGACGTGATCGCGTACTACGCCCCCGCGCTGTCGCCCGAGGAGCGCGCCCGGATCGCCGACATGACCTTCGCGATCTTCAAGGGCGGCCTGGATCTGATCCTGGCCGCCCCCGAGGGCGCCGAGCGGGACGCGACGATCGCCGAGCTGAAGACGGTCCTCCTCCGCTACCTCTCCCCGCTGGTCGACGGGCCGGCCACCACGCCCTCACCCCACTGACCGGCAGGCCGGCCACCACACCCTCGCCCCTCCCCGTCGGTCGACGGGCCGGTCACCACACCCTCACCCCACCGACCGGCAGGCCGGCCACCACACCCTCGCCCCTCCCCGCCGGTCGACGGGCCGGTCACCACACCCTCACCCCACCGACCGGCGGATCGGTCACCACGACTCCGCCCCACCGACCGACTCCACGGACGGCACCCCGCCTTCCGCGCCCCCCTTCCGTGCCCGCAGTTTCAGGGCGAGCAGCGGGAAGATCAGTACGGAGAGCATTCCGGCGCCGACGAGCGCCGCCGCCTCGCCGGCCGTCAGTTCCTTGTCGTCCACGCCGATGGTGGTGATCGCGACGACGAGCGGCAGCGCCGTGGAGCCGTAGAGGACGAGCCCGCCCCGGTCCTCGCGGTCGAGGTCGCGCGGGGCGAGGAACCAGATCGGACCGCCGCGCACGAGCAGGAAGAGCAGCAGGAAGACCGGCAGCAGGAGCAGGGTCCGGCCTCCGTCGAGGAGCGAGTCGAGGTCGAACTCGATGCCGGTGACGACGAAGAAGACGGGGACGAGGAAGCCGAAGCCGACGCCCTCGACCTTCTCCAGGATCTCCGGCCCGGATTCGGGCGCGGCCCCGGTCAGCACGAGCCGGGTGATGAGTCCGGCCGCGAAGGCGCCGAGCAGGACGTCGAGCCCGAGCGCCGTGGACGCCCCGAGCATCAGGGCGAGCAGCAGGAAGACGAAGCGGACCGCGAACTGGCCGCTGCTGTGCAGGGTCTTGGCGATGACCTTCGAGAACCACGGCGGGCGGGGCCGCAGCGCCCAGACGACGGCCCCGGCCGTGAGCGCGGCGAAGACGGCGAGGAGGGCGGTGGACTCGGCGGCGCCCCGCCCGCTGAGCAGCAGCGCCATCGCGATGATCGGGCCGAACTCGCCGACCGCGCCGAAGGCCATGACGACCGAGCCGAAGCGCCCGTGGAGGTCGCCGGAGTCCCGCAGCACCGGCAGGACGGTGCCGAGCGCGGTGCTGGTCAGGGCGACGCCGATGAAAACGCCCTTGGTGTAGCCGCCGCCGAGCAGGACGCCGGTGCCGAGCCCTAGGGCGAGGGCGATCACCCAGGCCCACACGGAGCGCCTGAGGGTGTCGCCGCGGACCTTGCCGAACTCGATCTCGTACCCGGCGAGGAAGATCAGCATGGCGAGGCCGAGCTGGGAGAGCCCGTCGATCAGCGCGTCGGGCCGGGCCCAGTCGAGGACGTCGGGGCCGATGAGGATGCCGAGCAGGATCTCGAAGATGACGAGGGGGACGGGGAGCCAGCGCCCCACCCCGTAGGCGAGCAGCGGCGCCAGGACGGCGATCGCCATGATCAGAACGAGCGTGCTCCCCGAATGCGACATATCGGGTATTTACCATAGGCCCCGACGACCCGCCGGGCCGCGCCGCGAGCCGACGATCCCTGGACTTATACCCCCCAGGGGTATAGTCTCGTTACCGTAAGACGCTGAACCCCCAAGAGGAGACCACCATGTCCGCAGAGACGCAGACCGAACTCACCACCGTCTACCAGGTCAAGGGCATGACCTGCGGTCACTGCGAGGGCGCGGTCTCCGGCGAGATCTCCGCGATCGCCGGCGTCTCCTCGGTCACCGCCGTCGCCAAGACCGGCGAGGTCACCGTCGTCTCCGCCGCCCCCCTCGACCGCGAGGCCGTCGCCGCCGCCGTGGACGAGGCCGGCTACGAGCTGGTCTGACCCGCCTCCGCAGCCTCGCGGCAGGGCCGTACCGTTACTGGTACGGCCCTGCTCCCGTTTGGAACCGCACATGCCCAGCACCACCGTCACCGAGCTGACGATCGGTGGGATGACCTGCGCCTCCTGCGCCGCCCGCATCGAGAAGAAGCTCAACCGGATGGACGGCGTCACCGCCACCGTCAACTACGCCACGGAGAAGGCGCATGTCGAACACGCGCCGGACGTCGGCGTCGACGAGCTGATCGCCACCGTCGTGAAGACCGGCTACACCGCCGAGGAACCCCTCCCGCCGGTGAAGGAACGGGAGGAGGAGCCGGAGGACCCCGAGCTCGCCTCCCTCCGGCAGCGGCTCACCGTCTCCGCGCTCCTCTCGGCGCCCGTCGTCCTCCTCGCCATGGTCCCCTCGCTCCAGTTCGACAACTGGCAGTGGCTCTCGCTCACCCTCGCCTCCCCCGTCGTCGTCTGGGGCGGGCTGCCCTTCCACCGGGCCGCCTGGACCAACCTCCGGCACGGCGCCGCCACCATGGACACCCTCGTCTCGGTCGGCACCCTCGCCGCCTACGTCTGGTCCCTCTGGGCCCTCTTCCTCGGCGACGCCGGCATGCCCGGCATGCGCCACGGCTTCGACCTCACCGCCGACCGCGCCCACACCTCCTCCGCGATCTACCTGGAGGTCGCCGCCGGCGTCGTCACCTTCATCCTCCTGGGCCGCTATCTGGAGGCCCGCGCCAAGCGGAAGGCGGGCGCCGCACTGCGGGCCCTGATGGAGCTCGGCGCCAAGGACGTGGCGGTCCTCAAGGACGGCAGGGAGGTACGCGTCCCGGTCGGCGAACTCCGCACCGGCGACCTCTTCGTCGTACGCCCCGGGGAGAAGATCGCCACCGACGGCACCGTCGCGGAAGGCGCCTCCGCCGTCGACGCCTCCCTGCTCACCGGCGAGTCGCTGCCCCTGGACGTCACCCCCGGCTCCGCCGTCACCGGCGGCTGCGTCAACGTCTCCGGCCGCCTCCTCGTCGAGGCCACCCGCGTCGGCGCCGACACCCAGCTGGCCAGGATCGCCAAGCTCGTCGAGGACGCCCAGAGCGGCAAGGCCGAGGTGCAGCGGCTCGCCGACAAGATCTCCGCCGTCTTCGTCCCCGTGGTGCTCCTCATCGCCCTCGGCACCCTCGTCACCTGGCTCCTCCTGACGGACGACGTCACCGCCTCCTTCACCGCCGCCGTCGCCGTCCTGATCATCGCCTGCCCCTGCGCCCTCGGCCTGGCCACCCCGACCGCCCTCATGGTCGGCACCGGACGCGGCGCCCAGCTCGGCATCCTCATCAAGGGCCCCGAGGTCCTGGAGTCCACCCGCAAGGTCGACACCGTCGTCCTCGACAAGACGGGCACGGTCACCACCGGCCGCATGCGGCTGACCGGCGTCCACGTGCACGGCGGGCGGTACGGCACGGACTCCGCCGACGAGACCGAGCTCCTGCGGCTCGCGGGCGCCCTGGAGCACTCCTCCGAGCACCCGGTCGCCCGCGCGATCGCCGTCGGCGCCGCCGAGCGCTGCGGGGAGCTCCCCACCCCGAAGACCTTCGAGAACGTGCCCGGACTCGGCGTGCGCGGCTCCGTCGACGGCCGGCTCGTCCTCGTCGGGCGCGCCGCCCTGCTCGCGGCCGAGGGCGTCGAGGCCCCCGCGACGACGGAGCCCGGCGCCGTCCACGTCGCCTGGGACGGGGTCGCCCGGGGCACCCTGACCGTCGCCGACGCCGTCAAGGACACCAGCGCCGAGGCGGTCGCCCGGCTGCGCGCCCTGGGGCTGCGCCCGGTGCTGCTCACCGGGGACCACCGGGCGGTCGCGGAGGCCGTGGCGGCGGAGGTGGGCATCGACGAGGTGATCGCGGAGGTGCTGCCCGAGGAGAAGGCCGAGGTGATCCGGCGGCTGCGGGCCGAGGGCCGTACGGTCGCGATGGTCGGCGACGGGGTGAACGACGCCGCCGCGCTCGCCACGGCCGACCTCGGGCTCGCGATGGGGACGGGCACCGACGCGGCCATCGAGGCGAGCGACCTGACCCTGGTCCGGGGCGACCTGCGGGTCGCGGCGGACGCCATCCGGCTCGCCCGGCGGACCCTGGCGACGATCCGGGGCAACCTGGGCTGGGCCTTCGGCTACAACGTCGCCGCGCTCCCCCTCGCGGCGGCCGGACTCCTCAACCCGATGATCGCGGGCCTGGCCATGGCCTTTTCGTCCGTCTTCGTCGTATCCAACAGCCTGCGGCTGCGGCGGTTCTCGTGAATTCACTTACGCGTGACGCACAGGACCTTCACAAAGAGATCTAGATCACAGATATTGGGGGGTAACCATCTGGGCTGTTCGCGAGTCTAAGTGGGCGATGCCAACGAACGTCTTGGGGGACGTTCATGGGATGTCTTGGGGGACGTCCCTAGGCAAGCGCGGCCGGGGCACGTGCACCGGGGAGCTTTGAGCGGCCCTCCCGTACGTACCCCGGCAGACCGCGCACCAGACGCCCGGCCCGGATCCCGTGGGGGGAATCCGCACCGGGACATGGAAAGCGCCCCGCTCGCCGACCCGTGGGGGGATCGGCGGCGGGGCGCTTTTCGCTTGGGCGACCGTGCGGGTCAGCGCCGTCAGCGGGCCTCGACCGGGACGAAGTCGCGGAGGACCTCACCCGTGTAGATCTGGCGCGGGCGGCCGATGCGGGAACCCGGCTCCTTGATCATCTCGTGCCACTGGGCGATCCAGCCCGGAAGGCGGCCGAGGGCGAAGAGGACCGTGAACATCTCGGTCGGGAAGCCCATGGCCCGGTAGATCAGGCCCGTGTAGAAGTCCACGTTCGGGTAGAGGTTGCGCGAGACGAAGTACTCGTCGGAGAGCGCGTGCTCCTCCAGCTTGAGCGCGATGTCGAGCAGCTCGTCGGACTTGCCGAGCGCCGAGAGGACATCGTGCGCCGCCGCCTTGATGATCTTGGCGCGCGGGTCGAAGGACTTGTACACCCGGTGGCCGAAGCCCATCAGGCGGACGCCGTCCTCCTTGTTCTTCACCTTGCGGATGAAGGAGTCGACATCGCCGCCGTTGGCCTGGATGCCTTCCAGCATCTCCAGGACCGACTGGTTGGCGCCACCGTGCAGGGGGCCCCACAGGGCCGAGATGCCGGCGGAGATCGAGGCGAACATGTTCGCCTGCGAGGAGCCGACCAGACGCACGGTGGAGGTCGAGCAGTTCTGCTCGTGGTCCGCGTGCAGGATCAGCAGCTTGTCGAGCGCGGAGACGACGACCGGGTCCAGGTCGTACTCCTGCGCCGGGACCGAGAAGGTCATGCGCAGGAAGTTCTCGACGTAGCCGAGGTCGTTACGCGGGTAGACGAACGGGTGACCGATCGACTTCTTGTACGCGTAGGCCGCGATCGTCGGCAGCTTGGCGAGCAGGCGGATCGTGGAGAGGTGCCGCTGCTGCTCGTCGAACGGGTTGTGGCTGTCCTGGTAGAAGGTGGACAGCGCGGAGACCACCGAGGACAGCATCGCCATCGGGTGGGCGTCCCGCGGGAAGCCGCGGAAGAAGTTCTTGACGTCCTCGTGGACGAGCGTGTGCTGCGTGATCTCGTTCTTGAAGGTCGACAGCTCGTCGACCTTGGGCAGCTCACCGTTGATCAGCAGGTACGCCACCTCAAGGAAGGTGGAGCGCTCGGCCAGCTGCTCGATGGGGTAACCGCGGTACCGCAGGATGCCCTGCTCACCGTCGAGGTAGGTGATGGCGGATTTATAGGCGGCCGTGTTGCCGTATCCGCTGTCCAGGGTGACCAGCCCGGTCTGGGCTCGGAGTTTCCCGATGTCGAAGCCCTGGTCGCCGACGGTGCTCTCGACCACCGGGTAGGTGTATTCACCGTCCGCGTACCGCAGTACTACAGAGTTGTCGCTCACGTCATCCCTCACCGACGTAGTGCCTCTTCTTCGAGGTGCCCTGACTGTCTCTACCATCCCCCATTTGGCTCAGGAGAGTGCACTCGGGGTCGCTCATTGGGCCATTCGGCGGCACTCAGTGCCGCCAACCTTCATATCCTGCCCCCTTCGCCCCGGTTCCGGTAGCCCCTCGTGATCTTTCACACGAGGGTTTGCCCTGTGAGCCGGTGCGCGAGTGCGGTAAAGCGCCTGCCCGCCGAGACCGTACGGACCGCCTGGGCGATCGCCCGCCGGGAGCCGACCAGGACGACCAGCTTCCGGGCCCGGGTCACGGCCGTGTAGAGCAGGTTCCGCTGGAGCATCATCCAGGCACTCATGGTGACCGGGATGACCACCGCCGGGTACTCGCTGCCCTGCGAACGGTGGATGGTGACCGCGTACGCGTGCGCGAGTTCGTCCAGCTCGTCGAAGTCGTACGGCACCTCCTCGTCCTCGTCCGTCCGCACGGTCAGCCGCTGCTCGACGGGGTCGAGCGCCGTGACGACGCCGACCGTACCGTTGAAGACCCCGTTCGTCCCCTTCTCATAGTTGTTCCGAATCTGGGTCACCTTGTCGCCGACCCGGAAGACCCGGCCGCCGAACCGCTTCTCCGGCAGGTCGGGGCGGGCCGGGGTGATCGCCTGCTGGAGCAGGCCGTTCAGCGAGCCCGCGCCCGCCGGGCCCCGGTGCATCGGGGCCAGGACCTGGACGTCCCGGCGCGGGTCGAGGCCGAACTTGGCCGGAATCCTCCGGGACGCGACCTCCACGGCGACCCGGGCGGCGTCCTCCGTCTCCTCCTCGACGAACAGGAAGAAGTCCGGGAGGCCCTGGGTGAGCGGCGGAGTGCCGGCGTTGATCCGGTGCGCGTTGGTGACCACCCCGGACTGCTGGGCCTGCCGGAAGATCCGCGTCAGCCGCACGGACGGCACGGGACTGCCGGGGGCCAGCAGATCACCGAGAACCTCCCCGGCGCCCACCGACGGCAACTGGTCGACGTCCCCCACCAGCAGCAGATGGGCACCCGGTGCCACGGCCTTGACCAGCTTGTTCGCGAGCAGCAGGTCCAGCATGGAGGCCTCGTCGACGACGATCAGATCGGCGTCGAGCGGCCGGTCCCGGTCGTAGGCCGCGTCCCCGCCCGGCTTCAGCTCCAGGAGCCGGTGCACGGTGGAGGCCTCCGCCCCGGTCAGCTCGGCGAGCCGCTTCGCCGCCCGGCCGGTCGGCGCGGCGAGCACGACCTTCGCCTTCTTCGCCCGGGCCAGCTCCACGATCGAACGGACCGTGAAGGACTTGCCGCACCCCGGGCCGCCGGTGAGCACCGCCACCTTCCGCGTCAGGGCGAGCCGCACCGCCTCCTCCTGCTCGGGCGCGAGCGAGGCCCCCGTACGGTCCGCGAGCCAGGCCAGCGCCTTGTCCCACGGCACGTCCCGGAAGGCCGGCATCCGGTCCTCCTCGGCCCGCAGCAGCCGCCGCAGCTGACCGGCGAGCGACAGCTCGGCCCGGTGGAAGGGGATGAGGTACACGGCGGTGAGGGGCTGCCCCTCGGGCCCGGGCACGACCTCCCGCACGACCCCCTCGGGATCCTCGGCGAGCTCGGCAAGGCACTCGATGACGAGCCCGGTGTCGACCTGGAGGAGCTTCACGGCATCGGAGATGAGCCGCTCCTCGGGCAGGAAGCAGTGCCCCTGGTCGCTGGACTGCGACAGCGCGTACTGCATCCCCGCCTTCACCCGGTCGGGGCTGTCGTGCGGGATGCCGACGGACTGGGCGATCTTGTCGGCGGTGAGGAAACCGATGCCCCACACGTCGGCCGCGAGCCGATAGGGCTGATTCCGCACGACGGAGATGGAGGCGTCCCCGTACTTCTTGTAGATCCGCACGGCGATGGAGGTGGACACCCCGACCCCCTGGAGGAAGACCATCACCTCCTTGATCGCCTTCTGCTCCTCCCACGCCTCGGTGATCTTCCTGGTCCGCTTGGGTCCGAGGCCCGGGACCTCGATGAGCCGGGCGGGCTCCTCCTCGAGGATGTCGAGCGTGTCCAGCCCGAAGTGCTGCGTGATCCGGTCGGCGAAGACGGGCCCGATCCCCTTGACGAGCCCGGAGCCGAGGTAGCGGCGGATGCCCTGGATGGTGGCGGGCAGGAGGGTCGTGTAGTTGTCGACGGTGAACTGCTTCCCGTACTGCGGATGCGACCCCCACCGCCCCTCCATCCGCAGCGACTCCCCCGGCTGCGCCCCGAGCAGCGCACCGACGACCGTGAGCAGATCCCCGGCCCCGCGCCCGGTGTCGACCCGGGCGACCGTGTAGCCGCTCTCCTCGTTGGCGTAGGTGATCCGCTCCAGCACCCCTTCGACGACGGCGGGGCGGTATGGCTGACCCTCGTTGGACATACCCCGACGGTAGCGAAGGACGCTGACATCGCGGGGGCCGGGGACGACCCCCGGGAACGGTGCAGGGTGGCGTTTTTTCGCCACGTGGCGTGCTCGATCGTCCCGCTGGTGCCGGCCGACGCGCGCATACGCTGCCGCTATCCGGAACATGCGCGTGCGCGATCTCCGTCAAGATGGCCGCACTTGCCATGCCATTGCCTGAATTAACCCTTCAAAGCGTCCCTTGCCGCCGAAACGATGGGCGTGCCTTCGGGGCGGCGGTCACGAGCGCGCCGTCGGGGTCATCGACGTGAGGGGAAACAAGGGCATGAAGTGGATCAAGAGCCTGGTCATGACGGGTGCGGCCGTGACGCTGGCCGCCGGGCAGCTGCTGGCCGGCAGTGCGTCGGCAGCCCCGGCGGACGGCGGGGCGGACGGCCTTCGGCGGCAGGTCGACGCCTATCTGGCGAGCCATCCCGGTGAACGGCGGATCGCCGAGGACAAGGCGACGATGCCCGGAGGGTCCGTCACCTTCTCCACCCCCGGGACCGCCGAGGCCGCCGCCATCAGCTGCAGCTACGGGCACCTGTGCATCCAGGACGGCAACGGCAGCACCTGGGACTACTACTACTGCGGCTACTACGACTTCTACGGGGTCGGTGACGGGTACTTCAACAACAACCAGACCGCGGGCACCGTCGCGAGGTTCTACAACCAGGACGGCAGCCTCAGGTGGACCAGTACGGCCCCGCAGAGCGGAACGGCCTCGTGGTCGCCGGTGTGGCACATCCGCCCGTGCTGACCCTCTAGGGTCGCGCTCCGCCTCCGCGTCGGCGGGGGTGGAGCGCCCTCGGGGCCGGTGGCGCGTCAGACCGCCAGGAAGGCCGCCAGCGTCTCCTCCAGGACCTCCACCCCGTCCCTCGCCCACAGGCCGTCGTTGAAGAGTTCCACCTCGACCGGGCCCGTGTGGCCCGCCTTCTCGACCAGGGCCGACCAGGCCGCGAGGTCGACGGCGCCCGTGCCCAGTTGGCCGCGGCCGTTGAGGACGCCCGCGGGGAGGGGGGTGGTCCAGTCGGCGAGCTGGAAGGAGTGGATGCGGCCGGAGGCACCCGCGCGTCGTACCGCGGCCGGGGCGCGGTCGTCCCACCAGAGGTGGTAGGTGTCGACGGTGACGCCGACCTGGGAGGCGGGGAAGCGCTCCGCGATCTCCAGGGCCTGGTCCAGGGTGGAGACCGCGCAGCGGTCGGAGGCGTACATCGGGTGCAGCGGCTCGATCGCGAGGCGGATTCCGCGTTCGCCGGCGTACGGGGCCAGTTCGGCGATCGCCTCCGTGATGCGGGCCCTCGCCGACAGGAGGTCGGGGCAGGCCGGGGTCAGGCCGCCGGAGACCAGGACGAGGGTGTCGGTGCCGAGCGTCACCGCCTCGTCGATCGCCGCGCGGTTGTCCGACTCCCAGCCCTCGCTGGTGAAGAAGCCGCCCCGGCAGAGGGTGGTGACGGTGAGGCCGGCGTCCCGGACCAGGGCGGCGGCGGCCTCCACCCCGTACTCCTGGACCGGTTCGCGCCAGAGGCCGATGCCCGGGATGCCCAGGCGGAGGCAGTGGGCGACCAGTTCGGGCAGGGGGAGTTGCTTGACCGTCATCTGGTTGATGCTGAAGCGGTCGAGGTTCACCGGGGGACTCCGTACACCGTGAGGAGGGAGCGCATGCGGGACTCCGCGCGGGCCGGGTCCGGGAACAGGCCGAGGCGGTCGGCGAGTTCGTAGGCGCGGGCCAGGTGCGGCAGCGAGCGCGCGGAGTGGAGGCCGCCGACCATGGTGAAGTGGTCCTGGTGGCCGGCCAGCCAGGCGAGGAGGACGACGCCCGTCTTGTAGAAGCGGGTGGGGGGCTGGAAGAGGTGGCGGGAGAGCTCGACGGTCGGGTCGAGGGCCTTGCGGAAGCCCTCGGTGTCGCCGGTGTCCAGGAGGCGCACCGCCTCGGCCGCCAGGGGGCCCAGGGGGTCGAAGATGCCGAGCAGGGCGTGGCTGAAGCCCTGGTCGTCGCCCGCGATCAGCTCCGGGTAGTGGAAGTCGTCGCCCGTGTAGCAGCGGACGCCCTGCGGGAGGCGGCGGCGCAGGTCGACCTCGCGGCGGGCGTCGAGGAGGGAGACCTTGATGCCGTCGACCTTGTCGGGGTGGGCCGCGATGACGTCGAGGAAGGTCTCGGTGGCCGTGTCGAGGTCGGGCGAGCCCCAGTAGCCGCCGAGCGCCGGGTCGAACATGGGGCCCAGCCAGTGCAGGACGACCGGCTCGCTCGACTGGCGGAGCAGGTGGCCGTAGAGGTCGAGGTAGTCCTCGGGGCCGCGCGCGGCGGCGGCGAGGGCGCGGGAGGCCATCAGGACGGGCTGCGCGCCGGACTCCTCGACGACCGCGAGTTGTTCCTCGTAGGCCGCGCGGACCTCCGGGAGGGAGGCCGGGCCGGTGAGCTGGTCGGTGCCGACGCCGCAGGCGATGCGGCCGCCCGTGCCGCGGGCCTCGGCCGCGCTCCGGCGGATCAGTTCGGCCGCGCCCGCCCAGTCCAGGCCCATGCCGCGCTGCGCGGTGTCCATGGCCTCGGCGACCCCGAGGCCGTGGGACCAGAGGTGGCGGCGGAAGGCGAGGGTGGCGTCCCAGTCGACGGCGGCCGGGGAGTCGGGGGTGGTGTCGGCGTACGGGTCGGCGACGACGTGTGCGGCGGAGAAGACCGTACGGGAGGTCAGCGGGCCCGTCGCGGTGAGTGCGAGCGGTTCGGTGCGGGGGGTGTACGCGCGCGTGGAGCCGTCCGGGGCGGGGAGTCGGATCACAGGGTCACCTCCGGGACGTCCAGGCGGCGGCCCTCGGTGGCCGACCTCAGGCCCAGTTCGGCGAGCTGGACGCCGCGGGCGCCGGCGAGGAGGTCCCAGTGGTACGGCTCGTCGAGCGCGACGTGCCGGAGGAACAGCTCCCACTGGGCCTTGAAGCCGTTGTCGAATTCGGCGTTGTCGGGGACCTCCTGCCACTGGTCGCGGAAGGAGTAGGTGGCGGGGATGTCGGGGTTCCAGACCGGCTTGGGGGTGGCCGAGCGGTGCTGGACGCGGCAGTCGCGCAGGCCGGCGACGGCGGAGCCGTGGGTGCCGTCGACCTGGAACTCGACGAGCTCGTCGCGGTGGACGCGGACCGCCCAGGAGGAGTTGATCTGGGCGACGGCGCCGCCCTCCAGCTGGAAGATGCCGTACGCGGAGTCGTCGGCGGTCGCGGCGTACGGCTTGCCCTGCTCGTCCCAGCGCTGCGGGACGTGCGTGGCGACGTGCGCGGTGACGCTCGTGACCCGGCCGAAGAGCTCGTGGAGCACGTACTCCCAGTGCGGGAACATGTCGACGACGATGCCGCCGCCGTCCTCCGCGCGGTAGTTCCAGCTGGGGCGCTGGGCGTCCTGCCAGTCGCCCTCGAAGACCCAGTAGCCGAACTCGCCGCGCACGGACAGGATCTCGCCGAAGAAGCCGCCGTCGACGAGGCGCTTGAGCTTGAGCAGGCCGGGGAGGAAAAGCTTGTCCTGGACGACGCCGTGCTTGATGCCCTTCGCCCGGGCGAGGCGGGCGAGTTCGAGGGCGCCGGCGAGGTCGGCGGCGGTGGGCTTCTCGGTGTAGACGTGCTTGCCGGCGGCGATGGCCTGGGTGAGGGCGTCGACGCGGGCCGAGGTGACCTGGGCGTCGAAGTAGACGTCGACGGTGTCGTGGGCGAGGACGGCGTCGAGGTCGGTGGACCACTCGGTGAGGCCGTGGCGCTCGGCGAGGGCGCGCAGGGCGTGCTCGCGGCGGCCGACGAGGACGGGCTCGGGCCAGAGGGTCTCGCCGTTGCCGAGGTCGAGGCCGCCCTGTTCGCGCAGGGCGAGGATCGAGCGGACGAGGTGCTGGCGGTAACCCATGCGCCCGGTGACGCCGTTCATGGCGATGCGGACTGTCCTGCGTGTCACGAAAGGTTCCTCTCCGCGGTGCTCCGCGCCCTCGGTCCGTCCGGCCGTCCGGAGAGAAGGCCATCCGGATAGAAAGCGCTTTCTGTCGGGGAGGACGCTAGCCTGCCGACATCACCGCCGACAAGGGCCTGGAGGTACGCACACGATGCTGGAGGTACGCACGCGATGACCGTCACCCTGGCGGACGTGGCCGCCCGCGCTCAGGTCTCCCCCGCCACCGTCTCCCGCGTCCTGAACGGCAACTACCCGGTCGCCGCGTCGACCCGCGAGCGGGTCCTGCGGGCGGTGGACGAGCTCGACTACGTCCTCAACGGCCCCGCGAGCGCCCTCGCCGCCGCCACCTCCGACCTGGTCGGCGTCCTCGTCAACGACATCGCCGACCCCTTCTTCGGGATCATGGCGAGCGCGGCGCAGAGCGCGATCGGGGAGAGCGCCACGGGGCGGGGCGGGGGCGAGAAGCTCGCCGTCGTCTGCAACACGGGCGGCTCCCCCGAGCGCGAACTGACCTACCTCACCCTGCTCCAGCGGCAGCGGGCCGCGGCCGTGATCCTCATGGGCGGCTCCCTGGAGGACCCGGAGCACCTGGCGGCGACGGCCGGGAAGCTGACCAGGCTGGCGGGGGCGGGGACCCGGGTCGTGCTGTGCGGGCGCCCGCCCGTGCCCGGCGACGCGAGCGCGGCGGCCCTCGTCTTCGGCAACCGGGCCGGGGGGCGGCTCCTCGCCGAGCACCTCCTCGGCCTCGGTCACCGGCGGATCGGTTACGTGGCGGGCCCGGCCGACCGCACCACCACCCGGCACCGCCTGGAGGGACACCGGGAGGCCCTCTCCGCGGCCGGCGTCCCCGAGGGCCCGACGGTCCACGGGCCGTACGACCGCGCCTCCGGGTACGGGGCGACGGCCGAGCTCCTCGCCCGCGACCCGCACCTCACGGCCGTCGTCGCGGCCAACGACACGGTGGCGCTCGGCGTCTGCGCGGCCCTGCGCGAGCGGGGCCTCTCCGTCCCCGGCGACGTGTCGGTCGCGGGCTTCGACGACCTCCCGTTCGCCGTCGACGCGGTCCCGTCCCTCACCACGATCCGCCTCCCCCTCCACGAGGCCGGCATCCGCGCGGGCCGCCTGGCGATGAACGCGGAGGAGCCCCCGGCGGGCGGCGTGGAGACGGTGCCGGGGGAGCTGGTGGTGCGGGGGTCGACGGGCCGCCCGCGGGGGTAGCGGGGCGCTGCGGCGAGGTGTCCGCGTGCGGCGCGGCCCGACCTGCCGGGGAGGGGCCGCTCGGGGACGCCAGCGGCCGCTACGAGCCGGCGGGGCCGTTCGTCCTCGCGTCGGCGTGGGCGGTCAGGCCCGTCGCCGCGAGGACCGCGTCGACCGTCTCCTCGACCGTCTGGTCCGCGTTGTCGATCCAGACGCCCTCGCCGGAGAGTTCGGCGCGCATGGCCTCGTCGAGGAAGGCCCAGTTCGTCGTCAGCTTCTTGTGGCGGGCGTTGTTGCGCTCCCAGGCCTTGTCCGGGCCAGGGGCCAGGATCACCACGTGGAGCGGGGCCGCCCGGGCATGGGCGCGGTAGAAGTCCAGGTGGGAGCGGCGTACGACCACGTCGTCGAGGACCGGCAGGAAGCCCGCCGCGGCGAAGCTGTCCGCGAGCAGGCAGCCGTTGCGGGCGCGCAGCAGGATCTGCCGGTCCGCCTCCGGGTCGCCGTCAGGGCTCGGCCAGTGGCCGCCCCGGACGATCAGCTCCTGGAGGTGGTCGACCTCGATGTGCGCGGCGCGGGCGAAACGCGCCGCGAGGGCCGCCGCGACGGTGCTCTTGCCGCTTCCGGGGATCCCCGCCAACAGGAGGGCGCCGGGGGCGGGTTCGGGGCTGTCGACGGTGACGTTCTCGAAGGTCATGCGGGCCTTTCCTCGCCGGTGGGACGGGGGAACGATACGGCCGGGGGCTCCGAGGGCGCCAGGGAGTTCCGGCGCGGCGCGAGCGAGGTCAGCGCCACTCCCCCGACGAGCAGCGCCGCCGCGCACCAGCGGAGCGGGCTGATCGACTCGCCCAGGAACAGGGCCGCCGAGGACATGCCGAAGACGGGGACGAGGAGGGAGAAGGGGGCGACGGAGGAGGCGGGGTAACGGCGGAGCAGCCAGCCCCAGGCGCCGAAGCCGAAGACGGTCGTGATCCAGGCGACGTACGCGATGACGCCGACACCTGTCATGTCGAGCCCGCGCAGGGCTTCGAGGTCCCGCTCGGGGCCCTCCAGGAGGAGGGAGAGGGCGAGGAGCGGCAGGACCGGCACCGTGCTGACCCAGACCATGAAGTTGAGGGCGTCGGGCGGGGCGGCCTTGCGGGTCAGGACGTTGGAGACGCCCCAGCAGGCCGCCGCGGCGATCACCAGGGCGAAGCCGGTGAGCGGGCCCGAGCCGCCCTCGTCGACGGCGGCGACGCCGATGCCGGCGAGGGCGACGGCCATCCCGAGCACCTGGAGCCGCCGGGGGCGTTCGCCGAGGGCGACGAAGGCGAAGAGGGCGGTGAAGACGGCCTGGACCTGGAGGACGAGGGAGGAGAGCCCGGCCGGGGCGCCGAGGTCCATGCCGGTGAAGAGCAGGCCGAACTTGGCCACGCCGAGGACGAGCCCGACCCCCACCATCCTTCCCCAAGCTCTCAACTCCGTTCGAGCAGGGGAGACCCCATCCCGGGCGACCTTCGGACGGCCGACGAGGAACACCGCCGGCAGGGCGGCGACGAGGAAGCGGAGGGCGGAGAAGAGCAGCGGCGGGAAGTGGTCGAGGCCGATCTCGATGACGACGAAGTTGACTCCCCAGACGGCGGCGACCAGGGCCGCGAGGGCGAGGTGGGCGGGGGCGAGGCGTGCGGGGTGCATGCCGTCGAGCATGGTCGCCGCCGACCGTGTAGCACCAGCACAGGTCCCTTCATGGTGGGATGAAGCATTCCTACATCCAGGACCCTTCAGGAGCTGCCCCGTGCTGGATCTCGGCCGTCTGCGCGCCCTGCACGCCGTCGCCGTCCACGGCAGTGTCGGCGCCGCCGCCACCGCCCTCGGCTACACCCCGTCGGCGGTCTCGCAGCAGATCGCGAAGCTGGAGCGGGAGACCCGTACGACCCTGCTCGAACGCAGCGGGCGCGGCATCCGGCTCACCGACGACGCCCACCAACTGGCGACCACGGCACGCCAGTTGCTCGCGCTCGTCGAGGAGGCGGAGGTACGGCTCGAAGAGCGGCGCGGCCGGCCCGCCGGGCGGCTGACGATCGCCTGCTTCGCGAGCGCGGCGCGCGGCCTGATGCCCCGGGCGCTCGCCGAGCTGGCCCGGCTCCACCCGGAGCTCGACGCCCGCCTCTCGGAGGTGGACCCGCACCTCTCGGTCGACCTGGTGGCGCGGGGCGTGATCGACCTGGCGGTGGCGCACGACTGGGACATCGCGCCGCTGCCGGTGCCGCCGGGGGTCGAGCAGGTGGTCATCGGCGACGACCGGTGCGACATCCTCGTCCACCGGGACCATCCGCTGGCGGCGCGGGAGTCGGTGCGCCGGGAGGAGCTGGCGGCGGAGCGGTGGATCTCCCAGCCGCCCGGGACGGTCTGCCACGACTGGCTGACGCGGACGCTGCGGGCGACGGGGTACGAGCCGCTGATCGTCCATCAGGCCGAGGAGAACCACACGCAGGTGGCCCTGGTGGCGGCCGGGCTGGGCATCGCGCTCGTCCCGCGCCTGGGCCGCGGGGCGCTGCCGCCGGAGGTGGTGCCGGTGCGGCTGGACCCGGTGCCGACGCGCCGGCTGCACGCCATGTGGCGGACGGGCGCGGCGCGGCGCCCGGCGATCCGGGAGACGGTCCGTACGCTCCAGGAGCTCTGGCCCGCGATCGCCTCGGCCGGCTGAGACGTCGCGGGCGATTCCTGCGCGGGTCCTTGACCTGGCAGTTACTTTCGGGCTATCCGTGACACCTTGGAAGTTTCCTTCAACCTTGCACGGCCGGAAGGAGCATCAGTGCACCACCGCGCCCCCGCCCCCTCCCGACGCACCCTCCTCACGGTGACCGCCGCAGCCGCCGCGGCGGCCGTCACCGGAGCCCTCGCCCCCGCGGCGCACGCGGAATCGAACGACCTGAAGCTCCAGCGGATCATCGACCGGATGTCCCTGGAGGAGAAGGTCGGCCAGCTCTTCGTGATGCGGGTCTACGGCCACTCCGCCACCGCCCCCGACCAGGCCGACATCGACGCCAACCTCAAGGAGATCGGCGTCCGCACCGCCGCCGAGCTGGTCGAGCGCTACCACGTCGGCGGGGTCATCTACTTCTCCTGGGCCCACAACACCCGCGACCCGCAGCAGATCGCCGAGCTCTCCAACGGCATCCAGCAGGCCGCTCTCGCGCAGCCCACCCCGGTCCCGGTGCTCATCTCCACCGACCAGGAGCACGGCATCGTCTGCCGGGTCGGCAAGCCCGCCACCCTGCTGCCCGGGGCGATGGCCCTCGGCGCCGGGGGGTCGCACGCGGACGCCCGCAAGGCCGCGCAGATCGCGGGCGAGGAGCTCGCCGCCATCGGCATCCGGCAGAACTACGCCCCGGTCGCCGACGTGAACGTCAACCCGGCCAACCCCGTCATCGGCGTCCGCTCCTTCGGCTCCGACCCGCAGGCCGTCGCCGGTCTCGTCGCCGCCCAGGTCCAGGGCTACCAGCAGGCCGGGATCGCGGCCACCTCCAAGCACTTCCCGGGCCACGGCGACACCGCCGTCGACAGCCACTACGGCCTGCCGACGATCACCCACACCCGGGAGCAGTGGGCGGAGCTCGACGCGCCGCCGTTCCGGGCGGCGATCGACGCCGGGATCGACTCGATCATGACCGCGCACATCGTGGTGCCCGCGCTCGACCCCAGCGAGGACCCGGCGACGCTCTCCCGGCCCATCCTCACCGGCATCCTGCGCGAACAGCTCGGCTACGACGGCGTGGTGGTCACCGACGCCCTCGGCATGGAGGGCGTCCGCACCAAGTACGGGGACGCGCGCGTCCCGGTCCTCGCCCTCAAGGCCGGGGTGGACCAGCTGCTCAACCCGCCCAAGCTCGACGTGGCCTGGAACGCGGTCCTGGCGGCGGTCAGGGCGGGCGAACTGACGGAGGCCCGGCTCGACGAATCGATCCTGCGGATCCTGCGGCTCAAGGCGAAGCTGGGCCTCTTCCGGCAGGCGTACGCGACGCGGGCCGGCGTCGAGCGGGTCGTCGGCACCGAGTCCCACCTCGCCCACGCCGACCGGATCGCCGAGGCCACCACGACGCTCCTCCTCAACGAGGACGGCTTCCTGCCGCTGAGCCCGTCCTCCCACGGCTCGGTCCTCGTCGTCGGCGCCGACCCGGCCTCGCCCTCCGGCACGACGGGCCCGCCGACGACGACGCTCGCGACGGCGCTGACGGAGCTGGGCTTCACCGCGACGGCGCTGTCGACCGGGATCACCCCGACGGCGGCGAAGATCGAGGAGGCGGTGGCGGCGGCGGCCGGGAAGGACGTGGTCGTCGTGGGTACGTACAACGTCTCCGCGACCAGCCCGCAGCGGACGCTGGTCTCGCGGCTCGTCGCGACCGGGGTGCCCGTGGTGACGGTCTCGATCCGCAACCCGTACGACATCGCCCGCCTCGACGGCCAGCGCGCGACCCTCGCCGCCTACTCCTGGACCGACGTCGAACTCCGTGCGGCGGTCCGGGTCCTGGCCGGCCGGGCGCGTCCCCGGGGCCGCCTCCCGGTCCCGGTCCAGAGCGCGGAGGACCCGGCGAAGGTGCTGTATCCGGTGGGGTACGGGCTGGCGTACCCGGTCTGACCGTGTGGGCAATCGTCCCGCGGGACGATTGCCCACGACGGGGGGAGTTACGGCCGCAGGCCGTGTTCCCGGGTGGTGTCCTCGTCGGACGCCGCGTCGATGCGGGCGTCGAAGCGGGCCAGGGGCCGGGCCGCCTGGAGGGACGGGGTGGAGAGGCCGGCCCAGTCGAGGATGCGGGCGGTGGCGTTGTCGCGCTCGGCGGGGACGAGGCCGGCGACGTTGGCACCGTGGTTCATGCCGGGCGCCACGTACACGTACGAGTCGCGCGCGCCCTTGTCGACGTGGAACTGCTCGGAGCCCCAGGGGTCGTTGCCGCCGTAGACGAAGAGCATGTGGTTCGCGTTCTTGCGGACCCAGTCGTCGACGTCGCGCATGACCCACGGCTTGAACTTCATGGGGATCGAGCTCGGCACGAAGCTGCTGGCCGGCTGGTAGCCGTAGCGGGTCAGGCCGTCCAGGTGGGGCTGCTTGATGGTGGGCGAGCCCAGCTCGGTGGCCGCCTGGTAGTAGTACGGCGTGTAGTACTCCAGGCCCTGGTCGGTGTACGCGGACCAGCCGGAGTAGGCGTCGATCGTGTCGTAGACGACGTCGTCGCTCGCGGTCGCCGCGTCCGGGATCTGGTCGCAGACGTCCTGGCCGTAGTACTGCCAGAAGCCCCAGACGAAGTCGAGGACGACGGCCTCGTACGCCTTGTCGAGCGAGCCGACCGTGTTGAAGGTGGCGCCCTCGGACTCGGCCCAGGCCTTGTACTTCTTCTCCAGCGGCTCGCGGCGGACGAGCGCCTCGCGCTGCATGTCGTTCAGGCGGTCGCGGCAGTCCTTCGTGCCGACGGTCTCGAAGAACCGGTCGTAGGCCGAGTCCTCCTTGTTGACCACGTCGTTCGGCGCCACGTACGCGACGACGCCGTCCATGTCGCGCGGGTAGAAGCGCTCGTAGTACGTGGCGGTCATGCCGCCCTTCGAGCCGCCCGTGGCCAGCCAGTTCTTGCCGTAGACCGACTTCAGCGCCGTGTAGATGCGGTGCTGGTCGCTGGCCGCCTGCCAGATGTCCAGCTTCGACCAGTCGGCCGGCGCCGGGCGGGACGGCGTGAAGAAGCGGTACTCCATGGAGACCTGGTTGCCGTCGACGATCCGGGTCGGCTCGGTCCGGCTCGGCGTGGTGCTCAGCCCGTAGCCGCTGGTGCGGAAGACGGTGGGGCGGCTCGTGTCCTTGTGGAGGATCGAGATCCGCTGCTGGAACGTGCCCGCCCACGGGCGGTGGTGGTCGATCGGCTGCTCGTAGTTGAGGACGAAGTAGCGGTAGCCGGCGTACGGCTTCTCCTCGATCAGGGTCATCCCCGGGATCGCCAGGAGGCGGTCCTTGATGTCCGTGCTCGTGCTCTGCGAGTCGACGACGGCCGTGCTGTCGGTCTCCGTGTCCGCGGCGGTAGCCACACCGGTCGACCCGACGGTGCCTATGAGCACCGAAAGCGACAGCGCCCATCTCAGCGACTTGCGCATTCACCCTCCCCTTGGTTCACAACGGTGTCGCGAACCTAGCGGGCGCAACGTGGGGACCGCCAGACCCAGTTGATCCTTACTCTTGGACTTTCCTGCACATCAGCACAGGATCCAGCCCGTCACCGTCCCCCGGCCCGCCACCGAACCGCCCGCCCGGACGCAGCGGTTGAGCGCGTGGACGGTCAGGGGGCCCGTCTGCCGGTCGAAGCGGCCGGACCGGACGACGGCGCGGCCGCCGCGCGGCTGGAGCGAGACGGCCATCTGGCGGCGGGGTCCGGGCCGCTTGGCGACGGTGACGGCGCAGACGTACTGGCGGCTCCGGTAGAGGCGCAGCTCGCCGGTGGCGAAGGCGATCGTCCGGGTGGGCCGGCCGTGGCAGACGGAGGCGGCGTCGGCGGTCCCGCCGCCGGGCCCGGGGAGGAGGAGCAGCGCGAGGGCGGCGAGGAGCGGGACGAGTACGCGGGCGAGTGCGCGGGACGTGCCGGTGTCCATGGTCATGCGTTCCCCTCCCGAGCGGATCGTCGTACGGCCGTACGACGCACGAGGCCCCGGAATGGTTGCCTCCGCATGGCTCCGTCAGCCGAAGGTCGTCGCCACCAGCACCAGGAACACGCACTCCGCGCCGAGCTGGGTCCAGAACGCGGCCCGGCGCACGGTGCCGCGGTCCGCGCCCTGGGTGATCGCGAAGGCCACGGCCGCCAGCGCCAGGCTCACGACGTACGCGTAGCCCGGGGTGGAGCCGCAGCCGTCCCCGTACTCGATGCAGCGGCCCGCGTTCTCCGCCATGAGGGCGACGATGCCGGCGAGCACGGTCGCCGGCACGAAGAGCGCCGCCCAGATCAGGGACAGCTTCCGCAGGCGCCGGCCGCCCTCGTCGGGGACGGAGGGGGCGGAGGGCGAGGCGGCGCGGGCGCGGGAGTCGTTGCTCATGTCCCCGATTCAAGCCCGCCCGGCGACGACGGGGAATCCGCCGGGATACTCACCCGGCGGATCCCCCGTACTCACCCCCGCGTCCTCACACCCGCTCCGGCTCCGGCTCCTCCGCCTCCCCGATGAACGTGTTCCACAGCGTCGCGTAGCGGCCGCCCAGGGCGAGGAGTTCGTCGTGGGTGCCGTCCTCCGCGACCCGCCCGTGGTCCATGACGATCACGCGGTCCGCGCGCGCGGCCGTCGTCAGGCGGTGGGCGACGACGAGGGTCGTGCGGCGGCCGGCGAGCCGGTCGGTGGCCTGGTTGACCTGGGCCTCGGTCGCCAGGTCGAGCGCCGCCGTGGCCTCGTCCAGGAGCAGGACGTCGGGGTCGACGAGCTCGGCGCGGGCGAGGGCGATCAGCTGGCGCTGGCCGGCGGAGAGGTTGCGGCCGCGCTCGGCGACCGCGTGGAGGTAGCCGCCGTCGAGGGTGGCGATCATGTCGTGCGCGCCGACCGCGCGGGCCGCCGCCTCGACCTCGGCGTCGGTCGCCTCGGGACGGCCGTACGCGATGGCGTCGCGGATCGTCCCGGCGAAGAGGTACGCCTCCTGGGGGACGACGCCGAGCCGGTGGCGGTACGCGGTGATGTCGAGGTCCCGCAGGTCGGTGCCGTCGGCGGTGACCCGGCCGCCCGTCGGGTCGTAGAAGCGGGCGACCAGCTTGACCAGCGTGGACTTCCCGGCGCCGGTCTCGCCGACGAAGGCGACGGTCTGCCCGGCGGGGATGCGCAGGTCGATCCCGGTGAGGGCCTCCTCCTCACCCCCGTACGCGAAGGACACGTCCTCGAAGGCGATCTCGCCGCGCAGCGAGAGCACGTCCAGGGGCGCGTCGGCGGCGGCCGTCGACGTCGGCTCCTGGAGGAGTTCCTGCATCCGCTTCAGCGAGACGGCGGCCTGCTGGTAGCCGTCGAAGACCTGCGAGAGCTGCTGCACGGGCGCGAAGAAGAGGTCGATGTAGAGGAGGTAGGCGACGAGGGCGCCGGTGGTGAGGGTGCCGGCCTCGATGCGGTTCGCGCCGACGATCAGGACGGCGGCGGCCGCGACCGAGGACAGCAGGGTCACGAACGGGAAGTAGACCGAGATCAGCCACTGGCCCCGGACGCGCGCCTGGCGGTAGGAGTCGCTGCGCTCCGCGAACCGGGCCGCGCCCGAGCGCTCGCGGCGGAAGGCCTGCACGATCCGCAGGCCGGAGACGGACTCCTGGAGGTCGGCGTTGACGACGCTGATCCGCTCGCGCGCCAGCTCGTACGCCTTCACGCTGGAGCGGCGGAAGTAGTACGTCGCGATGGCGAGGACCGGCAGGGTCGCGAAGACGACCAGGGCGAGCTGGAGGTCGAGCACGAGCAGCGCGACCATGATCCCGAAGAAGGTGACGACCGAGACGAAGGCGGTGACCAGGCCCGTCTGGAGGAAGGTCGACAGGGCGTCGACGTCCGTGGTCATCCGGGTCATGATCCGGCCGGTCAGCTCGCGCTCGTAGTAGTCGAGGCCGAGCCGCTGGAGCTGGGCGAAGATCTTCAGGCGCAGCGCGTACAGGACCCGCTCGCCGGTGCGGCCGGTCATCCGGGTCTCGGCGGTCTGCGCGACCCACTGCACGAGGACGGTGACGAGGGCGAGCGCGGAGGCCGCCCAGACGGCGCCGATCGCGAGCCGGTTCACGCCCTCGTCGATGCCGTGCCGGATCAGGACCGGGAGCAGCAGGCCCGCGCCCGCGTCGAGGGCGACCAGGCCGAGGCTGATGAGCAGCGGGACGCCGAAGCCGCGGAGCAGGCGGCGCAGCCCGTACGCGTCCTCGGGCGACACGGCCCGGGCCTCGTCGATGTCCGGGGTGTCGTCGGCCGGCGGCAGGGCCTCGACGGCGGCGAGCAGCTCGGGGGTGGCGCCGGGCGCCGGGGTCTCGCGGCCGGTGGTCTCGTCGCGTACCCACAGGGTCGGGGTGATGCCCCGCTCGGCGTCGAACTCGGCGTCCAGCTCGGCCCGCAGCGTGTGGTCCTCGGGCGGCTCGGGCGGGGTGAGGTGGCCGGGCGAGACGGCGCCGAGCTCCTCGGGGTCGGTGAGGAGCCGGCGGAAGAGCGGGGAGCGCGCCTCCAGCTCGGCGTGGGTGCCGATGTCGGCGAGGCGGCCGTCCTCCAGGACGGCGATGCGGTCGGCGAGGCCGAGGGTGGAGCGGCGGTGCGCGATGAGCAGGGTCGTACGGCCCGCCATCACCGACTTCAGGGCCTCGTGGATCTCGTGCTCGACCTTGGCGTCGACGGCGGAGGTGGCGTCGTCGAGGAGGAGCAGCCGGGGGTCGGTGAGGATCGCGCGGGCGAGGGCGACGCGCTGGCGCTGGCCGCCGGAGAGGGTGAGGCCGTGCTCGCCGACCTTGGTGTCGTAGCCGTCCGGGAGCTCGGCGATGAAACGGTCCGCCTGGGCGGCGCGGGCGGCGGTCTCGATCTGCTCGCGGGTGGCGTCGGGGACGCCGTACGCGATGTTCGCGGCGACCGTGTCGGAGAAGAGGAAGGAGTCCTCGGGGACGAGGCCGACGGCGGCGCGCAGGGAGTCGAGGGTGAGCTCGCGGACGTCGTGGCCGCCGACGAGGACGGCGCCGTGGGTGACGTCGTAGAAGCGGGGCAGGAGGAGGGAGACGGTCGACTTGCCGGAGCCGGAGGCGCCGACGACGGCGACGGTCTCGCCGGGCCGGATCTCCAGCGAGAACCCGTCGAGGACGGGCTTTGTTCTGCCGGGGGCGTCCTCGTACGCGAAGGACACGTCGTCGAACTCGACGGTGGCGGGCGCGTCGGCCGGCAGCTCCTTGGTGCCGTCCTCGATGGTCGGCTCGGTGTCGATGAGGTCGTAGACCCGCTCGACGCCGGCACGGGCCTGCTGGCCGACGGTGAGGACCATGGCGAGCATCCGGACCGGGCCGACGAGGGACGCCAGGTAGGAGGAGAAGGCGACGAAGGTACCGAGGGTGATCTGGTGCCGGTAGGCGAGCCAGCCGCCGAGGGCGAGGACCGCGACCTGGCCGAGGGCCGGGACGGCCTGGAGCGCCGGGGTGTACTTCGAGTTCAGCCGGATCGTCCGCAGGCGCCCCGCGAACAGCTTCCGCCCGGCCTCGCGGATCTTGCCGGTCTCCTGGTCCTCCTGCCCGAAGCCCTTCACGACCCGGACGCCGGTCACGGCCCCGTCCACGACCCCGGCGACCACGGCGGCCTGCTGCTGCGCGTGCCAGGTGGCCGGGTGCAGCCGGGCACGGCTGCGCTTGGCGATCCACCAGAGGGCGGGGGCGACGGCGAGCGCGACGAGGGTGAGCGGGATCGACAGATAGGCCATGACGGCCAGCGAGATGAGGAACAGCAGGATGTTCCCGATGGTCATCGGGAGCATGAACAGCAGGCCCTGGATCAGCTGCAGGTCACTGGTGGCCCGCCCGACGACCTGCCCGGTCGACAGCTCGTCCTGCCGCCGCCCGTCGAGCCGGGTGACGGTCCCGTACATGTCGATCCGCAGATCGTGCTGGACGTCGAGCGCGAGGCGTCCGCCGTAGTACCGGCGGACGTAGGTCATGACGTACACGAGGACGGCGGCGCCGACGAGCAGCCCCGTCCACACGCCGAGGTCCCGGGTCTTCGTCCCGATGACATCGTCGATGATCACCTTGGTGACGAGCGGCACGAGCGCGAGCACGGCCATCCCGGCCAGCGACGACCCGAGCGCGAGCAGCGTGTTCGTCTTGTACCGCCACGCGTACCCGGCCAGCCTGCGCGCCCAGCCCCGCTGTTTCTCCCCGACCGCCGCCACAAGGGCCTCCCGTCCGTCCTGCTCTACCGGAAGGCCCAACACGGCCGACGTGTGATTTCATCCCGCCGCAACAAATACGGGACCGTGGTCCTAGGACCACCAGCAGGTGCAGGAGAGCGCGAGGAACGCCAGGACGGCCACGGTGCCGAAGGTGACGGTGGCGGCGGCCGCCAGCCGGCCCCTGCGGCGCCGCCCGGGCCCGCGGTAGGCCTCCACGGCGCCGTACCCGGCGAACAGCACGAACAGCCCGCCCACGACGACGGTCCCCGTGGGGCTGACGCGCATCCCCTGGATCACCAGGAATCCGACGCCGAGCAGCACCCCGAGGACGAGCAGACAGCCGACGAGTTCGAGGACCGCCTCCCCCACGAACTCGCCGACGCCCTTCGCCACCTTCACCAGCACGCCCATCCCGGCTCCCCCGTCGCTCCCGCGGTCCCTTCGAGGACTGGGACCGCGGCGGCGGTGTGAAGGTTGCCCGCACGGGCGGGAGCGGTTCTGGGTAGGAGGTCCGTGGCACAGTCGAGCGGAAGGGGAGGTCCGTGGGGAAGGTCGAGGACGGGAAGCCGTACCGGTGGGGGCGGCTGTACGCGGCGTTGCGGGCGGTGCACGGGTTCGCGGCGACCGGCCGGGTGGCGCCGGCGACGGACCGGGAGCTGAAGGTGACGACGGGCAAGCCCCGGTCGGTCTTCGAGAGCTTCCTGCAGAGCGCGGGGCTCGACGTGCTGGCGGCCCGGCAGCGGGGCGGGCCCGTCGCCGAGGCGGCGGCGGCGGTCTTCGCCGACGTGGCACGGCTGATACCCCCGCGGCCCATGGAGCGCGGGGGCCTCACCCAGGCGGAGGCGGAGCAGTTCCGCCAGGGGTACGAGGCGCAGCTCGCCGAGTACCGGAAGGCGTGGGAGGGGCTCGTCGGCTGAGCGGGCGGCCCGCCCGGCCCCCACGGGCCGGGCGGGCCGCTTCCGCCGGTCAGAGGTGCGTCGGCTCGAACATCCGCAGGAGGGCCGGGAGGACGACGACGGAGGGGCCCGGGGTGGCGAGGGCCTTCGCCAGGTCCGGGGTCAGGGATTCCGGGGTCGTCAGGGTGGCCGGGACGCCGAAGGACTCGGCCAGGGCGACGAAGTCCGGGCGGGTGAGCTCGGTGGCCGTGGCCTCGCCGAAGGCGTCCGTCATGTACTCCCGCAGGATCCCGTAGCCCCCGTCGTCCACGATCAGCCAGGTCACGTCGAGGCCGTACTGCTTCGCCGTCGCCAGCTCCGCGATCGAGTACATCGCGCCGCCGTCGCCGGAGACCGCCAGGACCGGCTGCGACGGGTCGGCGGCGGCCGCGCCGAGGGCGGCGGGGAAGCCGTAGCCGAGGCCGCCGGCGCCCTGGGCGGAGTGCATCGTGTTCGGGTGCCGCGCGTCGAAGGCCGACCACGCCCAGTACGCCAGGATCGTCATGTCCCAGAAGCTCGGCGCCCGGTCCGGCAGCGCCTCCCGCACGGCCGCGACGATCCGCTGCTCCAGGCCGAGGTCCTGCGCGGCGATCCGCTCCCGGACCTTCGTGAGGACGGCGGAGACCCGCTCGGGGGCCGTCGGGTCCGTACGCTCCCCGACCGTCTCCAGGAGGGCCTGGAGCGCGAGGCGGGCGTCCGCGTGGATGCCGAGCGCCGGGTGGTTGGACTCCAGCTTGCCCGCGTCGGCCTCGATCTGGATCACCCGGCCGCGCGGGGCGAACGTGTGGTAGTTCGAGGACAGCTCGCCGAGGCCCGAACCGACGACGAGGAGGACGTCGGCGTCCTCCAGGAAGTCCGTGGTGTGCCGGTCCTCCAGCCAGGACTGGAGCGAGAGCGGGTGCTCCCAGGGGAAGGCGCCCTTGCCGCCGAAGGTGGTGACGACGGGCGCGTCGATCCTCTCGGCGAGCGCGAGGAGCTTGCCGGCGGCGTCGGAGCGGACGACCCCGCCGCCCGCGATGATCGCGGGCCGCTCGGCGTTCGCCAGGAGGTGCGCCGCGACCGCCGTCAGCTCGGGGCGGGGGACGACGTCCTCGGGCGTCGCGTCCATGGCCGTGACGACGGGGAGGCTCGTCTCGGCGAGGAGCACGTCCTGCGGGATCTCCACCCAGACCGGCCCGTGCGGGGCGGTGAGCGCCGACTCCCAGGCCGCCGCGATCGCGGAGGGGATCTGGGACTGCGTACGGACGGTGTGGACGGACTTCACGATGTCGCGGAACGAGGCCTGCTGGTCGCGGAGCTCGTGCAGGTAGCCGTGCCGGCCGCCGCCGAGCCCGGCGGCCGGGATCTGGCTGCCGATGGCGAGGACGGGGGCGGAGGCGGCGGCCGCCTCCTGGAGCGCGGCGAGCGACATGAGCGCGCCGGGGCCGGTGGAGAGCAGCAGCGGGGCGGCCTCGCCGGTGATCCGGCCGTACGCGTCGGCGGCGAAGCCGGCGTTGTTCTCGACGCGGAGGCCGACGTACTTCAGCGCCGAGCGGCGCAGGGCGTCGAACATGCCGAGGGCGTGCTGGCCGGGGAGGCCGAAGACGGTGGTGGCGCCGAGGCCGGTGAGGGTCTCGACGACGAGGTCGCCGCCGTTGCGCCCGGGGGGCGGGTTGAGGGCCGCATCCGTCTGGGCCGCGGTGGGCCGGAGCACGAGGTCGTGGTCGTGGGTCATGGGGTCCCTTGGCTTTGTCGGTCGAGTACGGCACCGTGGCCGGGGTGCACGGCCCGTGCCGCGCACCCCGGCAGGGTCCTACTGGGCG
This sequence comes from Streptomyces sp. NPDC004284, assembly GCF_042874035.1. NCBI lineage: Bacteria > Bacillati > Actinomycetota > Actinomycetes > Kitasatosporales > Streptomycetaceae > Streptomyces > Streptomyces sp. NPDC004284. The sequence continues at coordinate 234,572 of NZ_JBIAMJ010000003.1, read as the reverse complement.
TCGCGCGCCGCGGCGATCTGGCGGGACATGATCGTCGTCAGCTCGTACGCCGTGTGCGAGGCGGCGACCGCGGTGATCTCGGCGTGGTCGTAGGCCGGGGCGACCTCGACGACGTCGGCGGAGACCAGGTTGCAGGAGGAGAGGCCGCGGAGGATCTCCAGGAGCTCGCGGGAGGTCATGCCGCCGGCCTCGGGGGTGCCGGTGCCGGGGGCGTGGGCCGGGTCGAGGCAGTCGATGTCGATGGAGATGTACAGCGGGCGGTCGCCGATGCGCTGGCGCAGCTGGTCGGCGACCTCGTCGGCGCCGCGGCGGTAGACGTCGGCGGAGGTGACGATGCCGAAGCCGAGCTTCTCGTCGTCGGTGAGGTCCTGCTTGCCGTAGAGCGGGCCGCGGGTGCCGACGTGGGAGAGGGCGGAGGTGTCGAGGATGCCCTCCTCGACGGCGCGGCGGAACGGGGTGCCGTGGGTGTACTCGGCGCCGAAGTAGGTGTCCCAGGTGTCGAGGTGCGCGTCGAAGTGGAGCAGGGCGACGGGGCCGTGCTTCTTGGCGACGGAGCGCAGCAGCGGCAGGGCGATGGTGTGGTCGCCGCCGAGGGTCATCATGCGGGCGCCGGTGCCGAGGAGGTCGTCGGCGGCGGCCTCGATGGTCTCGACGGCCTCGTTGATGTTGAACGGGTTGGCGGCGATGTCACCGGCGTCCGCGACCTGGGCGAGGGCGAACGGGGAGGCGTCCTGCGCCGGGTTGTACGGGCGGAGCAGGCGGGAGGCCTCGCGGATGGCGTTGCCGCCGAAGCGGGCGCCGGGGCGGTAGGAGACGCCGGTGTCGAAGGGGACGCCGACCACGGCGACGTCGGCCGTGCCGACCTCGTCGAGGCGCGGCAGCCGGGCGAACGTCGCGGGACCGGCGTACCGCGGGATGCGGGACGAGTCGATCGGGCCGCGGAAGGCGTTCTGGTCGCTGCTGCTCATGGTCGGGGTCCTCCTGGTGCTTCTCGGTGGGCCGGGCGTCGGGTCGCGACGCCCGGGGCGTGGGGCCGCCGTCAGGCGGTGACGGGCGCCCGGTCCGGGGACTCGGGCTCGGTCGGGGTCTCCTGGCCGGCCAGCCGGGCACGCCAGTTCGCGAGCACGGCGGCGTCCGTCGGGCGGGTCGCCAGGGAAACGATCACATATGCGGCGAGCGAGGCCAACAAACCATAGTAAACAGGCTCATTTGCCAAGATTCCGTAAGTCCACATCAGGCCAATGACGGTCAGACCACCGACGGCGACCGAGGCGAGCGCGCCCTGGACGGTGCCGCGGCGCCAGAGCAGACCGCCGAGGATGGGCACGAGGAGCCCGCCGACCAGCAGGTTGTAGGCGACGGTGAGGGCCTGGACGACGTCGTTGAGGGCGATGGCGACGAGGATGACGGCGACGCCCATGATCAGGATGAAGAGGCGGTTGCCCTTCACCTCGTCGTGGTCGTTCTCGTCCTTCTTCGCGACGGCACCGCGCAAGCGTGACCAGATGTCGTTGTTGGCGACGGTGGCGCAGGCGATGAGGGCGCCGGAGGAGGTGGACATCACGGCGGCGAGCGCGGCGGCGAGGACGAGGCCCCGGACGCCCATCGGCAGTTCGTCCTTGACGATGGTGGCGAAGGCGTCGTCGGCGCTGGGCAGGTGGGGGTAGAGCACCTTGGCCGCGGTGCCGATGACGGCGCCGGCCAGCGCGTACGCCAGACAGTAGGTGCCGGCGACGGTGCCGCCCCACCGGGCGACCTTGTCGTTGCGGGCGGTGAAGACGCGCTGCCAGATGTCCTGGCCGATGAGCATGCCGAAGGTGTAGATCAGCACGTAGGTGAAGATCGTCTCGCCGCCGATGCCGAGCGGCTCGAAGTACGAGGTGGGCAGCGCCTCGCGCATGCCCTCGAAGCCGCCGGCCTTGATCACGGCGATCGGCAGCAGCAGGAGCAGCACGCCGATGGTCTTCACCACGAACTGCACCATGTCGGTGACGGTGATGGACCACATGCCGCCGAGCGTCGAGTACGCGACGACGATGGTGCCGCCGAGGACGATCGCGAGCGTCCGGGGCAGGTCGAAGAGGACGTCGAAGATCGTGGCGTACGCGATGGTCGAGGTGACCGCGAGCATCAGCGTGTACGCCCACATCACGACGCCCGAGATGACGCCGGCCTTGCCGCCGTAGCGCAGGTCGAGCATCTCGGAGACGGTGTAGACCTTCAGCCGGGCGATGCGCGCGGAGAAGAAGACGGAGAGGGCCAGCAGGCCGAGGCCGATGGCGAAGACCATCCAGGCGCCGGAGAGGCCGTACTTGTAGCCGAGGCCGACGCCGCCGATGGTGGAGGCGCCGCCGAGGACGATGGCGGCCATCGTCCCGGAGTACATGAAGGGCCCGAGGCGGCGGCCGGCCACCAGGAACTCGCTCTTGGACTTGGCGCGGCGCATGCCCCACCAGCCCATCGCGAGCATGCCGGCCAAATACAGGACGATCACTGTGTAGTCGACGGCCATGGGGCCCTCCTTCTCACCTCGGTGGCGTGTCGTGCAGGGGAAGTGCCCAGGTGCTGATCGCGGGGACATCCGCCCGTACCCGCGGCCCTGGGATATGTCGACAGTAAGTGGCCGGAAAGCGGCGTTGAAGTGTACGTTTCCTCCACTGTCCGGGCGGGGGATGTACGAAGGGCCCACATCGGTGACCACTCAGGAGCCCGGCTCCACTCCCCCGGCGCCGCCGGTGCCGCTGGCCGCGCTGCTCGCCCGCCCCGATCTGGGCCTGCGGCTGCTCGCCGGGTCCGAGGACGTCCCGCTGCACTGGGTGCACACCTCGGAGATGGCCGACCCGTACCCGTATCTGCTCGGCGGCGAGCTCCTCATGACGGCCGGCGTGCAGCTCGCCGATCCGGCCCACTACGTCGAGCGGGTCGTGGAGGCGGGGGCGGCGGCGCTCGCCTTCGGGGTGACGCCGGTGTACGACACGGTCCCGCCGGAGCTCGTCGCGGCCTGCGCCCGGCACGGCCTGCCGCTGGTCGAAGTACCCCCGCGCACCCCGTTCACGGCGGTGGCGCGGGCGCTGTGGCGGCTGATGGCGGAGGCCCGGCTGCACGAGCTGCGCCGGGTGACCGAGGCCCAGCAGTCCCTGGCGGCGGCCGCGGCCCGCCCGGCGCCGGTCCCGGCGGTGCTCGGCGCGCTCGCCTCGCGGCTCGGCGGGCGGGCGGTGCTGTTCGCCGCGGACGGCACGGAGTCGGCGGCGGCCGGCCGGGAGGTCCCGGCGGAGGCGGCGCGGGCCCTGCGGGACCTCGCGGGGGTCCTCGGCCCGCGCCCGGGCGGTCCGGCCTCGGCGAGCGGGGACGGCGGCGGACTGCGGCTCGCCGCGTACGCGCTCGGCGGCGGGGACGGGCTGACCCTGGGGGTGGCGACGGAGCGGCGCGGCCCGGGCGACCACACCATCGCGGGCGTCGCGGTGGTCCTGCTCTCCCTGCTCGCGGCCCCGCACCGGGGCGCGGACGCGACCGTACGGGACGGGGCCCTGGTCCGGCTCCTCCTCGGCGCGGCCCCGACGGAGGTCGCGGACGCCCTGGGCACGGGCCCCTGGACGGTGGTCCACGCCCGCGGAGGCGACGGCACCCCGTTCGCGGCGGCGAGCCTGGCGGCGGCGCTGGGGACGCCCCTGGTGGACGCGGGCACGGGCCCGGCGGGCCCGGACGCCGTACGCCCCGGCACCGTGCGGCTCCTCCTCCCCTCCTCCGCCCCCGTCACCGCCCAGCAGGGCTGGACGCTCGGGGCGAGCGCCCCCGTGACCGCCCCGGAGCTCGCCGCCGGGGACGCGCAGGCGGCGCGGGCGCTGCGCCGGGCGGAGGCCTCCCGAGCGGTCCTGGTCCGGCACCGCCCCAACGGCTTCGCCGCGCTCGTGGACCGCGACGAGGCCGCCGCGTACGCCCGTGACCTGCTCGCCCCGCTCGGCGAGCCGCTGACGGAGACCCTGCGCGCCTGGCTCTCGCTGCACGGCAGCTGGGACCGGACGGCCGTGGCGCTCGGCGTCCACCGCAACACCGTCCGGCAGCGGATCACCCGCGCCGCGGCCCTGCTGGACCGGGACCTGGACGACCCGGACGTACGGATGGAGCTGTGGTTCGCCCTGCGCCAGTGACGGCCGCCGGACCGGCGGTCCGGCCGGGGATCAGACCAGGCCCATCTCCGAGAAGATCCTGCGGCTCTCCCGCTCCACCGCGACCCTGCCGAACTTGTTGACCAGGGCGAGGTAGAACAGCCCGAGGGCGGTCGGCGCCCAGTTGTCCACGTGCTGCTCGTCGAAGATGAACCGGACCACCGGCTCGATGTCGAAGTCCACCAGCTCGTGCCGGTCGTGCTCCCACTTGTCGGACACGCCGCGCGAGCGCCGTTCGACGAAGTCGCGCGAGGTGACGCGGCGCAGCCGGGCGAGGAAGAGCGCGCCCCACTGGTGGGTGCTCCTGTCGATGGACAGGGAGAGCATGTTCAGCCGGTACTCGTCGGGGCTGAGCGCCAGCTCCTCGGAGAGCCCGCGGCGGGCCACGTTGAAGATGTTCGGCGCCTGCCGGGCGGAGTTGTCGACGACCCGGGAGAGCGCCTCGTTCGCCGAGGAGTTCCAGAGGCCGCGGTGCGAGCCGACCATCTGGCTGCGGCGGGAGATGATGAGCTTCTCGTCCCGGGTGACGACGGCGACGTTGGTGCCGAACGAGGAACTCATGAACGGCTCCACGTCCATCAGGTTCTCGTGCGGGTCGATGTACCGGCTCTTCGGCGTGGAGCCGTCCCGGAAGCGCCGGTCGAGCTGCTGGGTGGCGAGGAAGGTGTAGTAGTCGGAGTTCTGGAACTGGATGTAGATCTCCGGCGCCTCGGTCTCGGCCTCGCGCCCGATGGTGATCCGCTCGACGGCGTAGTTGAGGCCGTTCCAGAAGTACGGCTTGCCCGCGGCCTTGAGGGCCTCCTGCTCGGCCGCGATCTCGTCCCGCCACTCGGCGAGCTCCTCGGGCAGCTCGACGTCCTCGTCGACGGCGCGGACGTGCAGCGAGTTCTCCGGGATGATGCTCTCGCCGTCGCCCTCGACGATGACCGTCGGGGTCTTCATCGGCCCCCAGGTGAAGGGCTCCCAGGAGGCGCTGGTGCGGACGCGGACGGGCCCGCGCCCCGGCGTCGGGGCGGTGGCCTGCGGCGGCACGAGGCCGGCCGCGCCGGCGCCGGCCCGGTTGCGGACCAGGGCGAGTTCGCCGCCGCGCGCGTGGTTGTGGCGGTCGGGCCGCGGGAAGCCCTTGCCGACGAGGGTGCTGCTCACCCGCTGGAAGATGGTGTCCATGTCGAGCAGCTCGGCGGCGCCGGCGATGCCCTCGTCGAGGACGCGGACGAGCTCGCCGGTGAAGGCGGTGTACGAGGCGTCGACGGGGGCGTGCGCGAGGGGCCGGTTGGGGCTGGTGGCCGCCCACACGACCGTGCCGTCGACCTCGGTCAGATGGGAGCCCATGACGGGGACGCCCCGCTCGCTGGTGGCCTTGCCGCTGTAGCAGCAGTCGAGGATCACGATCCGCCGGTCGGCCTTCCGCTCCCCGGTGAGCATGGCCCGGCGCACCCAGTCGTAGTGCACGGAGTGGTAGCGGGCGGAGGAGGTGCGGTGCCGGGTCCCGGTGAGGCCGAGGTAGAGGCCGTCCTCGTCGGCGAAGCCGTGGCCCGCGTAGTAGAAGAGGAGCGTGTCGGTGGCACGGTCGGCCGCGAATTCCAGCGCGGCCATGACCTCGTCGGCATTGGCCGGATCTCGTACCACCAGGCAGTGGTCCGGGGGCAGTCCGAGCTGTTCCTCGGCGAGGGCGATCCGGTGCAGGGTGTTCAGATTGGAGTCCACCGAGGGCAGGGCGGGGTGGTGGTCGTAGCGGGCGGCTCCCACGAGCACCGCGTAGGAGCGCTCCGCGGCGGGCAGCGAGGAGGTCACGGGCGCTCCTCCCCGGCCTCGCCGGCCACGGCCCCGGCCAGCTCTATGGCGGTCCGCACCTCGGCGGCGTCGGCCGTGCCGGACAGCTCGCCGGTGTGCTCACCGCTGCGGACGGTGCGCGTGCGGCTGCGGGGGCGGGTGGAGAGCCAGGTGGAGATGGAGGTGGCGATGCCGGTGAGGGCGGCGACATCGGAGAGGGTCACGTGCAGCGCCTCGATGATCCCGCCCATCGTCCCGGGCACGGGCTCGGCCTCGACGACGCTGACGCGCACGTCCCGGAGTTCGGGATCGTCCCGGAGCCACGTGCGCAGGGCGAGCAGTTCGGTGCCGTCCTCGAACCCTGCGCTCACGATCTCGAATTCCATGGCAACCCCCGTTGTGTGCGAGATCGAACGTGGTCTGACATTTTCCTGGGAACCCCCGGGGGATCAACAGCGCTAACTCGCCATCCTTCGCGCGGTCACGGCGGCGGAGGGGCCCCGTGCCCGTCCCGCGGGGCCGGGCGCGGCGATGTGGGGAATGCGACAGATCTGGACAGCCACGGAGACTCCCCGGTAACTTGTACTGAGCAAGCGCTTAGACAGGGCCTGGACAAGGACCGGACACGAAGGAGGGCGACTCGTGCGCCGTACCGTATTCAACGAGGACCACGAGGCGTTCCGGGAGACCATCCGCGCCTTCATCGAGGCCGAGGTCGTCCCCGTCTACGACGAGTGGTTCGCCGCGGGCCAGGCGCCGCGCGAGTTCTACGACAAGCTCGGCGAGCTGGGCATCTTCGGCATCAACGTGCCCGAGGAGTTCGGCGGCGCGGGCCTGGACACCCACAAGTTCGAGGCCGTCCTGTACGAGGAGACCTCGCGCGCCGGCGTCCAGTTCGGCGGCTCCGGCGTCCACGTGCTGCTCGCCCTGCCGTACATCAAGATGCTCGCCACCGACGAGCAGAAGAAGCGCTTCCTGCCGAAGTTCGTCACCGGCGAGGAGATGTGGGCGCTCGCCATGACCGAGCCGGGCACCGGCTCCGACGTCGCGGGCATGAAGACCACCGCCAAGCTCTCCGAGGACGGCACCCACTACGTCCTCAACGGCGCCAAGACCTTCATCACCGGCGGCGTCCACGCCGACCGCGTGATCGTCTGCGCCCGCACCTCCGCCCCGTCCGAGGACGACCGCCGCTTCGGCATCTCCCTCTTCGCCGTCGACACCAAGTCCGAGGGCTACTCCATCGGCCGCAAGCTCGACAAGCTCGGCCTGCGCACCTCCGACACGGCCGAGCTGGCCTTCGTCGACGTCAAGGTCCCCGTCGAGGACCTGCTCGGCGAGGAGGGCAAGGGCTTCTACTACCTCGGCCACAACCTGGCCTCCGAGCGCTGGGGCATCGCCTTCGGCGCCTACGCCCAGGCCAAGGCCGCCATCCGCTTCGCCCAGCAGTACGTCACGGACCGCACGGTCTTCGGCAAGCCGGTCGCGCACTTCCAGAACACCAAGTTCGAGCTGGCCGCCTGCCAGGCCGAGGTCGACGCCGCCGAGGCCGTCGCCGACCGCGCCCTGGAGGCCCTGGACGCGGGCGAGCTGACCCCGGCCGAGGCCGCCTCCGCCAAGCTCTTCTGCACCGAGGTCGCCCACCGCGTCATCGACCGCTGCCTCCAGCTGCACGGCGGCTACGGCTACATGAACGAGTACCCGATCGCCCGCCTGTACGCCGACAACCGCGTCAACCGCATCTACGGCGGCACCAGCGAGATCATGAAGTCGATCATCGCCAAGTCGATGGGCCTGTAAGTGCCCGACGCACCCACGGCACTGGATGACCTGCTCGATCTCCTCGACCTGGAGCGGATCGAGCAGGACATCTTCCGGGGACGGTCCCGCGCCACGATCGTCCCCCGCGTCTTCGGCGGCCAGGTGGCCGCCCAGGCGATGGTGGCGGCGGGCCGGACCGTCGCCGCCGACCGTCTCGCCCACTCCCTGCACGCGTACTTCCTGGTGCCGGGCGACCCGGGCGCGCCGATCGTCTACGAGGTCGACCGGATCCGCGACGGGCGGTCCTTCGCCACCCGCCGGGTGGTCGCCGTCCAGCACGGACGGCCGATCTTCCACCTCTCGGCCTCCTTCCAGGCGTACGAGGAAGGACTCGACCACCAGGTCGACATGCCGCCCGCGCCGGACCCGGAGTCGCTGGTCATGCATGCCGACATGCTGCCCCAGCACCTCCCCCGCGAGGTCGCGGACCGGCTGATCGGGGCCCGGGCGGCCGTCGATCTCCGCTACGCCGGGACGCCGCCGTGGGGCTCGGTCGGGGAGCCGCGCGAACCACGCTCGCAGGTGTGGTTCCGCACCAACGGCAAGCTCGCCGACGACCCCCTGCTGCACATCGTGCTCGCCACGTACGTCTCGGACATGACCCTGCTCGACTCGGTGCTGCTCGCCCACGGGCGGGGCGGCTGGACCGTCGGGGACGTGGTCGGCGCCTCGCTCGACCACGCCATGTGGTTCCACCGGCCCTTCCGCGCCGACGAGTGGCTCCTCTACGACCAGGAGTCGCCGTCCTCCTCCGGCGGGCGCGGCCTCGGGCAGGCCCGGATCTACACGCAGGACGGGCGGCTCGCGATCTCCGTCATCCAGGAGGGTGTCGTTCGCGTCCCGCGCGGATAATCGGACATAACGTCCGACGCATGGCGGAGAACGGCGAAAGCACCTTCACAGTGATCGTGGCGGCGGCGGCGAACCTCGGGATCGCCGTCGCCAAGGCCGTCGCGGGCATCATCAGCGGCTCCAGCGCCATGCTCTCGGAGGCCGCCCACTCGGTCGCCGACACCGTCACCGAGGTCATGCTGCTCACCGCCCTCAAACGGAGCGAGAAGCCCGCCGACGAGGACCATCCCGTCGGCTACGCGGGCGAACGCTACGTCTGGGCCATGCTGGCCGCCGTCGCCACCTTCGTCGGCGGCGCGGTCTTCTCGATCTACGACGGCGTCCACACCCTCACCCACGGCGAGGAACTCGGCGACCCGACGATCTCCTACATCGTCCTCGGCATCGCCTTCCTCCTGGAGGGCTTCTCGCTCCGCACCGGCATCAGGCAGGTCAAGGCCGAGGCCGAACGCATGAAGGCCCCCTTCGCGCGGTACCTGCGGCTGACCGCCGACACCACGGTCAAGGCGGTCGTGATGGAGGACTCCGCCGCCCTCGCCGGCCTCATGCTCGCGGCGGGCGGTCTGCTCGGCGTCCAGATCACCGGCTCCGACGTCTGGGACGGCATCGCCTCCATCCTCATCGGCCTCCTCCTCGTCTACGTCGCCTGGGTCCTCGGCCGCTCCAACGCCGAACTCCTCATCGGCCGCCCGGCCCCCCGCCCCATGCGGGACGGCATCCGCGAGGAGCTCCTGTCCGTCCCGCACATCATCGACGTCCTCGACCTGATCACCCTGATCCAGGGGCCTGGGGAGGTCCTGGTCGCGGCGAAGATCGACTTCCGGGACGTGTCGTCGGCCGAGCAGGTGGAATGGGCCTGCGAGGACGCCGAATCCCAACTCCGCGAGCGCTACCCGGCGATCCGCCGCGTGTACCTGGACCCGACACCGGGCGTGGCACAGCGCCGGGCCCGGCGGTCCTCCGGTCCGGAGCCGGCCTGAATCAGGCCGTCAGTCCCGCCGCCGCCAGCGTGTACGCCGTCAGGGGCTCGTAGAAGCGGGGGTCCAGGACGTGGTCGTCGAGGGGGATCGTGACCTGCATCGTGCCTTCCGCCTCGCCGAGGAAGAGGGCGGGGTCGTTGCAGTCGGCGTAGCCGACGGAGTCGACGCCCCGCTGGCCGGCGCGGCCGGCCCAGCCGTGGTCGGCGATGACGAGGTCGGGGCGGCCGTCCTCGCCGAGGGCGTCGAGGACGGCGTTCATCGGTTCCGGGGAGTGGGTGTGCCACAGGCTCGCGCCGCGTTCGAAGACGGCGACGTCGGCGAACTGCACGACGTACCCCTCGTCGGCGACGAGGCCGCCGGGGATGCGGACGATGTCGCAGCCCTGGGCGCGCAGGGCGGCGGCGACCCGGCTGTGGACGTCGATGAGGGAGCCGGGGTGGCCGGTCGCGAAGAGGACCCGCTCGCGGCCGGCGGCGGCCTTGCGGAGGCGGGCGGCCATGCGGTCGAGGCCGTCGACGGTGAGCTCGGGGTCGATGGTGTCCTGGCCGACCCGGTGGGCGGGGTCGTCGACGACGCCGCACCGCTCGGCCATGACGGCGAGCACGTCCTGCTCGTCGGTCCAGCGGTCGCCGAGTTCGAGGCCGAGCCAGTAGTGCCGGTCGCCGTTGGCGAGCTTGCGGTAGTGGGAGAGGTTGTTGTCGCGCGGGGTGGCGACGTCTCCCGCGATCCGGGTGCGGACGAGGTGCTCGACGAGGGCGGCGCGGCTGAGTATCGGCATGGGACTCATTCTGTCCGAGCCCCGGACGCTACGGGCAACCCGTTCCGGCCCCTGGACCCCCGTCGTTACGCGCCCAGCGCCCCGAACGCCCCGTGCGCAAGCCGCCGCAGCAGGTCCTCCATGGGTCCGCGGCCGAGCGCGGCGAGGTGCGGGGTCGAGTTGAGCAGGCCGAAGACGGCGTGGACGGCCGTACGGGACTCCGACTCGCCCGCGTCGGGGTGCAGCTCGCGGACGACCGCGACCCACAGTTCGACGTACTGCCGCTGGAGCTGCCGGACCCGCTTGCGGTCCTCGTCCTTGAGCCGGTCGAGTTCCCGGTCGTGGAGGGTGATCAGCGGCCGGTCGTCGAGGGCGAAGTCGATGTGCCCGTCGATGAGGGAGCCGAGCAGGGCGCGCGCGTCCCCGTCGGCCTCGGCCACCCGCAGCTGCCCGCCGGACAGCAGCCGCTCGCTGATGCCCACCAGGAGCTCGGCGAGCATCGCGTCCTTCCCCGGGAAGTGGCGGTAGAGGCCGGGGCCGCTGATGCCGACGGCGGCTCCTATCTCGTCCACGCCGACGCCGTGGAAACCGCGCTCGGCGAAGAGGCGGGCGGCCTCCTTGAGGATCTGCTCGCGTCGCGTCGGGGCGTCGGTCCTGCCGGTGGCGGTCGGGGTGGTCGTGGCCATGAATTCAATTCTAAGACTTGACCTGCAGGCCGCCCGGAGGGCGGCGTGCGGGCTGCTGCCGGGACGGGGACCGGGCGTTCCGGCGTGGTCGCGCACGGGGCGCGGCTCATCCGGGGCTGCTCGGTTCCGCTGTCCGGCGGTTCGGGGAGCAGAGGTCGCACGGCGTTGCCGTGGGACTGCCACGCGTCCCGGACCCCGAGGGGTGTTCGGGCTCGGTGTGGTTGACTCCCGCAGCGCCTCTTCCAGCGCTTGGGCATAGGCGATTTGGGCGTGCCGGGACATGGTGGTGTCCAGGTACGCGGTCTTCGGGTCGTCCACGTCGCGGAAGCGGACGAAGGCGGCCAGGGCGGCGGATACGAGGTCGCGCTTGCCGGTGAGGCCGCAGGCGGGGCACTTGTGCTCACGGTCCCGCAGCGACTTGTTCACGCGCTCCCCGCAGAGGCAGTGCTGTGACAGGGCCGTGGACCAGGTGGAGGCCCGTGCGAGCCGGCCTCCGGCGGCCTTGCACTCGACGTCCAGGGCGGCGATGAGCATGCCGGGTGTGGTCTGGGAGAGTCGTCTGCCCCACAGCCGGTACCAGGTGCGGATGTCACAGTCCTCGACCACGAGCACGGGGCCGTGGGCGGCGATGATCTCCCGCGCCACCAGGCGGGCGCGCTGGCGGCGCCGCTCTGCGGCCGAGGCGGCGGCTTCGGCCTGCCGGACGCGCTGCTCCCAGTAGCGGGCGGAGAGCCGGTCTCGCCGGTACGCCTGCTTCGGAACGCCGTCCGAGCGGGCCGCGCGGGCACCGCCCGGCGCCGTCACCGTCTTGGGCTCCAGGCCCTTGGCGGCGCGACGCTCGGCGCGGGCGGCCTGCTTCCTCGACAACCCGTACTGCTGCCGATTCGTCGCCCTGCGGGAGCGGTCAAGCGCCCTGGCGCGGCCCCGTCGCTTCTTCGCCTCCTTCTCCAGCCGGGCGCGCTCGGTGTCGGTGAGCGTGACCTCGGTGGAGACGGGTGTGCCGCCGTCGAGCCGGGCGGGGAAGGAGACGACCGACAGGTTGGAGACGTTGCCGTCCACCCCACCGATGCGGTCGAGCCGGGCGGCCTCGTGGCGCATCTCCTGTACGGCTGGAGAGGAGTATCCGGGGCCGAGGACCATGAGATGCGCCTCGTACACCCAGCCGCCCGGCGCGGACGCCTTCCGGCGGCGCACGAGGTCCACCTTGTGCCACCGGCCTGGATCGTCGAGGAAGTGCCGCACCCGTGCCCTCTGACCAGGCCGCTGGGGGATGCGGACGGGAAGAACGAGTTCGCCGCGCTTGCTGTCGGAACCACCGGCGAACATCACGGCCAGAGGACCGGTGTGGTCCCACCAGGTCGCCTTGCGCATCCCCGCCACACCCGAGGCCGCCACCTTCCCCGTCCGCACACGCCCTTCCGGCGCTGTGGGCTTCGGCATCCGACGGGGCTGCCCCAGGGAAGGACCGCCGTCGGTGTAGGCCAGGACGTGGCCGGCCAGGGTGCCGACCAGCCGGAAGGTCTCCCATTTGTTGCTGGTGGTGTGCGAGCGGGCGCGTCCGGGGACGCGGGTGAAGTCGTGGTAGCGGCCGGGCTTCGGGCGGCCGGACCGGCGGCCTGCCGAGTCGGGAAACAGATGCCGGGAGACGCCGTTCCATACCTCGTCAGCGATATGCATGGCCAGGGCCTTGGAGGAGTGATGCTTGAGGTGCCCGGAGGCTTCCAGATGGGCGTAAGCACAGCGTTCCAGACCGTTACGAGATAGCCCCAGACGCTGCCTTACAGTCTTCGCCCCTTGCCTGTGCCGCTCATGCGTCGCGGCCCAGTAAGCGTCCACCTTGGCTCGGGCATCACGCTGAACGGCATGCTTGATCGACCACATCGCCCCGTACAAGCTGCTCAGCCGGGCGAGGTCGGCGGGGTCGGTGACGGCCAGCGGCAACACCATCACCGACACGACCCCGTCGTCGGGCTTCGTCCACTTCGGGGCCTTGCCCTTCCCCCGACACCTGCGAGCGGCCCGCACGTCCATCACCCCCCTCCGGGTGTTGACTTCCCGCAAGATATTACGGGAAGTCAACACCTGCAAATCCGGTACGTTTCACCCATGACAGCAACGATCCCCGGATATCTCACCGCGCAGCAGGCCGCCGACCACCTCGGCATCAGCATCAAGACCGTTTACAACCTCAACGGCCAGCACGGCGATTTCCCCACCCCCCTCCACGTGGGACGAACCCCGCTCTGGCCGATCGATCAGCTCGACGCATGGCGAGAACGACACCCTGCACGCAGGCGGCCGTAACGTTTCGCCACCAAGCGAGCCACACCCCTGAGACTCGGCGGACTTGGACGATAGACAACCCGGTTAGCGGTCGTTAACCTTGGCGCCATACGTTAACGCTCATTAACCGGACAAGGGAGATCGGTCGATGCAGCAGGCACCTGTGCTGTCGAGTGCGGCGGATCCCGCCTCGCCGGCCTGGCAGGCCAACGAGGCGGCGCATCACGAGCTGGCCGCGACCCTGCGCGCCAAGCTCGCGGCGGCCGCCCTGGGCGGCGGTGAGAAGTCCAGGGCCCGGCACACCGCGCGCGGCAAGCTGTTGCCGCGGGACCGGGTGGACACGCTGCTCGACCCGGGCTCGCCGTTCCTGGAGCTGGCACCGCTGGCGGCGAACGGGATGTACGGCGACCAGGCCCCGGCGGCCGGTGTCATCGCGGGCATCGGGCGGGTGAGCGGCCGCGAGTGCGTGATCGTCGCGAACGACGCGACCGTCAAGGGCGGCACGTACTACCCGATGACGGTGAAGAAGCACCTGCGGGCGCAGGAGGTGGCGCTGGAGAATCGTCTCCCCTGCCTCTACCTGGTCGACTCGGGCGGCGCCTTCCTGCCGATGCAGGACGAGGTCTTCCCGGACCGGGAGCACTTCGGCCGGATCTTCTACAACCAGGCCCGGATGTCCGGCGCGGGCATCCCGCAGATCGCGGCCGTCATGGGCTCCTGCACGGCCGGCGGCGCGTACGTGCCCGCGATGAGCGACGAGGCCGTGATCGTACGGAACCAGGGCACGATCTTCCTGGGCGGTCCGCCGCTGGTGAAGGCGGCGACCGGCGAGGTCGTGACGGCCGAGGAGCTCGGCGGCGGCGAGGTCCACTCCCGGATCTCCGGCGTCACCGACCACCTCGCCGAGGACGACGCACACGCGCTGCGGATCGTCCGGAACATCGTCGCCACGCTCCCGGAGCGCGGCCCGCTGCCCTGGTCGGTCGAGCCGGCCGAGGAGCCGAAGGTCGACCCGTACGGGCTGTACGGGGCCGTGCCCGTCGACTCCCGCACCCCCTACGACGTGCGCGAGGTCATCGCCCGGGTCGTGGACGGCTCCCGCTTCCAGGAGTTCAAGTCCGAGTACGGGCAGACGCTCGTCACCGGCTTCGCCCGGATCCACGGCCACCCGGTCGGCATCGTCGCCAACAACGGCATCCTGTTCGCCGAGTCCGCCCAGAAGGGCGCGCACTTCATCGAGCTGTGCGACCAGCGCGGGATCCCGCTCGTCTTCCTCCAGAACATCACCGGCTTCATGGTCGGCAAGGCGTACGAGCACGGCGGCATCGCCAAGCACGGCGCCAAGATGGTCACGGCCGTGGCGACCACCCGCGTCCCGAAGCTGACCGTCGTCGTCGGCGGTTCGTACGGCGCGGGCAACTACTCGATGTGCGGCCGGGCCTACTCCCCCCGCTTCCTGTGGATGTGGCCCAACGCCAAGATCTCGGTCATGGGCGGCGAGCAGGCCGCCTCCGTCCTCGCGACCGTCAAGCGCGACCAGCTCGGCGACGGGTGGAGCGCCGAGGAGGAAGAGGCCTTCAAGGCCCCGATCCGCGAGCAGTACGAGACGCAGGGCAGCGCCTACTACGCGACCGCCCGGCTGTGGGACGACGGGGTCATCGACCCGCTGGAGACCCGGCAGGTCCTCGGCCTCGCCCTGACCGCCTGTGCCAACGCGCCCCTGGGTGACCCCCAGTTCGGCGTCTTCCGGATGTGAGGGGTTCTCGGATCATGTTCGACACCGTCCTTGTGGCCAACCGGGGCGAGATCGCCGTCCGCGTCATCCGCACCCTGCGGGAGATGGGCGTGCGCTCGGTGGCCGTCTACAGCGACGCGGACGCCGACGCCCGGCACGTACGGGAGGCGGACACGGCGGTACGGATCGGTCCGCCGCCGGCCGCCGAGTCGTACCTGTCCGTCCCGGCCCTGCTCGACGCGGCCCGGCGGACCGGGGCGCAGGCCGTCCACCCCGGCTACGGCTTCCTCGCGGAGAACGCCGGGTTCGCGCAGGCCTGCGCCGACGCGGGTCTCGTCTTCATCGGGCCGTCCGCCACCGCGATCTCCCTCATGGGCGACAAGATCCGGGCGAAGGACACCGTGAAGGCCGCGGGCGTGCCGGTCGTGCCCGGCGCGGCCGACCCGGAGATCGCCGCCGCGGCCCATGAGCTGGGCGCGCCCGTCCTGCTGAAGCCCAGTGCGGGCGGCGGCGGCAAGGGCATGCGCCTGGTGCGGGACCTGGCGGTCCTGGACGAGGAGATCGCGGCGGCCCGCCGGGAGGCGCGGGCGTCCTTCGGCGACGACACGCTGCTCGTGGAGCGGTGGATCGACCGGCCCCGGCACATCGAGATCCAGGTCCTGGCGGACGCCCACGGGAACGTGATCCACCTGGGCGAGCGCGAGTGCTCCCTCCAGCGCCGCCACCAGAAGATCATCGAGGAGGCGCCGAGCGTCCTGCTCACCCCGGAGATCCGGGCCTCGATGGGCGCGGCGGCGGTCGAGGCGGCGCGTTCCTGCGGCTATGTGGGCGCGGGCACGGTCGAGTTCATCGTGCCGGGCGGCGACCCCTCCTCGTACTACTTCATGGAGATGAACACGCGTCTCCAGGTCGAGCACCCGGTGACCGAGCTCATCACGGGCGTCGACCTGGTGGAGTGGCAGCTGCGGGTGGCGGCGGGCGAGCCGCTGCCCTTCGCGCAGGAGGACGTCCGCCTCGACGGCTGGGCGATCGAGGCCCGCATCTGCGCCGAGGACCCCTCGCGCGGCTTCCTGCCCTCGGGCGGTACGGTCCTCGCCCTGCACGAGCCGCAGGGGAACGGCGTCCGCACGGACTCGGGCCTCTCGGAGGGCACGGAGGTCTCGTCCCTCTACGACCCGATGCTGTCGAAGGTCATCGTCCACGCGGCCGACCGGCCGACGGCCCTGCGGAAGCTGCGCGCGGCCCTCGCCGAGCTGGTCACCCTGGGCGTCCCCACCAACGCGGGCTTCCTGCGCCGCCTCCTCGCCCACCCGGACGTCGTCGCGGGCGACCTGGACACGGGCCTGGTGGAGCGGGACGCGGAGAGCCTGGTGTCCGGGGACGTCCCGGAGGAGGTGTACGCGGCGGCGGCGGCCGTGCGGCGCGCCGGGCTGGCCCCGGCGCCCCGGGACGGCTGGACGGACCCCTTCTCGGTGCCGAGCGGCTGGCGCCTGGGCGGCGCACCGGCCCCGCTCTCCTTCCCCGTACGCGTACCGGGACTGGAGCCGGTGGCGGTCGAGGCGCCGGGTGCCGCCCGGGTCACGGCCGCCGGGGTGACCGTCACCGTGGACGGCGTCACCCACACCTTCCGCCGCGCCGGCCACTGGCTCGGCCGGGACGGGGACTCCTGGCACGTCATGGACCACGACCCCGTCGAGGCCGCGCTCTCCGGCGCCCGGCACGGGGGTGCCGACACGCTGGCCGCGCCCATGCCGGGGACCGTGACCGTCGTGAAGGTGTCCGTCGGGGACGAGGTGGAGGCCGGGCAGAGTCTGCTGGTGGTCGAGGCGATGAAGATGGAGCACGTCATCTCCGCCCCGCACGCCGGCACCGTCACCGAGCTGGACGTCACGCCCGGCACCACCGTCGCCATGGACCAGATCCTGGCCGTGGTGACGCCCCGTGAGGAGGAGGACGCATGAGCGGCGGACTGCCGATGACCGTGCCCGATCCCGCGCTCCCCGCGCGGGTCCGGATCCACGAGGTCGGCGCCCGGGACGGGCTGCAGAACGAGAAGACGGCCGTCCCGACGGAGGTGAAGGCCGAGTTCGTGCGGCGGCTCGCCGCCGCGGGTCTGACGACCATCGAGGCGACGAGCTTCGTGCACCCGAAGTGGGTGCCGCAGCTCGCCGATGCCGAGGAGCTGTTCCCGCAGGTCAAGGACCTGCCCGTGCGGCTTCCGGTGCTCGTGCCGAACGAGCGGGGGCTCGACCGGGCCCTCGCGCTCGGCGCCCGCGAGGTCGCCGTGTTCGCCTCGGCGACCGAGTCCTTCGCGAAGGCCAATCTGAACCGGACCGTCGACGAGGCGCTCGCGATGTTCGAGCCGACCGTCACCCGGGCCGTGGAGGCCGGGCTGAAGGTCCGCGGCTATCTGTCGATGTGCTTCGGCGACCCCTGGGAGGGCGCCGTCCCGGTCGAGCAGGTCGTCAAGGTCACCAAGGCCCTCGCCGACATGGGCTGCGACGAGCTGAGCCTCGGGGACACGATCGGGGTCGCGACCCCCGGTCATGTGCAGAGGCTCCTCACCGAGCTCAACGGCGCCGGTGTCCCCACCTCCCGTATCGCCGTGCACTTCCACGACACGTACGGGCAGGCCCTGTCCAACACCCTGGCCGCCCTGCGCCACGGGGTGACCACGGTCGACGCCTCCGCCGGCGGCCTCGGCGGCTGCCCGTACGCGAAGAGCGCGACCGGCAATCTCGCCACCGAGGACCTCGTGTGGATGCTCGACGGTCTCGGCATCGAGACCGGGGTCGATCTGGCCGCCCTCACCGCCACGAGCGTGTGGATGGCCGAACAGCTGGGCCGGCCCAGCCCTTCCCGTACCGTCCGCGCCCTCTCCCACAAGGAGTGACGAAAGACATGTCCCTCGACCACCGGCTCTCCGAAGAGCACGAGGAACTCCGCCGCACCGTCGAGGAGTTCGCGCACGACGTCGTCGCGCCGAAGATCGGCGACTACTACGAGCGGCACGAGTTCCCGTACGAGATCGTCGCCGAGATGGGCCGCATGGGCCTGTTCGGCCTGCCGTTCCCCGAGGAGTACGGCGGCATGGGCGGCGACTACCTGGCGCTCGGGATCGCCCTGGAGGAGCTGGCCCGGGTCGACTCCTCCGTGGCCATCACCCTGGAGGCGGGCGTCTCGCTCGGCGCGATGCCGGTCTACCGCTTCGGTACGGAGGAGCAGAAGCGGGCGTGGCTGCCGAAGCTGTGCTCCGGCGAGATGCTCGGCGCGTTCGGCCTGACCGAGCCGGGTGCGGGCAGCGACGCCGGCGGCACCCGCACCACCGCCGTCCGGGACGGCGACCACTGGGTCATCAACGGTTCGAAGTGCTTCATCACCAACTCCGGTACGGACATCACGGGTCTGGTGACGGTCACGGCGGTCACCGGCCGCAAGCCCGACGGCCGTCCGCTGATCTCCTCGATCATCGTCCCGTCCGGCACCCCGGGCTTCACGGTCGCCGCCCCGTACTCGAAGGTCGGCTGGAACGCCTCGGACACCCGCGAGCTCTCCTTCGACGACGTCCGCGTCCCGGTGGAGAACCTGCTCGGCGAGGAGGGCCGCGGTTACGCCCAGTTCCTGCGGATCCTGGACGAGGGCCGGGTCGCCATCGCCGCGCTCGCCACGGGTCTCGCGCAGGGCTGTGTGGACGAGTCGGTCAAGTACGCGAAGGAACGTCACGCCTTCGGCTCGCCGATCAGCACCTACCAGGCCGTCCAGTTCAAGATCGCCGACATGGAGATGAAGGCCCACATGGCCCGCATCGGCTGGCGCGACGCGGCCTCCCGCCTCGTCCTCGGCGAGTCCTTCAAGAAGGAGGCGGCGATCGCGAAGCTGTACTCCTCCACGGTGGCCGTCGACAACGCCCGCGAGGCGACCCAGATCCACGGCGGCTACGGCTTCATGAACGAGTACCCGGTGGCCCGCATGTGGCGCGACTCGAAGATCCTGGAGATCGGCGAGGGCACCAGCGAGGTCCAGCGGATGCTGATCGCCCGGGAGCTGGGCCTGCCGGCCTGACGGGACGCGTGAAGAAGAAGGGGCGTGCGGCTTGAAGCCGCACGCCCCTTCCGCGTGCCGGACTAGCCGGCCGTCACTCCGGCGCCCTCGCCCGGCGTGGCGTTCCACTCGCGGATGCGGGCCGCGAGCGCGGCGAGGCGCGGGTCGAGCGGGCCGACGGCGATGTAGAAGAGGGACTCGTCCACCGGCTCGTCGTCGCCGCCCCAGCGGACCACGCCGTCGCAGTCCGCGAGGATGGCGCGGACGGTGTCGGTCTGGAGCGGGAACAGCGTTCCGTGCGTCGCCCCGATGCCCGGGCGGATCCGCACGGCCGTGCCGGACGCGAGGTTCGACTCGGGGTGGCGGCGGCGCACCTCCTTGGCGGGGCGCCAGCCGGCGAGGTCTCCGGTGTGGAGCTCCTCCACCTCGTAGTGGAAGCGGCGCACCACGTGGAGCAGGACGGTCTCGACGTCGCCGATCCACACCGGCACGGTCAGTCCGGCGCCGGCCACCGAGCGCGTCCACACCTGGGAGTCGCGGTCGACGTTCGTCTGGATGGTCCAGCCGTTCGCGGACGTCGCCGGGCGCCTGGGCTTGTGGGCCCCCGGGACGGTGCCGTCGGCGGCCCCCGCGCTCGGCGCGGCGACGGCCGTGGCGGACAGGACCGGGCTGAGGGCGGCGGCCGCGCCCACGACGGCGGCGGTCCGCACGACCGTACGGCGCGTCATCTTCTGCTGCATGTGCTTCGTTCTCCTCTCAAGTCTTCGTCAGAACAGCCCGATCGCCAGGAAGGGCGCCAGGGAAGCCACCGCGCACACCGTCCAGAACACGGACCCCGGGGCGGGTGTCCGGCGCGCGAGGCGCCGGTTCACCAGGCCCCAGACGAGGCCGTAGATCCCGAGGACCGGTACGACGATGACCAGCCACAGCAGCATGCCGTCGTTCTCGTTCGGGTCCTGCGTCGTCCACCCGAGGGCGGCGAGCGGCCCGTTGGCCAGGACGTACCAGACCAGGAAGTACGGAACGATTCCGGGCACGCCGAGCAGCAGGTTCACCACGGCCGGCACGAAAAGCTTCCTCATGCACCCATTCTTCGCGATCGGTGGGGGCCGCTAGACGCGGCTGAGGGCGTTGTAGTTCTCCAGGACCTGGTACAGGCCGACGAGCTCGCGTCCGTACTGCGCCGCCTTGTCGCCGGTGCCGTTGTACCGGGCGAGCAGGGCCTGGGTGTCGGCGAGGCTGGTGGTCAGCGACGGCGAGGGGATGCCGAGCTGGTGGGCGTTGTACATCGTCAGGTACGCGACCGAGCGGATGTTGTACTCGGGGTCCTGCAGCTGGTCCCAGACGGCCTTGGTGTCGGCGCTGGTCAGCGGGGTGGCGTTGAGGAGGCCCTGCTGGATGCAGTAGTTCCGGGCCTGGATGGTGACCCAGGCGAAGATCTGGCCCCAGCCGGTGCTGCAGTCGTCCTTGAGGCCGGCCTTGACGGCCTCGTCGGCGACCGCGTCGAGGGCGTTCAGCTTGCGCAGCTCCCACAGGACCGGGGCCTGGATGAGCGCCTTGCGGATCTTGAGCGTCCTGGCGAGGTTGGTGAACAGGTAGTCGGCGTCGATGACGTGGTTGAAGGCCTCGGTGGTGGTGACGGCCCCGTACGTGACCCAGTCGCCGTCCAGGGTCCAGCCCTCGCCGCCGGTCTCGGGGACGCCGATGGAGGTGAGGTACGACTGGATGTCGGCGAGCAGGGGCGCCTTGTACGCGGCCTGGTTGAGGTCCCTGTCCAGGCCGGAGACGATCCCGGCGGGCGGGTCGAAGTCCGCCTGGCCCTGGTCGCGGCCGGAGGCCATGTCGTTGTCGATGTTGATCGCGCCGGTGCCGGAGCCGACCGTGATCGTGGAGATCTGGTCGAAGGCCCACTTCGTCGGCAGCGGGTAGCCCAGGTTTCCGGAGAAGCCGGCCGACATGTCGGAGACGAAGGCGGTCTCGGCGTACCCGGCGTCGGTGACGCGCTGGCAGATGTTGCGCGGGCCGTAGACGCCGACCCGGTAGCCCGAGTTCTCGGTGACGGTCCGGGAGACGCCGCGGAAGTGCGGGAGGATGTTGGAGGTGACCTCGCCGTCCATGGCGTCGTAGTCGACGGCGAAGTAGATGATCGAGCCCGGCTTGAAGCCGTGCGCCCGCGCCCATTCGACGGCGCTGGTCCCGTCGACGCAGCCCTGGCCGTACTTGAAGTAGTTCAGCGAGTCGGAGAACGTCTGGTAGATCGGGAAGCAGCGCAGCCCGTAGTTCTTGATCGTCTCCAGCTCGCCCGGCTGGATCTGCTTCTCGGGCAGCTTGCCGTTCGGGAAGGGGTTGTAGAGGTACCGGCCGACGTACGTGTAGCCCGCGTTGACGAGGGTCTGGGCGCGCTCCGGCGTGATCTTGGTGACGCAGTCGCAGGCGCTGCCCTTGCGGGTCTGGTCGCCGTACGAGACGAGCAGCGAGGACCAGGTGGCGTAGTCGCCGACGCCGGTCACCGGAAGCAGGGAGAAGGCCTGGAAGGTCTCGACCTCGCTCTGGACCCCGCCGGTGAACTCGCCGAAGAGGACGTTGCGCTTGTTGAGGACCATCGCGGCCGTGAACAGGTACGCCCAGGTGCTGCTGTTGCCCTGGCCGACGGTGTGGGACTTCAGGCCGGACTGGGTGCCGGGGCCGAAGTTGCCGTTGGCGACGCCGTCGGCCATGCCCAGCTCGTACTGGATGGCGAACAGCATGGACTTCGCGACGTCGCGGGAGTGGTAGCCGTCGGCGGGGATGATGTAGAAGTCCCGGCGGTTCACATAGCGCGCGTTCAGCCACCGCTGGACGGTGCGGATCTGCTCGTTGCCGCCGCTGAGGCTGACGTAGGCGTCCATGGTGAGCAGGGCCTTGACGACCTTCGGCTCCAGGGACGTGCCCGGGTAGGCGCTGTCCACGCCCATGTGGAGCTTGAGCTGCGCCACGGCGCTCTGGACCCGGCTGTTGTAGATGCCGTCGATCTCGCCGCCGTCGTAGCCCTTGCAGTACAGGGCGGACTGGATGATGCGGCAGAAGTTCGCCGACGGCATCGTGGAGGCGTTGAGGCTCGGGTACTTCGACTGCAGCGTGGACAGCGTGGTGGGCCCGAAGGCGTTCGACAGGCTGGTGAGGCCCATCTCGTACTGGAGGGCCCGAGTGAGGGCGTACATGACCGTCCAGCCGGTCTTGCCGTCCTCGTCCAGCTTGGATATGCCCAGCATCGCCCCGTTGTTGTAGGTCGAGTTGATGAAGCGCTGGGCCCTCTCGACCATCGCGTCAGCCATGGATCTCCTTCGCAATCTGGCAACGCACGCGGAGAGGCGTCACGCCGTCGCCGAAACGAAGGAGCCCCCCTCTCCAGAATCAGCCAGACCTTAGCAGCGGAGCCCCCCTGTTGATCAAAATGAGGTTAGGCTAACCTATCTTCGACCTGCCCGGGCCGACCCGAGCCGACCGAGAAGGTGCCCCGACCCGATGACGAACGCCGAGACCGCCCCCTTCCAGTTCTTCTCCCTCCAGGTCGACCGGACCCGGCGACTCGCCCCGTCCCTGGTCCGGATCACCTTCACCGGGGACGACCTGAAGGGCTTCGCCTCCGGGGGCCGCGACCAGTCGCTCTCCCTCTTCCTGCCGCACCCCGGCCAGGAGGCGCCGCTCCTGCCGCCCCTGGACGACCCGGACATGTACGCGATCCTCGGCGCCTGGCGCGCGATGCCCCACGAGGAGCGGGCCGTGATGCGCTCGTACACCGTCCGCGAGCAGCGCACCGAGCCCGCGCACGAGATCGACATCGACTTCGCCCTCCACGGGGACGGCGGCCCCGCCTGCCGCTGGGCCGGCCGCGCCGAGCCCGGCGACCGGGTGGTGGTCCTGGGTCCGGCGGTCGCCGCGAACACGGGCGTCCGCTTCCAGCTGCCCGAGGACGCCGACTCCGTACTGATCTGGGCCGACGAGACGGCCCTCCCCGCCGCCTCCGCGATCCTGGAGTGGCTGCCGGCGGAGACCCGCGCCCGGGTGTTCCTCGAAGTGCCGCACTCCGGCGACCGGATGGAGCTCACGACCCGGGCGGACGCCACGGTCACCTGGCTCGTACGGGAGGAGGGGGCGCCGTCCGCCGTGGACGCGGTGTCCGGCGCCGAACTGCCCGGGACGGCCCCGTACGTCTGGATCGCGGGCGAGTCGGGGGCCGTGAAGGCGCTGCGCCGCCACTTCGTACGGGAACGGGGGCTCGACCGGCGCCGGGTCACGTTCGTCGGCTACTGGCGCAAGGGCCTGTCGGAGGACGCCCTGCGCGAGGTGCCGGACGAGACGCAGGAAGAGGCACGGGGAGAGGCGTGACGAACGAGCCGTTCATCGGCAGCCCCTCGGCCCATCGGAGCCGGGGGGCTTTTCCGTGGTCGAAATTAGGTTAGGCTAACCTTACTTACGCCGACCGAGTCCGCTCCCGGAAGGGCCCCCACATGCGCTCCCACCTGCTCAACGACACGACGGCGGACGTCTACCGACGTTCCGTCACCGAAGGAGTCGAGCGGGTGGCGAGAAAACTCGCCGCGACGCGCAGCCCGTTCACGGGCGTCACGCCCGCCGCACTGGCCCCCGCGATCGACGCCGTCGACCTCGACAGGCCGCTCGGTGACTCCTCCGCCGCCCTCGACGAGCTGGAGGGCGTCTACCTCCGCGACGCCGTCTACTTCCACCACCCCCGCTACCTCGGGCACCTCAACTGCCCGGTGGTCATCCCCGCCGTCCTCGGCGAGGCCGTCCTCTCGGCCGTCAACTCCTCGCTCGACACCTGGGACCAGAGCGCCGGCGGCACCCTCATCGAGCGGAAACTGATCGACTGGACCGCCGGCCGCATCGGCCTCGGCCCGCTCGCCGACGGCGTGTTCACCAGCGGCGGCACGCAGTCCAACCTCCAGGCCCTGCTCCTCGCCCGCGAGGAGACCGGGGTGACCGACCTGTCGAAGCTGCGGATCTTCTCCTCCGAGTGCAGCCACTTCAGCGTCCAGAAGTCCGCCCGGCTGCTCGGACTCGGCCGCGACGCCGTCGTCTCCGTACCCGTCGACGGGAACAAGCGGATGCAGTCCGTCGTCCTCGCCGCCGAGCTGGAGGCCTGTCGCGCCGAGGGCCTGGTCCCGATGGCGATCGTCGCCACCGCCGGCACCACCGACTTCGGCTCCATCGACCCGCTGCCCGAGATCGCCGCCCTCGCCCGGGAGTACGGCGCCTGGATGCACGTCGACGCGGCCTACGGCTGCGGACTGCTCGCCTCCACGACCCGCCGCCACCTCCTGGACGGCATCGAGCGGGCCGACTCCGTCACCGTCGACTACCACAAGTCCTTCTTCCAGCCGGTGAGTTCCTCCGCCCTCCTGGTCCGCGACGGTGCCACCCTGCGCCACGCGACGTACCACGCGGACTACCTCAACCCCCGCCGGACGCTGGCCGAGCGGATCCCCAACCAGGTCGACAAGTCCCTCCAGACCACCCGCCGCTTCGACGCGCTCAAGCTCTGGATGACCCTGCGCGTGATGGGCGCCGACGGCGTCGGGGAGCTCTTCGACGAGGTCTGCGACCTGGCCGCGGAGGGCTTCGCGCTCCTCACCGCCGACCCGCGCTACGAGGTCGTGGTCGAGCCGCAGCTCTCCACCCTCGTCTACCGCTACGTCCCGGAGGCCGCCACCTCCCCCGTGGAGGTCGACCTGGCCAACCTCTACGCCCGCAAGGCCCTGTTCGCCTCCGGCGAGGCCGTCGTCGCCGGCACCAAGGTCGACGGCCGCCAGTACCTCAAGTTCACCCTGCTCAACCCCGAGACGACGCCGGCCGACATCGCCGCAGTCCTCGACCTCATCGCCGGCCACGCCGAGCAGTACCTGGGAGAGAACCTTGTCCACGCAGCCTCTTGATTTCATCGGCATCGGGCTCGGTCCGTTCAACCTCGGACTCGCCTGCCTGACCGAGCCGATCGCCGAACTGAACGGCGTCTTCCTGGAGTCGAAGCCGGACTTCGAGTGGCACTCGGGGATGTTCCTCGAAGGCGCCCACCTCCAGACCCCGTTCATGTCGGACCTGGTCACCCTCGCGGACCCGACCTCGCCGTACTCCTTCCTCAACTACCTGAAGGAGAAGGGCCGCCTCTACTCCTTCTACATCCGCGAGAACTTCTACCCGCTGCGGACCGAGTACGACGACTACTGCCGCTGGGCCGCCGGGAAGCTCACCTCGATCCGCTTCTCGACGACGGTCGCGTCGGTCGCGTACGACGAGACCGCAGAGCTGTACGTGGTCACCACCGAGACAGGAGAAACGTTCCGGTCCGCCCGGCTCGTCCTCGGCACCGGCACCCCGCCCCACATCCCCGAGACCTGCGAGGGCCTCGGCGGCGACCTGATCCACAACTCGCGCTACCTCCCGAACAAGGAGGAGCTCCAGAAGAAGAAGTCGATCACCCTGGTCGGCAGCGGCCAGAGCGCCGCCGAGATCTACTACGACCTCCTGAGCGAGATCGACACCCACGGCTACCGGCTCAACTGGGTGACCCGCTCCCCCCGCTTCTTCCCCCTCGAATACACCAAGCTCACCCTGGAGATGACCTCCCCGGAGTACGTGGACTACTTCCACGCCCTGCCCGAGGAGACCCGCTACCGCCTGGAGACCCGGCAGAAGGGCCTCTTCAAGGGCATCGACGGCGAGCTCATCGACGCCATCTTCGACCTGCTCTACCAGAAGAACCTGGGCGGCCCGGTCCCCACCCGCCTCCTCACCAACTCGGCCCTGCACTCGGCCGCTCACGACGCCACGACGGGCTCGTACACACTGGGCTTCCGCCAGGAGGAACAGGAGAAGGACTTCACGATCGAGACCGAGGGCCTGATCCTCGCCACCGGCTACAAGTACACGGTCCCCGCCTTCCTGAAGCCGATCGAGGACCGCCTCCGCTTCGACGGGCGCGGCCGCTTCGACGTGGCCCGCAACTACGCGATCGACACCACGGGCCGGGGGATCTTCCTCCAGAACGCCGGCGTGCACACGCACTCGATCACCTCGCCGGACCTGGGCATGGGCCCGTACCGCAACGCGTACATCATCGGGGAGATGCTGGGCTCCGAGTACTACCCGGTAGAGAAGACCATCGCGTTCCAGGAGTTCGCAGCATGAGCATCGACATCCGGCCCCTCGACCCCCTCGCGGACGCGGAGCTGATCCACCCCTGGGTCACCCACCCCAAGGCCGCCTTCTGGATGATGCAGGACGCGAAGCTCCAGGACGTCGAGCGCGAGTACACGGCGATCGCCGCGCACCCGCACCACGACGCCTTCATCGGCCTGGTGGACGGCGAGCCGGCCTTCCTGATGGAGCGCTACGACCCCGCGCAGGTCGAGCTGGTCGGGCTGTACGAGCCGCGTCCCGGCGACGTGGGCATGCACTTCCTGGTGGCTCCGAGCGACACCCCCGTACACGGTTTCACCCGGCGGGTGATCACGGCCGTGATGACGGAGCTGTTCGCCGACCCGGCGACCGCCCGCGTGGTCGTCGAGCCCGACGTCCGGAACAAGGCCGTCCACGCGCTCAACGAGGCCGTCGGCTTCGTCCCCTTCGGGGAGATACGGAAGCCGGAGAAGAAGGCCCTCCTCAGCTTCTGCACCCGCGCCCAGTTCGAGACCGCCGTCGGAGCGTCCGCATGAACCCCGTCGCACACCTCACCCCCGAGCGCTGGGCCGCCGCCAACCGCGCCCTGATCCGCAAGGGCCTCGCCGAGTTCGCCCACGAGCGGCTGATCGACCCGCGGGAGCTGGGCGAGAGCCGCTACCAGGTCCTCAGCGACGACGGCGGCACCGAGTACCGCTTCACCGCCGACCGTTTCGCGCTCGACCACTGGCAGGTCTATCCGGACTCGATCAGCCGTCACCGGGGGGACGAACAACTCCCGCTGGACGCACTCCAGTTCATCACCGAGCTGCGGGGCTCCCTCGGCCTGAGCGACGAGGTCCTCCCGGTCTACCTGGAGGAGATCTCCTCCACCCTGGCCGGTACGGCGTACAAGGCGACCAAGCCGCCCGTGACCTCCGCCGAGCTGGCCCGCGCCGGCTTCCAGGCGATCGAGACCGGGATGACCGAGGGCCACCCCTGCTTCGTCGCCAACAACGGCCGGCTGGGCTTCGGGGTCGACGAGTACCGCGCGTACGCCCCCGAGGCGGCGAGCGGGATCCACCTGGTCTGGCTGGCCGCCCACCGCGACCGGGCCACGTTCACGGCGGGCGCGGACATCGACTACGAGACCTTCGTCCGCGCCGAACTCGGCGACGCGACGGTGGACGCCTTCGCCGCGACCCTGGCCGGGCGGGGCCTGGACCTCTCCGACTACCTCCTCGTCCCGGCCCACCCCTGGCAGTGGTGGAACAAGCTGTCCGTCACCTTCGCGGCCGAGGTGGCGCAGCAGCGCCTGGTGTACCTGGGCGAGGGCGACGACACGTACCTGGCGCAGCAGTCGATCCGTACGTTCTTCAACACGACGGACCCGACGAAGCACTACGTGAAGACGGCCCTCTCGGTCCTCAACATGGGCTTCATGAGGGGCCTTTCGGCTGCCTACATGGAGGCCACCCCGGCGATCAACGACTGGCTGCACACCCTGATCGAGTCCGACTCCACGCTGAAGTCGGCCCGGTTCTCGATCATCCGCGAGCGGGCGGCGGTCGGCTACCGGCACCTGGAGTACGAGGCCGCCACCGACCGCTACTCCCCCTACCGCAAGATGCTGGCCGCGCTCTGGCGCGAGTCCCCGGTGCCGTCGCTCGCCGAGGGCGAGCGGCTTGCGACGATGGCGTCCCTGCTCCACGTGGACCACGCGGGCGCGTCGTTCGCGGGCGCGCTGGTCAAGGAGTCGGGTCTCGAACCCGCCGCGTGGCTCCGTCGCTACCTGGACGCGTACCTCCTCCCGATCCTGCACTGCTTCTACGCGTACGACCTGGTCTACATGCCGCACGGCGAGAACGTGATCCTCGTCCTGGACGGGCGGGGCGCGGTCGTCCGGGCGATCTTCAAGGACATCGCGGAGGAGATCTGCGTGATGGACCCGGCGGCGGTCGTCCCGCCGACGGTGCAGCGCATCCGCGCCGAGGTCCCGGAGGACATGAAGCTCCTGTCGGTCTTCACGGACGTCTTCGACTGCTTCTTCCGCTTCCTGGGCGCGACCCTGGCGGCGGAGGGAGTCCTCGCGGAGGACGCCTTCTGGCGCACGGTGGCGGAGTGCGTGCGCGACTACCAGACGTCCCGTCCGGAACTGTCGGACCGCTTCGCCCAGTACGACATGTTCGCGGAGACCTTCGCCCTCTCCGCCCTCAACCGCCTCCAACTGCGCAACAACAAGCAGATGGTGGACCTGGCGGACCCGTCGGCGGCCCTCCAGCTGGTGGGCGACCTGGTGAACCCGATCGCGCGGTTCGCCTGACCTCCCCTCCCCCGAAGCGATGTGAGCCCCGCCGGAGTACGGTCCTCCGCCGGGGCTCACACCGGTCCGGAGAGGCAGGCGGCACAGCCCCGCGCTACCGTGAAATGGTGACCTGACAAGGCCACATCCCAGGGGAATCCCCCATCGATTCGGCAGCGAGGCAACCCGGGCGACCGGTCTTCCGTGGCGCCGCCCCTGCCGAATTCACCAGGAGTCACCATGGCCACCTACGAAAGCGCCCGCACGAAAGCCTTCACCCACGCGACCACGACGACCGTGACCGGCGTGCCGCTCGACGTCTCCGACACCCACCCGCTGCGCCAGATCGGCCAGGTCCCCATCCAGTCGTGCGTCTGCGTGACGGATCCGTGCCCCTGCGACGACTGCCCGATCCTCTGGGTGAACGAGTCCGCCGTCTCCTCCCGGACCGCAACCGGCCGTCACAACACGGCCGGTGACGAGATCTACGACTTCGCGGTGGACGCGGACGCGTCCGTCGTCGTCGAGTCCTTCCGCCGCGTCCGCGCCTCCGACACCGCCGCCCTCCACTCCTCCGCCGCCCCCTCGTCCCCGCCGCCCTTCGTCGTGCGGCCCCGGCCGAACGCCGGCCGGTCCGCCGGAAAGGGCCGACCCTGCCAGGGCGGCGAGTCCCCGGTCTTCCGCGCCGACCCGGGCTGCAACGACATCGAGATCACCGAGAGCGGCGCGACGTACTGCTTCGCCGAGAGCAGCGAGCACTACTGCATCTACGCCCTCTGCTGACCGGCCGCCGGCCGGAACCCCGCCGGGTGCGCCCGGCCAGGGCGTCCCCGGCCGGGCGTTTCGCGTCTACGTACCGGTCACTCCGCCGGCCAGGGCACCTCCGGTGAGCGGTACCAGGTGATGCCGAGGGCGTCGAAGCGCGGCGCCTGTTCGGCGAGGCGCTCCTTGTAGGTGTCCCAGTCGTGGGTGGAGGCCGGGGACCAGCCGAGTTCGGCGATGCCGGGGAGGCGGGGGAAGGCCATGACGTCGAGGTCGCCGGTGGTGGCGAGGGTCTCGGTCCAGAGGGGGGCCTCGATGCCGCGGACGGAGTCCGCGGGGGCGCCGGGGAGGTAGGTGGAGGGGTTCCAGTCGTAGGAACGGCGGACCTCGACGTAGCCCGCCCAGGCGAGGCCGAGCTTGGTGTCCTTCGTGTACTTCATGTCGAGGTAGCTGCGGTCGGCCGGGGAGAGGATCAGGCCCGTGCCGTTCTGCGCGGCGGCGGCGACGCGCTCCTTCTCCTCGGCGGGGGTGCGGTCGAGGCCCCAGTACTGGACGAGGGCGCCCTTCGCGGGGGTGGCGCCGGTCAGCTGGTGCCAGCCGATGACGGTCTTGCCGTACTTGGCGACGATCGGCTGGACCTTGTTCATGAAGGTCACGTAGTCGTCGCGGCTGGTGGAGTGGGCCTCGTCGCCGCCGATGTGGAGGTAGCGGCCGGGGGTGAGGGCGGCGATCTCCCGGACGACGTCGTCGACGAAGTCGTACGTGGCGGTCTTGGGCACGCACAGGGAGCTGAAGCCGACCTTGGTGCCGGTGTAGAGGGGCGGGGCGACGCCGTCGCAGGTCAGCTCGGCGTAGGAGGCCAGCGCGGCGTTGGTGTGGCCGGGCATGTCGATCTCGGGGATGACCTCCTGGTAGCGGGAGGCGGCGTACTCGACGATCTCCCGGTACTGCGCCTTGGTGTAGAAGCCGCCGGGGCCGCCGCCGACCTCGGTGGAGCCGCCGTGGGTGGTGAGCAGGGGGCGGGAGTCGATGGCGATGCGCCAGCCCTGGTCGTCGGAGAGGTGCAGGTGGAGGGTGTTGACCTTGTAGAGGGCGAGCTGGTCGATGTACCGCTTCACCTCGTCGACCGTGAAGAAGTGGCGGGCGACGTCGAGCATCGCGCCCCGGTAGGCGTAGCGCGGGGTGTCGGTGACGGTGCCGCCCGCGATCTTCCAGGGGCCCTGCTGGACGCTCTTGCTCTCGATGGAGGACGGGAGCTGCTGGCGCACGGTCTGGACGCCGCGGAAGAGGCCGGCGGGTTCGCGGGCGGTGAGGGTGAGGCCCTCGGGTCCGGAGACGAGCCGGTAGCCCTCGTCGCCGAGGCCGGTCTCGTCGGGGGCGAGGCGGAGCCGGATGCCGTGGCCGGCGGCGCTGTCGTCGACGACGGGCAGCGGGAAGCCGGTGGCGGGGCTGAGGAGCCCGGCGAGGTAGCGGCCGATGGCCCGGGACGCGCCGGAGGTCTCGTCGATGCCGATGCGGGTGGCGGCGGTGAGGGTGTAGGGCTCGCCCTCGGGGGTGACGGAGGCGGGTACGGGCACGATGCGGCCGAGCGGGCGCACCTCGGGCTCGGCGGCGGCCCTGCCGGGCGCCTTGGCGTCGTCGCCGTCGGCGGCTGCCTCGCCGCAGCCGATTCCGGCGGTCGCGAACAGGAGCAGGGATCCGATCAGGCGCGGAATCGTCATGCGCTGTCTCACAGGCGGGCTCCCCTTCGGGTGATCGGCACGTTCCGTCGTTGTGTATATCCCCTTGGTAGCCATGCGTACCGCGCACCTTCCGCGGGTGCAAGGTATGGACCAAGGGGCCGGAAGAGTGGGCGCATCATGACCCCCCTGCCCGATTTCGGGCAGGATTCTTGCGAAGGGGCCGGATCACCCCTCAGTATTCACGGGTGCTCGAACGCCGCCCGTCGCACGACGACCTCATCGACCACCTGGTCCGCAGCACCGCGCTCCAGCGCGGTGAGGCCGCCCGGGTGGTGCTCGACGTGCTGGCGTACTTCGACGAGACGACCGAGGAGTTCGTCCGCCGCCGCCACCGCGAGCTGCAGTCCGGCGGCGCGGTGAACGCCGAGATCTTCGAACGGATCGCGGCGGAGCTGCCCCACCGGGCGGTGGCGCCACCGGAGCTCTCGCTCCGGCAGCTGCGCCGCATCGTCTACGGCTGAGCGCAGCACGCCCGAGGGCGTCCGAGTACATCCACCAACCTGGAGGGGTTTCACCTTTATGTGCGGAATCGTCGGTTACATCGGTAAGCGTGACGTCGCCCCGCTGCTCCTT
This sequence comes from Streptomyces sp. NPDC004284, assembly GCF_042874035.1. NCBI lineage: Bacteria > Bacillati > Actinomycetota > Actinomycetes > Kitasatosporales > Streptomycetaceae > Streptomyces > Streptomyces sp. NPDC004284. The sequence continues at coordinate 202,941 of NZ_JBIAMJ010000003.1, read as the reverse complement.
GAGGGCCTGGCCCGCCTGGAGTACCGCGGCTACGACTCGGCCGGCATGGTCGTCACCAGCCCGAAGGCCACCGGCCTGAAGGTGGTCAAGGCCAAGGGCCGCGTCCGCGACCTGGAGGCCAAGGTCCCCAAGCGCTTCACCGGCACCACCGGCATCGCCCACACCCGCTGGGCCACGCACGGCGCCCCGAGCGACATCAACTCGCACCCGCACCTCGACCCCGAGAACAAGGTCGCGGTCGTCCACAACGGCATCGTGGACAACGCCCAGGAGCTCCGCGCCAAGCTGGAGGCCGACGGCGTCGTCTTCGCCTCCGAGACGGACACCGAGGTCATCACCCACCTCATCGCGCGCTCCGAGGCCGACACCCTCGAGCAGAAGGTCCGCGACGCGCTCAAGCTCATCGAGGGCACCTACGGCATCGCCGTGATGCACGCCGACTTCAACGACCGCATCGTGGTGGCCCGCAACGGCTCCCCGGTCATCCTCGGCATCGGCGAGAAGGAGATGCTCGTCGCCTCCGACGTCGCCGCCCTGATCGCCCACACCCGCCAGGTCGTCACCCTGAACGACGGCGAGATGGCCACCCTCAAGGCCGACGACTTCCGCACCTACACGACCTCGGGCGCCTCCACCACGGCCACCCCCGAGACCGTCGAGTGGGAGGCCGCCTCCTACGACATGGGCGGCCACGACACGTACATGCACAAGGAGATCTCCGAGCAGCCCGACGCGGTCGACCGCGTGCTGCGCGGCCGGATCGACGACCGCTTCTCCACCGTGCACCTGGGCGGCCTGAACCTCGACCCGCGCGAGGCCCGCACCATCCGCCGCATCAAGATCCTCGGCTGCGGCACCTCGTACCACGCCGGCCTCATCGGCGCCGGGCTCATCGAGTCCATGGCCCGCATCCCCGCCGACGCCGAGCCGGCCTCGGAGTTCCGCTACCGCAACCCGGTCGTGGACCCCGACACCCTCTACATCGCCGTCTCCCAGTCCGGTGAGACCTACGACGTGCTCGCCGCCGTCCAGGAGCTCAAGCGGAAGGGCGCCCGCGTCCTCGGCGTCGTCAACGTCGTCGGCTCCGCCATCGCCCGCGAGGCCGACGGCGGCATGTACGTCCACGCCGGCCCCGAGGTCTGCGTCGTCTCCACCAAGTGCTTCACCAACACGGTCACCGCCTTCGCGCTGCTCGCCCTGCACCTGGGCCGCATCCGCGACCTGTCCGTCACCGACGGCAAGCGGATCATCGAGGGCCTGCGCAAGCTGCCCTCGCAGATCGAGGAGATCCTCAAGACCGAGGACCAGATCAAGGAGATCGCCGCGGAGTACGCCGGCGCCCAGTCGATGATGTTCATCGGCCGTGTCCGCGGCTACCCGGTCGCCCTGGAGGCCTCCCTCAAGCTGAAGGAGATCTCCTACATCCACGCCGAGGCGTACCCGGCCTCCGAGCTGAAGCACGGCCCGCTCGCCCTCATCGAGCCGGCCCTGCCGACCGTCGCGATCGTCCCCGACGACGACCTGCTCGAGAAGAACCGCGCCGCCCTGGAGGAGATCAAGGCCCGCAGCGGCCGCATCCTCGCGGTCGCGCACCAGCCGCAGGCGAAGGCCGACCACACCATCGTCGTCCCGAAGAACGAGGACGAGCTGGACCCGATCCTCATGGGCATCCCGCTCCAGCTCCTCGCCTACCACACGGCGCTCGCCATGGGCCGTGACATCGACAAGCCGCGCAACCTGGCGAAGTCCGTCACCGTCGAGTAATCCCCCCATCGTCGCGGCCGAGGCGCGGCGCCCGGGCCTGTCCCCCGGACGCCGCGCCCCTCCGGGCCTGTCCCCCGGAGCCTCGGCCGGACACAGCAGCGGTCCCCGTGCACACACCTCCCGTGCACGGGGACCGCTGTCTTCTCCGTGGTGTTCAGCCCGCGGCCGTGGTGATCAGCCCGCGGCCGGGGCGCTGCCGCCCGCGCGGCGCAGGGCCGTCGGCCAGCCGGCGACCGCGGCCGTGGCGCCGTACCAGGCGACCAGACCCGCGACGGCGGCGACCCAGCCGGCCGCCTTCCCGAGGCCGCCGTTGTCGGCGAGGGCGCCGATGCCGCCCAGCAGCAGCGCGACGAACAGCAGCCCGTACACGCCCTGTCCGAAGAGTCCGCTGCCCGCGGACGCCATCGTCAGCGTGAGCGCGAGGAGCGCCCACAGGAGCAGGAAGAGCCCCATGGCGTCGGCCGAGGCGTGCCCGCCCGCGCCGCTGCCCCAGGTGAACCAGAAGGCGCCGAGCGCCGCGTACGCCGTGCCCTCGCCCTTGTCGCCCGCGCGCAGGGCGAGCAGTCCGACGAGGAAGAGCGTCACGCCGCCGACCCAGGTGGCGAGACCCGCGGCATCCGCTGCCGCGACGTTGTCGATGACACCGGTTCCGCCCAGGCCGAAGGCCAGCAGGGTCAGTCCGAGTGCCAGGTTGCCGAGCGTGGAGGTGGTGTTTCCCGCGGCGACTTCGTTGTTCACGGCGGGCTCCCTTCAGGTGTGCAGTTGTCCTGCGTGAGCTGCTGTGTTCCGGTGACCTTTATGTACCCTTCACAAGCGCACAATTCACCTGAGGAAGGCCGAATTTATGGCCGGATGACGGCAGTTGAGGGAGGGACCTGACGGGGCGTGGGGCCGCCCGGGGCGCCCGGGGCTACGGGATGACGATGACGGGCCGCTGCGCGCGGCGCGCGAGACGGCCGGCGACCGAGCCGAAGATCCGGCCGACGATCCCGTGCGTGGAGCCGACCACGATCGCGTCGGCCGAGTACTCCCGGCCGACCTCCTCCAGCTCGTGGCAGATGTCCCCGCCGCGCTCGACCAGGATCCACGGCACCTCGGAGAGGTGGTCGGCGCAGGCCAGCTCCAGACCGAGGACCTCGGTGCGGTGGTCGGGCACGTCGACGAAGACCGGCGGCTCGCAGCCTGCCCACACCGTGGTGGGCAGCCGGTTGGCCACATGCACGATGATCAGGCCCGATCCGGAGCGGCGGGCCATGCCGATGGCGTACGCGAGGGCGCGCTCACTGGACATGGAACCGTCGAAGCCGACGACCACCCCGTGCCGGAAGGCCGGGTCGCAGGCATGACGTGGCTGTTCTACCGCGAGGGGGTCGACCGTGGAATCGGCGACGCGCTTGCGGTCCGCGGGTTCGGGGAATTCGTGACCGGCCATCGGTGTCTCGGCGAAGGAAGTCCTCGTGGGAAGGGACGGGGAAAGGAGGGGACGAACGACGGGTGGCGGCGGAGCTGTGTCCGGGAATCATCTTCCCAAGCCCATACCCCCAAGGGTACGGCGACACTCCTCTCCTGCCCAGAGCCCGCCGTGCCGCTCCCGGTGTGCCCGCCGCTCGCACGCGGCGTTCCAGGGAGCATGCACGAGGGGTTCGCGATCTGGCAATGCCGGATGTGCCCTACAGGCGTCCGTACGGGGGCCAAACGGACGTCGCCGAGAGTGACCGGAACGTTCCGCTCCTCGTTGCCACAGGTCCAGTCCGCCGTCGTCGCGGATCCGCCCCGTCCGTCACCGCGGATCCGCCCCGTCATCGCCCCGGATCCGCCCCACCGCCGCCGTAGTCCCGCCCCACCGTCGCCGCAGTCCCGCCCCACCGCCGCCATAGTCCCGCCCCACCGTCGCAGGGAGACCGCCCGTGCCCGCACCATCGACCGCCGCCGGCCAGACCTCCGCCGCCCCCGCCCCCACCCTCGCGCTCGGCGCGCCCCGCGGCCGCCGCCGGGAACCCGCCCTCCCCCCGGCCGCCGACACGGAGCCGGAGGAGAGGACGGCGGGGGCGGTCACGGGTACGGGCGAGGACGCGGCGGAGCAGGCCGGTGACGTCGTCCGCTGGGCGGTCTTCTGCTGTGCGCTCGTCCCCGTGGTGCTCATCGTCTACGGCACCTCGCTCGGCGGGGCCGGCGGCGCCGCGCTCGGGCTCGTCTCGGTGACGGCGGCCTGCCGGCTGCTGCTGCGCCGCTCGGAGCGCGGGCTGCGCGCCGAGACGGTCCGCCCGAGGCGCCGGAACTAGCCTCCGGAGGGCCCGGAGCCCTACCAGACCCTCTTCGAGTTGACAGGTTCGTACACCCGACCCCATACGTTTTCAGCCAACTTCCGGCCATCGGCGAGTCCTTGGCGGAACGATTGGCCAACCCCTGTGTCGACAGCCGCGAAAGACCCGCTCCGAGGGCCCACACCCCCCGCGTACGGGGGTGTTCGGCGCCGCACCCCTCTCTCCGGCGGCCGCCGGACGCAAGACTTCGCGATCGATCGCTTCACGCCAAGTTGCCTTGTCGACAATCTGCCGGATGGAGAACTTGTCACGCCGGCGCCACGGGACACAGTAGATTCGATCATGGGTACCGAAGACTGGGGTCTCGTGCAAAACCGAGGGGAAACGTGCAGGAGCGACACGACCAGGGAGACGCGAACACCGAGGGGGGCTTAGCGTCATGAGCCAGGACTCCGCCGCACCGGAGGCCGCACGGAAGCTGTCCGGGCGCCGCCGTCGCGAAGTCGTCGCGGTGCTGCTGTTCAGCGGCGGCCCCATCTTCGAGAGCTCCATCCCGCTCTCCGTGTTCGGCATCGACCGGCAGGACGCCGGCGTGCCCCGCTACCGGCTGCTGGTCTGCGCCGGCGAGGAAGGCCCCCTGCGGACCACGGGCGGGCTCGAACTCACCGCGCCGTACGGCCTGGAGGCGATCAGCCGCGCCGGGACCGTCGTCGTCCCGGCCTGGCGGTCGATCACCTCTCCGCCACCGCCGGAGGCGCTCGAAGCGCTGCGCCGGGCCCACGAGGAGGGCGCACGGATCGTCGGACTGTGCACGGGTGCGTTCGTGCTCGCCGCGGCCGGCCTGCTCGACGGCCGTCCGGCGACGACGCACTGGATGTACGCGCCGACGCTCGCCAAGCGCTACCCGTCGGTCCACGTGGACCCGCGGGAGCTCTTCGTCGACGACGGGGACGTGCTGACCTCCGCCGGCACCGCGGCCGGAATCGATCTGTGTCTGCACATCGTGCGGACCGACCACGGCACGGAGGCCGCGGGCGCCCTGGCGCGCCGACTGGTCGTCCCGCCGCGGCGCAGCGGCGGTCAGGAGCGCTACCTCGACAGGTCTTTACCCGAGGAGATCGGCGCCGACCCGCTGGCCGAGGTCGTCGCCTGGGCCCTTGAGCACCTCCACGAGCAGTTCGACGTGGAGACGCTCGCCGCCCGCGCCTACATGTCACGGCGGACCTTCGACCGCCGGTTCCGCTCGCTGACGGGCTCGGCCCCGCTCCAGTGGCTGATCACCCAGCGGGTGCTCCAGGCGCAGCGGCTCCTGGAGACCTCCGACTACTCGGTCGACGAGGTCGCGGGCCGGTGCGGCTTCCGCTCGCCGGTGGCGCTGCGCGGCCACTTCCGGCGCCAGCTGGGCTCCTCGCCGGCCGCCTACCGTGCGGCGTACCGCGCGCGGCGGCCGCAGGGCGAGGCCGGTACGGCGGTGCTCGAGGTCGCGGTGCCCGCGCAGGGCACGGCGGGGCTCCGCAGGCCGCTGGAGCCGGGCAAGCCCCCGTCGGACGTCTACGCCCCCGGCCGGCCGGCCCTGCCCGGCCTCCCGGGCCAGCGCAGCGCGCCGTAACCGGACCGCCGCCGCCACAAGCGGTGGAACGCAGGACCGACGGGCCCCCGGGGACACCTCCCCCGGGGGCCCGTCGGCCTCCCCGAGGCGGGCCGGAAGGCCCTCAGGCCCCCTAAGGTAGGACGCATGAACGATCGCATGGTGTGGATCGACTGCGAGATGACCGGGCTCTCGCTGACGGACGACGCACTCATCGAGGTGGCCGCGCTGGTCACCGACTCGGAACTGAACGTGCTCGGCGAAGGCGTGGACATCGTGATCCGCCCACCGGACGCGGCCCTGGAGACCATGCCGGCCATCGTGCGCGAGATGCACACGAAGTCCGGGCTGCTCGACGCGCTCGCCGAGGGCACCACGCTCGCCGACGCGGAGGCCCAGGTCCTCGCGTACATCCGCGAGCACGTCAAGGAGCCGGGCAAGGCGCCGCTGTGCGGGAACTCGGTCTCGACGGACCGCGGCTTCCTCGCGCGCGACATGCCCGCCCTGGAGAACCACCTGCACTACCGGATCGTCGATGTCTCCTCGGTCAAGGAGCTGGCCCGCCGCTGGTACCCGAGGGCGTACTTCAACAGTCCGGAGAAGAACGGCAACCACCGGGCGCTCGCCGACATCCGCGAGTCCATCGCCGAGCTGCGCTACTACCGCGAGGCGATCTTCGTCCCGCAGCCCGGCCCGGACTCGGAGACCGCGAAGCAGATCGCGGCCCGCCACGTCGTGCCCGCGGAATGACCCCCCGCTCGCGCCCCCGGAAGCCCCCGCGGAAAACGGTGGCGCGAGCACCCTCCAGAACCCTGTAGACTTCTTCTCGGCCGGTCAGGGAAACCTTCGGGGAAACCGCCGGTCGTGGTGGGTATAGCTCAGCTGGTAGAGCACCTGGTTGTGGTCCAGGATGTCGCGGGTTCGAGTCCCGTTACTCACCCTGATGGCTCAGGCCCCGGTTCGAAAGAACCGGGGCCTGAGCCGTTTTCACATGCCTTCACTTGCCTTCACCCGTGCGGGCGATCCATTGATCCACTTCGATCGACCCGCTGTTAGCTTCCCCTTATGTCCGACATTCGCACTATTCGTACATATCGGGCTGGGTGAGGTCCGTGGGAGTCCTGCGCGCGTACGAGATGGACCACTCCCCGCTCGCCGGGCGGACCATCGACGACTTCGAGAACCGGCAGAAGGAGCTCGGGCACCGGATCTACATCACCCGCGTGCGGCGCGAGGGGCAGATCCTCGCGCACAGCCAGCAGACGGTGCCGCGCCCGGGCGACGTGCTCGCCGTCAGCGCCCTGCGGGGCTCGCTCATCGACTTCGACGCCCGCACCCACATCGGGCAGACGGTCGCGGAGCTGCGCCGCGAGCCCTTCATGGTCGGCGTGTACATCGACAAGATCTACCGTTCGGGCGCGGAGTTCCCGTACCGGCTCTCCACGAAGCTGGAGCGCGGCGACACGGTGGTCCCGACCGGCCCGAAGCGCCTTGTGGACCCGGCGGGCAAGGCGATCGGCAAGCCGGTGCCGACCTCGTTCGCCACCGACATGCTGTGGGTGGGGCTCGGCATCTTCCTCGGCGGCTGCATCGGCATCCCGGCCCTGACGGTCTCGGGCGTCCCGATCTCGCCGTCCACCTCCGGCGGCGCGCTGATCATGGGCCTGGTCTTCGGCTGGATCCGCGGCAAGTACCCGACGTACGGCAACGTGCCGCCGGGCGCCCAGTGGTCCATGGACACCCTCGGCCTCTGCCTGTTCGTCGCGGTCGTCGGCATCAACGCCGGTCCGAGCTTCACCAGCGGCCTGTCGACGGCCGGCTGGGGGCTGCTCGTGTGGGGCGCGGTGGCGACGGTGGTCCCGCCGGTCGTGGGCTTCCTGTAGGGCCACTACGCGCAGAAGATCCGCTTCCCGATCCTGATGGGCGTCCTGGCGGGCGGCCAGACGACGACCGCGGCGATCGGCGCGGTCGACGAGCGGTCCAGGTCCCAGATCCCGACCCTCGGCTACACGATCCCCTACGCGGTGGGCAACGTCCTGCTGACCATCTGGGGCGCCGTGATCGTCATCCTCGACCACTAACGCCCCCAGGGGAGTCGCAGTGCCCAAGACCACGTTCACCCGCCAGGAGATCCAGTCCTTCGCGCAGCTCTCGCCGTTCGAGCCGAAGGACGAGTTCATCCGGATCGCGCAGGCCGCCCAGGCGGACAAGCCGGGCCAGAAGGAGAAGTCGCAGGCGCAGATGCTCAACGCGGGCCGCGGCAACCCGAACTGGGTCGCCACCGGCCCCCGCGAGGCCTTCTACGCGCTCGGCCACTTCTCGCTCTCCGAGTCGCGCCGGGTGTGGACCGCCGACAACCTCGGCGGCATGCCCGAACTCCGGGGCTCCGCCGAGCGCTTCGACGCCTTCGCGCGCCGCCACCCGGACCTGCCGGGCATCGAACTGCTGCAGAACTGCGTGGAGTACGCCGTCGAGCGCTTCGGCTTCGACAAGGACGCGTTCGTGCACGAGCTGACCGACAGCACGATCGGCGACAACTACCCCGTACCGGACCGGATCCTCACCCACACCGAGCACATCGTCCGCGGCTACGTGCACGACGAGATGTTCGACAAACGGCCGCCGGCCGGAAACCTGTCACTGTTCGCGACCGAGGGCGGCACGGCCGCGATGTGCTACGTCTTCGACTCCCTGACGAAGAACGGGATCCTGAAGAAGGGCGACCGGATCGCGCTGATGGTGCCGGTCTTCACCCCGTACATCGAGATCCCCGCGCTCGACACGTACGAGTTCGACGTCGTCACCGTCAGCGCGAACTCCTTCGCGGAGACCGGGGTCCGCGAATGGCGCTATCCGACGGAGGAGGTCGCCAAGCCGGCCGACCCGTCGGTCAAGCTGGTCTGCGTCGTCAACCCGTCCAACCCGCCGTCCCTGGCGATGAGCGAGCGCGTCGCGGAGCAGATCAAGGACATCGTCGCCGGCCCGAACCCGAACCTGCTGGTCGTCACGGACGACGTGTACGGCACCTTCGTGGAGGGCTTCCGCTCGCTCGCGGCCGAGCTCCCGCGCAACACGCTGCTCGTGTACTCGTACTCCAAGCACTACGGCTGCACCGGCCACCGGCTCGGCGTCATCGGCCTGCACGACGACAACGTCGTCGACGAGATGCTCGCGCGGCTTCCGCAGGCGGAGAAGGACCGCCTGAACAGGCGGTACGGGTCGCTGTCCCTGGAACCGGAGAAGATCCGCTTCATCGACCGGCTCGTCGCCGACTCCCGTCAGGTCGCCCTCAACCACACCGCCGGGCTCTCCCTGCCCCAGCAGGTGATGATGGCGCTCTTCTCGCTCTTCGCCATGCTGGAGGAGGGCCAGGCCTACAAGCACAAGATCCGGGACATCGTGCGGCAGCGCCTCGACCTGCTCCTCGAAGGCGCTCAGATGAAGATCGCCGACGACCCGAAGCGGGCCGGGTACTACGTCGGGCTCGACCTCCTCGCGGAGGCGGAGCGGGTGCACGGCAAGGACTTCGCGGACTTCCTGGAGAAGAACTACGAGCCGGTCGAGCCGCTGTTCCGGCTCGCCGAGCAGACGAGCGTGGTGCTGCTGAACGGCGGCGGCTTCGACGGCCCCGAGTGGTCGGTCCGCGTCTCGCTCGCCAACCTCGACGACCTGGACTACCTGGACTACCTGAAGATCGGCCACCACCTGCGGGCGATCTTCAACGACTACGCGGAGGAGTGGAAGGCCACGCGGGTCGTCTGAGCCCGCGCACAGGAGGGCGCGCCCCGGTCGGCGGTGGGGGTGGTTCCGACCGGGGCGCGCGGTGTGGGGGGACTGGCGGGTCCGCTACTTGTACGTGCCGAAGGCCTTCGTGAAGGCCAGCGGCTGCTGGAGGACCGAGGAGCAGGTGGGGTCGGCGTAGGTCACGGCGCCGGCCGCGCACTGCTTGTCGCGGGTCGCGGACCACATCGAGAGCCGGCCGAGGCCCTTGGACTTCGCGAAGTCGACGAGCTGGGTGGCGTCCTCGACCTTGAAGACCTCGCTGCTGACGTCGTTGACGCCGATCATGGGGGTGACGGCGACGGCCTTCCAGGCGGCCGCGTCGGTCAGGCCGAGGACGCCCTTGATCTGGGCCTGGGTCGCGGTGGCGGCCTGGACGGCGTACGTGCCCATGTCGGCGCTGTACGCGGGCCCGTAGTCCATCGCCATGATGTTGACGGCGTCGACGCGGACGCCGTTCCGCTTCGCGTCGGCGAGCAGGTCCACGCCGGGCTGGGTGAGGCCCTCGGGCATGACGGGCAGGGTGAAGGAGACGTCCAGGCCCGGGTGGGACTTCTGGAGCTGGGCGATCGCCTGCGAGCGGCGGGTGTTGGCGGCGGTGTCGGGCAGGGCCGCGCCCTCGATGTCGAAGTCGACCTTGGTCAGCTTGTACTGGTCGACGACCTTGCCGTACGCGGCGGCGAGCGCCGAGGAGGTCGAGCAGTTCAGGGCCAGCTCGTGTCCCGCGGCGCCGCCGAAGGAGACGCGGACGTCACCGCCCTTGGCGCGCAGGGCGCCGATCTGGGCCGCGACCCTGTCGTTCGCCAGGTCGGTGACGCCGCCCCAGAGCGGGGCGCAGGAGCCGCCGGAGGTGATGAAGGCGAGGTTGAACTCCTTCACGCCGGTGGCGTCGGCGGTGGCGAGCAGGTCGTACGCCGGGTAGAGCGAGGTGTCGACGTACGGGGCGAACCGGGCGCCCGTGGCGGGGGCGGGGGCGCTCGTGGCGGTCGCGGTGGGGGTGGGGGTCGGCGCCGTGGTGGGCTTCGCGGTGGCCGTGGCGGTGGGCTTCGGGCTCGCGGTGGCGGTCGCGGTGGCCGTGGCGGTCGGCTTCGGGGTGGCCGTCGCGGTGGGCTGTCCGGTGGGGCGGCCGCTGGGGGTGGGGGCGGGGCCTCCGGCGGAGCAGACCGCCTTGTTGATGAGGCAGTCGGCGGGGTCACCCGCCTGGCCGGTGGCGGAGGTGACGAAGCCGACGGTGACGGACCGGCCGGGCGCCAGCTGCCGGTTCCAGCTCGCGGGCTTCACGGTGACGTGGCCGCCGGAGACGGTGTACTCGCCGTTCCAGAGGGAGCCGATGGTGGTGCCGGCCGGGAGGTCGAACTCCAGGGTCCAGTCGGACTGGGTGGTGGCCGTCCCGTTGGTGACGACGTACTGGCCGGTGTAGCCGCCGGTCCAGGCGCTGGTCCGGGTGTAGGCGGCTCCGACGCCCGCCGCCTGCGCGGTGCCGGTGAGCGCGAAGGCGGCGCCGCCGACGACGGCGGCCGCGACGAGCGCGCCGGCGGCCTTGGTGCGGGTGCTCGTCCTGCGCCGGTGGGAACTGCTGCCCATCGCGTGCCTGCCTCTGGTGTGCCGGGGGTGGGGGTGGGGTGCGGCAGCACGCTAGCGAGCGGGAAACGGACAAACACCCCGACAGGGGCCGGGGTTGGGATTCTTAGGCTCCGCTTAAGGGAGGCATCGGGACGGCAAAAGGTTGGGCCGCCGCGTCACGCCTTGCGGCGGCGGCCGCGGCGCCCTCCGCCCCCGCCCCGGCCGGCCCCGCGTCCGTCGAGGCTGATCCAGATCCGTATCTCCGTGCCCCCGAGGATCGAGTGGCCGATGCGGACGTCGCCGCCCGTCGACTCGGCCATGCGGCGCGCGATGTCGAGGCCGAGGCCGGTGGAGCCGTCGCGGCCGCTGCCCGCGCCCCGCGCGAGCGCGGCGGCGGGATCGGCGATGCCGGGGCCCGCGTCGGAGACGAGGATGATGACGGCGTCGTCGCCGTTGTGGACGTCGAGGGAGAAGGCGGTGCCTTCGGGGGTGTGGCGGAAGACGTTGCCGAGCAGTGCGTCGAGGGCGGCGACGAGTTCGGGGCGGGCGACGGGGATGCGGACCGGGCGTTCGACGCCCGCGACCCGCACGCGGCGGCCCTCGTCCTCGGCGAGCGCCGACCAGAAGTCCATCCGCTCGCGGACCACTTCGGCGGCGTCGCAGCCGGCGCCGGGCCCGGTCGCCTGGGTCTGCGGCTTCGCCTCGCGGGCCGTGCGGATGATGGTGTCGACCTCGCGCTCCAGCTGTTCGACGGCCGCGCGGGTCTGCTCGGCGGCGGGCCCGGAGCCGAGGGAGGCCGCGTTGAGCCGGAGGACGGTCAGCGGGGTGCGGAGCCGGTGGGAGAGGTCGGCGGCCAGTTCCCGTTCGTTGGCGAGGAGCTGGACGACCTGGTCGGCCATGGAGTTGAAGGCGACGGCGGCCGACCTGAGTTCGGTCGGCCCCTCCTCGGGGACGCGCGCGCCGAGCCTGCCCTCGCCGAGGTCGTGGGCGGCGCCCGCGAGCCGCTGGGCGGGCTGGACCATGCGGACGCCGAGGCGGTCGGCGACGGCGACGGAGCCGACGATCAGGGCGATGCCGACGCCGGCGAGGACGAGCCAGGCGGTGGCGACGCCGTTGCTGACCTCGCCCTCGGGGACGAAGAGTTCGACGACGGCGACCTGGCCGCTGCTGAGCGCCATGGGCTGGAGCAGCGCGAAGCCGCCGGGGACCTCGGCGATGGAGGCGCGGCCGAGACTCCGGGTGGCGGCGAGCGCCTCGGGGTCGGCGCGCCGGGTGCCGATCTCCAGGGCCGCCCCGCCGGGTTCGGCGGCGGGCACGTGGATGGCGAGCCGGCCGACGGCCCCGTCCTCGGTGGTGGCGACGGCCTTGTCGAGTTCGTCGTGGTCGGTGGTGATCGCGAGGACGGGGGCGAGTCCGGCGGCCCGGCGTTCGGCGTTGGAGAAGGCCCGGTCGCGGGCCATCTCCTTGACGACGAGCCCGAGGGGGACGGCGAAGGCGACGACGACCATGGCGGTGACGGCCAGGGACACCTTGACGAGCGCCCATCTCACGGCTGCGGCTCCCGGGGCGGCTCCAGCTTCACGCCCACCCCGCGCAGGGTGTGGAGGTAGCGGGGCCGGGCGGCCGTTTCACCCAGCTTCCGCCGCAGCCATGACAGATGTACGTCGATGGTCTGGTCGTCGCCGTACGACTGCTGCCAGACCTCGGCGAGCAGTTCCTTGCGCGGGACGACGACGCCGGGGCGTCCGGCGAGGAAGGCGAGCAGGTCGAACTCGCGCCGGGTCAGGTCGAGGGGTGCCCCGTCGAGCTCCGCCTGACGGCGCAGCGGGTCGACGGTGAGCCCGCCGACCCGGAGGACCCGGGAGGGCGGCACCTCGCCGGCGGCGGCCCGGGACCGGCGCAGGACGGCGGCCATCCGCGCCGAGAGGTGCTCGACCGAGAAGGGCTTCACGAGGTAGTCGTCGGCGCCGGCGTGGAGGAGCCGTACGATCTCGGCCTCGTCGTCCCGGGCGGTCGCGATGATCACCGGGACGTCGGTGATCCCGCGCAGCATCTTGAGCGCCTCGGACCCGTCGAGATCGGGCAGACCGAGGTCCAGGATCACGACGTCGAAGCGGAAATGGGCGACCTCGCGCAGCGCCTCCAGAGCCGTGCCGACGCTCCGTACGGTGTGGGAGGCCTCGGACAGATGCCGGATGAGGGCCGAGCGCACGAACTGGTCGTCCTCGACCACGAGCACACTTGCCATGGGCCGCACCGTACGCCATCCGGGTGAGGTCCCGGGCCCACCCTCCGGTCGTACGGCCCCTCTCCCGGTAGTGCACTATGTCCCGGTGCGAAGAGGACTCGTTCACGCCCTGGCCTGGTCGCTCGCCACCGGCGCGGCGGTCACCCTGTCCTGGTGGGGAGTGCACACGGTGCTGTCCGGCACGGTGTACGACCCGCCGCGCGCCCTGCCCCTCCCGGCCGGCCCCCCGTCCCTGGTCACGGCCGACGACCCGCAGACCTCCGCCACGCGGCAGCCCGGGAGCACCGCGCCCACCGCGCCCTCCCCCTCGGCGTCCACGCCGGGCGAGGTCCGCACGCCCCCGGCCACGCCGTCCGCGACCCCCTCGCACCGCACCGTTCCCCCGACGGAGACGCCCCGGACGCCCACCGCGCCGCCCTCGGGCCCGGACTTCGGCTCGGGCGTGAAGGGCTACACCGTGGACGGCGGCCGGGTCACCTTCGACCTCGGCGAGAGCTCGGCCGAACTGGTCTCGGCGACGCCCGCGTCCGGCTGGCAGATGCAGGTGTGGAAGCAGCCGACCTGGATCCGGGTCACCTTCACCCGGGACGGCCGCGAACTGTCGGTCTTCTGCGTCTGGCACGACACCGCGCCCCGCGTGGAGATCGACGACCGCCAGACGTAGGGGCCGGCTACCGGAAGACGGACGGCGGCGGTACGGGCGAGGGCTTGGCGCTCGCGTCGGTGACGGGCGCCGCTCCCCCGGCGAAGTCGGCGAGGGCCCGGCCGTGCTCCACGCGCCCCGGGTGCGGGTCGGTCGCGACCCGGCGGGTCAGTTCGGCCACCGGCAGCTCGCGGTCCGAGGCGAGCAGGACGGCGTTGCCGAAGCGGCGGCCGCGCAGGACCGTCGGGTCGGCGGTGAGCGCCAGTTCGGGGAAGACGGCGGCGGCGGTGGCGATCTGGCCGCGCAGATGGGTCAGCGGCGGGCCGTCGGCGAGGTTCGCCGCGTAGAAGCCGTCGGGCCGCAGCACCCGCCGCACCTCGGCGAGGAACTCGGTGCTGGTCAGGTGGGCCGGGGTACGGGCCCCGCTGAACACGTCGGCGATGACGAGGTCCGCCCAGCCGTCCTGGACCTTGGCGAGGCCGGCGCGGGCGTCGGTGGAGCGGACCCGGATGCGGGCCCCGGCGTCGAGGGGCAGTTCGCGGCGGACGAGCTGGACCAGGCGCCCGTCGAGCTCCACGATCTGCTGGGTGGAGCGGGGCCGGGTCGCGGCGACGTACCGGGCGAGGGTGAAGGCGCCGCCGCCGAGGTGCACGACCTGGAGCGGCCGGTTCGGCGGGGCGACGAGGTCGGCGATGTGGCCGAGGCGCCGTTGGTACTCGAAGGTGAGGCGGGCCGGGTCGTCGAGGTCGACGTGCGACTGCGGGGCGCCGTCGACGAGCAGCGTCCAGCCGCGCGGGCGCTCCCGGTCGGGTATGAGTTCGGCGAGACCGCCGTCGACGTTCTCGACGACGGGGGCGGCCGCCGCCGCCCGGTCCTTCTGTCTGTTCCTGGCCACGGGCCCATTATCGGGGCAAGCCCGACACGGGGCTCAGGGGCGGGCACGCGGGTGCGGCCGGTGGGCGGCTCAGTGGCAGCCGTCGGCCGCCTCGATCAGCCGGGCCGCCTCGCCGAGCGCCTCGCGCAGGACGACGGGGTCGGTCACGGGGTCGGTGTCGCCCGGGGGCAGCAGCCAGCCGGCCGGGCGGGGCGCGTCGCCCGCCGGTTCGGGCAGCTCCGGCAGCTCGGGGAGGCGGAAGCCGCGCCCCGAGGTCCTCGTACAGGCGCTGCCCGGCATGTCCCAGGCGGCGGCGGTGCCCGGCGGCACCAGGAAGCCGAGGGTGTCGCAGGCGCCGTCGTGGACGACGGGGCCGACGGCGGGAGCGGCGGCGCGGCGCAGGATGTCGACGGCCTCCAGGCCCTGGCGGACCGGGACGGTCACCAGGTCCCAGGCCCCGGCGTCGGCGTCCGGGGCGGGCGCGAGGCCCATGGCCTCCGGGGCAGGCACGTGCCGCGTGGCCGACTGCGCACCGATCTCCGACATCGACATGGGGACCCCTCCTCGCTCCAGAGGAGACACGTTCCGTCTCTCCCATACGGTTCAACGTCCGCACGCGTCAACGGCTACGGCAGGATGCCGCCGCAAAGGATGGCAGTTCATGGCAGATCGCAGGCGAGATATCCGATTTGTAGCCAAACTCAGCGTGTGCAACCGGTCACAGCAGGTACGTTCTTGCCGCCGGACACCCGGCAGCACCAGGAGAGGGCTCGGCCATGGGGATGTCACGGGCAGTTCCCAATCTCGCCTTCCGCCGGCTCCGCGGACAGCACTCGCCGGCGGAGTTCGCCGCGGCGGTCCGCCGGGCGGCACGGGAGATCGGCGAACAAGTCGCGTGCGACGCCCGCTACATCGGGCGCGTGGAGGCGGGCGAGATCCGCTGCCCCAACTACGCGTACGAGCGGGTCTTCCTGCACATGTTCCCCGGTCTGGGCCTCCGTGACCTGGGGTTCTCCGCGCGGGAGACGGTGCGCGGCCGACGGCAGGCCGTCCCGGCCGGGGCAGCGCCTCCCGCCGCCATCACCACCCGGAACGATGAGGAGAGCGACGTGCTGCGTCGCGCATTCATGACGAGCGGCTCCGCCACCCTGGCGGCCGCCTCGCTGGGACTCTGCGGCCCCGCCGTCGCGATCCCCTCCCCCCGCGGCACCCACCGGATCGGCGAGGCCGAGGTGCGGGCCGTGGAGGACGCCGTGCGGCGGATCCGCCTGCTCGACGACCGGCACGGCGCCGACGGGCTCTACAAGGTGGCCGCCCAGCCGCTCCGTACCGCGTACGCGCTCCTCGACGCCGGCACCATGTCCCGCCGCTCCACCGAGGACCGGCTGCACGCGGGCGCGGGCGAGCTCTCCCTCTCCGTCGGCTGGCTGGCGCACGACTCGGGCCGCCACGAGGACGCCCGCTCGCACTACGCGGAGGCGCTGGCCACCGCGCGCGTGGCGGGGAACGCGGCCCTGGAGGCGCACGCCTTCTGCAACACCTCGTTCCTGGCCCGGGACACCGGCCGCCACCGCGAGGCGGTGCGGGCGGCGCAGGCCGGGCTGCGGGCCGCGCAGCCACTCGGCTCGGCCCGGCTGCTCTCGCTGCTCTCGCTGCGGGAGGCGAGCGCCTGGGCGGGGCTCGGCGACCGCACCGCCTGCGAGCAGGCCCTCGGCCGCGCGCACGGCCACTTCGAACGGGGCCCGTCCGAGAGCGACCCCGAGTGGATGTCCTTCTTCGGCGAGCCGGAGCGGGAGGCCCTGGAGGCCGGGTGCTGGTCGGCGCTCGGCGAGTGGGGCCGAGCGGCCCGCCACTCCCACCGGGCCGCCGTCCTGCAGAACCCGCACTTCGCCCGGAACCTCGCGCTCTACCGGGCCCACCTCGCCAAGGCCCTGGCGCACGCCGGCCGCCCGGACGAGGCGGCGGCGGAGGCGCGGCGCGTCGCGGACTCCCTCGACGGCATCGCCTCGGCCCGGATCCGCGGCCTCCTCACGGAGACCGGCCGGGCCCTGGCGGGCTCGTACTGAACCGACCGGGTCCGGTCCACGGCTCCGGGCGCCCGCCCCGGTCCGGCTCGGGCTCGTACCGAGGCCTCGCGGGCGGGCCTACTGCTCCAGGTGCCCGGTGTCGTTCCAGCGTTCGATCGCCGGGGCGCCGTACGCCCAGCCGAGGACCGAGAGGCTCGTCGGGTCGAGGCGGATGCGGGAGGCGAAGGAGACGTCCTCGCCGAGCCAGCGCGCGCCGATCGAGCGCAGGATGTGCCCGTGGGCGAAGACCAGGACGTCGCGGTCGGCGGAGCGGGCCCACTCCACGATCCCGTCGGCGCGGTCCGACAGCTGCGCGAGGGTCTCGCCCTCGGGGACGCCGTCGCGCCAGATGAGCCAGCCCGGCTGGATCTTCTGGATCTCGGGCGGGGTGAGCCCCTCGTACGCCCCGTAGTCCCACTCCATCAGCGCGTCCCACGGCTCGGCCCTGTCGCCGAAGCCGGCGAGCTCGCAGGTCTCGCTCGCCCGGACCAGCGGGCTGGTGCGCACCTCCACGCCGGGCAGCCCCTGCCAGGGTCCCCGGTTCAGGCGCTCGCCGAGGAGCTTCGCGCCGCGCCGCCCCTCGTCGAGCAGCGGTATGTCGGTCCTGCCGGTGTGCCGGCCGAGCAGTGACCACTCGGTCTGGCCGTGCCGGGCGAGCAGGATGCGCGGTGCCATGGGTAGGACGCTCCAGGGGTTCCGGGGATTCGGGGAATCGCGGTGCGGACGTGCCTCTCCCATCATCGCCGACGTGAATTCGGGGTGGCGTCCGGGCAACCCCCGGGCGGCGTCCGGCGTCCTCCCCCGGGGCGATCACCGACCGGGGGGACCTTTCGATGCGCAAGCCACGCTGGTGGGCGGAGCTCGCCCTGATCGCCGTCGTGTACGCGGCCTATTCGGGCGGCCGGATCCTGGTGAAGGGCGGCGAGGCCTCCGCCGTGGAGCACGGGCTCGCGATCCTGCGGTTCGAGGAGGGCCTCGGGATCGACGCCGAGCATCCGCTGAACCGGCTGTTCACGTCCGTCCCCGCGCTCGGGATCCCGGCGGACTTCGCGTACGCCTCGCTGCACTATCTGGTGACCCCGGCGATCCTGGTGTGGCTCTTCCGCCGCCGCCCCGCGCACTACCGCGCCGCCCGCGCCTGGCTGATGACCGCCACGCTGCTCGGGCTCGTCGGCTTCACGCTGTTCCCGACCTGCCCGCCCCGGCTGCTCGACGCGGCGCACGGCTTCTCGGACACGATGGCGCACTTCAGCGCGTACGGCTGGTGGGGCGGCGAGGCGAGCGCGCCGCGCGGTCTCGGCGGGATGACGAACCAGTACGCGGCGATGCCCAGCCTGCACGTCGGCTGGGCGCTGTGGTGCGGGGTGATGCTGTGGCGGTACGGGCGGACGCCGCTCGCGAAGGCCCTCGGGGTGGCGTATCCGCTGGTCACCGCGCTGGTCGTGATGGGCACCGCGAACCACTATCTGCTGGACGCGGTCGCCGGGGTGGCCGTGATGGGCGCCGGTCCGCTGCTCGCCCCGTACGTGCTGCGGCTCGTCGACCGGCTGCGCGAAACGGCGGAGGCGTCCCCGGTTGTCAGTGCCGGATGCGAGACTTCGGCGGGTGAGCGCATCCCCGGACAGCGGTCTGTCCGCACCACCGCAGACGACAAGCAGGAATGGGGCCTCCCCTGCTCGAGCGAAGCCGAGAGCTTGGGAAAGGCTCGCTGAGCTGCGCGGACCAGGTGTCGTACCGCGTCCGCTGGACGCCCGTGCCCTCGCGGCGCTGGCCGCCAATCCGGGCTGCCGGCGGCGGGCCGTCCTCGACGGAGCCGGGGTCGACAAGTCGGCGCTGGCCGCGAAGCTCGGCTCGCCCGCGCCGTTCGGCCAGTCGCAGTTCGCGATCGTGCGGGGCAACTCCTTCGAGGCGAAGGTCAAGGCGGACGGCGGCCGTGAACTGCTGCGCCTGATCGGCGTCGAGGAGCCGGGCGAGGTGTCCGTGCCGGAGCTGGCGGCGGCCGGGCCCGAGGGCCGGGTGGCGCGCACCGCGCTCGCGCTGCGGGAGGCGACGGCGGCCGGGGCGTGGGCGCTGCTCGACCATCCGCTGCTCGCCCTGGAGGTGGCCGGCTCCCCCGTCTACCTGGAGCCGGACGCGGTGGTCGTGCACCCCGACGGCGGGTGGACGGTCGTGGAGATCAAGTCGTTCCCGATGATCGACGGTTCGGCCGACGCGGCGAAGGTGGGCGCCGCGGCCCGCCAGGCCGCCGTGTACGTGCTGGCCCTGGAGCGGGTGGCGGCGCGTACGGAGGGCGCGCGGGTCGCGCAGTCGGTGCTCCTCGTCTGCCCGAAGGACTTCTCGAACGTGCCGGCGGCCTCGGTGGTCGACGTGCGCAAGCAGCGGTCGGTGACCCGGCGTCAGCTGGCCCGCCTCACCCGGATCGACGAGATCGCCGGGGCGCTGCCGGAGGGGACCAGCTTCGACGTGGTGGAGCGGACGGCGGAGGAGCTGACGGCGGCCGTGGAGTGCGTGCCCCACCAGTACGCGCCGGAGTGCCTGGCCGCCTGCGAGCTGGCCTTCCACTGCCGGTCGCGCGCCCGGGAGGCGGGCGCGGTGGAGACCCTGGGCCGTTCGGTACGGGGCGAGCTGGGCGGCCTGACGACGGTCGGCGCGGTCCTGGCGGCGGCGCGCGGTGAGGAGGGCGACCCGGAGGACCCGGCGGTCGCGGCGCTGCGGCGGGCGCGGGCGCTGCGGGACGAGGCGCTGGCGGGGGTGGCGGCATGTCGCTGATCTCCACGCTCGCCCGGATGGAGGCCGTCGAGTCGGGCCGGGCGCAGCCGCTCGCGACCGTCCGGCACCGGCGCCTGGTGGAACGGCCGCTGGTCCTCGTGCCCCTGACGACCGCCGGTGAGGCGGGCGCCCCGCTGGGCGCGCTCGTCGGCACCGACCCGGAGGAGCCGCGGCTGCTCGTGGTGGCGCAGCCCCGGGACCGTGACCTGCGGTTCGGGTTCCTCGCGGACCTGGCCGAGGAGGTCCTGCCGTACGTCGACTCGTTCACGGACGTCGTCGAGGCGGCGGAGCGGAACGAGACCGACCCCGGGACCGGCAAGAAGGTGAAGGTCGAGGTCGAGCTGTGCGCCGACGCGCCGCAGCTGATCGTGCCGAGCCGGGCGGGCATCGAGTACGTACGGCTGCTCGGCCGGTCCACGCGGTTCCGGCGGACGGCCGAGCAGGACCCGGAGACGCCGTTCCCCGCGCCGCCGCGCGTGCCGCTGCTCGGGCGCTGGCTGACGCACTTCGGCGAGCGGGCCCGGGTGCCCGGA
Organism: Streptomyces sp. NPDC004284; assembly: GCF_042874035.1. Lineage (NCBI taxonomy): Bacteria > Bacillati > Actinomycetota > Actinomycetes > Kitasatosporales > Streptomycetaceae > Streptomyces > Streptomyces sp. NPDC004284. The sequence goes on along the minus strand of NZ_JBIAMJ010000003.1, from coordinate 182,849 downwards.
TCCTCGCTGCTCCTCGCGGCGACGGACCTCCTCAACCGGCACTGGGCGACCGGCCAGTCCTCCCTGGAGGACCAGCACCTGGGGGCGCTGCTCGCCTGGATCGACCCGTACGACGGGGAGCCGGGCGCGGAGGGGGCGCTGCGGGCCGAGGCCGGCCGGGACTCCCGGGGCCAGTTGCTGTGCCCGCCGGCCGGTCCCGCGACCGACCCGGCCTTCGACAACAAGCTCCTGGCGCCCGCGATCGAGCGGTACGACAGGGCCCGGCAGGCGCTCGGCGCGGCCGAGGACGGCGAGGCCGCCGACGCGGGCCTCGGTGAACTGCACGCGGCCGAGCGGGAGCTGCGCCGGCTGGTCGTGTCGCAGCTGAAGCCGACCTGGGACGCGGTCTGGCGGGCGATCGGCCTGCTGCGGGAGCTGCCGGAGGGCGCCAGGGTCGAGGACCGCTGGACCCGCGACCGCTGGTCCTTCACCGGCCACCGGGACCGGGTCGCGGCCGGGGAGCCGCCGCAGCCGCGCCGGGACGACGCCGTCACGGCCGCCCAGAAGCTCGCCGCCCGCGAGCAGGCGCAGGGACAGCTGGAGGCTCAGGAGGCCCTGGACGATCCGCTGGTGATGGCGGGGCGGCGGCTCGCGGGCGAGGCGTTCACGGCCGAGGTGGTCGAGGTGACGATGGCGTGGACGGAGTCGAAGCGGCCCGCGCCGCGCCCGCTCGTCACGGTCCGCACGGACGACCGGCCGCACCTGGGCGAGAAGGCGAAGGCGTACCGCTCGCTCGACGGCAAGCCGCAGACGGCGGAGTTCGTGCGGTACGAGGAGGACGGCTCGCTGCTCCTGCGGATCCTGGACCGGATGGGACGGTCCAAGGAGCCCGCGGAGGGTTCGGTGCCGGAGAAGGGCGAGCGGATCGCCTGGACGCTGTTCGAGCACGACCAGCGGGTCGGGCCGCAGCTTCCGGACCCGGAGGAGACGCCCTGGACGCACGGCGGTCCGCCCCGGGCGGACGCCGTGGAACTGCCCGACGCCGTGACCCCCGAGGACGTGCTGTGAGCCCCGAGACCTTCGATCCGTCGGCGGAGGCCGCCCGCGCGACCGACGCCATCCTGGCGGACACCCTGCACGGCACCGCGCGCGGTGTCGTCGTGAACTCCCCGCCGGGTGCCGGGAAGTCGACGCTCGTGGTCCGGGCCGCCCTCGAACTGGCCGCCGCCGGGCGGCCCCTGATGGTGATCGCCCAGACGAACGCGCAGGTGGACGACCTGGTGCTGCGGCTCGCCGAGAAGGAGCCGGGGCTCGAGATCGGCCGGCTGCACTCCAGCGACTCCGACCCGTACGACAAGGCGCTCGACGACCTGGCCAACGTGCGGAAGTCGGCGAAGGCGGGCGAGCTGGCCGGGCTGCCGGTCGTGCTGTCCACGGCCGCCAAGTGGGGGCACGTGAAGAACGTCGAGCCGTGGGCGCACGCGATCGTCGACGAGGCGTACCAGATGCGCTCGGACGCGCTGCTCGCGGTGGCGGGGCTCTTCGAGCGGGCGCTGTTCGTGGGCGATCCGGGGCAGTTGGACCCGTTCTCGGTGGTGGGCGCGGAGCAGTGGGCGGGGCTCACGTACGACCCGTCGGCGTCCGCCGTCTCCACCCTCCTGGCGCACAACCCGGAGCTGCCGCAGCACCGCCTGCCGGTCTCCTGGCGGCTGCCCGCCTCGGCGGCGCCGCTGGTGTCGGACGCGTTCTACCCGTACACGCCGTTCCGCAGCGGCACCGGGCACGGGGACAGGAAGCTGTCCTTCGGCGTCGTCTCGGACGGCTCGGGCACCGACCGGGTCCTCGACGAGGCGGCCGAGTCCGGCTGGGGCCTGCTCGAACTCCCCGCCCGGCACACCCCGCGCACCGACCCCGAGGCGGTCGGCGCGATCGCCCTGGTCGTGCGCCGTCTCCTGGACCGGCGCGGCGCGGCGGTCTCGGAGCGCTCCGAGACCCCGGTCCCGCTCACCCCCGACCGCATCGCCGTCGGCACCGCCCACCGCGACCAGGCGGCGGCGGTACGGGCCGCGCTCGCGGCCCTGGGCGTGACGGGCGTGACGGTGGACACCGCGAACCGCCTCCAGGGCCGCGAGTACGACGTCACGGTCGTCCTCCACCCCCTCTCGGGCCGCCCGGACGCCACCGCCTTCCACCTGGAGACGGGCCGCCTGTGCGTCCTGGCCTCCCGGCACCGCCACGCGTGCGTCGTGGTGTGCCGCGCGGGCGTGGCGGAGCTCCTCGACGAGCACCCGTCGACGGATCCGGTGCAGCTGGGGGTCGCGGTCTCGTTCCCCGACGGCTGGGAGGCGAACCACGCGGTCCTCTCCCACCTGGAGGAGCACCGGGTCAGCTGGACGCCCTGAGTTCGGCCGCCAGGGTGAGGAGTTCGTCGACCGACCACTGGTCGTAGGCGTGCTCGCCGTACTTCGCGGCGGCGACGCGGCCGTCCGGGGTGATCAGGAAGTCGGCGGGCAGGCCGAGCCGGCCGGCGGGCTGGGAGCGGGCGGGCAGCCGGCCCCGGCCCAGGGGCACCTCCCAGGCGCTGCGGAGCACGGTCCCGAGGATCACGGGCCACACGCGCGGGTCGAGCAGGGCCCGGCGGTGGGCCTCCACGCCGAACTCGGCGTAGAGGACCTTGCCGGGGTCCGCGACGACGGCGAACGGCAGCTGGGCCACGTGCTCGCGGAGTTCGTCGGCGGAGGAATGGAAGAACACCACCTCCCGGATCCCGGCCCGCTCGATCTCCCGGTGCCGCAGGACCACGGACCTCAGATGGAGATTGCAGACCGGGCAGCCGGCGAAGCGCCGGAACTGCACATGGGTGAGGCGCTCGGGGTCCGGGAGGGTCAGCTCAGGGCCCAGGACCGGGGCGAGCGTCCGGGCGGGCACGGAGCGACCGGGCTCCAGACGGGTACGGGGTCGGGGCGTGCCGGGCGAGGACGCCCGAGGTGAGGACGTGCGGGGAGGGGACGTGCGCATGGGACACCTTCCTCGTGGAACACGTAGGCGTACGGCGTACTCCTACCAGCGTAGGCGTAGGGCGTACGCTGTCAACCGCCATGCCACGACCCCGCTCCCTCACCCTGGACCGACTCGCCGCCGCGGCCCTCACCGTCATCGACCGCGACGGCCTCGCCGCCCTCTCCATGCGCACCGTCGCCAAGGAGCTCGGCATGAGCCCCATGGGGCTCTACCGCTACGTGAGCGACCGCGACGAGCTGGAAGGGCTCGTGGTCGACCGCGTCCTGGGCTCCGTCGACACCACCCCGCCCCCGGCCGGCACCCCCTGGCAGGAGCGCGTCGAGACCATGGCCGGGCGCCTGCGCGACGCCGTGGCCCGCCACCCGGAGGCCGTCCCGCTCACCGTCGCCCACCGGCACCACGCCGCCGGGGGCCTGCGCTGGTCCGAGACCGTGCTCGGCATCCTGACCGAGGCGGGGATCGACGGCGGCCGGCGGGTCGTCGCCCTGCGCGCGCTCCACGGCTACATCACCGGGGCGATCCAGCTCGAACACCTCGGACCGCTCTCCGGAGAGGGCACCGCGACCATCGCGGCGCTCCCCGAGGACCGCTTCCCGCACCTGGCCGAGACGGCACGGACCGCCGGCGCGATCAGCCCCGACCAGGAGTTCACCGAGGGCCTCCGCCTGCTGCTGCGCGGCCTCGCCTGCTGACCGCACGGCGGGCCGACGCCCTCTTGCGGAGCGCGGGACAATGGAACCAGGCCCGGGCTTCCGGGCCGCGCCTGTGCGAGGAGGAGAAGAACGATGGCGGAACCCGCGGAACGAAGTGCACAGCGGCGGCTGCGGCCGGCGCCGCTGATCTTCGAGCCTGCCGAGGCGACCGCCGATCCGGAGCACTTCTTCGACCTGGAGTCGATAGAGGATCCGCGCGAGCTGCTGTCCCGGGCGACGGAGCTGACGCTCGCGTTCCGGGCGGCGACGGACCGGGCGACGGAGTTCCAGGCGATCGCGGCCGCGCAGCTGGCGGATCCGCGCCGGTTCGACCGGCTGACGCCGGCGGACGTGGCCGAGCGGGCGGAGTGGACCGAGGACTACGCCCGGAAGATGATCGAGTTCGGCCAGGACCTCATCCGGACGAACGGCCGGCCCGCGGAGGACTGAGCACGGCCGTACGCGCACGGACCGGTGCGACCCGGAGGCCTGCGGGCCGGCGCGGAGCCGCGCCCGCGTGACCCGCCCCGGAGGCGTACGAGCCAGAGCGGAGCCGCGCCCGCATGACTCGGAGGCCTGCGGGCCGGCGCGGAACCGCGCCCGCGTGACCCGCCCCGGAGGCGTACGAGCCAGAGCGGAGCCGCGCCCGCATGACTCGGAGGCGTACACCTGACCGAAAAAGCCCCCCTGGCATATGCCGAGGGGGCACGATACTCCTCCCCGGCCCCTCCTGTCCGGGATTCCGGGAACCCTCGGCAATCGCGGCGTTACGCCCGGTAGACCTGGATCCATGACGACCTGGCTGCGCGACGAGACCCGGCACGACATCTTCCGGTTCCTCCGGGAGGGCGACGAGGGGCGGCATCAGACGGCCCGGGTGACGGCCGACGGGGCCGCCTGGCTCGCCTCGGCCGCCGGGGGCCACGACGGGGCCGCGCTGACCCGCTGGGAGTCCCGGCCGGCCTCTCCGGCGGTGCTGCCCTGCGGGACCGTCTTCGACGTCGTGAACGTGGACCCGGTCTTCGGGCGCCGGATGCTGGACCGGCTGTGGGAGGAGGGCCCGGGTTCGGGGCCCGTCGCGATGCACCGGGGCCGGATGATGCTGTTCGCCGCGCCGGGGACGGCCCAGCGGCTGCCCGCCCTGCTCGACTGGGAGGAGTGGGGCGACGCCGTCCCCCGGCCGTTCTGTCACGGGCGCGGGGACGCGGTGACCGTGCCCGCGCTCGTGCCCTCGGACTCCGCCGGACCCCGCTGGCTGGTCGCCCCGGACACCCTGCACCCGTGGCTGCCCGGTCCCGAGGTCGTGCTCTGGGCCTGTGTGCGGGCGGTCAGGGCGGCTTCCGCCGCCGACGTGCGGGTATCGATTTTTCCTCCCGCCGATCCGGATGCTAATGTCTACGACGTCAGCAGGCGCCGCTAGCTCAGTTGGTTAGAGCAGCTGACTCTTAATCAGCGGGTCCGGGGTTCGAGTCCCTGGCGGCGCACAGACAGGGGAAGCCCCTCGCGGAAGCGAGGGGCTTCTTCGTTTTCCTGATCGACCGTGCCGGTCACCTTCTGCCCGGTGGGGTGATCTTCACCGTCCAGACGCCCGCCCTGGTGTGCTCCACGACCTCCACCCGGACGCCCGACCCGGGCACGGTCAGGGTCTCGCCCTCCTCCAGGGGGGCGTCCGCGAGGGGCGGGTAGACGGAGCGCTCCACGCACGCCGCGGTGTCCGGGTGCGCGTCCACGACCTCGACCGGGCCGTCGCCGGAGGCCGCGTCGTTGCGGACCCGGTAGACGAGCACGCCCTCGGTGCAGGTGTCGGCGTCGTTCCCGGCGCCGCTCCGGGCCTCGACCGCCAGGACGCTGTCGGGACCGGTGCGGACGACGGCGAGCCGGGTGCCGAGGGCGCCGCCGGGCCCGGGCGGGTCGTCGGTCGGCTCCAGGCCGACGAGACGGGGGCCGGAGCCCTGGACACAGGTCACCTGGGCGCTGGAGAGCCAGCCGAGCTTCCACTTGTGCCAGCCGAAGAGGTCCGGGGCGAGTCCGAACTGGCTGCCCATGACGTCCCAGTCCCCCACATGGGTGTCCCAGTCGCCCTTGCCGTCCTCCGGGCGGCGGTAGAGGTCGGGCAGGTCGAAGACGTGGCCGGTCTCGTGGGCGAGGACGTTGCGGTCGGGCGGGTGCCGCTCGAAGACGGTGACGACGCGCTTGATCTCGGTGCCGTCGACCTCCAGCGGATGTTCGAGGTTGACGACCTTGGTCGCGTCGGAGTCCACGCCGGGCGCGTCCGGGTCGGCGACCAGGTAGACGACGTCGTACCGCGAGAAGTCGACGTCCTTGTCGGCGGCGGCGACCGCGTCGCGCAGGTAGGCGGCCCGCTTCCCGGCGTCCCAGTCCCGCCGTATGCCGTACGCCTCCGACGCGTGCGGCATCGGGGTCCAGACGGACCGGGGGTGCGGGCGGAGGACGAAGCGTCCGTAGGAGGCGCGGTCGAAGAACTCGCTGGTGGCGGGGAAGTGGTCGGCGGCGAGTTCGGCCGGTGTGGTGAGCGGCGTGGAGTCCGGGAAGGACAGGAAGATCATGACCGCGTCGAGGGGCCGGTTCGGGCGCGTGTAGGACCCGTTCCAGGTGTCGAGGCCGAGCGAGTGGTGGGCGGCGGTGCGGGGCAGGGCGCAGGGATTCGCCGGGGACACGCCGACGGCGGGGCCGGCGACGAGCCCGGTGGCGGCCAGGGCGGCGAGCGAGGTGAAGGCCGCCGCGCCGGCACGCAGCCGTGGGCGTTCCACTCCCCCGGGTGGCTGCTGAGCCCTCACGTGGACCTCCGGATCGGGAATGCGGGACACCCCACCCACCTTGTGACGGTTCACGGCGTTTCGCATGTTTCCGCTGCCCCGGTCGGGTGAGGGGGCGCCACGGGGTCGACGCAACACGAGCGCGCTTCAGCTCACGGAAAGTCACATTCGGTCACGTCCTCGACGGCCCGTGTCAGACCCGCGCAGAAACGATCGGGCGCGCTGTCCCGGTGGGCAGCCTCACAGCGCCGGGGGCCGCTCGAAGACGCCTCGGAGCTGGAACGCTCCCCCGGCTGGCTCTATGATCGGCTCACTCTTCCTTGGCCGACCGTCCCGACCACATGTGACCGGCCCGACTGCACACGGGAGCGAGCGGTGAGCGGAACCCCCGAAGGACCGGTGCACCCAGAGCCGGCGGAGACACACGCGGCCGAGCCCGCACTCACGGAGCGTCACCTCGCGCGCCGGGCGGCCGAACTCCGCGACTACCGGGCCGCCTTCCGCGTCGCCCAGCTCGCCATGGCCGTCGTCGACGAGGACGGCGTCGTCGTCGCCGCCAACGACTCCTTCGGCACCCTCCTCGGCACCGAGCCCGCGGCGCTCCGCGAGCAGGCCGCCGCCGACCTCGTCGACCTCGCCTCCGACGGCCGCACCTGGCACGCCTACCGCGAGGTGCTCCGCGGCCGCCGCTCCCGCTTCCGCTGCACCCGCCGCCTCAAGCACGCCGACGGCCGCTCGCTGTGGGCCGAGGTGACCGTCGCCCCCGTGCCCGACAGCCGGCGCGTCCTGCTCTCGATCACGGACATCAGCGACCGGCGCGAGCTCCACGCGCGGCTGCGCCACCTCCAGATGCACGACCCGGTGACCCGGCTGCCCAACCGCGCGCTGTTCTTCGAGCGGCTCCAGGCGGCCCTGGAGTCCGCGGCCCAGGACTCCGTCGCGAGCGCCGGACCGGGAGCCCGGTCACACGAATCGCACGAGTCGTACGAGTCGTACGGCTATGGCAGAACAGGGCGGATCGGGCTCTGCTACCTCGACCTCGACGGCTTCAAGGCGGTCAACGACACCCTCGGCCACCGGGTCGGCGACCGGCTCCTGGCCGCCGTCGCCACCCGGCTGACGGAGTGCGCGGACCGCGACGGCTACACCCGCAACAGCGGCCACCTCGTGGCGCGGCTCGGCGGCGACGAGTTCGCGATCCTCGTCGAGGACTCCACCGGTACGGAGCAACTGGCCGACCTGGCCCGCGCGGTGCTCGACGCGCTCCACCGCCCCTTCGACCTGGGCGGCCAGCGGCTCTCCGTCTCCGCCTCGATCGGCGTGGTCGAGCGGGTCGGCCTCGGGACGACGGCGACCGCCCTCATGCAGGCCGCGGACACCACGCTGTACTGGGCGAAGGCGGACGGCAAGGCCCGCTGGACGCTCTTCGACCCCGAGCGCAACGCCCACCGGATGACCCGGCAGGCGCTCTCCTCCACCCTGCGGCCGGCCGTGGAGCGCGGGGAGTTCGCCCTGGAGTACCAGCCGCTCGTGAACCTGACCGACGGGGCGGTGCGCGGGGTGGAGGCGCTGGTGCGCTGGAACCACCCGCAGTTCGGCTCGCTCGCGCCGAATCGGTTCATCGGGATCGCCGAGGAGGACGGCTCCATCGTGGAGCTGGGCCGGTGGGTGCTGAACACCGCCTGCCGGCAGGCCCGGCAGTGGCAGAAGGACCATCCGCGCGAGCGCCCGATCTTCGTCAGCGTCAACGTGGCGGTCCGACAGGTCTGGGACTCCGACCTGGTCGCGGACGTGGCCGGCATCCTCGCGGAGACCGGTCTCGCGCCGCACCTGCTCCAACTGGAGCTGACCGAGTCCGCCGTGATGGGCTCGAACGGCCGGCCGCTCCAGGCGCTCCAGGCGCTGAGCGACATGGGGGTGCGGATCGCCATCGACGACTTCGGCACCGGCTATTCGAACCTCGCCTATCTGAGCCGCCTGCCGGTCTCCGTGCTCAAGCTGGACGGCTCCTTCGTCCGCGGCTTCCAGGACGAGGAGCACGCCAACCCGGCGGACGAGCTGATCGTCGAGGCGCTCGTGCACCTCGCGCACCGGCTCGGCCTCACCGTGACCGCGGAGTGCGTCGAGACGGCCGGGCAGGCCAGCAGGCTGCGCCGGATCGGCTGCGACACCGGGCAGGGCTGGCTGTACTCGCGGGCGGTGGCCCCGGACCGCATCGCCGAGCTGATCGGCGTGGAGCCGCTGCCGGTCTGACCCGCGAGGACAGCCGTACGGGCATGGAACTGCCCCCGGCCGGAGGGACATTCCGGGCGGGGGCAGTGGTTCATGCGGTGAGCGGGATCAGCAGGCGCCGAGGTCCTGCCAGACACCCCAGTCGCCGGTGGTGCCGGGCGCCTCGTTCTGCGTCCACCACTTGGCCTTCCAGTTGTGGCCGTTGGAGGAGACGGTCTGGCCGCCGGTGTAGACCTGGCCGGCCACGTACGCCGGGGCGGTGCAGCCGGTGGGCGGCGTCGTCGGAGGCGTGGTGGGCGGGGTGGTCGGAGGCGTGGTCGGCGGGGTCGTGGGAGGCGTGGTGGGCGGGGTGGTCGGGGACGTCGGGGACGAGCCGACCGCCGTCACGATGTCCTTGAAGAGGGTCGCGTTGGCGTCGAGACCGAGGAGCGAGTACATCATCGCGCCGGCGAGGCCGCGCTGGTGGGCGTAGTCGGCGCGGGCCTGGATGGTGCGCTTGTCCAGGCCGGTGAAGAACTCGCCGTCCTTGTAGAAGTACGCGGACTTGGCCTGGTCGTCCCAGAAGGTGGTGGCCGCGTTGTCGACGATGCCGCCGAGCTCCTTGTAGTACGCGATGCCGGCCGCCTGGCTCAGCGGGCGGGCGCCGGAGCCGCCGGTCGCGGTCTGGGCGAGGCCGTTGGTGGTGCCGGCGGGGACGCCCTTCCAGCCGCGGTAGTAGAACTCGTAGCCGAGGGTCAGCTTGTTCGCCGGGAAGCCGCCGGTGATGCCGTAGGCGGGCTTGCCGTCGATCCAGGAGTCGATGGCGTTGTCGATCGAGTACTTCTCGGTGCCCGGCTTGATGACGTCGGTCGGGTCGTTCGTACCGGAGTACAGCGGGGACTGGTGGTACGTCGGCCCGTCGCCGTCCCAGGCGCCGTGCATGTCGTACGTCATGATGTTCGCGTAGTCGAGGTACGCGCCGATCTTGTCCGTCTCGATGTTCTTGATCTTGTCCTGGCCGGCCGGGAGCGCGGCGGTCAGGAGGTACTTCTTGCCGCCGTGGGCCGCGCCGTACTCGTCGAGCTGCTTGCGGAACTCGGCGAGGAGGAGCGTGAAGTTCTGCTTGTCCTCGGGGGCGTAGTGGTTGCCGAGGTGGCCGTCGGCCGAGCCGGGGTACTCCCAGTCGATGTCGATGCCGTCGAAGATGCCGGCGGCGGAGCCGGCGCCGCCGAAGCCGCCCTCGACGGGCAGGTCGCCCTGGATGTACTGCTTGACGCAGGAGGCGACGAACTTCTTGCGGCTCGCGTCGGTCTTGGCCGCGTCCGAGAAGTACTTGGAGTAGCTCCAGCCGCCGATCGAGATGTTGATCTTCAGCTTGGGGTGCTTCGCCTTCAGCTCCTTGAACTGGTTGAAGACGCCCACGATCGGCTGGTCCCACTTGTCGGCGACGCCGTCGACGCTGTCCGCCGCCGAGAAGGACTTCTGGTAGTCGGCGTACGAGTCGCCGGCGCCGTCACCCGCGTTGGGGTTGTTGTCGTCGCCCGCCGCCTTGTTCGCCTCGAAACAGGTGAGGTCGGTGGGGTGGATGTTGCCGAACGAGTAGTTGATGACGTCCAGGTCGGCCGCGATCCCCCGCTCGTCGAGGTGCTTGGGGTAGAAGGCGTTCCCGTAGACGCTCCACTGGTCGTAGTACGCGATCTTCACGCCGCCCGTGGAGGGGGCGGTGGCGGTCTCGGCCGCCTGGGCGGAACCGAGGCCGGCCGTGGCGGCGAGGGCGCCGGCGGCGAGGGCCGAGCTGAGAAGCGCGGCGATCAAGGGCTTACGGGGGTGCACGTGCTGCCTCCGAGTGGGGGTGGCGGTACGGAAGTTGGAGCAGTGATATCCGCCGCGTGAACAGCGCGTCAATGGTCTGAACCAGATTGAGGACTAGACCAATTCGACGGAGAAAGCCCTTGTCAGAGCCGTGCAGCACAAAACGGAACCGCCCGCCACCATCGGTGACGAGCGGTTTAAGGTTTCCTTAGGGCAGGACGGTGGTTCGTTCGGGAGTGAACCAACCGGCCCCCGGATTCCCCGGATTCACGCCTCGGGAAGCTCCGGCAGCTCGTACGCGTCGGCGATCAGCTCGTAGCTCCGCACCCGCTCCGCGCCGCCGTGCCCGTTGGCCGTGATCATCAGCTCGTCCGCGCCCGTCCGCTTCCGCAGATCGTCCAGACCCGTGCGGACCTCGTCCGGGGTGCCGTGGACGATGTTCGCGAGCCAGCCGTCCACGAACTCCCGCTCGGCGGGACTGAATCCGTACGCCGCCGCCTCCTCCGGCGTCGGCACCAGACCGGGCCGGCCGGTGCGCAGCCGCAGCATCGCGAGCGCGCCCGCGAGGACCTGGCGGCGGGCCTGCGCCGCCTCCTCGGCGGCGAAGGCCGAGACGCCGATCATCGCGTACGGGGCGTCGAGGACCTCCGAGGGCCGGAAGGAGTCCCGGTAGAGGTCGAGCGCCGGGATCGTGTTCCTGGCCGAGAAGTGGTGGGCGAAGGCGAAGGGCAGTCCGAGCAGCCCCGCGAGGCGGGCGCTGAAGCCGGAGGAGCCGAGCAGCCAGATCGGCGGGCGCCCCTTCGGGCCCTGCACCGGCCCCGGCACGGCGTGGATCCGGGCGTACGGGTGCCCGTCCGGGAAGTCGTCGTCCAGGAACCGGGTCAGCTCGGCGAGCTGCTCGGGGAAGTCGTCGGCGCCTTCGTCGAGCGTGTCGCTGCGGCGCAGCGCGGCGGCCGTGGCGCCGTCCGTGCCGGGGGCGCGGCCGAGGCCGAGGTCGATCCGGCCCGGGGCGAGGGCCTCCAGGGTGCCGAACTGCTCGGCGACGACGAGCGGGGCGTGGTTGGGCAGCATGACGCCGCCCGAGCCGAGCCGGATGCGGCGGGTGTGCGCCGCGAGGTGGGCGAGGATCACGGCCGGGGAGGAGGAGGCGACCCCGGGCATGGAGTGGTGTTCGGCCACCCAGTGCCGGTGGAACCCGCGCCGCTCGGCGAGCCGGCTCAGCTCGACGCTGGTGGCGAGCGCCTCGGTCGCGGTCCGCCCGCTGCCGACCGTCACCAGGTCCAGCACGGACAGCGGTACGGGCGCGGTCCCCCGCGCCTCTCCTCGAATAGCGTCGGTCACCGTCGGGACCCTCCTCGGCGCACGTACAGATACATCGGGAGCACAACAGGAGGGTGTCTCCGCTTATTCCCGCCCTTCGTTCCGGTGGCCGAACACCGACGCCCGGCACCCCGGTGCACGCCCCTGACCTGAGGCTCCGCGCACCACTCATGACATGGGCATATGCCAGGGTGGCGAAGCCCAGACCAGGGGCCGGGACCCCCGCATCATTCTCGCCAACAGCCGCCCCGCAAAGGGCCCTTGGCGGCTATCGTGGTACGAAAGCTTGCGGTCACAACCGGGTAGGGGGAAACCGTGGCTCTGAAGCCCGAGCCCACCGCGCCGTTCCACTCGGTGCAATACGCCCTGCGCGTCCTCGAGACGGTCTCGCGGCACGGTGGCGGAGTGACGGACGTCCAGATCGCGCGCGAGTCCGGCCTGCCCCTCGCCCACCTGACCTCGCTGCTCCTCATGCTCCGCCGCGAGGGGTACGTCGAGGAGGTCGCCGACGGCGCGTACGTGATCGGGGACTCCCTCGTCCTCCTCGGCTCCGGCCAGACCCGCCGCGAGGCCCTGCAGGCCAAGCTCCAGGAGACCCTGGGCGAGCTCCGCGACTCCGTCGGCGCGGCGGTCTACATCAGCCGGTACATCGACGGCGAGGTGAGGATCACCCAGTTCGCCGACGGCCCGCGCACGCCCAGGGTCAACGAGTGGGTGGACTTCCGCTCGGCGGCGCACGCCAGCGCGGTCGGCAAGTGCCTGCTCACCCAGCTCGACCAGAACGGCCGCCGGGACCACCTCTCGCGGCACAAGATAGCCCGGCTGACCTCCCGGACGATCACCAGTGAGCGGGTCCTCTTCTCCACGCTCGACAGCCAGCCGGCGTCCGTGCCCGTGCTCGACCTCCAGGAGTACGCGGTGGGCACGGTCTGCGCGGCCGTCCCCCTCACGGCGGGCTCGGCCGTGGGCTGCCTGGCCCTCTCCCTGCCGATCGAGCACGCCCACCGGCTGCGCGCGGCGGCCGACGCGCTGAACCGGCGGGCGGCTCCGGTGGTGCTGTCGCTGGCGATCTGAGGCGCCGATCCGAGGCGCCCGGAGGAGGGTCCTGGCAGGTGGTCCCGGCGGGGTGGTCACGAGCACCCCTCGGGACCAGGTAGTATTTTCTCTGTCAGCAGGCGCCGCTAGCTCAGTTGGTTAGAGCAGCTGACTCTTAATCAGCGGGTCCGGGGTTCGAGTCCCTGGCGGCGCACAGACAGGGAAGGCCCCCTCACTTCGGTGAGGGGGCCTTCTCGTCGTACGGACGGGGTCACGCCCGGAGGTAGGTGAGGACGGCGAGGACCCGCCGGTGGGTGTCCTCGGCCGGGGGCAGGTCCAGCTTCGCCAGGATGTTGCCGATGTGCTTGCCGACGGCGGCCTCGGTCACGACGAGGTGGCGGGCGATCGCCCCGTTGGAACGGCCCTCCGCGACCAGGCCCAGGACCTCGCGCTCGCGCGGGGTCAGCGCCTCCAGGGGGTCCCGGTGCCGGCGCAGCAGCTGCCGTACGACCTCCGGGTCGACGACCGTGCCGCCGGCCGCGACCCTGGCCAGGGCGTCCGCGAACTCCTCCACCTGCCCGACCCGGTCCTTGAGCAGGTACCCCACGCCGGTGCCGTCGCCCGCGTCGAGGAGGTCGGCGGCGTAGCTGCGCTGCACGTACTGGCTGAGGACCAGGACCGGCAGGGCGGGCCGCTCGGCGCGGAGCGCGACCGCCGCGCGCAGGCCCTCGTCCTGGAAGCCGGGCGGCATCCGGACGTCGGTCACGACGATGTCGGGCTCGTGGGCGGCGACCGCCTCGCGCAGGGCGTCGGCGTCGCCGACGGCGGCGACGACCTCGTGGCCGAAGCGCGCCAGGAGTCCGATCAGTCCCTCCCGGAGGAGGACGCTGTCCTCGGCGAGGACGACGCGGAGCTTGTCGGCAGTGCGGGACACGGGATCTCCACTCGCAGGAGGGTCGGCCCGCCCGGCGGGCTCATGATCGTCAGTGTGCCATCGAGGACGGCGATCCGGTCGGCGAGTCCGGTGAGGCCGGAACCGCCGGCCGGATCGGCGCCCCCGCGCCCGTCGTCCTCGACGTCGAGCAGCAGGACGCCGTCCGTGTGCCGGGCGGTGATCCGCGCCCGGCGGGCGCCGCTGTGCTTGCCGATGTTGGCGAGGGCCTCGCGGCCGGCGAAGTACGCGGCGCTCTCGACGGCGCGGGGCAGCCGGGGCAGTCCTTCGGCGTCGGTGTCGACGGGGACGGCGGAACGGTCGGCGGCGTCGGCGAGCGCCGGGCCGAGGCCGTAGTCGGCGAGGACCTGGGGGTGGATGCCGTGGATCAGCTCCCGCAGCTCGCCGAGGACCTGCCCGGCCTCCGCGTGGGCCTTCGCCAGCTGCTCGGCGAGCGGGCCGCCCGGCGGGGCGTCGAGCCGGGCCAGGCCCAGGGTCATGGTGAGGGCGACCAGGCGTTGCTGGGCCCCGTCGTGGAGATCGCGCTCGATGCGGCGCCGCTCGGCCTCGAAGGCGTCGACGAGCCGGGCGCGGGAGGCGATGACCTCGCCGATGCCGTCCTGCCGCTCGCTCTCGCGGGGCGTGAGCAGGGCCCTCGCGAGGGCGGCGCGGGCCCCGGCGACGGCGGCGAGCGGATAGGCGAGGGCGAGGAGGAGGACGGCGCCGAGGAGGGCGGTCGCGAAGGCCTCGGGATAGGAGGAGACCAGGTACGCCTTGACGACCTTGGCCTCCTGGCCGTCCACGGCCAGCTGGAGGGGGGCGCTGAGGAGCGCGACGGGCAGGCCGACTCCGACGGCGAGCGCGAGGAGGTCGAGCGGCCACAGGACGGTCGCGAACAGCAGGGCGTACGCGAGCTCCCGCCAGGTGGCCTGCTCCTTCGCCCGGGTCCGGAGCCACGCGGCGAGGCCGGGCGCGGCGGGGACGCGGTGCGGGTCGGGGGCGGGGTCGAGGTCGACGGTCCCCAGGCGGAGTCGCTCGACGCGCCCGAGGGCGATCCCGGAGAGCAGGAGCAGCGGCAGCCCGACGAGGAACACCGAGAACACCCCGAGCACCAGGAACACCACCCCGGCGGCTGCCCCGACGACGGCCCCGCCGGCCAGATAGCCGACGGACCGCCAGGGCCAGGAGCTGCGCGGATACCGGGACCGGACGAGTGCCTGCCAGGGCGTACGGGGTTCCATGGCGCCCACCGTAGGGGCGGGGCCGGGGGCGGGACCATGGCCCTGGAGGGCGTACGGAGGGTGGGGCGGGCCCCACCCCCGTACGACCCGGGGCGCGGGCCTCGGCCCCGTACGGCCCCGGGCTCCGCCGAGCCGTGCCTCGCGCTCCGGGCCCTGCCGCGCCTGCCGGAAGTGGTGCGCGCCCCCCTGGGGCAGGCCCTAGCCGTAGGCCTCGGGACGGCCGTGCCGGGTGTGGTGGGCGCGGAGGGCGCCGAGCGCCGCCGGGGTCAGGGGCTCGTACGGGGCTCCGGGGGCCGGGCGCCACCAGACCGGGTCCTCGCAGCGGAAGGACGCCTGGCGGAGGGCCGCACGGTGGATCTTGTTGGTGGCGGTCAGGGGGAGCTCCCGCATGACGCGGACGAAGCGCGGCGGCATCTTCGTGCCCAGGTCCGACTGGGCCGCGAGGAAGTCCGCGAAGGCCTCCGGGTCGAAGGCCTCGCCCTCCCGCAGGGCCAGTGCCGCCATGACCTGGTCCCCCGCGACCGGGTCCGGTACCGCGTAGACGGCGGCCCCGGCGACCCGGTCCCAGCGCGCCAGGATGTTCTCGATCATCGCCGCGGCCAGGTTCTCGCTGTCGACCCGCAGCCGGTCGTCGGTGCGGCCCGCGAAGTAGAGGAAGCCGTCCGCGTCCCGGTAGAAGAGGTCGCCCGTCCAGTACCAGCCGTCGCGCAGCCGCGCCGCCTCCGCCTCCGGGTTGCGCCAGTAGCCCTCGAAGGGCGAGCGCCCCCGGTTGACGAGTTCGCCGACCGCCTCGGTGGCGTTGAGGAGGCGGCCGGTGGCGGAGAAGCGGGCCCGGGGGCATTCCTCGCCCGTGTCGGAGGAGATGACCGCCAGGTCGTCCCCCGGTGCCGCCCGGCCTATCGCGCCCGTCGGCGTGTCCGGGGTCCGCTGGATCGCCGCGCCGCCCTCGGAGGAGCCGTACCCCTCCACGAGCGGGACCCCGAAGCGCTCCCGGAAGCGGGCCGCGTCCACCGCGCCCGCCTCCGTGCCGAAGCCGAGCCGCAGCGGGTGCGCGCGGTCGTCGGGGCCGGGCGGGGTGGCCAGGAGGTACTGGACGGCCCGGCCCACGTAGGTGAAGTAGGTGGCGCCGAAGCGGCGTACGTCCGGCAGGAAGCGGGAGGCCGAGAAGCGGGCCCGCAGCGCCACCCCGGCCCCGGCGGCGAGCGCGGGCGCCCAGTCGGCGATCACGGCGTTGCCGTGGAACATCGGCATGCAGATGTAGTGGACGTCGTCCGGGCCGACGGAGAAGTGGGAGACGAGGGAGGCGCCGGCCGCCGCCAGGCGTCCCTGGCTGCACAGGGCGGCCTTCGGCGCGCCCGTCGAGCCGGAGGTGAAGGAGAGCAGGAAGCGGCTGTCGGGGCGTACGGGGCCGAGCCGGGCCTCGCCGGGGCGGGCGTCCGCGTACGGGGCGAGGAGCTCCCGGTACGCCTCGGTGTCCGTGACCAGGATCCGCAGGCCCGGCAGCGCGAGCCCGTCGAGGAGCGGCAGGTGGGCGCGCTGGGTGATGAGGACCCGGCACGCGGTGTGCCGGATGTCCCGGGCGAGTTCGGCGCCGCGCCGGGTGGGGTTGATCCCGGCGACGGCGGCCCCCGCGAGGGCCGCCGCGCTGAGCCAGAGCGGGTACTCCGGCGTGTTGTCGAGCAGGATGCCGAGGTGCGGCTCGCCCCCCGGCACGGGTGGCATCAGGTCCACGAGGAGTGCGGCCCGCGCGGCGGCTCCGGCGGCGACCTGGTGGTGGGTGAGGGTGTGGTGCTCGTCCCTCAGGCCGGTCCGGTGGTCGCCCCATTGGCGCCGTACGAGCTCCGCGACGGTGTCCGCGCTCCTCATGGGCCGGACCTTAGCTGACGTCTCGTCAGAAATGAACGGTCAGAACGAGACGTCCGAGCAGGCGTAGAAGGCGTTCGCGGTGTCCGCGACCGTCCACACCGCCAGGATCAGGTGCCGGCCCGTCTTGCCCGCCGGGATCGTCCCGGAGTGGGTGAGCGTCGACGGCGGCTGCTGGTTGTTGTAGGGGATGGTCAGGAACGGCTGGGGGTCGAGGTCGGCCCGGGTCAGGGCCTTGGTCCCGGTCCAGCCGTTCTTGGTGATGTAGTAGCGGAAGTCCGTGGTGGCGTGGCGGGCGGTGAACTGCCACCGGAAGCCGTAGCTCTGCCCGGCCACGAGCTTCGTCGTGGGCCAGGCGCCGCCGCGGGGGTCGTCGAGCTGCGAGAAGCGGGAGTTCCCGCCGGCGCAGATCTTCCCGTCCGCGGGGCCCGCGGACGGGAAGCCCTTGAGCCCCTCGACCGACTGCGGCTCCCACTGGATGTCGCCGCAGTTGGTCACGGTGCCGTTGGCGCAGAGCTTCTGACGGCTGATCGGCGCGTCGGTGTAGCCGTGGCTCCCGGCGGTGCCGGTGCCCAGGAGGGTGGCGCCGGCGACGCCGAGCGCCACCACCGCCGCCCCGACTGACTTTTTGCGCATGCTGTCGCTCCAGGAGAACGTGGGGGAGTTCCGTCGGGCCGTGCGCGCGTACGGGTACTGCTTCACTGCTTCACTCACGCTTTGGTCTGGACCAACTACCAAGGTATGGACGGACGTTGAACATGTCCATCCCCCTCACGCCCCCTCCACGGGCCCCGTCCTGCCCGTGTAGAACGCCACCGTCAGGTCCTTGACCAGCGCCTTGCGCTCGTAGTCGTCCAGCTCCACCAGACCACGACTGGTCAGCCGGTGGACCACGTCGTCCACCGCGTCCACCACCGAGGTCAGGACGCTGTCCCGGTGCTTCGCGTCGATCGCCGCGATCCGGCGCCGGCGCATCGCCGCCGCCACCTCCGGCGCGTACTCGATGCGCGTCGGCTGCGCCGAGAACACGTCCACACCGACCGGGGCGCACTCCGCCGACAGCATCCGCGTCAGCGCCTCGCCGACCGCCTCCGCGTCCCGCAGCGTCGGCGCGTCCTCGTGGAACGCGTCCGCCGGGAGCTGCGACAGCACCCGGGCCATCGCCGCCTCCACCTGCTCCCGCAGATACTCCTCGTGCCCGTCCACCCCGAGCGCCGCCCGGACCGTGTCCCGCACCCGCCACACCACCAGGACGGTCACGTCGAGCGCGGTGCCCTTCGCGTCCACCGCCGACAGCGGCTCACTGCGCCAGTGCCGCAGCCGGACGTCCACCCGGCGGCGCAGCAGCAGCGGACTGACCCACACCAGACCCGTGCGGCGGACCGTCCCGCGATAGTCGCCGAACAGGGTCAGCACCCACGCGTAGCCGACCCTCCCCCGGCCGAGACCGCCCAGCGCGAACAGGGCGAGCACCACCCCGAGCGCCAGAAGGGCCCACTGCCCGAGATGAATGCCGTGGTACGGGCGCGCCGGCAGCCGCAGCATCCGCGCCGCCTCCGCCGGCACCGCCCCCGCCCACCACACGACCGCCGCACACCCGGCGACCGCCAACGCCCCCGCGACGACCCCGACCCACCCGGGCAGCACCGGCCCCGGGCGCTCGACGAGCGCGGGATCGGCAGTGGGGGCGGGGCGGGAGACGGGGTGCTGGGGACGGGACTGCGCCTTGGGCTGAGGTCGGGACTGGGGCTGGGGTTTGGGTGGGAACCTGGGCTGGAGTCCGGGTTGGGCCTTGGGCTGCGGCTTCGGCTTCGCTGCGGGCTGCGGCCTGGACTGCCGCGTGGACTGCTGCTCGGTCCGGGGCTCGATCCGGGGCTCCGGGTCCGGCCTGGTCGGGGCCTGGACCTTCGACGGGGCCGGAATGGCGGGCCTGCGGCCCACCGCCGGCGGGGTGGGCGCGGCCATGGCGATGGTGTCGGGCCCCCCGTCGTCGTCCGCCGCGACGGGGACGACGGGCTCCGGCCCGTCCCGGAAGAGGAGGTGCACCGGGATGGAGCCGGTCGTCTCGGTCCCGATCACGTTCTTCCGCCGCGCGACCCGCACCACGGCGGCGACGGGCACCGCGACGGCACCGACCCCCGCCGCCCTGATCCGCCCGAAGTCGAGCGCGTCGGCGGGGGCGGGAGTGGGGGCGGGGGCAGGGGCAGGGGCGTTCTCCTCGGCGGCCTTCTCGGCGGCGGCCCTCTCGGCAGGGTGGTCGTCACCCGGGGCGACGGCCTCCGGGCCGGAGGCGGACCCGACCGCCTCACCCGGCTCCGGCTCCGGTACCGGTGCCGGTGCCGGTGCCGGTGCCGGTGCCGGTACCGGTGCCGACTCCGGTACCGGCTCCGGCGCCTGGGCGATCGGCGTCGACGCACCGGCCTCCGGCCCTCCCGCGGGCGTCCCCTCCCCCGGCGGTTCCGGGGTGGCCGGAGGGCAGCCCGGGTCCGGTGGGGACGTGCGCGGGAGGGTGCCGTCCGTCAGACGTCTGGCGGTGCGGGCCGCGTCACGCGAGGCCGCCGCGCCGGAGTCCGCGGGGTTCGGGGTCGATGCCGTCATTCGGGTCCACCTCATGCTCTCGGGGTCATCGGAACAAGCGCCGCCAGGTCTCCGGGCCCGGGTAGCCGTCGGCCGCCGCGCCGCGCCAGCCCTGCGCCCGCTGGAACGCCTCGACGTTGCGGCGGTCCGCCTCCGTCCAGCGCGGACCGGGTCCCGACAGGTAGTGCTTGCCGAAGCCCCGCTTCACCAGTTGTTTGCCCAGCTTCTCCACATATGCGTTGGATTGGCCCGGACGGAAGGAGCCACGCCCGGGAAACCCCGCCGCATTCGCGCTCGGACCGCCCGAACCACTCGAACCGCCGATGCCCTTGCCCCCACCGGTCACGAGGAGCCGCCACGTCTGCGGCCCGGGCAGGCCGTCCGCGCCCTTGCCCTTCCAGCCCTGCGCGAGCTGGAACGCCTGGGTCGCCCTGCGGTCCGCCTCGCCCCACCGCGGGCCGGGGCCCCGGGTGTAGTACTTCTTGCCGCCGCGCGCGACGAGCAGCTGCCCGAGCTGGGTGACGTACGCGTTGTCCGCGCCCGGGCCGAACATCCCCGACCCCGGGTACGCCGCCGACACCGTGGGCTCCGCCCCGCCGCCGGTGCTGCCGCCGCTCACCACGCCCTTGTAGCGGTAGGGCACGTACCGGTCGGAGTTCTCCCAGTACGCCATCGGCGTCGCCTGCTTCCGCGTGTGCGGCTTGGTCTGCTCGTAGGCGATGTAGGAGGTGTGGGTGTAGTCGGTCCAGCCGCCGAAGATCGTGACGTGCGAGCCGCGGGTCGGATCGTCCGGGTTGTGGAAGAGCAGGATGTCGCCGGGCTGGAGCTCGGTGCGGTCGATCCGTACGGCGAAGCGGTCGAGGCTGCCGGTCCACTCGTTGCCGCTCAGGTTCCAGGCCATGGAGATGTAGCCGGAGCAGTCCTGGCGGTAGCCGTCCGACCAGTACTTCTCCATGGAGTACGGGACCTGCGCGGAGACCCACGTCTTGGCCCGGTTGATGATCTCCGCGCGGGTCGTCTCCCGCAGCGTCTCCGTCGAGATCTGAGTGGTCGTCGGGGTGGCGCCCGGGGCCGGGTCCGGGCCGGGGCCCGGCCTGCCGTGCAGCGGCCCCCGCCCGCCCTGGGGGGTGTCGGATCCCGGCAGGGACGCGCCGGCGGACTCGGCGGAGCCCGGCGGGCCGGTGAGGGCCGTCGCCACCCCGGCCCCTCCCCCGCCCAGGGCCACGCCCGCCGCCGTGACCAGGACCAGCGCGCGGCGGGCGCCGTGCGCCGCCGGGTGGCCGCCCGCCCGGACGGGCAGGCCCAGGGCGAGGTCACGCCGCTGCCGGGCGCAGCCCGGACAGCCGCAGTCGGCCGCGGGTTCGAACTCCTCGAAAACCGGCACGCTCATGTGATCCCCTCCACACTCGTCAAGATCTTTTGACCCTTGTTTCGGGCGTCAGTGTCTCAACTGTCTGGACAAATCGCATTTTGACGGATCGAAGGCCCGATACGACCATCCGACAGGCCGGGGGCGACCGGTATTGGTCAGGAGCACCCCCGCACGTCAGGTAGAGTTCTCTTTGTCAGCAGGCGCCGCTAGCTCAGTTGGTTAGAGCAGCTGACTCTTAATCAGCGGGTCCGGGGTTCGAGTCCCTGGCGGCGCACGCAGAGCCAAGGCCCCTCACCATCGGTGAGGGGCCTTGGTCTTTCTCCGGGCTTTCCGAGCCAACTACTGTGCGTCGTGCGCCAGTTACGCCACATCCCTGGGCCGGGCGGGGGCCGGGCCTCTACAGTGTGCGGAACCCCGACCTCCCGTGGCGGCACCGGGCTCCTCCCGCGGCCCGTGAGCCCCTCGGTCGAGGACCGGCCCGGTCGGCGGCGGCCCGGGACTCGCCCCGCCGACCGAGGCGCGGCCCGGCCCGGTCCGGTCCGGCTCGGCCCGGCCCGGAGGAAACGCTCAGCCCGTTCCCGTCAGATACGCCGAGACCACCACGTTCGCCGTGTACGCCCCCGTCGCCCGGTCGAAGGTGCCGCCGCAGGTGATCAGGCGCAGCTCGGCGCGGTGGGGGTCGCGGGCGCCGTAGACCTTGCCCGCGTCGAAGCCGTCGCGCGGGAAGACCTGGACGTCGTCGACGGTGAACTCGGCGACGGATCCGTCCGTCCGGGTGACGCGGACCTTCGTGCCGGGGCGGGCCGCGCTCAGGCCGTAGAAGACGGCCCGGCGGGTCTCGGTGTCGACGTGACCGACGAGGAGGGCGGCGCCGGCCGCGCCCGGCCGGGTGCCGGAGCCGTACCAGCCGACCGTGTGGGGCATCTCGAAGGGCGGCGGATCGATCGCGCCCGTGTCGTCCAGGCCGCGCGCCACGACGGGCGCGCTGATGCCCAGGGAGGGGATCTCGACCCGCCGGGGTTCGAGGGCCGGCAGCGGGTCGCGGGCCGGGGGCAGCGCGACGCCGAGGGGGCGGCCGACCGCGGCGATGTCGCCGGTGGTCGGCGCGGAGCTGCCGCCGGGGCCGTCGGTGGCCTCGCGGCCCCAGAGCCAGAGCCCTGACAGCAGGAGGGCCCAGGTCACGCCGGTGACGAGTCGCCCGGTGCCCGTCGGGCGGGTTCCGGACGACACGCTCACTCTCCGTCGCTGCCGGTGCGGCGGCGGGCGCTGCGGAAGGCGACCGCCACGGCGGCGACCGCGGCCATGCCGAGGCCGAGCAGGGTGTACGGGGTGCCGAGGCCGCTCTCGGAGGTCGTCTGGGCGACGCCGGGGGCCGCCGGCGCGGCGAAGGCCGCGGTCCCTCCCCCGCCGGCGCGCACCGGCGCCACGGGGCTGGGGTAGTACGTCGGCTGGTGCGTCGGCCGGTACGTCGGCTGATGCGTCGGCTGGTGCGTCGGCCGGCGGGTGGGCTCCTGCCGGTGCCGGACCTCCACGGTGCCGACGTCCGGGTGGTCGTGGCCGTCGCAGGTCACGCTGACCTTGTACGTACCGTCCAGGAGGCCCGACCGGATCGTGGTGTCGCCGAACAGCGGGTTGCCCCCGCCGTCCCGGCCGGTCAGCTCCGCGTCGGCGACGAACGCCTTGGACTTGGCGGCGCCGGTCGTACCCCTGCAGCCCTGGACGCGGACGTCGACGTCGGCGCCGGGCGAGGCGGTGGACGGGCTGACGGTGGCCTTCACCCCGTCGTGGGCGTACGCGCCACCGGCCGCCGGTGCCAGGACGAGCACCAGGGCCGCCCCTGCGGCACGGAGAGCAATGGGACCTGAACGCATCGTGACCTCCTGATACTGGCAGGGTCACCCGGATCCGCGCTTCTCGCATCCGCAGGGGGTCTACCACTGGTGCCGTGGTCGATCGGCGGACCGCCTCGATCGAGTGAACTAGTACGTCCGCCTGCTCCCCGCACGCACAAAACACATACGGTCGACTCACCTCGAAAGAAGCAGCACTGGCAGGCGGGGGCAGGCATGCTCAAGGTCGGTGGTTACATCCGGATCTCGGACATCGGGCAGATGAGCGACGGACGCGACGGTCGGGAGGGCGTCGTCCGCCAGCGTGAGGACGTATACGACCTCGCCAAGCTCATGGGCTACGAGGTGCACCGCTTCTACGAGGACAACGACACCTCGGCCTACAAGCGGCGCGTCAAGCGCAAGGACTTCGAGGAGATGATCGTCGATCTCGGGAACGGCGTGATCAGTGGCATCCTCGCCTGCAACATCGATCGCGTCGCCCGACAGCCGCGGGACCTCGAGCGCCTCATCGACATCTACGAACAGACCCACCGTCCTCTGGTCTTCGCCACCACGGCGGGCGACTACGACCTGACCACTGCGGATGGCCGCTTCCAGGCCCGCATCTACGTGACCATCGCGAACAAGTTCTCGGCGGACGCGGCTCGTCGCGTCGCCCGGCAGAAGCTGGCCGAAGCCACCGCCGGGAGGCCGCACAAGGGCCAACGCGCCTTCGGGTGGAAGGACGCGGTACACGTCGACGCGCGGGAAGCGGAACTCCTCCGAAAGGCTCGCGCGGACGTACTCAAGGGCGCGACGCTGGCCACCATCCACAAGGAGTGGGCGGCATCGGGCGTACGCAGTCCTCAGAGTCCAGAGGGAAAGACCATCGGTTACAGCAGTGTCCGGTACGTGCTGAGGAACCCCCGCCTGTGCGGATACCGCGCATACATCCCGCAACAGATCCGTGATCGTTCCGGCCGAGTGGACCCTGCCGAGTACCTTGTCGAGCGCACGGACGGCACCCCCGTCGTCGGACAATGGGAGACGATCTTCACGCCCGACGAGTGGAACGAACTGGTCGACGCGCTGGACTCCCGCAAGAACGGGGGAAGAGGCCGGAAGAAGGGGAGCACGGTCACCAAGCGGCTCCTCACCGGCATCGCACGCTGCGCGAAGTGCGGCAGCGGCCTGTCCTCCGGCGTGTACCAGCGGGGTACCACCAGCTACGAGAGGCACGGGTATTACTACTACTGCCGTGTGGCTGATGGAGGGTGCGGCAAACTTTCCCGAAGCGGTCCCCCGGTTGAGGACTACGTCGAGAAGATCCTTCTCGACAACCTCGACAAGCAGGCACACGATACGCAGTCGGCCGGAGAAGAAGACCTCGAGACGGCGCGAGCGAAGGCGACGCTGCATCAGATCGAGGCCGACAAAGCCGAGGCCCGTCAGCTCCGAGCCGACGATCTGTTGTCGCTGCCGGAGTTCGCCCGTGAGATCCGTCGCCTTGAACAGAAGGAGAGAGAGACCAGGGAGAAGGCGTCCAGGCTGAGCCTCACCCCTGCCCGTGCAGGCTCCGCCGCTGCCCGCATCGTCCGTGAGTGGGAGAGCTACACGGTGGACATGAAACGGCAGGAGATCCAGCGGAGCATCGAGTCCGTCGTGATCAGCGGCGCAGGTAAGGGCGGTGCGCAGCGAGGCATGTTCCGTCCCGAACTCGTCAAGATCGTCTGGAGGCACATGCCACGGGCGGTCCCGCGTCCCGGGGGGCGAGACGTTCGGGATCCGATGGCGCCAGATGCATAGCATGGTCATCTCAGGAGTCCGCGTACGGCAGGAGCCCTCCACCATGACAGAACGCAAGCCCATCGAATCATGGCTCACCGACATGGACGGGGTGCTCATGCACGAGGGTGTGCCAGTCCCCGGAGCCGATGCATTCATCAAGAAGCTGCGCGCGTCGGGCAAGCCCTTCCTGGTCCTCACGAACAACTCGATCTACACGGCACGCGATCTTCACGCCCGACTGAACCGGATCGGGCTCGAAGTGCCCGTCGAGAACATCTGGACATCGGCGCTCGCCACGGCCAGCTTCCTCGAAAGCCAGCACCCTGGTGGTACGGCCTACGTCATCGGCGAGGCCGGCCTGACGACCGCGCTGCACGATGCCGGCTATGTCATGACCGACCTTGATCCCGATTTCGTGATCCTGGGTGAAACGCGAACCTACTCGTTCGAGGCGCTGACGAAGGCGATCCGGCTGATCGAGAGCGGCGCCCGATTCATCTGCACCAACCCGGACAACACCGGCCCGTCTCCCCAGGGGCCTCTTCCGGCCACCGGATCCGTCGCCGCTCTGATCACGAAGGCGACGGGTAAGGAGCCGTACTTCGTGGGTAAGCCGAACCCGCTGATGATGCGCACGGGCCTGAACGTCATCGGGGCGCACTCCGAGAGCTCCGCCATGATCGGAGACCGTATGGACACGGACATCCTTGCAGGCCTGGAGGCCGGTATGCAGACCTTCCTCGTACTCACGGGGCTGACCTCAGCGGGGGACGTCGAGCGCTTCCCGTACCGGCCGACCAAGGTCGTGGACTCGATCGCGGACATCGTCGACCTGGTCTGAGGAAGGCGTCGGGTGTGGTCCGGGGGTGCCGCCGTGGCAAGGTGGCGACGCCCCCTGTACCGGAAGCGGAAGCTCACGCCGGAGGCGCCGGCGAGGACGGCGACGGTGAACTCATGACCTCTGGTTGCCGTCCGCCGAGCGCAGGGCGGCCGCACGCCCCATGAGGAACGCCCCCCGAGGCACCAGACTGGTGTACACCCATCCTTCGGTGGACGCATGCCGGCCCATGGCCCTGAAATGGGCGGCGGCCTCGGGGCGACGCCCCAGCAGGCTCAGGTAGAGAGCAAGCAGTGCGTGGTCCTCGGCGATGCGCGGGTGTTGCTGCCGCTCCGCCTCGCTCCAGCGTTCCCGGACTCGGGCCAGATCCATCCCGAAGCGTCCTGATCCCATCCCCGTATTGCCCTTGGCCAGGCGCATCTCCAGTTGGGCGACCATCGGCAGCACGACGAGCGGGTGACCCGCCGGAGCCTGCTCGGCCGCGTTCCGGGCGAAGCGGAACATCTCCTTGTGAGAGCCGCTCCACTTGGCACACAGGTACTGCAGAGCATGACGGTGCCCTGTCCGGTGCAGTGGATCGCGAGCGGCCAACGCCTCCCATCGGGCATCGAATTCTCTTCGCGACACCGACAGCCCGCGCGCTATGTGCAGGGCGGTCGCCAGCGGCGTGGGGTCGAGCGGTGCCCGCTCACTCGCCTGCGCGGCGAGGTCGTCCGCGTGGGCCAGAGCGCTGAAGAACGTCGGCCAGGCGTCCTTGCGGACGTACTTCGCCCTCTTCGCGCCTCGGGCGGTCCATCCACGTATGACCTCCGCGCGTGAGAGAACGGTCAGCGGATCACTGCTCTCCCGGTCCACTTCGGCCCACTCCCGCAGCACCGGCTTTCCCGCCGCGCGAAGGGACAGATACTGCACCCGGTGGTCCTTCAGCGCCCAGTCGCTGCCGCTCGCCAGCAGAAGATCGCGGGCCGGGCCCCAGTCGCCGTGCTTGACCAGCCTGTTCGCGGCAGCACGAAGCTCCTGGTCGCCATAGGCCTGGTCGAAGGAGACGGAGGGGAGAAAGCCCAGCGAGAGCCGGTTCAGCGCGGTCACGCGGGAGAGGGTACCGCCCGGGTGTTCGAGCGGCTCCGGCGCGCACCTTCCTCACCGGAGCCTTGGACCAGACCCGTTGCCTTCAGCTGCCGGTCGCGGACTTCCACGCGTCGACGTACGCCGCGAGGTTCTTGTCGATGTCGGCCCAGTCCGGCTCGAAGACCTCGACGCCCTCCATCAGCTTGGCCAGTTCGATCGCGTTGGCGTCGGTGGTCTTGACGTCCTTGCGGGCCGGGAAGCCGCCGCCGATCGCGCTGACCTCGCGCTGGGCGCCCTCGCTCAGCATGAAGTCGAGGAGCTTCTTGCCGTTCTCGGTGTGCGGGGCCTTGTTCACCAGGCCGGCGGCGTAGGGCAGGGCGAAGGTGGTGGGCTTGCCGCCGTCCTTGGCCGGGAACCAGATGCCGAGGTTCGGCATGGACTTGGCCTGGGCGAAGTTCATCTGGACGTCGCCGTTGGCGACGAGGAGCTCGCCCTTGTCCACCTTGGGGGCGAGCTTGGAGGTGGAGGAGGACGGGCCGACGTTGTTGGCCTGGAGCTTCTTCAGGTACTCCATCGCCGGCTCCTTGCCGCCGAAGTCGTGCATCGCCTTGATGAGGACGGCGGTGCCGTCGCCCGCGACGCCGGGGGTGGAGTACTGCAGCTTGTCCTTGTACTTCGCGTCGAGCAGCTCCTCCCAGGTCTTCGGGGCGGCGGGGAGCTCCTTCTTGTTGTGGACGAAGCCGAAGTAGTTGTCGGCGACGGAGGTCCAGGTGCCGTCGCCCGCCTTGTCGGCGCCGTCGACCTGGTCGGAGCCCTTCGGCTCGTACGACTGGAGCAGGCCCTTGGAGCCGGCCTGCTGGATGAAGGGCGGCAGGGTGACGAGCAGGTCGGCCTGGGTGTTGGACTTCTCGCGGAGGGCGCGCTGCACCATCTCGCCGGAGCCGCCCTCGACGTACTTGACCTTGATGCCGGTCTGCTTCTCGAAGTCGGCGAAGACCTTGTCGTACCAGCCGTCGCCCGCCTCGCCCTTGAGGCCGTCGGCGCTGTAGACGGTGACGACCTTCTCGTCGGAGGCGGTGGCGGAGCCGTCGCAGGCGGTGAGGGTGGCGGCGAGGACGAGGGCGCCGGTGACGGCGGCGACCGGCTTGGCGTACGTACGCATAACGTGGTTCTCTCCTAGCGGTGCTTGGCGGTACGAGCGGTGCTCAGCGGTACGAGGCTTTGGTGCGGATGCGGGAGACGGCGAGCAGCGCGAGCAGCGTCGCGGCCATGAGGACCACGGCCAGCGCCGAGCCGGTGAACAGGGAGCCGCGGTCGGTGGCGGTGAAGATGAGCACCGGCAGCGGCATCCAGTCCGGCGGGTAGAGCATCATCGTGGCGCTGAGCTCCCCCATGGACAGGGCGAAGCAGAGCCCGGCGGCCGCGGTCAGCGACGGCAGCAGGAGCGGCAGCTTCACCCGGAGCAGTACGTACGAGGGGCGGGCGCCGAGACCGGCCGCCGCCTGCTCGTACATCGGGTCCAGGCGCCGGACGGCCGCCGAGACCGACTGGTGGGCGAAGGCCGTGACGAGGACGGTGTGCGCGAGGATCACGATCCACCGCGTGCCGTTGAGCAGCAGCGGCGGCTTCGAGAAGGCGACGAGCACGGCGAGGCCGACGACCACGGACGGCACGGCGACCGGCAGCATGAACAGGGCGTCGAGCAGCCTCCTGCCCCTCTTCCCCAGGGCCGCCGCGGCGAGCGCCGCCCAGGTGCCGACGGTCAGCGCGATCACGCTCGCGGTCACGGCCGTGACCAGGCTGGTGGTGAGCGCCTGGAGGGACTCCCCGCGCACGGCCGCCGTGTAGTGGGCGGTGGTCGGCCCGGAGGGGAAGGCGCCGGACCAGTGGGTGGAGAACGAGGCGGTGAGGATGACGAGGAGGGGCAGCGCGAAGAGCGGGACGAAGAGGACCGCGCACACGGCCCAGGCCGTCCACCTGCCCGTACGGCTATGCACCAGCACGGCGGCTCACCCCCCGGTAGAGGACGTAGAGGCCGACCGAGAGCGCGACGTTGACGACCGCGACGACACAGGCGGCGGCGTAGTCGGATTCGAGGATCGCCTTGCCGTAGACGAGCATCGGGAGGGTCGTGACGCCCTTGGCGCCGGTGAAGAGGACGATCCCGAACTCGTTGAGGCACATGACGAGGACGAGGCTGCCGCCGGCGGCCAGCGCGGGCAGCGCCTCGGGCAGGATCACCTGCCGGACGATCCGCGCCGGCCGCGCGCCGAGCGAGGACGCCGCCTCCAGCTGCGCGGTCTCCATCTGCGAGAACGCGGCGAGCAGCGGGCGCATCACGAACGGCGTGAAGTACGTGATCTCCGCGAGGAGGACGCCCCACGGGGTGGTGAGGAAGTGGAAGGGCCCTTCGGCGGCCCCCGTGACGTCCGTCCACAGCCCGTTGGCCATGCCGACCGTCCCGTAGACGAACAGCAGGGCGAGCGTGATCAGGAACGACGGGAAGGAGAGGAAGACGTCGATGAACTTCGCCACCGCCTTCCCGCCGGGGAACGGCACGAACGCGATCACGAGCGCGAGGACGAACCCGAGGACGAGGCAGCCGGCGGTCGCGGCGACGGCGAGCCACACGGTGGTGACGAGCGCCTCGCGGAACGCCGTGGAGGCGAACACCTCGGCGTACGCGCCGGGGGCGAGGGACTCCTGGACGACGAGGGCGAGGGGGTAGAGGAAGACGAGGGCGAGGACGGCGACGGGAGGAAGGGCCCAGAGCACCGTTGTGGGCAATCGTCCGCCAGGGGCGCGGGGGTCCCTCCCGGACGGAGTCCGGGGGAGGGTGGGCACGACCCCCGGTGCGGCCCGCCCTTCCATGAGACCCGTACCGGGACTAGCCATCGTTCACCCCCGCGGCCAGCAGCACCGCGTCATCGGGCGCGAAGTGCAGCGTCACCTCGGTGCCGAGCGCCGGCGTCTCCCTGAGTTCCCGTACGTCCGCCTTCACGCGGTGCCCGCCCACCTCCACGTACAGCCGGTGGGTGGACCCCCTCCACTGCACCTCGGCGATCCGCCCGCTCAGGGCGTTCGGCCCGGGGCCGAGGCCGACGAGGTGCGGCCGGACGCAGAGGGTGGCGGCGGAGCCGGGGGCCGCGCCGGAGAACGGGACCTTGAGGTCGGCGCCCGCGAAGGTCACCCCGTCGGTCCCGACGCGCACCGGCAGCAGGTTCGCGTTGCCGACGAACGAGGCCGTGAACTCCGTGCGGGGGCGGCGGTAGAGGTCCTGCGGGGTGCCGCAGTCCTGGAGCCGCGCCTTGTCCATGACGGCGATCCGGTCGGCGAGGGTCAGCGCCTCGACCTGGTCGTGGGTGACGTACAGGATCGACACGTCGGGGAGTTCGCGGTGGAGCCGGGCCAGTTCGGCGAGCATCCCGGAGCGGAGCTGGGCGTCGAGCGCCGAGAGGGGTTCGTCGAGGAGGAGGACGTTCGGGCGGATGGCGAGCGCGCGGGCGATGGCGACGCGCTGCTGCTGGCCGCCGGAGAGTTCGCGGGGGTGGCGCCGGGCGTAGGCCGCCATGCCGGTCATCTCCAGGGCTTCGGCGACCCGCCCCGGGATCTCGCCCTTCGGCACCTTCTGGGCCTTCAGGCCGAAGGCGACGTTGGCGTCCACCCTGAGGTGGGGGAAGAGGGCGTACTGCTGGACGACCATGCCGATGCCCCGCTTGTACGGCGGGAGCGCGGTGACGTCGCGGTCGCCGATGAACACCCGCCCGGAGGCCGGCCGGACGAATCCGGCGACGGCCCTCAGCGCGGTCGTCTTGCCGGAGCCGGAGGGCCCGAGGAGCGCCATGACCTCGCCGGGTTCGACGGTGAGGTCGAGGGAGTCGAGGACGGTGCCGCTCCCGTAGGTGACGGTGACGCCGTCGAAGCGGATGCCGCTGGTCATGCCTCGTACTCCCGTATCAGGGAGGGGAGTTCCACGACCGAGGCGAGGACGTGCGTGGCGCCGTGCTCCGTGAGCGCGGCCTCGTCGTGCGCGCCCGTGAGGACGCCGGCGACGATCCCGGCGCCGGAGCGGACGCCGCTGAGCATGTCGTACGAGGTGTCGCCCGCGACCGCGACCCGGCGGACGTCGTCGACGGCGCCGGTGCGGAGGAGGGCGGCGAGGACCATGTCCGGGTACGGGCGTCCGCGTCCGCCCGCGTCCGCCGGGCAGAGGGTCAGCTCGACGAGGTCCCGCCAGCCGAGGGCGTCGAGGATGGCGTCCTGGGTGACGCGGGCGAAGCCGGTGGTGAGGACGACCGTCCGGCCCTGCTCCTTCAGCTGGGCGATGGCCTCGGCCGCGCCGGGGACCGGGGCGATCAGGCCGCCGGCGACCAGTTCTCCGTACGCCGCCTCGAAGGCGAGGTTGGCCTGCTGGGCGCGGGTCTCGTCGCCGCCGAAGAGGTGGCGGAAGACGGAGATCTTGGACTCGCCCATGGTGGCGCGGACGTAGTCGATCATCGTGGCGGGGTCTTCGCCGAGTCGTTCGGCGGCGGCCGTGAAGGCCTGCTCGACGAGGCCGCCGTCGGCGACGGTGGTGCCGGCCATGTCGAGGACGACGAGGTTCGTGTCGGTCATGTGGTTCACCAGCCCAGTTCGTTCGCGGTCGTCTCGGCGATGGCGGGCGAGCAGGTCATGCCGCGGCCGCCGGGTCCGGTCACCAGCCACACGCCGTCGCGGACCCGCTGGCGGTGCACGACCCGGCTGGTGTCGACGCACTGCGCGTACACCCCGGCCCAGCGGCGCCGGATCTTCGGCAGCGGGCGGCCGAGGAAGGACTCGACGACGCGGGTGAGGTGCTCGTAGGGGTCTTCGAGGGTGTCGAAGGCGAAGGGGTGCTCGTACTCGTGGGTGTCGCCGATGGTCAGTCCGCCGTCGAGCCGCTGCACCATGAGCAGCTGCATCTTGTGGGCGGCGGCGGTCGGGTCCTGCGCCTGCTTCTCGTCGAGGGCGTCCAGGGCGGGGGACGCGTACGCCGGGTAGTAGCGGAAGGAGTCGGCGTCGGCGACGGAGGTGGTGAGCGGCTCGCCGAGGGGTTCGGTCTGCATCATCTGGAGCCGGACGCGGCGGACGGGTATCTCGCCGGCGACCTCGCGGACGAGGCCGGAGAGCCAGGCGCCGGTGCACAGGACGACGGCGTCGCCGGTGTGGGTCTCGCCCCGGTCGTCGCGGACGCCGTTCTCCCCGACGACGTCACGGACTTCCCGGTTCGGGAGGAAGGTGTAGCGGCCGGTGGCGAGGAGGGCCTCGCGGAGGGCGAGCTGGGCGAGGCGCGGCTCGACGGCCGCGTCCCGCTCGCACCACAGGGCGGCCTCGAACTCCCCGCGCAGGGCCGGGTTGACCGCGCGGGCCTCGTCGGCGGTGAGCAGCTCGTAGCCGCGGGCGGCGGCGTCGGGGCGGGCGAGGGCCGCCTCGGCGACGGCGAGTTCGAGCGCGTTCCGTACGGGGGTGAGGGAGCCGATGGCGCGGAAGCCGAGGCCGGGGACGCGGGCGCCGATGCCCTCCCAGAGCTCACGGGCGCGGAGGGCGGTGTCGAGCTCCTCGCCGCCCGCCCGTCCGCTCACCCAGATCTGGCCGAAATTGCGGAGGGAGGCCCCGCGCGCCTCGGCCTCGCGCTCGATGTGTACGACCTCGTGGCCGCGTTCCACTGCGTGCCAGGCGTGCATGGTTCCCACCACGCCGGCTCCTACGACGATCACCTTCATGACGACGACGGTCGCGGGATCGGGTGGACCGGACGGATCCGGCGGACGACGGAACGGTGAACGGACCGACAAGCTTGGACCAGACCCGTTACCGTTCCGTGATGTTCTCGATCTGTCCGGCGGTCAGTCCTGCCGCCCCAGATGGGTGGTGAAGCTGAACCGGTCCCCCCGGTAGAGCGTCCTCACCCGCTCCAGCGGCCGCCCCGCCGTGTCCCGGGAGACGCGGTGGAGCAGCAGCATCGGCAGGGCGGGCGGAGTGCCGATGAGCAGGGCCTCGCGCGGGGTCGCGAGGACGGTCTCGATGCGCTCGTCGGCGTCGCCGAACGAGATGCCGAGCCGGTCGTGGAGGTACGCGTAGAAGGAGGAGTCGGGGTCGAACTCGGTGTCCAGGCGCGGGGCGCGGGCCTCGGAGACGTACGTGCTCTCCAGGCCGACCCGCTCGTCGTCGGCGAGCAGCACGCGCTCCATGTGCCAGACGGGCTCGCCGCGTTCGGCGCCGACCTCGGGGGCGAGCGCCTCCGGGCAGGGGAAGCGGTCGAGCGAGATCAGGCTGCGGCCGGGGCGGCGGCCCTGGCGGCGCACGCCCTCCGTGTAGCTGGCGAGCGACAGGGGCTGCTCCAGCTTGGGTCCCGCGACGACCGTGCCCCGGCCCTGGCGGCGCAGCCGCCCCTCCAGGAGGAGTTCGCGCAGCGCCTGGCGGACGGTCTCGCGGGACACCTCGTACCGGACGGCGAGATCGCGCTCGGTGGGCAGCAGCCCGCCCTCCCCCAGTTCGTCGACCATCAGGGCGATCTTCGCCTTGACGGCGTAGTACTTGGGGACGCGGCCGTGCTCGGGGATGCCGGAGCGGACGGGGGCGCCGGGGCTGGTCTGGTAGTTCATCCGGGGATGGTCGCAGACGGGGATGAACGGGAAGGTGTACGGAGCATGGCTCAGCGGTGCCGGGGGCGCCGGGCGGCCCGGAACAGGAGCGCGCCGAGCAGGACCAGGCCGGCGGCGAGCGGGAGTCCGGCCCATAGGTACGCCTCGGACCCCCTTCCCGTACTGGCCAGTTCGGGGTCCTGCGCGGGGTCCCTTACGGGCTCTCGCGCGGGCTTTCGCGCGGGCTTTCGCGCGGGATCTCGTACGAGGCCGGCGGGGGCCTCGGGCCTCCCGGTGGCGGACGGGGTCGGGGCCGGCGGGCGGGCCGGCCTCGGCGGTGCGGAGGGGGCGGGTGTGTCAGGTGCGGTGGGGGCGCCGGGCTCGGCGGGACCCACCGTCAGGCGGTAGTCGCCGGACTCGCCGACCCAGTCGCCGTCCTCGCCCCGGCGCTGCACCACCGCCGCGTTGACGACGACCTCGTCGGGCGCCGTCTCCCGCCCGAACGCCAGGCGCACGGGGACCGTGACCGTCCGGCCCGCGGGCACCGCGAAACCGCCGAAGCCGGTGAACGCGCCCACGTTCTCCGCCTCGTCGGTCGCCTCGAACGCCACCGGATACCAGCGCGCCGACCCGGCGTCGTAGAACTCGAACCGGATCTGGTCCGGCCGCAGGACCCGGTCCCGGTCGGTGAGCACGAGCACCGGGTGCACGCCCGAACAAGGGGCGTCGGTGGTGTTGGTGAGATCGAGCTTCCAGTCCTGGAAGGGGCCGCCGGCGGGATAGTCGACCGGACCCCCATGGATCCGGGTGTCCAGCGGAAAGCCGCCGCCGGCCGGGGTCTCGCAGGTGGGGGCGGGCGGGTCGGGGGCCGGGGCCGCGGGGGCCGGGGTGGCGATCGCGAGGGGGGCCGCGACGGTGGTGGCCACGGTCAGTGCGCGAACGCCGCTCAGGCGCCGGGGGGCGGTTGCCATGGGGCGGGTGCCTTTGCTGCTCGCGGGCATGGGGACGGCGGCGACGCTGCCACGCGGGAGGGGCCGGGCGGGGGAGCGACACCGGGGGCACCCCCGTCGGGGTCGAAGTTACCGCCCGATCGGCCTACTTTCCGATGATCGGATCTTCTCCGGCCGCTCCCCGAAGACGGGAGCTGCTGAAGGCGGGAGCTGCTGAAGGTGGGAGCTCCTGAAGGTGGGAGCTCCTTCTGTCACTTCCCGAAGACCGGCGCCAGGGTCAGCCACGCCGCGCCCTCCGCCACCGCGTCCCGTCCCGTCGCGAGGCCCACCGGGGCCGTCAGGCCGAGGCCGGTCAGGACCTCCCGCACCCCCTCCGCGAAGACCTCCGGCGCGGCGAGGACCACGCGTCCGCCCAGGAGGACCTGGTCGATGTCGAGGAGCCGGACGAGGTTGGCGGCGCCCGCGCCCAGGATCCGCGCGGCCTCGGCGAGTTCGCCGCGCGCGACGGCCGCCAGGCACAGGACCTCCAGGCAGCCGCGCCCGCCGCAGCCGCACGGCGGCCCGTCGAGCTGGACGGTCTGGTGGCCGAGCTCGCCCGCCCCGGTCCTGTCCCCGCGCAGCGGCGCGCCGCCGAGGACGAGGCCGGCGCCGAGCCCCGTACCGAGGTGGACGTAGGCGAAGGAGCCGGGGGCGGTGGGGCGGAGGGCGAGGCCGAGGGCGGCGGCGTTGGTGTCCTTGTCGAGGACGACGGGCAGCCCGAGGCGCGCCGCCAGCTCGTCCCGTACGGGATGGCCGGCCCACTCGGGGAAGCCGGTCACCCGGCCCGGCACCCCGGCCCGGTGGTCGAGGGGTCCGGGCATGGCGACGCCGACGCCGAGCACGGTCGCGCCGGACGGGAGAGCTCCGCCCCACGTGGCCGCCCCGCCGGATGCGGCCGCCCCGCCCGACGCGGGCGCCCCGCCCCACGCAACCGCCCCGCCCGACGCGGCCGCCCCGCCCGACGCGGCCGTCCCGCCCGGCGCGGGCGCCCCGCCCCACGCAACCGCCCCGCCCGGCGCGGCCGCCCCGCCCGACGCGGCCGTCCCGCCCGGCGCGGGCGCCCCGCCCCACGCAACCGCCCCGCCCGGCGCGGCCGTCCCGAGCAGCGCCCGTACCTCCTCCGTCACCGCGTCCAGGACCGGCCCGGCGCCCGCGCCGAGGTCCAGGGGGCGGCGGCGGACCTCCAGGGCCTCGCCCGCGAGGTCGGTGAGGAGGACGGTCAGTTCGTCGCGGTCGAGGTGGGCGCCGACGGCGTACGCGGCGGAGGGCTCCAGGCGCAGGACCGTACGGGGCTTGCCGCCGGTCGAGGCGCGGTGACCGGCCTCCACGGCGAGGCCCTCGGCCCGGAGCCGGGCGGTGATCTTGCTGACGGCCTGCGGGGTGAGCCCGGTCCGCTCGGCCAGCTCCAGGCGGCTGATCCCGGTCTCCCCTGCCGTGCGCAGCAGGTCGAGCACGCGCGCGGCGCTGTGGCCGCGCGCCGCCGACACCTGCACGTTCGCGTTCACGTTCACTCCCCCAGGTCCTTCCTCACGCCCCCATTGTCGCCGCCGCTTGCACTTCGGCAACCGCGTTGCTTAAGTGGAGCGCATGACCGCCCCGCTCCGCGTCGGACTCGTCGGCTACGGCCTCGCGGGCTCCGTCTTCCACGCCCCGCTGATCGCCGCCTCCGAGGACCTCGTCCTCGCCGCCGTCACCACCGGCAACCCCGACCGGGCCGCCGAGGCCCGCGCCGCCCACCCCGGCGTCCGGGTCGTCGCCCGCCCCGAGGAGCTGTGGGAGCGCGGGGCGGAGGAGCTGGACCTGGTCGTCGTCGCCTCCCCCAACAAGACGCACGTGCCCCTCGCCACGGCCGCCCTGGAGGCCGGCCTCCCGGTGGTCGTCGACAAGCCGCTCGCCGGAACCGCCGCCGAGGCCCGCGCGCTGGCCTCCCTCGCCGAGGAGCGCGGCCTGCTGCTCTCGGTCTTCCAGAACCGCCGGTGGGACAACGACTTCCGCACGCTCCGCCGCCTCCTCGACGAGGGCGCGCTCGGCGAGGTCCAGCGCTTCGAGTCCCGTTTCGAGCGGTGGCGGCCCCGACCCAAGGGCGGCTGGCGCGAGTCCGGCGCGCCGGAGGAGATCGGCGGGCTCCTGTACGACCTGGGCAGCCACGTCGTCGACCAGGCCCTCGTGCTGTTCGGCCCGGTCGTCTCGGTGTACGCCGAGTCGGACGTGCGCCGGCCGGGCGCCGAGGCCGACGACGACACGTTCCTCG
The DNA here is from genome assembly GCF_042874035.1 of Streptomyces sp. NPDC004284. NCBI lineage: Bacteria > Bacillati > Actinomycetota > Actinomycetes > Kitasatosporales > Streptomycetaceae > Streptomyces > Streptomyces sp. NPDC004284. Next base: position 146,650 of record NZ_JBIAMJ010000003.1, on the reverse strand, counting down.
CGCTCACGCACGCGAACGGGGTCCGCTCCCACCTGTACGTGAGCGCCACCACCGCCCAGCTCGGCCCCCGCTTCCGGGTGCTCGGGCAGAGCGCCGGCTTCGTGAAGTACGGCCTCGATCCCCAGGAGGCCGCCCTCCGCGAGGGACTGCGGCCCGGGCCCGGGGCGCCCTGGGGCGTGGAGCCCGAGGAGCTGTGGGGCCGGATCGGCTCCGGGGAGTCGCCGCTGACCGGCGGCGGCATTCCGGTGGAGTCGCTGCCGGGCGACTACCCGGCGTACTACGCGGCCGTCGCCGCCGCGCTGCGCGGCACCGGAGAGAACCCGGTCACCGCGCACGAGGCCGCCGCCGCCCTCGACGTCCTGGAGGCGGCCCTGCGGTCGGTACGCGAGGGAACCGTGGTGCGGGCGTGATCGGCTCGGTCACGGTCTCGGGGCCGCCGCGGGCCGAGGACCACGCCCTGGTCGTCGAGGGTCGGGAGCGACCGCTCAGCTCGTACGGCGTCCACGACGACGGCTGATCAGCACCAGTGCGCCGCCGCTGAGGCCGAGGCCGATCGCGGTGACGCCCATGACGATCTTCCCGGTGCCGGCGCCGGTCTCGGAGAGCTCGCCCTGGGGGCGGGGGCCGCGGTTCTTCCCGTCGGAGTCGCCGTAGCCGCTGGAGTCCCCGTATCCACCGGAGTCGCCGTAGCCACCGTCGGTCGATCCGCCGTTGTCACCGCCGCCGTCGGACGATCCGCCGCTCGTGTGGTCGGTGGGCGTCGGGGTGGGCTCGGTCGGGGTCGGGGTGGGCTCCGTGGGGGTCGGAGTCGGCTCCGTGGGCGTGGGCGTCGGCGTGGGCTCCGTACAGGAGGGCAGGTCGCCGTCGAACGGATAGGCGTGGATCTCCTGACCGCCGCCGCCGTTGGTCTCGGAGCTGTGGGTCAGGTTGCCGGTGGTGAAGAAGCGGCCGTTCATGCCGGGCATCGTCACCGTCGTCGTACTGGCCTGGTTGCCGATGAGCACGCTGCCCGCGAACTGGGCCGTGCCCTCGAACCTGACCGCCGTGGCGTCGGGGAAGTTCCACAGGACCCGCTCGCGCAGGCCGTCCGGCAGCTGGTTGACGTAGGAGTCGACGGTGCGGTCGGCGCCGAGGACGTTGACGAGGACCGTCGCGCCGGCCGGGATCCTGTCGAAGCGGATGCCCTGCTGGCCGCCGCTCGACGACTCCAGGTCGAAGTCGACGTTGAAGACCTGGAGCGCCGAGGTGCCGTCACCCGTGAAGAGCGTCTCGTAGTTGTTGTTCACGGCGGTGCCGGTGGGGGTCCGGGAGGCGCCGTCCACATAGGCGTAGCAGTGGCTCGCGTCGGTGAGCTGCCCGCGGAGCGCCTTGTACGGGTCGGCCGCGGCGGCGTCGTGGACGGGGGTCGGGATCACCGTGCCGGAGAGGGCGCCCCCGTACCGTACGACGCCGCTGACCGTGCCCTCCTCGGCGAGCAGGCGCTGGCCGGCGGCGACCGTCAGGTCCTTGCCGACGGTGAGGAAGTCGGTGCCGTTCTCGGGCGGGACGCGCGAGCCGACGCCGGCGACGCCGACGTTGTAGACGGCGGAGACGCCCGCCCTCTTGTTCTGGTCGAAGCCGCCGAGGACGACGACCTTGCCCTCCGCCTCGGCCGCGGCCTGGCGGACGTGGAAGTCGCCGCCGACGAAGACGTTGATGTTGTTGTCGCGGTAGGTGACGGGGCCGCTGCCGTTGTCGTCGGGGTATCGCGTGGGGCAGTTGCCCGGCTTGCAGGGGCCGAGGCCACCGGGCAGCGGATCGGCGTGGCCGGTGACGGCGAGCGCGCCGACGAGGGCGGTGGCGCCGATCGTGGACGCGGCGATGAGGGCGAGACGGCGACGGTCGCGCCGACGCCCGCTCGGGATTCTTTCCATATCGGGCAATATGCAAAAAGGGTACGAAAATGGCGACGCTCCACGCGGAGCGCCGCCCCTTTCGTACCCGTGCGGTCAGGCGCGTCTCCTGCCCCTGCGGCCAGGCGCGCACGACCCGTGTGATCAGGCGCTCTTGAGCTCCTGCCGCTGCCGGCCGAGGCCCTCGACCTCCAGCTCGACCACGTCGCCGGGGCGCAGGTACGGCTTGGGCTCGGGCTGTCCCATGGCGACGCCCGCGGGCGTGCCGGTGTTGATGACGTCGCCCGGGTACAGGGTCATGAACCGGCTGACGTACCGGACGACCTCCGCGACCGGGAAGATCTGGTCCGAGGTGCGGCCGTCCTGCTTGAGCTCGCCGTTGACCCAGAGTCTCAGGCCGAGGTCCTGCGGGTCCGGCACCTCGTCGGCGGTGACGAGCCAGGGACCGAGCGGGTTGAAGGTCTCGCAGTTCTTGCCCTTGTCCCAGGTGCCGCCGCGCTCGATCTGGAACTCGCGCTCGGAGACGTCGTGGGCGACCGCGTATCCGGCGACGTGCGCGAGGGCCTGCTCGTCGGTCTCCAGGTAGCGGGCGGTGCGGCCGATGACGATCGCGAGCTCCACCTCCCAGTCGGTCTTCACCGAGCCGCGCGGCACGAGCACGGTGTCGTCCGGGCCGACGACGGTGTCGGCGGCCTTGAGGAAGACGACGGGCTCGGCGGGGGTGGTCTGGCCGGTCTCGGCGGCGTGCCCGTGGTAGTTCAGCCCGATGCACACGACCTTGCCGATGCGGGCGACCGGCGGGCCGACGCGCAGCCCGGTGGCGTCGAGCGGGGGCAGCACACCGGCGGCCGCCGCCCCCCGGACGCGGTCGAGGGCGGAGGCGTCGGCGAGCAGACTGCCGTCGATGTCGTCGACGAGGGCGGACAGGTCGCGGAGCGTTCCGTCCTGGTCGAGCAGGGCGGGACGCTCGGCTCCCGGCGGCCCGACACGCAGCAGCTTCATGGTCTTCTCCCTGTGGTCGAGGTGGGCCCGGGAAGGGCCCTGAGGTGCCCCGGCCGATGGAGTGCGGCCATCGGAGGATTGGTCGATCCTCCAAGACATCGGGTCAGCCCGCAAGACCCCGTTCACACACTGGACCCTTACGCGGCGGTAACCGCGGTCGCCGCCCCGGGCACGTCCCGGTAGAGCAGGGTCCGCTCGACGGCCGTCCAGGTGGTGCTGGTGACGACGTAGAGCGCGGCGGCGAGGGGCACGACCGCGACGGAGACCAGGGTCGCGAAGGAGAGCAGCGGCAGGTACCGGGCCATGCCCGCGGCCACCCCGGCCCCCGGCTGCCCGGGGTCGACCGCGATCGGCGCCGGCTGCCGCCTGGCCCGGAGGTAGTTGTACGTGGCGACGGACCCGACGATCGCGAACAGCACGAGGTAGACGAGCCCGGCCGGGCCGAAGACGCCGCCGTGGGCGAGGGCGTCGGCGTAGTGGTCGCCGAGCGGGGCCCCGAGGAGGCTGTGCCCGGCCATCCGCCCGCTGGAGAAGAGGTGGTACATCAGGAAGAACGCGGGCGCCTGGAGCAGGCTCGGCAGACAGCCGGCGAACGGCGAGACCTTCTCCTCGGCGTGCAGCTCCACGATCGCCTTCTGCAGCCGCTCGGGGTTCTTGGCGTGCTTCTTCCTGAGCGCGGCGAGCTGCGGCGCGAGCCGGGTCCGGGCCTTCTGCCCCCGCGCGGCGGCCCGGGAGAGCGGGTGCACGGCAAGCCGTACGAGCAAGGTGAAGACAACGATCGCGGCTGCCGTGGCAGCACCGGCGAAGAGCGGCTGAAGCAGGTCGGCGAGCCGCTCGACCAGGGATGCGAAGACGTTCAAGGGAGCCCTCCGTGGGGTCTCGTCGTGCCGGGGTACGGGAATTCGGCATGACGGATCCGCGAGGGGCGCTCGCTGTACGGGTACGGGTACGGGCTCCCTACGCGGCCGTCAGGAGGAGACGGCCGGGAGCACGAGGTCTTCTCCGCCCGGCGGCATCGGGGTCGCGCTGGGGCAGGAAGGCGGTGCGCCGCTCGCGGTCGCGTATCGCGGTGCGGACGGCGGTGGGCGGCACGGCGGGGGCCGTACGGGCACCGAAGAGGGCACAGACGACGCCGGTGGCGGCGAGGGCGACGGCGGCGGAGATGCTCGCACCGTCCGAGAGGAGCAGATCGGCGAGGGCGAGGAGGAAGAACAGCGGCGCGACGAAGCGCAGGACCAGGGCCCTGATGGTCATCCCGCCACCTCCTCTCGACTCTCTACCGACGTCTCACGGGGATGACGCACGGGAAGACCCAGGAGTTCCCGCACCGGCTCAGGAACTGCTCGCGTGCTCCAGGGGGACGAGAAGGCGGCGGGGCCGGAGGAAGGCGCGGCTGACGGGATCGGCGGGGTCGGGATCGAGCCCGGCACCGGGCCGCATCTCGATGTCGGCGAGCGGTACGACGACTCCGCACGAGGCGCAGAAGTCGTACGGATCGAGTTCGGTGCCGCAGTCGACGTGGTGGAAGTGGCGCAGCGGCACGCCCCCGGGGGCCTCGGCCCGGCCCCAGGTGCCGAGCGCGCGCAGGACGGGCCAGAGGGCGAGTCCGCGTTCGGTGAGCACGTACTCGTCGCGCGGGGGCGACTCCTGGTAGCGCCGCCGGTCGAGGACGCCGGCCTCGACGAGGGCCTGGAGGCGGGCGGCGAGGACGGCGCGGGGGGCGCCGAGGTGGGCATGGAAGTCGCTGTAGCGCCGGACGCCGTAGAAGGCGTCGCGGACGACGAGCAGGGTCCAGCGCTCGCCGATGACCTCCAGGGAGCGGGCGATGGAGCACTGCTGCTGCGCGTAGTCCTTGCCGAGAGCCATGGGACCCATCGTACCGACCTCGATTCATTCACCGAACCCACAGGGATTCACTCACCGAACCGATCTGGATTCATTCATCGAACCGACCTGCTACGGTGAGTTCATTCACCGAACCGACGGGTGGAGGTCCCTGCCATGCCCCAGCCCCAGCTCGCCGCCACGCCCCGCACCGCGCCACCCGCCCCCACCGGCCACCCCCGGGCGACCCTCGCCGTCACCGCCGCCGCCACCGCGGTCGCGCTGATGAACTACACGGCCCCGATGCTGACCCTCCCGGACATGGCCGCCGCGTTCGGCACCCCGCCCTCGGCGCAGGCATGGCTGCTCAACGGCACCCCGCTCGGCCTCGCCGTCCTCCTCCTGGTGGCCGGCAGCCTCGCCGACGCGCACGGACGGCGCCGGATCTTCCTCCTCGGCACCCTCACCCTCGGCCTCACCACGGCCCTCGGGGCGTTCGCCGGCTCGACGCCCACCTTCACCGCGGCCCGGATCGCCCAGGGCGCGGCGAGCGCGGCCGTCCTGGCCGGCAGCCTCGGCCTCCTCGCCCACGCCTACCCGGCGGGCCGGGACCGGATCCGAGCCACCGGCATCTGGGGCGCGTCCGTCAGCGGCGGCATCGCCCTCGGCCCCCTCCTCGCGGGCGTCCTGAGCCTGGCCGACTGGCGCCTGGCCTACGGGACACTGGGAGCGGCGGCCCTGGTGGTCGCGGGCGTGGGAACACGGACGCTTCCGAAGGACACGAAGGTCACGAAGGACACGAAGGCCACGAAGGCGACGAAGGCTCCAGGAACGCCCCGCCCGGACACGGCAGGAGCCCTCACCCTCGGCCTGGCCCTGACAGCCCTGCTCACCGCCCTCACCCTCGGCCGCGACGGCTGGCTGAGGGCGCCCGTAGGCCTCCCGCTCCTGGCGGCGGCCGCCCTGACGGCGGCCTTCGCCGCGATCGAGCACCGAACCCGTACGCCCATGATCGACCTGGCACTGCTGCGGAGGCCCGCCTTCCTGGCCTCGACGCTGGGGGCGCTGTTCACGGGCCTGGCCGTGATCGGCCTGTTCAGCGTGATCCCCGCCCTCCTCCAGAGCAGAGCGGGAATGTCCCCCCTGACATCGGCGGCACTCTTCCTCCTCTGGTCGGGCACGGCCTTCGTCGCGGCCCTCCAAGCCCGCCGCCTCGCGGGCCGCCTCTCCGCCCCCCACCAACTGGCCCTGGGCTTCGCCCTCTCCGCGACCGGCGTCCTCGCCCTCCTCGGCTCCCTGGACGGCCCCTGGCCCCGCCCCCTCCCCGGCCTCCTCCTCGCAGGCCTCGGCAGCGGCCTCCTGAACGCCGCCCTCCCCCGCCTCGCCGTCGACTCCGTACCCCCCGAGCGGGCCGCCATGGGCTCCGGCGCCAACAACACCGCCCGCTACATCGGCTCCTCCGCAGGGGTGTCCCTCACCCTGGCCCTACTGACCACAGGCCCGAACACCGCCCTGCTCGTCTCGGCGACCCTGGCCGTGGCCGGCGCCGCCCTCACCCTCGCACTGGGACGAAAGCGCACCTGATCACCCTGCCGCCGACACGAGCTTCGCCCACACCACCAACCGGTAAGCACTGGTGAACTCCGGAGTGCAGGTGGTGAGAGTGAGATAGGCCCCGGGAACGTCATACCCATAGGAAGGCTTGACGAGCGACCGAGGAACCGCCCGAATGACCCCCACATCACGGGGCGAGGTCGACCCCAACACCCGATCGACGCGATAAACGAAACTACGCGCCCGCGTACGCACGAAAATCTCATCCCCGGGCACAAGCCGATTGATGTACCGAAACGGCTCCCCATGCGTGTTCCGATGCCCGGCCACCGCGAAGTTCCCGACCCTCCCGGGCCCTGCGGTACCGGGATAGTGCCCGACATATCCCTTGTCGAGCACAGCCCTCTTGGAAACCCCCTCGGCAACGGGAACGGCGAGCCCGAGCCGGGGGATCCGAAGAACGGCGAAGGTGTCGGAGGAAGCAGGAGCGGAGTCCCCGCCGGAAGGCGGCCCGGCGGCGGACCCACTCCCCACCGTCCCCCTACCGCCCCCGGCCCCAGGCACGGACACGGACTCGGGATCAGCCCCAGCCTCAGGACCGGCCCCGGAATCGATCTCGGGCGCCGGAGAGATGTCCCACTCCCTCTCCAGGACGCGCACCTGCCCCAGAGCCTCGGCGCGGGCCTCCCGATTCGTCCACCAGAGCTGATGGACCACAAGAAGCAGAATGAGAACCCCGCAGGTGACGGCGGTCTCGGCGCCCAGCCACAGCGCGCGGGCGCCCGTACGAGATCGTCCTCCCCTCTGGACGACCACCGGCACCCGTTCCCGCCCCCTGGCCCGCACGCGGGGCACGATAAGCGCTGAGGCGCCAACTCTCCAGGCCCGTACAGCAGTACGGTGAAGAACATGCGCCCTGAAACGCCTGCCGCCCACACCACCGAAGCCGAGCGACTGCTGCGCACGGCAGCGCAGTACCCCGGAGACCGCGAGCCCCTCTACCTCCAGGCCGCAGCCCACCGAGAACTCGCAGGAGACCGCGAGGGCGCAACCGCCCTCTACGACACCCTCCTGTCCGGAACCCCTGCCAACCCCCACCTCATCAGGGCACTCAAGGCCGCCAACCTGTGGGAGTACGGCCACGAAGCCGAAGCCCGGGCCATCATCGACGGCGTACGACGCGCCAAGCCCACGGACGCGACCGCCTGGGAGATCGCAGCAGAAACCCTGGAAGCACACGACGAGCTGGAAGCAGCGGAGTCGACCCTGACGGAAGGCGCGACCCTCCTGGCCACGGCCACGGCCGCGGACCTCCCCCACACCACGGTGTCCCTCCTCACCACCCGCCACCGCATCCGCCGCATGCTGGCCCTCCCCCACGACACCTGGGACCACCGCGCCGACCACCTCCACACCGGCACGGTCCCCCTCGACGAACTCCACGACCCGAAGCGCCTCTGGTCCCTCGGCTCCTCCGACCCCGCCGAACTCCAGGCCGAAATCACCCGCCTCCGCTCCGAGCTCGGCACCTACCGCACCGCCCTCTCCCGCCCCTTCCCCGTCGCCGTCCTCCACTGGCCCGAACGGGAACTGAACGAGCTCCTCGCCGCCTACCCGGAACTCGAAGCCGAATACCCCACCTACCGCGCCCACCTGACCGACATCGAAGCCTCCCTCCGCGAACTCTCCGCCGCCGGCACCCCCAACCTCGGCATCGTCCGCGCCACCGTCCCCTCCTACGAAGCCTTCGCCGCCTCCGAATCCACCCACCCCTCCCACGCCGACCTCCTCCCCCAGTACGCCACGATCCTGGCGGCCCGAGCCCGGGCGACGGCTTGGCCGCCGGCTCGGGGGGCGGAGTGCTGGTGCGGGTCGGGGCGGACGTACGGGGAGTGTCACGGGGGCGACGCGGGCTGAGTCTGGACCTGCTACGAAGTCATCCCCCAATCCTGCGCCTTGGTGGAGCCGCCCCATCCGGAACCGTCGCGCCAAATCGAGGCGATTCCGTGCTTCTCCAGGTACGGAGCGTAGGCGCCGATCTCTTCAGAGAAGAGCCCTATGAGGAACGGCTCAGGTCGTTTCAGGTACAGGAAATGCCGGTATTCGTAAAGCTGTCCAATAGCCTCTCGAACCGCCTTCGTAGGATTCCCACTACGGACAATCTTTGCCTCAACTAGCCACTCCCTACCCGAATTCTCGGCATTGCCCTGTGAGCGCAGCACGAGATCCTTGGGATGCTGCAGATGCGTGATCGGCTCGTATCCGCGCTCGCAGATATAGAGACCGAAGTCCTTGATGAGTTCCTCGTGACTCCGCTGCTTTACCTGCTGACGGGCGCTGATCTGCGCCACATAGGCACTACTGTCCTTCGGTCGGAAGTTGGCAAGCGGGTCGGCTGCCGGCCGAGGGGCATGACTACCCGGCTCGTAGGACATCTCCAACGCGTCAGAGGCATCACTCCCCCACCAAACGCGATCAGCCCCTTCAGCCCGCCGCAGGCACTCGACGCCAAGCAGCAGGTCTTCCATGAGCGTGACGTCGCTGGGCAGAGCGGCCGTTTCGTACGTCTTAGCGATGACGCTGGCCGCCTCGTACGCCCTGGGGCGTGCCGCCGCGTCCCGAAGTTCAGGCTCATCGACCCAGCCCTGCCGCTGCTGCCGCTGCACGGCCTGGCGGAGTCGAGCGGCGTGTCGCCTGAGGTGATCTTCGCGCGCGCGACCTCTCCCGAGTCGCTCCTCCAGCCAGGTGATCCCCTGCTGCAGGGTCAACGACACGTTCTTCAAATCGGCACTGAAAATATAGGCGAGATACAACCCCTTCTTGGGGTCACGATGGCCATTTTCTTCGAAGAGGCCGATCCACGGAGTCGCGGCCGGCGTGGTCTGCCCCCCATGCCCCTCTGCCTTGAAGCCCGACGGAAGCGCGAGATCGGTACGGCTCGCGACCTTCCGTAGGACCTGCTGCCCCTTCACCTCGCGCCCCGAACCGGCCGTACGGTCGTATGTGCTCGCGATCTCGCCGAGCAAGTCTCGAATCCCCATGCGGGAAATCTAGATGAGGAGGTCGCGCCGCACACCAACGCTCGTTCCACCTCGTCAAGTCACGCGCCACTCACAAGCCGGCTTCGAACCGCGTCTGCGCCATGTCCCACATGTCATCAACGTCGTGACCAAGGGCCCCATCAAGTGAAAGAGGTCCATGATCACGACGTCTCTATTGGCGGCCTCGTCGCGCACCTGATCGCCCGCCCAGAGCTTGCCGTCCTTACGGAAGGCTCTGCGAGTAGGCGGGGGGCCTGTCGGGCAGGACGCGGGAAGCGGCCGTCACCATGCGGACCCCCCTGTCCCCCTTCCGTAGTCGCGGAATCCCCAGTTTCTCCGAGGCGGACGAGCGAGCCCGGGTCGCACTTCGACGAGTAACCTGACGGCATCGAGCCGCCGTACCCCACAAGTGGCGTTCCTCACAAGGAAGAAGGGCCAACTGTGCCTGCACAGTTCATCGAGGTGCCGGTCATCGCCGACGTCGTCGGGGGCCATACCGGACGGCTCGACGACTTCAAGGGCGGCGTGGAATCGGTCATCCGCCTGCGACCGGAGTTCCCCGTGGAGACCCTGCAAGGCATCGAGCAGTTCTCCCACCTCCAGGTCACGTGGTTCTTCAACCTCGGGTCCCCGGACGACGTCGCACTTCATGCTCGCAGCCCCCGCGACAACCCGGCATGGCCGGCGACCGGCACCTTCGTTCACCACAACCATCGGCGCCCGGCCCGGCTGGCCACTTCCTTTCCGCGACTGCTCAAGGTCGACGGGCGCGACCTGCACGTCGTGGACCTCGATGCCGACGACGGCACTCAGGTCGTCGATCTTGTGGCGGTCTTTCAGGAAATGCTCCCTCGCGGGCCCGTAAGCCAGCCGACGTGGCCCGGCGAGATGCTCGCGGACTACTGGCGAGACGCCTCCGAACGCTGAGGAAGGAGCGGCCGGCTCCCTCGGGGTGGGCGTGCTTCGTGGGCTTCTGGTGGGACCGCCCTCTCTCCGAGAGTCGTACCTTCCGCCACCGCGTCAAGGGCGCCTCCGGCGTCGCTGCGCGATGGGCTGCGCCCACCCTTGACCCGGCGGCTCCAGGCACGAAAGACCTCTCGGAGGGCGGTCCGGGGGCCGGGGTCCCCGCCCAGCCCCGGGCAGCATCCGGGGCCGATACGCGCCTGACGGGCCGGTGGGTGGGGGCTGGGTTCGCGGCGGGGGCGGGTGGGGCCGTTTCCGTCGGCTCGGGGTGCGCGGTCGTTGTATGGGGCGGCCCGGCAGCGCTCAGCGGCTGACCACTGTCGGTCGGCTGGGGCTCAGGCCCCGCTGGTCATTCCCGGCGGGTGGTTTCCTGCAGTAACTCAGGCCGGTTGGGCGATATGCCCCTTCTGGGGCCCCGATCCGGGGGTGTTACTGACGGTAGCGCGGAGTTATTCGCACCCACCACCCACCGGGAGCGACCAGCGGGGCCTGAGTCCCAGCCATCCGACGGCCGCCATCCGCCAAGCCCGGCCGGGCCGCCCCATGCAACGACCGCGCGACCCCACCCAGCGAACCGAACCCACCCACCCCCGCCACGAACCCAGCCCCCACCCACCGACCCGCACAGCCGACACCCGCACAGCCGATGCCCGGCCTCGCCACCACCCCCGGACCCGTCACCCGCCCACGGCGCAACACGCCCCCGGCGCCCCCGCGTGGACCCTCGCCCCCGGCCGCCCTCCGAGTGTGAAAAGGCGGCCTCCGCCGCCGGGTCAAGGGTGGAGCGAAGCGGAATCGGCGGAGCCGACGCGACGGAGGAGCGCCCTTGAGGCGGTGGTGGAGGACGCCACACTCGGAAAGAGGGCGGCCGCACCAGAAGCCCACGGAGCCGGGGCACCCTGAGGAACCCCTCGTTACGCTCGTGGTGTTGGTGCCTGGGTGTCGGGCAGGGCTGCGTGTACGGCGGCTGCGGCGTGGAGGCGTGCGGTGGGGAAGATTGGGACGGGGCTGTCCTTGGATCCGATGAGGAGTTCGATCTCGGTGCAGCCCAAGATGATGCCTTCCGCGCCGTCGGCGACCAGGTTCGTGATGACCTTCTGGTAGGCGGCGCGTGATTCCTCGCGCACGATGCCCAGGCAGAGCTCCTCGTAGATCACGCGATGGACTTCCGCGCGGCCGTCGGCGTCCGGGATGCGCACATCGAGTCCGCAGGCTTCGAGACGGCCTCGGTAGAAATCCTGCTCCATGGTGAACGCGGTGCCCAGCAGGCCGACTCGACGCAGGCCCGACGCCCGTACGGCCTCTGCGGTGGCGTCGGCCAGGTGCAGCAGGGGGATGGAGACTGCCGCTTCGACCTGGTCGGCGACCTTGTGCATGGTGTTGGTGCAGATCAGCACCATGTCTGCGCCGGCTGCCTCAAGAGCCTGAGCGGCCGTGGCCAGGACCTCGCCGGCCTCCGTCCAGCGGCCCTGGACCTGCAGCTGCTCGATCTCCGCGAAGTCCACCGAGTAGAGCACACACCGCGCCGAGTGGAGTCCGCCGAGACGGTCGCGCGTGAACTCGTTCAACAACCGGTAGTACTCAGCCGTCGACTCCCAGCTCATCCCGCCGATCAGCCCGATCTTCTTCATCGCCACGCCCCTTATCGACATAAGGAGTTGAGGATGGCAGGCCGCTGCGCATAAGCCCCGCTTGGAGTCGGTCGGTCTTTGAGGCGCACCTTCCGTCACCCACACGAGCGTTCTTCCATCGCCGTTTCCGTTTGGGTGCGTTCGGTGCGTTACGTTCGCGCAAAACGGCCCTCGCGATGGCGCCAACCATCTGCGAGGGCCTGAACCACTCGTGGAAGGCACTAGTTCCACCGTGATCTATCGGCACTTTAACGCGCCCGCACGCGGCTTCACCCAGTTCTCGCACGAGATCATCCGGCACCCCCGGCTCTCCTCCGACGCCGTACGGCTCCTGACCTGGCAGCTCTCCCTCCCCCACGGCGCCCGCGAATCACTCTCCCGCACAGCTGAACGTGCCCGGATCGGAGCATGCGCCTTCACACGCGCCAAGCGACAGCTCAAGGAGGAAGGCTTCGTACACGAGCGACGGGTCCAGGGCCCCGGCGGCCGCTGGTGCACCCAACAGCTCCTCTCCAACACCCCGTTGACCACCGACCAGGCCGCAAAGCTCCTCGCCCGGGAGCCCGTACCCGCGTCTCCGCAGGTCGTACCGAGTGCCCGGAAACCGGCCGCCGGTCAACCGACACCCCCGCCCACCGACCGTCATCCAAAGAAAGACCGTGGCGAAGACACCTCCAACCTTCCCCCGCAGGCCGACAAGACAGCCGAGGAGGAGGACGAGTCGCCCCGGCTCGAAGAAGGCCGCGCCCTCATCGGCACCCTCCCGGTCCTCTCCCCCGCCCTCCGCCACATCCCACCCGGCATGCGCGACGAACTCGCCCGCCTCGCCACCCGCTGGCTCGACGCCGGCCACACCCCCACCGACATCCACGAACACATCCTGCGCAGCCTCCCCGGCACCGGAACCCCCGTACACCGCCCCGGCGGCCTCATCCGCTACCTCCTCCGCGACGTACCACCCCGCTCCCTGCCGCCCCAACCCGCACGCACCCACCAGCTCTCACCACGCCTCCAAGGCACCCGCGAATGCGCCGGAGACCACACCCAGCCCATGCTGTTCCGGCCCGTCGGCGACGAGACGCACTGCGCCGAGTGCGCCCTGAACGCTCGTAGCTGACTCCCGTACGCTCGAAGGACGACCCATCGATCAGTCGACCAGGAAGGCCCCACCATGCCCCGCATCCCCTCCCCCGCCATAGCCGCCGCCGGACTCGTCGGTGGTTACGCCGTCGCGCGCTGGACCAAGAAGCGGCCGCTCGGGGGTGTCGTGCTGGCTGCGGCCGGTGGGGTGGCCGCTCGGGAGTGGCAGCAGGTCGGTGGGGCGAAGGCTGCCGTGGGGCTGACGACGGCCTATGTGGCCGCCTTCGCCGGGTCTCACCCGCTCGCGAAGAAGATCGGGGCCTGGCCGGCCGTGTTCTCCGTGGCTGGGGGCATGGCGGCCGCCTCCTGGGCCGTCACCCGCGGGAAGGGCTGACGGCCGAGACCGTCAACCACCGGAAGCAGTGACCCGAAGGCCGCCTCAGCCTCCCACCGCCCGGCTCACCGTATAGATCAGAAGCCCCGCCAGGGCGCCGACCACCGTGCCGTTGATGCGGATGAACTGGAGGTCGCGGCCGATGTTGGCTTCGATCTTGCGGGAGGTCTGGGTGGCGTCCCAGCCGGCGATGGTGTCGGTGATGAGGGAGGTGATCTCGTGGCGGTAGGTCGTGACGAGGTACGCCGCCGCGTCTTCCGCCCAGCCTTCGACCTTCCCTTGGAGGCGGGTGTCCGTCGCCAGGCGGGTGCCGAGGGAGATCAGGGAGGCGCGGGCGCGGAGACGGAGTTGGCTGCGGTCGTCTTCGGCGGCGGCGATGATCAGGGACCGTACTGACGACCAGGCTGAGGCGATGATGTCCTGGACCTCGGGGCGGGCCAGGAGGTCGGACTTGAGGCGTTCGACGCGGGCCCGTGTGTCCGTGTCGGCCTGGAGGTCGGCGGCGAAGTCGGCGAGGAAGCGGTCGATCGCGCCGCGGGCCGGGTGGCCGGGCATGTCGCGCATTTCGGTCACGAAGCGGAGGAGTTCCTTGTAGACGCGTTCGCCGATGCGGCGGTCGACGAAACGGGGGGTCCAGCCCGGGGCCCCGCCCTGGACGGCGTCCATCACCGACTCGCCGTGGGTGATCAGCCAGTCGTGGGCGCGGGTGCAGATCAGGTCCACCGCCCTGCGGTGTGCCCCGTCCGCGACGATCCTTTCGAGGGTCTTGCCGAGGCCCGGGGCGATCTCCGCCGATTCGGCGCGGCGGGTGATGGCCTCGCCCACCACCGCCTGGACGTCCGCGTCACGCAGGACCGTCAGGGCGCCTCGCAGCGCTGTGGAGAGTTCCGCCGTCACGCGGTCGGCGTGGGCCGGGTCCGCCAGCCAGGTTCCCAGGCGGCGGCCGATGCCCAGGGCGTGCAGTCTGCCCCGTACGACGTCCGCCGAGAGGAAGTTCTCGCCCACGAAGGTGCCCAGGGAGGCTCCCAGCTGGTCCTTCTTCGTCGGGATGATCGCCGTGTGGGGGATGGGGAGGCCCAGGGGGCGCCGGAAGAGGGCCGTGACCGCGAACCAGTCCGCCAGCGCGCCGACCATGCCCGCTTCCGCGGCCGCCGCGACATAGCCCGCCCAGGCTCCCCAGCCCGCGTTCCGGGCCCAGGTCGCCAGGGCGTAGACCACGGCCACCAGCGCCAGCAGCGCGGTCGCCAGGGTCTTCATCCGGCGGACGCCTCTGCTCTTCTCCTCGTCCGCCGCCGTGTACGAGAAACTCACCATCGACTCGACCTCCTCCGTCCCTACATCAGGGACTCCCGGCGATCCTCCCGAGTTCCCCCGTACATCTTCGCGATCACCGCCTCGATGTCCGGCTCCCGCACCGAGAGGTCGAGCAGGGGGTACTTCGCGGCCACCGCCGCCACCAGCGGCGCCGCCGAGTCGGCCGCGGGGAAGGCGAGCCATTGGCGGGGGCCCTCCGAGCGGACGAAGCGGGCGCCCGGCACGTCCGTGATCGGGGGCAGCTCCCGCTCCAGGTCCACCACCAGGAGCCGTTCACTCTCGCCCACCGCGTGGAGGCCGGCGAGCTCGCCGTCGTACATCAGCCGTCCGTGGTCGATGACCATCACGCGCGAACAGAGCTGTTCGATGTCCGTGAGGTCGTGGGTGGTCAGGAGGACCGTGGTGCCCCGGTCGGCGTTCAGATCGCGGAGGAACTCGCGCACCTTCGCCTTCGACACCACGTCCAGGCCGATCGTCGGCTCGTCCAGGTAGAGCACCTCCGGGTCGTGCAGCAGCGCCGCCGCGATGTCGCCGCGCATCCGCTGGCCGAGGGAGAGCTGGCGTACGGGGACGTCCAGGAGGTCTCCCAGGTCGAGGAGGTCCACGCAGCGGGCGAGGTTCTCCTCGTAGCGGGTGTCGGGGATGCGGTACATGCGGTGCATGAGTCTGTACGAGTCCTTCAGCGGCAGGTCCCACCAGAGCGTGGTGCGCTGGCCGAAGACCACCCCTATCCGCTGGGCCAGGCGGGTGCGCTCCCGTGCCGGGTCGATGCCCGCGACCCGCAGCCGGCCGCCGCTGGGGGTCAGGATGCCGGTGAGCATCTTGATCGTCGTCGACTTCCCGGCGCCGTTCGGGCCGATGTAGCCGACCATCTCCCCGCGGTCGACGCCGAAGGTGATGCCGTCGACCGCCCGGACCTCCTTCTTCTCGCGGCGGAGCAGGCCGGCGGTCTTGCGGCGGACCGTGAAGATCTTCTCCACGCCGTCCAGTTCGATGAAGGACACCAAGAGCCTCAGCTTCCTGTCGATCTGTACGAGCGGATTCCCGCCCGCCACGCCAGCCCCGCGACCCCGCAGCTCACCGCCGCTACCAGCGGCGACGCGAACGCCGCCCAGTCCGGCACCCCCGCCGGGGCCGGCCGGCCGAGGACGTACAGCGCGGGGAGCCAGCTCACGAACGCGAGCGGTACGACGTAGACGACACCCCGCACCAGTTCCTGGGCGAAGATCGTCGGGGGGTACTGGAGGAGGGTGTTCCCGCCGTACGTGAAGGAGTTCGTGACCTCCGCCGCGTCCTGGAGCCAGAAGAGCGTCGACGCGCCCACCACCATCACCGCCGCGAAGATCACCGCCCCGCACACCACCGTCACCGGCAGCAGGAGCACCTTCAGCGGCGTCCACTCGACGTCCAGGAGGGCCAGGGCCCAGACCAGGACGAGGAGGCCCTGGGCGACCCGGCCGAACCGCCGGAGCGCGAACTTGTCCGCCGCGACCTGGGCGAGCAGCGGCGCCGGGCGCATCAGGAACGTGTCGAGCGAGCCGTCCCGCACCCGCTTGCCCATCCGCTGGAGCGAGCCCATCGTCAGGTCCGCGAGCCCGAACGACGTGCCGGCCGTCCCGTACAGCAGGGCGACCTCCGCGAAGGAGAAGCCGCCGAGCCCCCGGACCTGACCGAACATCAGGAGGATGACGACGAAGTCGAAGAAGGTGACGCAGAAGCTGGTGACGAGGGTCAGGACGAAGGAGGAGCGGTACGCCATCGTGGAGCGGATCCACATGCCCGCCACCAGCCTGTACGTACGCCAGGAGCCGAGCGCCGGTCCGCTTCTGCCGTGCGTACGCCGGGAGCCGGTCCCCTGCCCGGTCCTCTCAGCCACCCTGCACCACCACCTTCCGCGTCGCCGCCGCCTGCGCCACCCGGCCCGCTCCGAGGAGGACCAGCGCCCAGCAGCCCTGGAAGGCGTACGCCCCCGCCAGTTCCCAGCCCTGGTACTTCCCGAGGTACACGTCGGCCGGCACCTGGAGAAGCGACGCCCAGGGCAGCATCCGGGCGAGCTCGCCGAGGGCGCCCGGGAAGACGTTCAGCGGGAGGAGCATTCCGGAGAAGAACAGGCCGCCGAGCCAGGCCACCTGTGTCACTCCCTGGCCGTCGAGCAGCCAGAACGCGCTCATGGCCACCAGGTACCAGATCGCGAAGCCGACGGTCGAGCCGAGGGCCACCGCCAGGAGGAAGGCGAGCCAGGTGCCCGGGTTCGACGGCAGGGTGAAGTCGAAGGCGAGGGCGCCGAGCGCCATCGGGGCGATGCCCCGGCCGAGCAGCTGGTAGGCGGAGCGGCCGGCGTTGACCGAGAACCACCAGGCCTGGAGGTCGGCGGGGCGGTAGAGGTCGACGGCGATGTCGCCGGTCCTGATCCGTTCGATCAGCTCGTCCTCGAAGCCGCCGCCCATCAGTCCGCAGACGGTGATCAGCGCCTGTCCGATCCACACGTAGGCGAGGGCGTCGTCCATGGAGTAGCCGCCGAGGCGCGGCCGCTGGTCCCAGAGGGCGATGTAGGTGGCGGAGAGGACGAAGCCGAAGACGCTGTTGGTGAAGACGCCGGCGGCGGTGGCCACGCGGTAGGTGGCGAAGCGCCGGAAACCGCCCGCGGCCACCGTCGCGTACAGCCGCAGCATGCGGGTCCCCTTCCGCGCGGTGGATGGCGAAGCGCACGACCCTAGTGGTGCCGCCCGGCGTGCCGCGAGCGGTTTTCGCGCCACCTTCGGGTCGGTTGGGGGAGTTTCCGGGCATCCCGTGCAGTATGTGGTGCTATGTCCCCTTCTTCCGGTGCGAGCGGCACGAGCGGTACGAGCGACGACGACCCCCACCCGGACGGCTGGGAGCCGAGGGACCCCACCCTTCCCGGCCCGGCGGAAAGACGCCGCCGCCCGCGCCGCGTCCTGCGGACCCTCCTCGGGCTCCTCCTGTTCGGCACGCTGCTGCTCGCCGTCGCCTTCGCCGCCGGCTACCTCCTGGTGGAGATCCCGCCCGCCAACGCCGCCGCCGTCGCCCAGTCGAACGTCTACCTCTACCGGGACGGCACCCCCCTCGCCCGCGACGGCGAGGTCAACCGCGAGAACGTCCGCCTCGACCAGGTCCCGCTCACCGTCCGGCAGGCCGTCCTCGCCGCCGAGGAGCGCGACTTCCGCACCTCGCGCGCCGTCGACCCCAAGGCCATGGTCCGCGCCGCCTGGAACACCGTCACCGGCAAGGGCCGCCAGTCCGGCTCCACCATCACCCAGCAGTACGTCAAGAACTACTACCTGGGCCAGGAACAGACCCTGACCCGCAAGGCCAAGGAGTTCTTCATCGCGATCAAACTGGGCCGCGAGAAGAGCAAGGAGGAGATCCTCCAGGGCTATCTGAACACCAGCTACTTCGGCCGGAACGCGTACGGGATCCAGGCCGCCGCCCGCGCCTACTACGGCAAGGACGTCGAGCACCTCGACACCGCCGAAGGCGCGTACCTCGCCTCCCTCCTCAACGCCCCCAGCGCCTACGACGTCACCACCCACCCCGAGAACCGGGCCAGGGCCGTCGCCCGCTGGCACTACGTCCTCGACGGCATGGTCGGCGAGGGCTGGCTCAGCCCCGCGGCCCGCGCCGCCGCCCGCTTCCCCGCCCCGCAGACCGCCCGCGCCGCCACCGCCCTCTCCGGCCAGCGCGGCTACCTCGTCCAGGCCGTCGAGGAGTACCTCACCGGCCACGGGATCATCGACGAGAAGACCCTCGCCGGCGGCGGCTTCCGCATCACCACCACCCTGGAGCCCGCCACGCAGGAGGCCCTCGTCGACGCCGTCGAGAACCGGGTCGTCTCCCGGCTCGACCCGGCGAACACCCCCGCCGACCGGTACGTACGGGTCGGGGCCGCGGCCGTCGACCCGGCGAACGGCAAGGTCCTCGCCATGTACGGCGGCGTCGACTACACCCAGCAGTACGTCAACAACGCCACCCGCCGCGACTACCAGGTCGGCTCCACCTTCAAGCCCTTCGTCTTCACGGCCGCCGTCCAGAACGACGCCCAGACCCAGCAGGGCCGGCCCATCACCCCGTACACGATGTACGACGGCACCAACCGGCGCCCGGTGGAAGGCTGGGGCGGCAGCCCGTACGACCCCGCCAACGAGGACGACGCGAGCTACGGCGACATCAACGTGGGCGCCGCCACCGACCTGTCGGTGAACACCGTGTACGCCCAGATGGCCGTCGACGTCGGCCCCGCGCACGTACGGCGCACCGCGATCGACCTCGGCGTCCCCGGCACCACCCCCGACCTCACCGCCTCCCCCTCCATCGCCCTCGGCGCCGCCACCGCCAGCGTCCTCGACATGGCCTCGGCGTACGCGACGCTCGCCGCGCACGGCCGGAACGGCACGTGCTCGCTCGTCGAGGAGATCAGCAGGAACGGCCGGCGCCTGGAGCTCCCGGCCGCCGCCCGCCGGCAGGCGGTGAGCCGCGAGGCCGCCGACACGACCACGTCGATCCTGCGGAGCGTCGTCGAGGCCGGTACGGGCACGGCCGCGCAGGCCGCCGGACGCCCGGCGGCGGGCAAGACGGGCACGGCGGAGGACGACAAGGCCGCCTGGTTCGCCGGCTACACCCCGGAGCTCGCGACGGTCGTCGCGGTCATGGGCCAGGACCCCGAGTCGGGCGCGCAGGAACCGCTGTACGGGGCCCTGGGCCAGCCGCGCGTCAACGGGGGCGGGGTCCCGGCCGAGATCTGGGGCGCCTTCACCCGGGAGGCCCTGGACGGGACCCCGCCCCGGGACTTCGAACTCCGGCTGATGCCGGGCGCGGAGGCGCCGCCGGTGCCGGACGGGGCGGAGGAGCGGAACCAGACGGGCGAGGCGGGACCGGGGGCCGCACGGCCCTCCGTACGGCCCTCCGGGGTCAGTGACCGCTCGTCGCCTTGAGCCCCACCACGGCGACGAGCAGCAGACACACGAAGAAGATCCGGGCGGCGGTCGCCGGCTCGCCGAGCACCACCATGCCGAGCACCGCCGCACCGGCCGCGCCGATGCCGACCCACACGCCGTACGCCGTACCGATCGGCAGCGTCTTGGCCGCCTGCGACAGCAGCATCATGGAGGCGACGATCCCGACGCCGGTGAACACGCTCGGCCAGAGCCGCGTGAAACCGTCCGTGTACTTCATTCCGATGGACCAGCCGACTTCGAGCAGACCGGCGACGATCAGCAGGACCCAGGCCATGACGGACACCTCCGAGAGACGGATCAACAGGGGTGCGTCGTCTTGTCGTGAACCCGGTACGGCGCGTCTCGTCGGGGTGTCTCCAGGCTAGCAAAGAAAAGGCAAAGGCCCTGGTGACTCCGGTCACCAGGGCCTTCGCTCCTTGCTCCTACAGGTACAGCCCGGTGGAGTCCGACGTCCCCTGGAACCGGTCCGCGGCCACCGCGTGCAGGTCGCGCTCCCGCATCAGGACGTACGCGACCCCCCGCACCTCGACCTCGGCGCGGTCCTCGGGGTCGTACAGCACCCGGTCACCGATCTCGACGGTGCGGACGTTCTGACCGACCGCGACCACCTCGGCCCAGGCCAGGCGCTTGCCGACGGCGGCCGTCGCCGGGATCAGGATGCCACCGCCGGAACGCCGCTCCCCCTCCGGGGAGTCGGTGCGGACCAGGACCCGGTCGTGGAGCATCCGGATGGGCAGCTTGTCGTGCGTGTTCTCGCTCACGGAGTGAACCTACCTGCCTCGGCGGACCCTAAAGTGATCACCCCTTGTTCCTCCGCGAGGAGGAGACGATCAGCCCGACGACGGCGAGGGCCACGACGGCCGCCGGAACGACCCGCTCCAGGCGGGGCGCGCCGTCCTCGTGGGTGAAGCGGGCCTTCACGTCCGAGACGACCCGGTTGACGGCCACGAAGGCGCGTCCGGCCGTCTGGTCGACCGTCGAGGCGACCTTCGCCTTGGCGTCCCCGATGATCGTCTTCGGGTGCATCCGAATGCCGATCTCGTCGAGAGTGACGGCGAGCTGCTCGCGCCGGCGGACGATGTCCGCCTCGATCTGCGCAGGGGTCCTTGCCTCCGACACCGCGCTGCCTCCGTAGTCGTAATCGGTCATTGACGGTCAGTCTGTCAGCTCTGCCGCGATCGGGTCGCGTCAGACCCCCATTAGGCTCTGGAATGCGCACGAGAACACCCCGAGGAGAGCCAGCCATGAGCGAGCGACTGCAGCCCGGCGACACCGCCCCCGCCTTCACCCTTCCCGACGCGGACGGCAACGAGATCTCCCTCGCGGACCACAAGGGCCGCAAGGTCATCGTCTACTTCTACCCCGCCGCCCTCACCCCCGGCTGCACCAAGCAGGCCTGCGACTTCACCGACAACCTCGACGTCCTCGCCTCCGCCGGCTACGACGTCATCGGCGTCTCCCCCGACAAGCCCGAGAAGCTCGCCAAGTTCCGCGAGAAGGAGAACCTCAAGGTCACCCTCGTCGGCGACCCCTCCAAGGAGACCCTCGCCGCCTACGGCGCCTTCGGCGAGAAGAAGCTCTACGGCAAGGTCGTGACGGGCGTCATCCGCTCCACGATCGTCGTCGACGAACAGGGCAAGGTCGAGCACGCCTTCTACAACGTCAAGGCCACCGGCCACGTCGCCAAGATCATGCGGGACCTGGGCGTCTGATCCCCTGCTCTTCCGGAACGGCCCGCACCACCGACGGGGTGGTGCGGGCCGTTCCGTTTATCGCACGCGACAGTACGCGATATGGCGTAACCGTCCGATATTCGGCTCGTTAACCCGTGCGAGATCCGTACTGGGGAGGGGGTCCGATGGGGACGAGCCCGTACACGAAGGACCGGCTGGAGTCGGCGGCGCGAGGGGCGCGGACGCTGACGGAAGCGCTGGAGCGGTTGGGGATCGATCCGAAGAGCGGGTCGCGGCGGTACGTCCGTGACCGGATGCGGAAGCTGGGGGTGGACATCTCGCACTTCGAGCGGGAGGGGGTGCGGTGGACGCGGGAGGTCCTGGTAGAGGCGGTGGCCGCGTCCACAAGCGTGTGCGACGTGCTGCGCCGGCTGGGGGTGGAGGTCGTGGGCGGGCAGCACACGCATATCAGCCGCCGGATCAAGGCGTACGGCATCGACACCTCGCACTTCACCACCTCCGCCTGGACGGAGAACATGCGGTTCAACCAGCGGCGCCGCACACCTGCGGAAGTGCTGGTCGAGAACGATTCACCCCACGCCCGGCGCCTGCGAAGCGACCGCCTCAAAGGTGTGATGTTGGAGTCCGGCGTCGAGCACCAGTGTGCAGAGTGCGGGAACGAGGGAGTGTGGCTGGGTGAACCTCTCCCGCTGGAGGTCGACCACATCGACGGCAACTGGCGGAACAACCGGATCGAGAATCTGCGACTACTCTGCCCCAACTGCCACTCCGCGACAGACACCTACCGTGGCCGCAACAAGGGCCGAGCATCGTGACACACGGCATGCGCTACACCCGAGAGCGGCTGACCGAAGCGGCAGCACGGTGCTCCGACATCGAGGAGGCCGTCGCCTTCCTCGGTAGCGAGCCTTACGCCAACCTCCCTCGCTACCTGATGAAGCGCTTCGCGCACTACGGCATCGACGTCTCGCATTTCCCACCGATCGGCAGGCGCACCCGGCCCAGCACAGGCGAACTGAAGTCCGCCGTCAGCGCATCCTCCTCCATCAGGGAAGTTCTGCGCCGACTTGGACGTGCGGACAACGGTGCACAGCGGGCGAACTTTCGGAAGTGGATCGCCGACGATCAGCTCTCGACCGCGCACTTTCTGGGACAGGCCCACCAGCGGGGCAAGCCAAGCCCGACCGCTAGACGTCCGGAGGACGTACTGGTGAGGCATGGCCAGGGGTACCGAACGACAACAACAAGACTGCGTCGCGCGCTGGTCGAGGTCGGCGCACCTGAGCAATGCGCACGATGCGGCGTCGGACCCGAGTGGCTCGGCAAGCCGATGACGCTGGAGATCGACCACGCCAACGGGGACTGGCGCGACAACCGGCGCGACAACCTGAGACTGCTGTGCCCCAACTGCCATGCGACCACCGCCACGTGGTGCCGGGGTGGCGCCCGGTACGATGACAGGCGACTGAGCGGCGGTGGCGCAACGGCGACGCAGCAGACTTAGGATCTGTGGCCCTTGATCGGGCTTGAGGGTTCGAATCCCTTCCGCCGCACAGAAACGGCCTGCGAATCGAAGGATCGATGCGCAGGCCGTTCGCATGTGGCACCTCAGCCCAGCAGCTCCCGCACCACCGGCACCAGCGCCCTGAACGCCTTGCCCCGGTGACTGATCGCGTTCTTCTCCTCCGGCGTCAGCTGCGCGCACGTCACCTCGTAGCCCTCCGGCTGGAGGATCGGGTCGTAGCCGAAGCCGTTCGTGCCGACGGGGGCGTGGCGGAGGGTGCCTGGCATGCGGCCTTCGACGACTCGTTCCATGCCGTCGGGGAGGGCGAGGGCGGCCGCGCAGGCGAAGTGGGCGCCTCGGTGGGTGTCGTCGATGTCGGAGAGCTGGGCCAGGAGGAGGTCCAGGTTGGCGCGGTCGTCGCCGTGGGTGCCGGACCAGCGGGCGGAGAAGATGCCGGGGGCGCCGTTGAGGACGTCGACGCAGAGGCCGGAGTCGTCGGCGACGGCGGGGAGGCCGGTGGCCCGGGCGAGGGCGTGGGCCTTCAACAAAGCGTTCTCGGCGAAGGTGACGCCGGTTTCCTTGACGTCGGGCACGTCCGGGTACGCGTCCGCGCCGACGAGTTCGAGGTCGAGGCCGGCGTCGGCGAGGATCGCGTGGAGTTCGGTGATCTTGCCCGCGTTGCGGGTGGCGAGGATCAGGCGCTGGTGGGTCATGCCCCCGATTATCCCGGGGTGCAGACCTTGGCCACCTCGCCCGCCGCGTCCGTGATCGGCGTGATGTCGGGGGTCGTGTCGCCGTTCTTGACCGCCGTGCGGACGGAGTCCACGCCCTTGGTGAGGTCGTCGACCGCCTTCGAGAGGTCGGCGTTGTCCGTGGTGTTCTTGATGTTGCCGAGTTCCGTGGAGATCTGGTTCAGGGACTCTTCGATCTGCGTCACGTCGTTGGTGGCGTTCGAGACCGCCTGCTGGAGGTTCTGGACGGACGTGGCTATCGCGTCGGCGGTCTTGACGCAGTCCATGGCCGTGTCGAGGGCTCCGCAGCCGCTCAGGACGGTAGTGAGCGCGGCGGCCGTGGCCACGGCGAGTGCGAGACGGCGCTTCTTCAAGGCGGGTCCTTCCCCCAGGTGCGTACAGACGTGCGGACGGGCGGGTGCGCGGAGCCTATCCGCGCGCCCGCCCGTCCGTCAGGACGCCGTCACAGGTCAGAGGGTTGCTTCGAGTGCCTTGCGCTGGATTTCCGCCAGTTCGGCGCAGCCGCCGGAGGCGAGGTCGAGGAGGGCGTTGAGCTCCTTGCGATCGAAGGGCTCGGCCTCGGCGGTGCCCTGGACCTCGACGAAGCGGCCGTCGCCGGTGCAGACGACGTTCATGTCGGTGTCGGCGCGGACGTCCTCCTCGTAGCAGAGGTCGAGGAGGGGGACGCCGCCGACGATGCCGACGGAGACGGCGGAGACGGTGCCGGTGAGGGGCTTGCGGCCGGCCTTGACGAGCTTCTTCTGCTGGGCCCAGGCCACCGCGTCCGCCAGGGCCACGTACGCGCCGGTGATGGCGGCGGTGCGGGTGCCGCCGTCGGCCTGGAGGACGTCGCAGTCGAGGACGATGGTGTTCTCGCCGAGGGCCTTGTAGTCGATGACGGCGCGCAGGGACCGGCCGATGAGGCGGGAGATCTCGTGGGTGCGGCCGCCGATCTTGCCGCGGACGGATTCGCGGTCGCCGCGGGTGTTGGTGGCGCGGGGGAGCATGGAGTACTCGCCGGTGACCCAGCCCTCGCCGCTGCCCTTGCGCCAGCGCGGGACGCCTTCGGTCACGGAGGCGGTGCAGAAGACCTTGGTGTCGCCGAAGGAGATGAGGACGGAGCCCTCGGCGTGCTTGCTCCAGCCGCGTTGGATGGTGACGGGGCGGAGCTGTTCGGGGGTACGGCCGTCGATGCGAGACATGGGTCGAGCCTAGCCGGACATGACGGAGGGCCCGTTCCCCTGCCGGAACGGGCCCCCGTCGATGTGAGTCAGTGGCTCACATCAGGTCTTCGATCTCCGCGGCGATCGGGTCGGCGTCGGTGCCGATGACGACCTGGATGGCGGTGCCCATCTTCACGACGCCGTGGGCGCCGGCGGCCTTCAGGGCGGCCTCGTCGACGAGGGCGGGGTCCACGACTTCGGTGCGCAGGCGGGTGATGCAGCCTTCGACCTCTTCGATGTTGTCGATGCCGCCGAGCCCGGCGACGATCTTCTCAGCCTTGGTGGCCATGTGTATCTCCCTGTCCGTTCTGCGTACCGACGGTCCGCTTTGTCACGGTAACCCACGGTTGGCCCAACTTCGCGAGCGTGTGCAGCCGTTCTGCCGAATGATGACGATCACCGGCGGCCTGTCCTCAGCGGGCTCCCGGAGCCTATCGCAACTGGTCTACACCAGTGTGCAACGAGATGCGGACCCGGGATGTTCCGGGCAGGGAGGACGCGATGAGTACCGACAGCGCTGCGGCCGCACCCAAACCCAAGAAGTCCCTGTCCTGGGGCGGCGCCTTCCAGGGGCTCCAGAAGATGGGCCGCAGCCTCCAGCTCCCCATCGCCGTCCTCCCGGCCGCCGGCATCATCAACCGGCTGGGGCAGCCGGACGTCTTCGGCGCCGACGGTCTGGGCTGGGACAACGTCGCGAAGGTGATGGCGGGCGCCGGCGGCGCGCTGCTCGACGGCAGTCTCGGCCTGCCCCTCCTGTTCTGCATCGGCGTCGCCATCGGCATGGCGAAGAAGGCGGACGGTTCGACCGCGCTGGCGGCCGTGGTCGGCTTCCTCGTCTACTACAACGTGCTGCGCCAGTTCCCGAAGGTCTGCCCGGCGGGCACGGCGGACATCAACGGCGGCTGCCTCTCCCCCGAGCAGGTCTTCACCGGGTACACGTACCAGAACCCCGGCGTCTTCGGCGGCATCCTCATGGGCCTGATGGCGGCCTGGTTCTGGCAGCGCTACCACCGGACGAAGCTGGTCGACTGGCTCGGCTTCTTCAACGGCCGCCGGCTCGTGCCGATCATCATGACGTTCGTGGCGATCGCGTTCGCCGCGATCTGCCTGTGGATCTGGCCGCCGATCGGCGACGGCCTGGAGAACTTCAGCGACTGGCTGGTGGGGCTGGGCGCCTGGGGTTCGGGCATCTTCGGCCTCGCGAACCGCGCGCTGCTCGTCATCGGCCTGCACCAGTTCCTGAACGTGCCCATCTGGTTCCAGTTCGGCACGTACACCAAACCGGACGGCACGGTGGTCCACGGCGACATCCCCATGTTCCTCGCGGGCGACCCGCACGCCGGCCAGTTCCTGACGGGCTTCTTCCCGATCATGATGTTCGCGCTGCCCGCCGCGGCGCTCGCGATCACCCACACCGCGAAGCCGCATCGCCGCAAGGCGGTCGGCGGCATGATGCTCTCGGTCGCCCTGACCTCGTTCGTCACCGGCATCACCGAGCCGATCGAGTACTCGTTCCTCTTCATCGCGCCGCTGCTGTACGCGATCCACGCCGTGCTGACCGGTGTGTCGATGGCGCTGACCTGGGCGCTCGGCGTGAAGGACGGCTTCAGCTTCTCGGCCGGTCTGATCGACTACGTGATCAACTGGAACCTCGCGACGAAGCCGTGGCTGATCATTCCGATCGGCCTGGGGTTCGCGGTCGTGTACTACCTGATCTTCAGGTTCGCGATCGTCAGGTTCAACCTCCCGACGCCCGGCCGCGAGCCGGACGAGATCGAGGAGGAGATCGAGCGCGAGAACGTCAAGTAGCCTCGCGATCACAGCCCGAAGCCCGCCCCCTTTCGGGGCTTTCGACCCCCTCGCAAGACCCGTGAAAGGCCCCCGGACCTGACCGTCCGGGGGCCTTTTGTCGTGCATTTCCGGCTATGGCTGAACCCACAGAATTCACAGGTTCCTTATCTAAGTCTCACGTGCTACAACTGGTCTACACCACTCATTGGTGTAGACCACGCGGTCCAGACCACCGCGTTCCACGAGACGTCGCCTCCCCCCGTGTCCATGCCCTGGCGGCGCCTTGCCTTACTGGAGGAAGTTGATGAGTACGGCCACCGCCCAGGCCGCCGCTCCCGCGAAGAAGCGCGGATCCGGCCTGTTCCAGGGCCTGCAGAAGGTCGGTCGCAGCCTGCAGCTGCCGATCGCCGTGCTGCCGGCCGCGGGTATCTTGCTCCGTCTCGGCCAGGCCGATGTGTTCGGCAAGGACGGTCTCGGTTGGGACAAGGTCGCGTCGGTCTTCGCCACCGCCGGCGGCGCGGTCTTCGACAACCTGCCCCTGCTCTTCTGCATCGGCGTCGCCATCGGCTTCGCCAAGAAGGCGGACGGCTCCACCGCCCTGGCCGCGCTCGTCGGCTTCCTGGTCTACAGCAACGTGCTGAAGGCCTTCCCGATCACCGAGGCCGTCGTCAACACGACCGCCAACAAGGGTGTCGACGTCGCCGCGACGTACAACAACCCGGGTGTCCTCGGCGGCATCCTGATGGGTCTGCTCTCGGCCGTCCTGTGGCAGCGGTTCCACCGCACCAAGCTGGTCGACTGGCTCGGCTTCTTCAACGGCCGCCGTCTCGTCCCGATCATCATGGCCTTCGTCGGCACCGCCGTCGGCGTCGTCTTCGGCCTGGTCTGGGAGCCGATCGGTGAGGGCATCTCCAGCTTCGGCGAGTGGATGACCGGCCTCGGTGCCGGTGGCGCCGGCCTCTTCGGCCTCATCAACCGCGCGCTGATCCCGGTCGGCATGCACCAGTTCGTGAACACCGTCTCCTGGTTCCAGATCGGTGACTTCACCAACGCCGCCGGCGAGGTCGTCCACGGTGACCTCAACCGCTTCTTCGCCGGTGACCCGAGCGCCGGAATCTTCATGTCGGGCTTCTTCCCGATCATGATGTTCGGCCTCCCGGCCGCCGCGATCGCCATCGCCCACGCCGCCCGCCCCGAGCGCCGCAAGGCCGTCATGGGCATGATGGTCTCCCTCGCGCTGACCTCCTTCGTCACCGGTATCACCGAGCCGATCGAGTTCACGTTCATGTTCATCGCGCCGGTCCTGTACGCGATCCACGCGGTCCTGACCGCCGTCTCGATGGCCGTCACCTGGGCCTTCGGCGTCCATGCGGGCTTCACCTTCTCCGCCGGCGGCATCGACTACCTGCTCAACTGGAACCTCGCGACCAAGCCGTGGCTGATCATCCCGATCGGCCTCGTCTTCGCGGCGATCTACTACGTGGTCTTCCGCTTCGCGATCACCAAGTTCAACCTCCCCACCCCGGGCCGCGAGCCCGAGGAGGAGATCGAGGACCTCACCAAGGCGTGAGCCTCACCGGTACGAGCCGGTCGGCACGGCGGAAGGCCCCGGAACCTGGAGGGTTCCGGGGCCTTCCCCATGTCCGTGGGCCCGCTCAGACCTCGTACACCGCTCCCGCCCGCGCCAGCTCCGACGGGCCCGTGTAGAGCGCGCGCGCGTCCGCGAGGTTGCGCTCGCCGTCGGTCCACGGCGGGATGTGGGTGAGCACGAGGCGTCCCACCCCCGCCCGGGCCGCCTGCGCGCCGGCCTCGCGGCCGTTGAGGTGGAGGTCCGGGACGTCCTCCTTGCCGTGGGTGAAGGAGGCCTCGCAGAGGAAGAGGTCGGCGCCGGCGGCCAGGTCGTTCAGCGCGTCGCAGACCCCGGTGTCCCCGGAGTACGTGAGCGAACGGCCGCCGTGCTCGACCCGGATGCCGTACGCCTCGACCGGGTGGCACACCTTCTCCGTACGGACGGAGAACGGGCCGATCTCGAAGCTGCCGCCCGACTTCAGCGTGTGGAAGTCGAAGACCTCGCCCATCGAGGACGGCGAGGGGGTGTCCGCGTAGGCCGTGGTCAGGCGCTGCTCGGCGCCCTCGGGGGCGTACACGGGGATCGCGTCGCAGCGTCCGCCCTCGTGCCGGTAGTAGCGGGCGACGAAGTAGCCGCACATGTCGATGCAGTGGTCGGCGTGGAGATGGCTGAGGAAGATCGCGTCGAGGTCGTACAGACCGATGTGGCGCTGCAGCTCGCCCAGGGCGCCATTGCCCATGTCGAGGAGCAGCCGGAAGCCGTCGGCCTCGACGAGGTAGCTCGAACAGGCCGAGTCCGCGGACGGGAACGACCCGGAGCAGCCGACGACGGTGAGCTTCATGGAGCGTGAACCTCCGTGGACGGGTGCGGAAAGCGCGCTGAGGGAGGGGGGAGGCTGTGCGGTCTGTCGAGCGTACGGCGCACCCGGGCCTGTCGCTCCTCCGTGACGGCCCGTTGTGGGCGAACTCACGGGCTCTGTCACCGGTTCGGATGGATGGCGGAGCTCGGCGGCGGGGTGGGGCGCGCGCCGGTACCTTCTTGAGGTATGGACACGTCGTGGTGGCCCGCGCTGGTCGCGGTCGTGGTGATCGCGCTGGCGGTGGCGCTCGCCGACGGACGGAAGCGGTCGAGGCGGAGGCCCGCGGGGCGGACCCGGCCGCCGGCCCGTCCGACGCGGGGGCCCGCGCCGCGGGGGCGGGTGCCGGAGCGGCTTCCCCGGGCGGGTGAGATCTGGTGGGCGGACGTGCCCTTCGAGGACGGTCCCGGGTCGAAGGACCGGCCCTGTCTGGTGCTCGTGGTACGGGGGGACAGTGCGGTCGTCGTCAAGATCACCAGCAAGTACCACGACGAGCGGCCGGGGGTGATCGCGCTGCCGCCCGGGTCCGTGGGGGACGCGCAGGGGCGGCCGAGCTTTCTGGAGACGGACGAGCTGCGGGACGTGCCGGTGTGGGAGTTCCGCCGGAGAGTGGGGATGGCGGACCCGGTCGTCTGGGACCAGGTCCGCCATCTTGCGCGTTAGCGCGGGTGCGGGGCCGCCGGGTGCGGGCTCCGGCGCGGAAGCCTAGGCCCGGCTTGGGGCGCCGTCCGCTGTGCCCACCCGTTCCGCCCGGGGGGCGCCTCCCGGACGAAGTCCGGGGGAGGAACGCATGCCCACGGCTAGGCCCAGAGCTGGCCCTGGACCGCTTCGATCGCTTCCTCCGTCGTCCTGGCCGTGTAGAGGCCGGTCGAGAGGTACTTCCAGCCGCCGTCGGCGACGACGAAGGCGATGTCGGCGGATTCGCCGGCCTTGAGGGCCTTGTTGCCGACGCCGATGGCCGCGTGGAGGGCGGCGCCGGTGGAGACGCCGGCGAAGATGCCCTCCTGCTGGAGGAGTTCGCGGGTGCGGGTGACGGCGTCGGCGGAGCCGACGGAGAAGCGGGTGGTGAGGACGGAGGCGTCGTACAGCTCGGGCACGAAGCCCTCGTCGAGGTTGCGCAGGCCGTAGACGAGGTCGTCGTAGCGCGGCTCGGCGGCGACGATCTTGACGTCGGGCTTGTGCTCGCGCAGGTAGCGGCCGACGCCCATCAGGGTCCCGGTGGTGCCGAGACCGGCCACGAAGTGGGTGATGGAGGGGAGGTCGGCGAGGATCTCCGGGCCGGTGGTGGCGTAGTGCGCGCCGGCGTTGTCGGGGTTGCCGTACTGGTAGAGCATCACCCAGGAGGGGTTCTCGGCGGCGAGCTCCTTGGCGACGCGTACCGCCGTGTTCGATCCGCCCGCCGCGGGGGACGAGATGATCTCGGCGCCCCACATGGCGAGCAGCTGGCGCCGCTCCTCGCTGGTGTTCTCGGGCATGACGCAGACGATGCGGTAGCCCTTGAGCTTGGCGGCCATGGCGAGGGAGATGCCGGTGTTGCCGCTGGTCGGCTCCAGGATGGTGCAGCCGGGGGTGAGGCGGCCGTCCTTCTCCGCCTGCTCGACCATGTGGAGCGCGGGGCGGTCCTTGACCGAGCCGGTCGGGTTGCGGTCCTCCAGCTTCGCCCAGATGCGGACGTCGTCCGAGGGCGAGAGCCGGGGGAGGCGGACCAGCGGCGTGTTGCCGACCGCGGCCAGCGAGGAGTCGTAGCGCATGTGGATCAGACCATGCCGCCGGCGACGGCCGGCAGGATCGTGACGCTGTCGCCGTCGGTGAGCTGGGTGTCGATGCCGTCGAGGAAGCGGACGTCCTCGTCGTTGAGGTAGACGTTGACGAAGCGGCGGAGCTTGCCGCCGTCGACGATGCGGGCCTCGATCCCGGGGTGGCGCGTCTCCAGGTCGGTGAAGAGCTTGGCGAGGGTCTCGCCGTTGCCCTCGACGGCCTTCTCGCCGTCGGTGTAGGTGCGGAGGATGGTCGGGATGCGGACCTCGATGGCCATGGCGTGGGCTCCTGTCGGAAGTGGCGTGATGGGCGCGCTTCTGTGGCCCCGCGCGGAGGGGGTCGTACGGTGAGGGCGCTCGGCCGGTCGCTCGGAGCGCGGCGCTGAGGTGCGGCCGGTGTCAGGTACAGATCGCGCTGGCGAGGCGGCACAGGTCGACGTGCAGGCGTGCCACGAGCAGGGTGCTGCTCGGAGTCTCTTCGCTCACGTCGTGGGAAACCATGGGCTCATCGTATCGATTCCCGGTCCGGGTTCCGGAATGTGATCTCACATGATGGATGATCGGTGACCGCCTGCCGGAACGGTGGTCGCTCGACGGCAGGTCGGTCCCGATGCGGCGGTCCGGCGGTCAGTCCTCGTACGCCTCGACGACCTTGACCTCCTCCTCCGTCACGACGCCCTCGACGATCGTGAAGGAGCGGAACTGGAAGGGGCCGGCGCCGTCGGTGTCGGCGGTGGAGACGAGGACGTAGTGGGCCTGGGGCTCGTTGGCGTACGAGATGTCCGTGCGGGAGGGGTGGGCCTCGGTCGCGGTGTGCGAGTGGTAGACGATGACGGGCTCTTCGTCCCGGTCGTCCATGTCGCGGTAGAGCTTGAGCAGGTCCGCGGAGTCGAACTCGTAGAAGGTGGGCGAGCGGGCGGCGTTGAGCATGGGGATGAACCGCTCGGGGCGGCCGCTGCCGACCGGGCCGGCGACCACGCCGCAGGCCTCGTCGGGGTGGTCCGCGCGGGAGTGCGCCACGATCTGGTCGTACAGGGCCCGGGTGATGGTCAGCATGCCGACAGGATAAGCAGACGGGCCGTTCCGTACCGAGGTTCGGTACGGAACGGCCCGCATGGTGAGACCTTGCAGGTCAGGAGCGCTTGGCGAAGGCCGCGCCCTCCGGGTTGCGGGCCTTGAGGACCAGGTAGGAGACGGCGAGGACCAGGCCCCAGACCGGCGCGCCGTACAGTGCGACGCGGTTGTCCTTGTCCATGCCCATGGTCACGATGACCATGCCGATGAAGGCGAGCGAGAAGACGCTGAACCAGATGCCGCCGGGGGCCTTGAAGGAGGACTGGGGCAGCTCGCCGCGGTCGGCCTTGCGGCGGTAGCGGATCTGGCAGATGAGGATGACGATCCAGGCCCACATGCCGGAGATGGTGGCGAAGGAGACGACGTAGTTGAACGCGTCGCCGGGCCACTGGTAGTTGATCCAGACGCCGACCATCATGAGGGCGGCGGAGACCGTGGTGCCGACCAGCGGGGTGCCGGACTTCGTCAGCCTGGTGAAGACCTTCGGGCCCTGGCCGTTGAGCGCGAGGTCGCGCAGCATGCGGCCGGTGGAGTACATGCCCGAGTTGCAGGAGGACAGGGCGGCCGTGAGGACGACGAAGTTGACGATGGCGGCGCCGATGCCGAGGCCCATCCGCTCGAAGGCCTCGACGAACGGGGAGACGCCCGGGTGGAAGGCGGTCCACGGGACGACCGACAGGATCATGATCAGCGCGCCGACGTAGAAGACGGCGATGCGCCACGGCACGGTGTTGATGGCCTTCGGCAGGACCGTCTTCGGGTCCTTCGACTCGCCCGCCGTCACGCCGACGAGCTCGACCGCGAGGAAGGCGAACATGACCATCTGGAGGGTCATCAGGGTCGAGAAGATGCCGTCCTCGCCGGCGAAGAAGCCGCCGAGGTCCCACAGGTGGGTGACGGAGGCGGTGTCGCCGGCGTCGGAGAAGCCGAGGGTGAGGATGCCGGCGCAGATCAGGATCATGCCGACGATCGCGGTGACCTTGACCATGGAGAACCAGAACTCCAGCTCACCGAAGAGCTTCACGGAGATCAGGTTGGCGGCGTAGAGGATCACGGTGAAGACGAGGGCGGAGAGCCACTGCGGGATGTCCCACCAGTACGTCATGTAGGTCGCCGCGGCGGTGACCTCGGTGATGCCGGTGACGACCCAGAAGAGCCAGTACGTCCATCCGGTCGCGAAGCCCGCGAAGGGGCCGATGAACTCGCGGGCGTACTCCGAGAAGGAGCCCGACACCGGGCGGTACATGAGGAGCTCGCCGAGCGCCCGCATGATGAAGAAGATGACGAGGCCCGCGATGGCGTACGCGAGGATCAGACTGGGTCCCGCGATGGAGATGCCCTTGCCCGCGCCGAGGAAGAGTCCGGTGCCGATGGCACCGCCGATCGCGATCATCTGGATCTGCCGGGCGCCGAGTGCCCGGTGGTAACCCTCGCCCGGGGCGGAGTCCGCGGCCTCATTGCCGTCGTGCTGCTGATCGACCTGCACTGAGGTCATGGTGGTGCGCCTTTCTCCATGCCGATCCGCGCGACTGCGAGTGCGTCTGCTGCGGATCAGTTCCTGATCCCCCCGGATGTGGATGGAGTGCTACCGGCGGTCAGCCGGCCCAAGCGCCCTCGGGAACAGGGGTGGCGTTGCCCGAGTGGTCGTGAAGATTTATCACGGGGTGGGGGGTGATCGACGGAGTTGCGTGTGACGCGCACCACAAATAAATGCGGAAAAAAGGTACACAAGACGACCGGGCGGACACTCTGATAACGCATTCGTTATCCGGATTTGAGCGTCCGCTGAGCGAACAGGCCGCCGATCAGGCCATGAGCGTCGCGACGAGGGTCTCCTGGAGCGCCCCCAGCCAGAGGTACGCCATCACCATCGGCTTGCGCGGGTCGGAGTCCGGCAGCCGGTACAGCTGCTCGCCCTGCTCGTCGTCCGTGATCTCCAGACGGGTCCCGATGGTCAGCCGGAGGTCGTTGAGCGCGCCGAGCCAGGCCCGGGACTCGTCCGGGGTGAGCTTCAGGACCGCGCCGCCCTCACCCGCCGCCTCGGCGGAGAGCGCGTCCAGGGCACGCACGACCGCGAGGGCGTCCTCGCGCTTGCGGGCCCGCAGGTCGTTCTCGGTGTAGCGGCGGAAGTCGGAGGCGGCCGCCCGCAGTTCCTCGCTGTCGTCCCCGTACGCGTCGGGGAACAGGCGTCGCAGGGCGGGGTCGGACGGCGGCTCGCTCGGCCCCTCGGCGAAGAGCGCGGCCAGCGGGTCCGCGTCCGGGGCGGGCTCGTCGCCGGGGCCGATCAGCTCCATGAGCTGGACGGCGAGGGAGCGGAGGATGGAGATCTCGACGTCGTCGAGCGCGACGGCCGCGCCGCCGCCGGGGAGCGGCTCGAACTGCCCGGCCATCAGAAGCGGTCCTGGGAGAGGGTCGCCCACAGGCCGTAGCCGTGCATCGCCTGCACGTCCCGTTCCATCTCCTCGCGGGTGCCGCTGGAGACCACCGCGCGGCCCTTGTTGTGCACGTCGAGCATCAGCTTGTGCGCCTTGTCCTTGGAGTATCCGAAGTACGACTGGAAGACGTACTCGACATAGCTCATCAGGTTGACCGGATCGTTGTGCACGAGGGTCACCCAGGGCACGTCGGGTTCGACGACCGCGGAGACCTCCTCGGCCGATTCCGTACGTTCGATCTCAATAGGCGCGACGCTCACTCACCCCATGTTGTCACCCCGGACCCTCCCTCGCACAAACGGGGCACCCACTCCGCCGCACTATTCGTCACTCTGACGATTTCTGCGCTAGCATCGCCGACATGAACGCTGCGGACCTTGGGCTGCCGGTGGACGTGCCGTCGACCGCGCTCTTCACCGATCAGTACGAGCTGACCATGCTCCAGGCGGCCCTGAGGGCCGGCACCGCCGACCGGCGCTCCGTCTTCGAGGTCTTCACCCGGCGACTGCCCGAGGGGCGGCGCTACGGCGTCCTCGCGGGCGTCGGCCGGGTCCTGGACGCCGTCGAGAACTTCCGCTTCGACCCCGCCGTCCTCGGCTTCCTCCGGGAGCGCGGCATCGTCGACGAGCCGACCCTGGAGTGGCTGGCCCGCTACCGCTTCTCCGGCGACATCTGGGGCTACCCCGAGGGCGAGGTGTACTTCCCCGGCTCCCCCGTGCTGCGCGTCGAGGGCTCCTTCGCGGAGTGCGTGCTCCTGGAGACCGTGATCCTCTCGATCCTCAACCACGACTCGGCCATCGCGGCCGCCGCCTCCCGCATGTCGGCCGCGGCCGGCGGGCGGCGCCTGATCGAGATGGGCGCCCGCCGCACCCACGAGCTGGCGGCCGTCGCCGCCTCCCGCGCCGCCTACGTCGGCGGCTTCGAGGCCACCTCGGACCTCGCGGCCGGCTTCCGCTACGGCATCCCGACCGTCGGCACCTCCGCCCACGCCTTCACCCTGCTCCACGACAGCGAGAAGGACGCCTTCCGGGCCCAGGTGGAGACCCTGGGGCGCGGCACGACCCTGCTCGTCGACACCTACGACGTGGCCGAGGCCGTCCGCACCGCCGTCGAGGTCGCCGGGCCCGAGCTCGGGGCCGTACGGATCGACTCGGGCGACCTGCTGCTCGTCGCGCACCGGGTGCGGGCGCAGCTCGACGAGCTGGGCGCCCGGGACACGAAGATCGTGGTCACCTCGGACCTCGACGAGTACGCCATCGCCTCGCTCGCGGCGGCCCCGGTCGACGCGTACGGGGTGGGAACGCAGCTGGTCACCGGCAGCGGCCACCCGACCTGCTCCATGGTCTACAAGCTGGTCGCCCGCGCCGCCTCGGCCGATCCGAAGGCGCCGCTGGTGCCGGTGGCGAAGAAGTCGCTGGGCGGCAAGGCCTCGGTCGGCGGCCGCAAGTGGGCGGCCCGCCGGCCCGACGCGGCCGGGGTCGCCGAGGCGGAGGTCGTGGGCACCGGTCCCGTCCCGCAGGAGCTCGCCGGTCACCAGCTGCTCGTCGAGCTGGTCAAGGGCGGCGACGTGGTGGCCCGGGAGCCGCTGGAGGCCGCCAGGTCGCGGCACATCGCGGCCCGCGCGGGGCTGCCGATGTCGGCGATCCAGCTGTCGCGCGGCGAGCCGGTGCTGCCGACGGAGTACGCGTAGCACTGCCCGACGCTTCCCCCTCCCGGCGGGAGGGGGAAGTCTCTAGGCTCGAACCCACCCCTCCCCGACGCCTTAAGGACACCCGCCATGCGCCGCGCATTGATCGTTGTGGACGTTCAGAACGACTTCTGCGAGGGCGGCAGCCTCGCGGTGACCGGCGGCGCGGACGTCGCCGCCGCCATCACCGACCTGGTCGGCCAGACGGCGGGCACGTCCTACCGGCACGTCGTCGCCACCCGCGACCACCACGTCGACCCGGGCGCGCACTTCGCCCCGGCCGGCGAGGAGCCGGACTACGTGTCCTCCTGGCCGGCGCACTGCGTGGCCGGGACGGAGGGCGTCGGCTTCCACCCGAACTTCGCGCCCGCCGTCGCCAGCGGGGCGATCGACGCCGTCTTCGACAAGGGCGCGTACTCCGCGGCGTACAGCGGCTTCGAGGGGCGCGACGAGAACGGCCGGACGCTCGCGGAGTGGCTGCGCTCGCGGGAGGTCGACGAGGTCGACGTGGTCGGCATCGCCACCGACCACTGCGTCCGGGCCACGGCCCTGGACGCGGCCCGGGAGGGCTTCCGGACCCGTGTCCTGCTCGACCTGACGGCCGGGGTCGCCGAGGCGACCACGGACCGGGCCCTGGAGGACCTCCGGGCGGCGGGCGTGGAGCTCACGGGCAGGCCGGTCGTGGCGTAGCGCCTAGGCGGCCGGCTCCTTCGGGAGGGAGCGGGCCGGGTGCCAGAGCTCCTGGGCGGCGCCGGGGGTGGATCTCCACAGCAGGCCGTCCGGGTGGTGCAGGACGGCGGTGATCTCGTCCGGGGTGGGCGGTTCGCTGTTGCCCCGGAGGTAGACCGCCCGCAGCCCCAGGTTCCGCAGCCGGGTCAGGGCGCGGGCGCGGTTGGCGGCGTGGACCAGGAAGCGCACGGTGGCGCCGTCGCCGGCCGGGCTGGGGAGCCCTATGGCGACGACCACACTGCCTCCCGGCAACTTGCAGAACCCTCCGC
This sequence comes from Streptomyces sp. NPDC004284, assembly GCF_042874035.1. Taxonomy (NCBI): domain Bacteria; kingdom Bacillati; phylum Actinomycetota; class Actinomycetes; order Kitasatosporales; family Streptomycetaceae; genus Streptomyces; species Streptomyces sp. NPDC004284. The sequence goes on along the minus strand of NZ_JBIAMJ010000003.1, from coordinate 109,662 downwards.
TGGGCATGCGGAACCACTCCCCCGTGGATCGGATGTCAATAAGAACTGGTCAGAACGCACCTAAACACGATCGGCCGCCGCCCGCTAGAGGGCGACGGCCGATCATGTTTTGACCTGCGGCTTTACGGATTACTTGGTCGAGGGACCGACCTGAACCGTGATCGTCTGGCCGTCCTTCGGCTCCTTGACGACCTCGATCTTGGTGTTGGTGTCAGTTACCTGGACACCGGCGCGCGGGGTCTCGGCGAACCAGTAGACGCCCTTGCGGTCGTCGAAGGTCGGGTTGCCGGCCTGGGACGGGACCCAGGTGGCGACGCCGAGCTTGTGCAGCTGGAAGCCGTCCGTGCGGGAGATGCTGAACGGGGAGTCGTACGCCTGGACGCGGTTGCGCATCAGGGTGCCGTCCGACCACTTCAGCGGGCTCGGGTGCGCGTCGATCGGGAGGATCCGGCCGACACCCGGGTGCTTGGAGGTGTTGTTGTCCTTCTGGGACAGGTCCCACTTCCAGATGAGCAGACCGTTCTGGTACGGGTAGTGCTCGACCCAGCCGGCCTTGTCACCCGTGAAACCGAAGTTGTACGGGCCGACCTTGAGGGTCTGGTCGTACGAGACGTACTGGCGGTTCTCCGCGATGTAGTACTGCTCGTACTCCTTCGAGAAGCCCTTCGCGATCCGCGAGAAGCCCTTCGCGACCCAGCCGTTGTCGCCGTTCTCGGCGCCGTCCGTGAAGACCGGGGCACCGTCGGCGGTCAGCGTGATGGCGTCGGCCGTGAAGCCCTTGCCGCCGGCACCGCCGTCCGTCTGGTAGCGGAAGCGGAGGTCGAACTTCTTGCCCGCGTAGGCGCCCAGGTCGTAGGAGAGCTTCTGGTGCGTGCCGGAGGCGGCCGTCAGCGCCGGGGCGCCGGAGGCGTCACGCGGGAGCGCCACACCGTCGGCGGTGCCGTCGAGGGCGGTCCAGTTGGCGCCGCCGTCGGTCGAGACCTCGGCGTAGAGGAAGTCGTAGCCCTTCTCGATGTCCCACCAGCCCTGGAGGTCCAGGGAGGCCGAGGACTTGCCCGTCAGGTCGACGGAGCGAGTGAGGGTGTTCTTCAGGTCGTCGCCCATGTTGCTCCACCACTGCGTGGCACCCTCGGCGGGGGCCACGACGTCGGTGGTCACGGACTTCTTCGGCAGCTCGACGACGAGCGCCTGCGGGTTCTTGGTGTTGTACTCCGAGACGCCCAGCTTGTGGGTGGTCTTGGTGGCACGCTGCCAGTCGCTGACCTTGGCGTAGTTCAGCCAGCCGAGCTGGAGCTTGTCCCAGGCGTTCATGTCGCCGGGCAGGTCGCCGATGGCGTCCTTGCCCTGGCCGAGCCAGGAACCGGAGGACATGAGGGTCCAGAACCCGGTGGAGTTCTCGCCGCCCGAGGTGTCGTAGTGGTCCGGCAGACCGAGGTCGTGGCCGTACTCGTGGGCGAAGACGCCGAGGCCGCCGTTCTCGGGCTGCATCGTGTAGTCGCCGACCCACATGCCGGTGTCACCGATCGGGGTGCCGCCGGACTTGTTGTTCGCCGGGCCGGTCTTGCCGGCGTCGGTGCCGTAGGCGTACCAGCGGTGGGCCCACAGGGCGTTCTTGCCCTGGACGCCGCCACCGGCCGACTCGTCCTCGCCCGCGTGGACGATCTGGAAGTGGTCGATGTAGCCGTCGGGCTCGTTGAAGTTGCCGTCGCCGTCGTAGTCGTACCGGTCCCACTGGTCGTACTGGGCCAGGTCGGCCTTGATCTGGGCGTCGGTCTTGCCCTTGGCCTTCTGGTCGGCGACCCAGGCGTTGAGGCCGTCGCGGACGGTGTCCCAGACGTTGGTGCAGTTGGTCTCGCCGCAGTAGTTCGAGCCGTAGCGGGCCTCGTTGTACGGGACCTTGACCCAGTCGGAGACCTCGCCGTCGACCGAGTAACGGCCGGACGAGGTGCGCTCGTAGTAGGTCTTCAGGGACTGCTTCGGCCGGCCGGTGGTGACGTCCTTGCCGGTGCCGAAGTACAGGTCCTGGAAGTGCTGCTGGTTGTAGTCGGCCTGCCAGGCCGTGGAGTTGTCGTTCGCACGGTCGGGCTGGGCTATCTGGTTGTGCAGCGGGCCGGGCTCGCCGCCGTACTTCGGCTTGAGCTCGGTCGTGTCGTCGTCCTCGCGGTCGACGAGGGTGGTGTTGTCCACCTGGTCGCCGAACTCGACGAGGATCGTGAAGATCTTGTCGTTCTTCTCGCGGCCGAGCTCGACGTACTTCTTGGCGCCGAGCTTGACGACCTGAGAGCCTCCGCGGTTCTCGACCTTGGCGTCGCCGCTCAGCACCTGCTGCAGGGCAGCCTGGCGCTGCGCGTCCTGCTTGTCGCTGTACGGGCCCTCGAGGTCGTGGTCGACCGTCGTCTTGTCGACGGTCTGGATGCCGGCCGGCGCCACGTTGCCGCCGTTGTCGGCCCAGGCGGTGGTGAAGGTCGAGGCGGTGGCGGCGGTGGCCGCGAGCGCCACGACGACTGCGGACGCTCTGATGGCCCGTCGTCTGTTGGTCACTTGACGTTGTCCTCCCCGGCGTCCCTCGCCCTCGGACCGAAGGTGGGGTGTCCGTCCGGCGGGGTCGCGCGTCACAAGTGACGACATTTGACCGGAGCGCGCCGAGAAAAGACAGATCTTGACTTGAACATACCAACTGCACTATGCGGGTACGCGGTTCCGATTATCGGACACCTGGCGGGCGCACATGCGGGGCGGTTGGCGGCTTTCATGACTCCGTGCGCCCCTTGTGCCCCGGCACCGTGGGTTAGGTCACGCTTACCGCTGCCGCCATCCGGGCATCGACGTCATAGAGTCGGTCGGGAACCCGAGGGACGGATCTGTCATGCCGCGTCCGAACACCACACAGCTCACCTATGGTTCGGCCACCGTCGTACTCGCGACCGTCGCCCTGCTCCTGCTCTCCGGTACGACGACCGTCCTCGGCATCGCGACGGTCTGTACCGCGGGGCTGCTGCTCGGAGTCCTGGTTGCGGTGACGATGCCGGTGCGCGGGCGGCCCGTCAAGACCCCCGCGCACGAGGAGATCCGGGTGCCGGCCGCCGAGCGCGTGGGCGCGGGGACCGAGACCCGGATCGGTTCGTGACGCTTCGTCCGTGACGCCGGGACTCCTCACCGGGGGACGGTGACGACCACCGTCTTCGCCGCCTTGTCGTGCAGACCCTGCTTGTACGGCTTGTCGACCATGATCAGGACGAGGAGCAGCAGCGGCCACAGGCAGGCGCAGCAGATCAGCGCGGGCAGCCAGAGCACGACGGCGCGCAGCAGCGACTGGCTCATCGGGGGCGTCGAGCCGTCGTTGAGCATCGCGACCCGCAGCTTCATCAGCCTCTTGCCGAGCGTCTGGCCGTCCTTGGCCGTCAGGACCGTGTCGTACGCGATGTAGGCGACGATCGTGATGAGCTGGAAGACCAGCTGGCTGCCGCCGTTGAGGCTGTTGACCGTGTCCCCGAAGCCGTTGCCGTCCTGGGTCGCCCGGCTGTAGATGTGGAACGGGATGCCGATGAACGCGAGCGGCACCGCGACGATCGCCCAGTCGACGAGCCGGGCGAGGACGCGCCGCCCGGTCTCGGCGAGCGGCGGCATCCCGGAGAGCGGATCGGCCCCGCCGTAACCGCCGTAGCCACTGCCGTACGGAGGCGGGGGCGGGGGCAGGTTGTCGTACGGGGAGCCGTACGGGTTCCCCGGGGGCGGCCCTCCCGGCGGTGACCCTCCGGGCGGTGGTCCCGACGGCGGTGGTCCCGACGGCGGCGGCCCTCCCGGCGGCGGCCCCGACGGCGGCGGCCCTCCCGGCGGCGGCTCCGGGGGCCTCTTGCCGAACGGGTCGTCCTCGGGCGGCTGGTCGGGCGGCGGCTGGTCGGTGCTCATGGGGGCAGTGCATCCCGGGCGGGACGCCCCCGCAAGGAATCACCGGCCGTTCGGGGGACGGGGGCGGGGGCCGGGCTCAGCGCGCCACGAAGGTGCGGGCCGCCTTGTCGTGCCAGCACTGCCGCCAGGGGCGGTCGAAGAGGCACCACAGGACGTTGACGACGCCGATGGCGAGGAGCCCCAGGAAGCTGTAGACGAGCCAGCGGCGGAGCGCCTTCCCGAACGACGGCGGCTGGTGCGCCTCGATGTCCCGCACCTCGATCCCGCACAGCTTCTTGCCCAGCGTGCGGCCCCACTTGGCGGTGGGCAGCGCCTCGTACAGGATGCCGATGACGAACAGCGAGGCGAGCACGATGCCGAACTGGACGGAGGTCGTCGAGTCGAGCAGCCACACCTGGACGGTGGTGCCGGACTGCCTCGCCGCCTCGATCTTGCCCTCGATGTGGTCGATCGCGGCGGTCACGAAGGGCACGGCGGCCGCGCCGACCAGCGCCCCCAGGACGACGCTGTCGATCAGCCGGGCGATCAGGCGCCTGCCGAGTCCGGCGGGGCGCGCGGCGGCCTGCGCGCGGGCCGCCGCCTGGAACACGTCCTCGACGGGCGGCTTCCAGGGAACGACGGGCTGTTGTTGCTGTTGCTCCTGGGGCTGCTGCGCCCAGGAGGGCGTGGCCGGCGTCGCCGGCACGGGGGCGGGGGCGGGCGCGGGGGTCTGGACGGGCGCGGGGGCGGGCGCGGGCGCCGCTGCGGCGGGGGCCGGTCGGGGCTGCGGCTGCGGCGCCGGGGAGGGGGTCGGGGCCGGAGAGGGCGTCGGGATCGCCGGGGCGGGGGTCGGGATCGGGGTGACGGGCATGCCTCCGAGGCGGGCCGCTCCCCCGGGCGCCCGGGGGTCCGCGACGGGCGACGGGGCGGCCCGCTCCTCCTCGGGCTCGCTCGCGCCCGCCACCGGCCACTCGGCCGGGGTGCGCGGGTCGGGGGTCCGGGGCGCGCCCCACGAGACCTTCTGGTCGAGGCCGCCGCCGAAGCCGGTCTGCCGGGCGGAGTCCGCCTGCCAGGCCGAGGCGGGCTCCGCCGGGAGCGGCTCCTCGTCGAGGAAGACGGGCCCGGTCTCCTCCACCGCGGGTACGGGGGCGGGCGCGGGGGCCTGCGCCTGGGCGGGAACGTGCGGCGCGGCCTGCACGGGCGCGGGGGCCTGCACGGGCGCGGGGGCCTGCACGGGCGCGGCGGACTGCGTCGGCTCCACGGACTGCGGGGACGTCGGGGCCGAGGCCGGGAACGAAGCCGGAGCCGGGGCCTGAACGGGTGTCGGGGCCTGAACCGGTGTCGGTGTCGGGGCCGGGCCGGAGGCCAGGATCGGGCCGGCCGGAAGGGCGGAGGCGGGCGGGTGGGGTGGGACCTCGCCCTCCGAGGGGGCGGGGCGGCTGGTGCCGGGCACCCAGGCGCCCCCGTTCCAGTACCGGATGTATCCGGGAATGGACGGGTCCGGGTAGTACCCCGCCTGCGGTACCTCTCCGCCGCCTCCAGGAGGAGTAGCCACTGCCCCGACTCCGTTCAGTCACAACGCCTTTGATCCGCACGGCCGCACCCCCGGGCGTGCCGCACCCAAGGAGGACAGTAACGAAGAACGTCCCCGAGGGGAGAAGGAGCCCGCGAGAAAGCCCGCCTTCGGGGGACGCACACCGGAATCGGTCACTCCCCGTGATGTTCGGGCCGATGGATCCTGCCCGGAGGACCGCCCGGAAAAACTTCCCGAAAAAACTTCCCGAAGTCGCGTAATGAACCGCGTCCGCCCCGCTCTCTCCAGGTGAAGGCCCGTCCGGGGCCCGTCCGCGAGAAGGAGCACGGCCATGCAGAACACCGACAACACCACCGTCGAGCGCGAGCTGGAGCTGAAGCTGGTGCTCTCCCCCGAGCGCTCCGTCCCCGTCCCCGCCCGGCTCGCGTACCGCACCGACGACCCGTACGCCGTCCACATCACCTTCCACATCGGCACGGAGCACCCGGTCAACTGGACGTTCGCGCGCGAACTGCTCGTCGAGGGCGTCTTCCGGGCCTGCGGCCACGGGGACGTCCGCATCTGGCCCACGAAGGTCGACGGCCGCAGCGTCATCCTGATGGCGCTCTCCTCCCCCGACGGCGACGCGCTGCTCGAAGCGCCGTCCGCGCAGGTGTCCGCCTGGCTGGAGCGGACCCTGCGCGCGGTGCCGCCGGGCACCGAGTCCGAGCGGCTCGGCATCGACGACGGCCTCGCGGAGCTGCTGGCGACCACCGTGCTCGCCGACGACCTGTGGCTGCGCGACCCGTGGCCGTCGGACGAGTCCCAGGACGGCGAGCTGTGACCCCCGTGCCCCTGGGCGGGGATTCAGAAGAGCTTGCCGGGATTGAGCAGCCCCAGCGGATCGAAGGTCGCCTTGATCCCGCGCTGGAGTTCGAGACCGACCGGTCCCAGCTCCCGCGCCAGCCACTCCTTCTTGAGGACGCCCACGCCGTGCTCGCCGGTGATCGTGCCGCCGAGGGCGAGCCCGAGCGCCATGATCTCGTCGAAGGACTCCCGCGCCCGCCGCGACTCGTCCTCGTCGGTGTGGTCGAAGCAGACGACGGGATGGGTGTTGCCGTCGCCGGCGTGCGCGCAGACGCCGATGGTCAGGTGGTACTTCTCCGCGATCGCCGCCGTGCCGTCGAGCATCTCGGCGAGCCGCGTCCGCGGCACGCACACGTCGTCGATCATCGTCGCGGACTTGATCGTCTCCAGGGCGGTGAGGGAGAGCCGGCGCGCCTGGAGGAGGAGTTCGGACTCGACGGTGTCCGCGGCCGGGACGACCTCGGTGGCGCCCGCCGCCGTGCACAGCTCCCCGACGGCGGCGAGGTCGGCGACCGGGTCCGGGGTGTCGAAGGCGCACAGGAGCAGCGCCTCGGTGGTGTCCGGAAGCCCCATCTTCGCCAGCTTGTTGACCGCCTGGACGGTGGTGCGGTCCATGAGTTCGAGCAGCGAAGGCGTGTGACCGCGCTCCATGATCGCGCAGACGGCCTCGCAGGCGGCGGCTGCGGAGGGGAACTCGGCGGCGAGCACGAGCTGCGCCGGCGGCTGCGGCTTCAGCGCCAGCACGGCCCCGACGACGATGCCGAGACTCCCCTCGGAGCCCACGAAGAGCCGCGTCAGGTCGTACCCGGCGACACCCTTCGCCGTCCGCCGGCCGGTCCGCAGCAGCCGCCCGTCGGCGAGGACGACGTCCAGCCCGAGCACGTACTCGGCGGTGACCCCGTACTTGACGCAGCACAGCCCGCCGGAGGCGGTCCCGATGTTCCCGCCGATGGTGCAGGACTCCCAACTGGAGGGGTCCGGCGGGTAGTACAGCCCGTGCTCGCCGACGGCCCGGGACAGCACCGCGTTGACGACCCCCGGCTCCACCACGGCGATCCGGTCGACCGGGTTGATCTCCAGGATGCGGTCCATCTTGACCAGCGAGAGCACGATGCACCCGTCGGAGGCGTTGGCCCCGCCCGACAGGCCCGTGCGGGCGCCCTGCGGGACGACGGGGACCCGGAGTTCGGTCGCGGTGCGCATGACGTGCTGCACCTGCTCGACCGTCCTCGGGAGCACGACGACCGCGGGTGTGCCGGCCGCGCAGAAACTCGCCATGTCGCGCGCGTAGGAGGCGGTGACGTCCGGGTCCGCGAGGACCGTGTCGTCGGGGAGCCCGGCGCGCAGCCGCGCCACGAGGTCGTTCCGCTGAAGATCGTCCATGCGTCCAGCGTGGCACCCGGGGCCATCGGTGTGAACCCGCCGGAGCGGGCGCTTCGCGCGCTCTTCGCAGGGACGGACGCGGGCGCACAGTGAGCGCCATGAAGACCGAGAACGTGTCGAGGACCGTCCTGGCGGCCGGGGTGGGCGCGGTGCTCGCGGCGGCGGCGCTGGTGTACGTCCCGGAGTGGGTGGGGCAGGGGCCGGCGCGGCCGCCGAGCCCGGCGGAGCGGGCGGTGAGGGCGGCGCGGGCGGGCGCGGAGGCGGCGCTGCCGGATCTGGGCGCGCTGATCGCCGACCGGGAGGCGTGGCTGCGGGAGCATCCGGACGACGAGGCGTCCTGGGCGGAGCTGGGGGCGGCGTACACGGAGCGGGGCAGTCGGCTCGGAGACGTACGGGACTATCCGCGGGCCGAGCGGGCGCTGCGCCGCTCGCTCGCCGAACGGCCCGCCGAGCGCGGCAACCTGGAGGCGGAGCTCGGCCTCGGGGCGCTCGCGGGGGCGCGGGGCGACTGGAGGACGGCCGAGGAGTGGGGCGAGCGGGTGCGGAAGGCCGACCCGCGCCGGTGGCCCGTGTATCCGGTCCTGATGGACGCGTACAACGGCCTCGGGGACTACGAGGCGGCCCAGAAGTCCATGGAGAGCCTGGAGGGGCTCCACGCGGGCGCGGTGGTGCGGGCGAGGGCCGCGCAGACGTACCGCGACCGGGGCTGGCGGGAGGACGCCGACGCGGCCGCCCTCGACGCGGCGGCCCTCGCGGAGACCGACACGGACAAGGCGGCGGCCCTCGCGCGTCTCGGCGACCTGGCGTGGGAGCGGGGCGAGCCGGAGGAGGCCCTCGGGCGGTACGGGGCGGCGCTGCGGCTCGTGCGGGACCACGGGCCCTCCCTCGCGGGCCGCGCGCGGGCGCTGGCGGGTCTGGGCCGGGCGGAGGAGGCGGTGAGCGCCTGGCGGGCCGCCCTGGCGCGACTGCCGCTGCCGGAGTACTTCCTGGAGGCGGGCGAGCTGTACGAGTCGCTGGGCCGGGACGCGGAGGCGCAGGCCCTGTACGGGCGGCTGCGGACGGGTGGGCGGCCGGGCGCGGAGGTTCCGCTGGGCCTGCTCGACGCGGACCACGGCGACCCTGCCGCGGCGGCCGTCCGCATGCGCGCGGAGTGGGCCCGGGGCCACCGCTCCGTGCAGGTGGCCGACGCCCTCGGCTGGGCCCTGCACCGCTCGGGCGCCTCGAAGGAGGCCCTGGGGTATGCGAAGCGCGCCACGGAGGAGGGCCTCCGGAGCGCGCCCTTCATGTACCACCGGGGCGAGATCGAGCGGGCCTTGGACCAGCCGGGGCCGGCCCGCCGCCACCTGGAGGAGGCGCTGCGGATCAACCCCGAGTTCTCGCCGCTGCACGCGCGGAGGGCGTCGGAGGCGCTGGCGGCGCTGGGGGAACCGTCGGAGGAGCCGCCGGCGGAGCTTCGGGCGGAGGCCCCGAAGGCGGCCAGGGCGTCCGAGGTGTCCGGGGCGCCGAGGTCACCGCGGGCGTAGTCCCCGGCCCACCCCCCGTATGGGCCGGGGCCGGACATGGGTGAGGGGTCTCGGGGCCGGGCCCCGAGACCCCTCACCGGCGGCGGCTACAGGTTGCCGCGCTTCTCCTGCTCGCGCTCGATCGCTTCGAAGAGGGCCTTGAAGTTGCCCTTGCCGAAGCCCATGGAGCCGTGGCGCTCGATCATCTCGAAGAAGACGGTCGGGCGGTCCTGGACCGGCTTGGTGAAGATCTGGAGGAGGTAGCCGTCCTCGTCGCGGTCGACGAGGATCTTGAGCTCGCGGAGGATCTCGACGGGGACGCGGGTCTCGCCGGCCCACTCGCCGAGGGTGTCGTAGTACGAGTCGGGGGTGTCGAGGAACTGGACACCGGCGGCCCGCATCGCGCGCACGGAGGCGACGATGTCGTTGGTGGCGAGGGCGATGTGCTGGACGCCGGCGCCGCCGTAGAACTCCAGGTACTCGTCGATCTGCGACTTCTTCTTCGCGATCGCCGGCTCGTTGATCGGGAACTTCACCTTGAGGGTGCCGTCCGCGACGACCTTCGACATGAGCGCCGAGTACTCGGTCGCGATGTCGTCGCCCACGAACTCCTTCATGTTCGTGAAGCCCATGACCTTGTTGTAGAAGCCGACCCAGTCGTTCATCTTGCCGAGCTCGACGTTGCCGACGCAGTGGTCGATGGCCTGGAAGGTGCGCTTGGCCGGCGGCTCGACGATCGGGTTGGCGGAGACGAAGCCCGGCAGGTAGGGGCCGTCGTAGCCGGAGCGCTCGACGAGGGTGTGGCGGGTCTTGCCGTACGTGGCGATGGCGGCGAGGACGACGGTGCCGTTCTCGTCCTTCAGCTCGTACGGCTCGGTGATGCCGGTGGCGCCGTGCTCGACGGCGTAGGCGTACGCGGCGCGGGCGTCCGGCACCTCGATCGCCAGGTCGACGACGCCGTCACCGTGCTCGGCGACGTGCTCGGCGAGGAAGCGGCCCCAGTCGGTCGAGGCCTTGATGACGGAGGTGAACACGAAACGGGCGGCGCCGTTGGTGAGGACGTAACTGGCGGTCTCGCGGCTGCCGTTCTCCGGTCCGGAGTAGGCGACCAGCTTCATGCCGAAGGCCGTGGAGTAGTAGTGCGCGGCCTGCTTGGCGTTGCCGACGGCGAAGACGACCGCGTCCATTCCCTTGACCGGGAAGGGATCGGCCTTGCGCGCGGTGGAAGGGGTGTGATCGATGGTCTCAGTCATGGCAGCAATGTCCCGCCGTTCGGCAAGGTGCGCAAGAGTTTGCTGATCAGCTGGTCAATCTGCACAGCGACCGACGAGTATGGCCGTGCGACTTGTACATCCTGACCATGGGGAGACCGCTGTGGCGATCGATCATTTGGACGGCCGGCTGATCGCGCTCCTCGCGCGCGAGCCGCGCATCGGGGTCCTGGAGGCCTCGCGGCGCCTGGGAGTGGCGCGCGGCACGGTGCAGGCGCGGCTCGACCGGCTCCAGGCGAGCGGGGTGATCCGCGGGTTCGGGCCGCAGGTGGACCCGGCGGCGCTGGGCTATCCGGTGACGGCCTTCGCGACGCTCGAGATCAAGCAGGGGCAGGGCGCGGACGTGCGGGAGCACCTGGCGACGGTGCCGGAGGTGCTGGAGCTGCACACGACGACGGGGCACGGCGACATGCTCTGCCGCCTGGTCGCCCGCTCGAACGCGGACCTCCAGCGGGTGATCGACAAGGTGGTGGCCTTCGAGGGGATCGTGCGGGCGTCCACGGCGATCGTGATGGAGAACCCGGTGCCGCTGCGGATCATCCCCCTCGTGGAGCAGGCGGCGCAGGAGTAGCGGCCGGGCCCCAGGCAAGCCGGCCTCAGGCAACCGGGCCCCGCGCAAAGAGAGTTCTGCAAAGAAGTACTTGCAAAGAAACCCTTGCAAGTACTTCTTTGCAACTCTAGGGTGGAGCCATGCCCGAGCCCGAAGACCCGTCGCAGCAGCCCGCCGAGCAGGCCGACACACAGCCCGACGAGCTCCTGACCCGCACGCTCGACCCGCGCTCCCTCCGCGCCATCGCCCACCCCCTGCGGATCCAGCTCCTGCGCGCCCTGCGCCGCTACGGCCCCGCCACCGCCTCCCAGCTCGCCGACCGGCTCGGCGAGTCCAGCGGCGCCACCAGCTACCACCTGCGCCAGCTCGCCGCCCACGGCTTCATCGTGGACGACCCGACGCGCGGCAAGGGCCGGGAGCGCTGGTGGAAGGCGGCCCACCGGGGGACGTCCTTCGACGAGACGCTCCACAAGAACCCCGACCCCGAGGTCCAGGGCGCCCTCGACGTCCTCATGCACGAGATCACCAGCATCCACACCCAGGAGCTGTCGACCTGGGTCGCCACCCGCCACGCCTGGGGCGAGGACTGGTACGGCGCCGCGGACTTCAGCGACTTCACGCTGGCCCTCCCGCCCGAGCGGCTGCGCGAGCTCAACCAGAGGATCCACGCGCTGATCAACGAGTACGGCGACACCGCCGACCCCGACGCGCCGGGCGCCGAGCGCGTACGGATGCACCTGCACGCGTTCCCGCAGCACGAGAACTGAGCACGCGCACCGAGCCTCCGAACCGACGGAAGGAACCACGCCATGCACGCCGACATCCACCTCCAGCTGCACACGCTGACCGCCGCGGAGCTCCAGGACGAGGCCGCCGCCGCCCGGCCGCGCCCCGCCGGCACCACGACCCCGATGCGGGTCCAACTAGGCTGGAAGCTCGTCGAGTTCGGCCTCAAGTTGGCCGTCACCCCGCCCCGCACCGCCACCACCGCCGCCTGACGGACGGGAAGACGGACAGAAGGCACGCAGCAGAAAACCAACCGGGGGAAGTCACCGTGCGCTCACGCACACCCTTGGCCGCCGTCCTGGCCGCCAACACCATCTCCATCAGCGGCAACGCACTCACCTTCATCGCCGTCCCGTGGTTCGCGCTGGAGACCACCGGAAGCCCCGGCAAGGCCGGCCTCGTCGCCTTCTGCGCCGCCGCGCCCGTCGTCCTCTCCGCCCTCGCGGGCGGCCCCGTCATCGACCGGATCGGCCGCCGCCGGGTCTCCATCGCCTCCGACCTCGTCTGCGGGCTCGCGCTCGCCGCGATCCCCCTGCTCAACGGGGCCGGACTGCTCCGCTTCTGGATGCTGTGCGCGCTGATGGCCGTCACCGGCCTGTTCCACGCGCCCGGCGAGACCGCCCGGCACGTCCTCGTCCCCGACCTGGCCCGGCGCGCCGGGACGCCCCTCTCGCGCGCCGCGAGCCTGTACGACGCCGTCTCGCGCGGTGCCCGCATGACGGGCGCCGCCGTCGCCGGCGTCCTCGTGGCGCTGATCGGCGCCGACACCGTCCTGTACGTCGACGCCGCCACCTTCGCCGTCTCCGCGCTGCTCGTCCTCGTGGGCCTGCGCGGAATGCCGTCCGCGGAGCCGCTGCGCGACGCGCCGCCGCTCTCCCTCGCCACGTACCGCGCGGACCTGCGGGAGGGCTACGGCTTCCTGCTGCGCACCCGGCTCCTCCTCGGCGTCAGTGTCATGGTGATGATCACCAACGGCCTGGGGCAGAGCTGGAACGGCGTCCTGCTGCCCGTGCACGCCCGCGAGAACCTCGGCGGTTCGGCCGCGCTCGGCCTGCTCGTCGCCGTCTTCGGCGGCTGCGCCCTGCTCGGCGCCCTGCTCTACGGGGCCTTCGGCCACCGCTTCCCGCGCCGCCCGGTCTTCGCCGTCGGCTTCCTGCTCGTCGGCACCCCCTCGCACGTGACCGCCGCGTTCACCGACAGCACCCTGCCGCTGCTCGTCACGATGGCGCTGGGCGGACTCGGCGCCGGGGTGCTCAACCCGATCCTCACCACGGTCTTCTACGAGATCGTCCCCGAGGAGCTGCGCAGCCGGGTCGGCAGCGCCAGCACCGCGAGCGTGCTCCTGACCACCCCGCTCGGCGGCCTCGCGGCCGGCTATCTGGTGGAGCGGGCCGGGCTCACCACCGCCCTGCTCTCCTTCGGCGCGGTCTACTTCCTCGCGACGCTCTCGCCGTTCGTCTTCCCCGCCTGGCGGGCGATGGACGCGCCGCGCCCCGAGGAGGGGCTCAGCAGCTCGGAACCTTCGACTCCTGCCCCTGCTCCAGGGCCTTCAGGGACGCCACCGCGTCGCTGAGCGCGGTGACGGGCACGAGGCGCAGGCCCTTCGGCTGCTCGGCCTTGGCGTCCGCGCACTCGGCCTTCGGCACGAGGAAGACGGTGGCCCCGTCCCGGGCGGCGGCCTGCGTCTTGAGGGACACCCCGCCGACCGCGCCGACGGTGCCGTCCGGGTCGATCGTGCCCGTACCGGCGACGGTCCGGCCGCCGGTGAGGTCGCCACCGTGACCGTCGCCGTCGAGCTTGTCGACGATGCCGAGGGAGAAGAGCAGCCCGGCGCTGGGCCCGCCGACGTCGGCGAGGTGCAGGGTCACCTTCACCTGCTTCGGGTCCTTCTTCAGGTACCCGAGGGCGGCGAGGGTGGCCGCGTCCTGCGACTCCTTCATCTGCCCGAGGTTGTGCTTCTCGATCTCGGCGTCGGTCTTCCCCGGGGGGTAGACGGAGTCGTGCGGCAGGACGGCCCGGTCGGTGCGGAACCAGGCGTCGGTCACGTCCGCGAGGTCCACGTCCGTGGACGGCCCGGTGGCGAGGATCGTCGTCATCCGCAGCTGGCCCGTGGTCGGCCGGACCGGGGCGCCGGTGATGGCGATGATCTCCTTGCCCTGGTCCTTGCCGAGCACGTCGGCGGTCGTGCCGGGCTGCGCGATCGCGTACGGCAGCGGCGCGAGCCCGACGACGGCGAAGAGCGCGGCGACGGGCAGCGCGCAGAGCGCGAGGGCACGGGGGCGGGAGAGGCTGGAGAACACGCCCCCAATCTACTGGGGCGCGCGCCGGTGCCCGGCCACCGGCAGCCTCCGGTCGAAGAAGGCCCGCACCCCGTACCGCACGCGAGCCGTCGCCACCGCCGGGTTCCCCGCCCCCACGAGCGCGGCCCTGGCCCCGGCGGTGACGAGGCCGGCGGCCTGGAGCTGCGGGACGAGGTCCGCGTAGTCGCTGAAGATCCAGTGGTTGGCGTCGGTCAGCAGGACGCGGCGGGCCGGGACCCCCGCCCAGGAGCGTTCGAGGCGGGCGGCGAACTCGAAGCCGTCCGTGCGGAACATGAGCAGCGGCTTGTCGAGTCCCGCCACGAGCTTCGGGTCGAGGTCCAGATACCCCTCCAGGTTGACGCCGGCGGCGATCCGGTCGTCGCCCGCCAGCGCGTGGACGGCGGCGGTGCCGCCCGCCGAGTGCCCGTACACGCCGATCCGGCGCAGGTCCATGGCGGGGGCGAGCGAGAGGCCGGGAAGCCGGTCGAGGACGAGGCGGAGGTCCGCGACCCGGGTGTCGATCATGGTGCGGAAGGTCGCCGGGTCCGGGTCCCCCCGGAGCACGGTCGTCCGCACCCCGCCCGGCAGCTCCACCTGGCTGGCGTCGCCGGGGTGGTCGACGAGGACCACGATCCGGCCGTGGCTCGCGAAGTCCTCGGCGAGGGCCGTACCGAGGGTGCGGGAGTCGCCGCCGCCCGGCGTGTACAGCAGCACGGGGCGGCGCCCCGGGAGCGGGGGCGCGTCCACGTGCCCGTGGGTGAGGACCGCGCCCCAGTCGACGCCGGTCTCGGGCAGTCCGGGGTGGACGCGGGAGGCGAGGAAGGAGAAGTAGTCCGCCTCGTCGGGGGTGAGCTGCGGGGCGCACGGGAAGCCGCCGACGGCACGGGCCGGGTACAGGACGCTGATCTTCACCTCGCGTACGACGGCGGGCTCCCAGGGGTCCTTGCGGGAGGCGTCCGTCAGGACGAAGGTCCGGAGCCCGACGGGGTGGGGGCCGGTCGGCACGGGCAGCCGGAGCGCGGCCGGCCCGTCCGCCGCGCCGGCGGCTCCGGTGCCGGGTCCGAGGAGGAGGGCGGCGGCGCCGAGGAGGGCGCCCTTGGCGACGGTACGACGACCGGGTGCGGGGTGGTTGCTCATGCACGGCATCCTTGGTCGGGCGGGGCCCGGCCGCGAAGGTTCAGGCCCTGCCCTAAAGGCTGGCGTCCGGGGGGAACGATTGCTGCGCGTCCACTTCACGGCGGAGGACTTCACCCGGGTGCGGTTCGCGCCCCGGCCGTCCCCCGTCCCCGAGCTCCACGCGGCCCTGATGATGCTGGGCGCCCCGCACGAGGAGCTGCTCTTCGGCCGCTGGCGGGGCAGGCTGCTGCGCGCCCTGCCGGGCGCGGCCGAGCCGCTCGCGGACCTGATCCCGGGCGGGTCGGCCCCGCACTTCCTCGACGTCCTCGGCGACACGCGGGAGGAGGGCCTCACGCTGATCCGGTCGGCCCGGCCGGAGTTCGTACGGTCCGAGCTGGAGCGGGTGTACGCGGGGCGGGACGCGGTGCCGCCCTGGATCAAGGGCCTGCACGGCGGGGACGCGGGCGCGTGGCGGGTCCTGGAGGGGGCGCAGCGGGCGGCGTACGAGACGGTCCTCGCGCCCGTGTGGCCCCTGGTCCAGGACCTGCACCGCGCGGAGTTCACCCGGCACGCGCTGACGGTCGCGGAGCGCGGTCTCGGCGCGGCGCTCACGGCCCTGGGCGCGCGGCTCCACGACGGGGCCTGGGAGTGGCCGGGGCCCCCTCCCCGCGACGTCCACCTGTCCGGACGGGGTCTCGTCCTCCTGCCGACCTTCCACTGGCGCGGCGGCCCCCTCGTCCAGGACCTCCCGGGCCGGCCGGTGGTCCTCGCCTACCCGGCGGGCGGCGGGCTTCCGCTCGACCCGGCGTCCGCCCCCGGCGACGACCCCCTCGCCGGCGTCCTCGGCCGCACCCGCGCCGAACTCCTCCGCTCCCTCACCCGCCCCCGCACCACCACCGAACTGGCCCGCCGCCTCAACGTCAGCAACGCCACGGCCTCCGCCCACGCCCAGGCCCTCCGCGCGGCGGGGCTCCTCACCACGACCCGCACGGGCCGCTCGGTCCACCACGCGGTCACCGCCCTGGGAGACCTGCTGAACCGCGAGCCCCAGCCCCACGGGGCCCGTTAGCCGCCGCGGGCCGGGGACGGAGGCCCTGAGGGGGACGGAGCCCGCACCGGAGCGGGCTCACCGTCGCCGCGCGCTCTAGCGCAGCGCGTCGGCGACCTCCCGGGCCGCGTCGACGACCCGGGGGCCCACCCGCTCGGGGACGGCGTCCGCGAGCATGACGACACCGACGCTGCCTTCGACGCCGGTGACGCCGACGAGGGGGGCGGCGGCGCCGCTGGCGCCGGCTTCGAGTTCGCCGTGGGTGAGGGTGTAGCCGGGTTCGGTCAGGCCGCCCTGGCGGGCGGCGAGGATGGCGCGACCGGCGGCGCCCCGGTCGAGGGGGTGGCGGAAGCCGGCCCGGTAGGCGACGTGGTAGTCGGTCCAGGTCGGTTCGACGACCGCGACGGCGAGCGCCTCGGCCCCGTCGACGAGGGTGAGGTGGGCGGTCGCCCCTATGTCCTCGGCGAGCGAGCGCAGCGCGGGCAGCGCGGCCTCCCGCACGAGGGGGTGGACCTGCCGGCCGAGCCGCAGCACGCCGAGGCCGACGCGGGCGCGCCCGCCGAGGTCGCGGCGGACCAGGGCGTGCTGCTCCAGCGTGGCGAGCAGCCGGTAGACCACGGTCCGGTTGACACCGAGTTTGTTGGACAACTCGGTGACCGTCAGGCCGTGGTCGGTGTCGGCGAGCAGTTTGAGGACTCTGAGTCCCCGGTCGAGCGTCTGGGAGGTCTCCGCGGTCACGACGCCCTCTCCTTCGAGGTGAGTGGCGGCGGATCTCTCACGGAGTTGCGGCGCCGGTCCCGCGGCGACGCACGTCAGAGGCCGCCGGCAGGAAGGGGTACACCGGCTGCGCTCCGCGGCGGCGCTGCCACGGGGCGATTGCTTGTGAGCCGGGACAGTAGCGGCGCGCTCCGCTCAGCGGAAGACCTCGTCCAGAATCCGGGCGCAGGCGGGCGGATCAAGACGGTTCGGGACCTTCGTCGGTCGGACGTGGGACTTTGGCGGACAAGATCGGCTATGTCGTGCCCGTAGCGTGGAGGCGCCCGGGGACCGACCGTGGGGGCCGGTCCCCGGGCGCGCTCCCGCTCCTCGCGGGACGCCCGAGGCCCGTACGCGCACCGGCGTACGGGCCTCGATCACCTCCACGCGGCGGTCAGCGCATCCGCGTGGCCCATTCCTGGACCTTCTTGATCCGTTCGCGGATCTGCCCGGCCGTCGCCTCGGCGCTCGGCGGACCGCCGCAGACCCGGCGCAGCTCGGTGTGGACGACGCCGTGGGGCTTGCCGCTCTGGTGGACGTACGCGCCGACCATCGTGTTGAGCTGTTTCCTCAGTTCGAGGAGCTCCTTGTGGGAAACGACGGGGCGCCGGTCCGCCGGAAGCTCCAAGAGGTCCGCGTCGCTGTCCGGCTTCTTGCGGCTGTGCGCGATCTGCCGGGCCTGGCGCTTCTGGAGGAGCAGCTGGACCTGGTCGGGTTCGAGGAGGCCGGGGATGCCGAGGTAGTCCTGCTCCTCCTCGCTGCCGGGGTGGGCCTGCATGCCGAACTCGGCGGCGTTGTAGAGGACGCGGTCGAAGACGGCGTCGGACTCCAGCGCCTCGAAGGGCAGCATGTCCTGCTCGCCGGTGTCCTCGTCCTGCTGGCGCTCGGCCTCGGCCATCTCCTTCTCGGACTCGGCGTACGGGTCCTCGTCCTCGCCGGCCTTCTTCGGCCTGTCGAGGACGTGGTCGCGCTCGACCTCCATCTCGTTGGCGAAACCGAGGAGGCTGGGGATCGTCGGAAGGAACACGGACGCGGTCTCGCCGCGCCTGCGGGATCGCACGAAGCGGCCGACGGCCTGGGCGAAGAACAGCGGGGTCGAGATGGTCGTGGCGTACACGCCGACGGCGAGGCGGGGGACGTCGACGCCCTCGGACACCATGCGGACGGCGACCATCCAGCGGTCGTCGTTCTCGCTGAACTCGTCGATGCGGTTCGAGGCGCCGGTGTCGTCGGAGAGGACGACGGTGGCCTTGGTGCCGGTGATCTCGCGGATCAGCTTGGCGTACGAGCGGGCCGAGTCCTGGTCGGAGGCGATGACGAGGCCGCCGGCGTCCGGGATGGACTTGCGGACCTCGGTGAGGCGCTGGTCGGCGGCGCGCAGGACGTTCGGCATCCAGTCGCCCTTGGCGTCGAGCGCGGTGCGCCAGGCCTGCGAAATGGCGTCCTTGGTCATCGGCTCGCCGAGGCGGGCGGCGATCTCGTCGCCGGCCTTGGTGCGCCAGCGCATGTTGCCGCTGTAGGAGAGGAAGATGACCGGGCGGACGACGCCGTCGCCGAGGGCGTTGCCGTAGCCGTAGGTGTAGTCGGCGGAGGACCGCCGGATCCCGTCGTTCCCCTCCTCGTACGTGACGAAGGGGATCGGGTTGGTGTCGGAGCGGAAGGGCGTGCCGGTGAGGGCGAGGCGCCGGGTGGCGGGCTCGAAGGCCTCCAGACAGGCCTCGCCCCAGGACTTGGAGTCTCCGGCGTGGTGGATCTCGTCGAGGATGACGAGGGTCTTGCGCTGTTCGGAACGGTTGCGGTGGAGCATGGGCCGCACGCCGACGCCGGCGTACGTGATGGCGACCCCGTCGTACTCCTTGCTCAGCGGTCCGGCGCTGTAGTCCGGGTCCAGCTTGATACCTATCCGCGCCGCCGCGGCCGCCCACTGCTTCTTGAGGTGCTCGGTGGGGGCGACGACGGTGACCTGCTGCACGACGTGGTGGTGCAGCAGCCATGAGGCGAGGGTCAGCGCGAAGGTGGTCTTGCCGGCGCCGGGCGTGGCGACCGCGAGGAAGTCACGGGGCTGCTCCTGGATGTACTTCTCCATCGCGCCCTGCTGCCAGGCGCGCAGCTTGCCGGCGGTACCCCACGGGGCCCGGCCCGGGTAGGCGGGAGAAAGGTGATGGGAGGAGGTGGCGGTAGTAGTCACGATCTCCGGGTTCGACGCTCGTCAACGGAATGACAGTCCAGATATGACAACCGGGCCACCTTACCGGTGCGGGCGTCTCGACCCGCCCCGCGCGAAGGCGTGGCGGGTGCGCTTGAGACGGTCCTCACAGCTCCCGAATCCGGCGCGCGATGTCCGGAATGTCAGCCACTTCGCCGCCCGCGACGGCGATGACCAGGTCGTATGCCCGATCGAGGTCGACCTCGGCGAGATCGACTCCGTTGACGGCGAGGAAAGTGGCCGCGGACAGCCACGCCGCCCGCTTGTTCCCATCGACGAAGGGGTGGTTCGTCGCCACCGCGTGCAGCAGCGCCGCCGCCTGCTCGTACACGTCCTCGTACGCGTTCCGCCCCATCATCCGCGCCCTCGGCCGATGCACGGCGGACGCCAGCAACCCCGGCGCCCGCAGCTCGGGCACCCCGTCACCGGTGAACGCGACCCGGGCGACCTCGGCCACCTCCGCGACGGTCAGAAAACGGTTTCCGTCGCTCATTCGCCGAGCCTCCTCAGCAGGGAGTCGTGCCGCCCGGCAAGACGCAGGGCCTCTCGGCGTACGAGCTCGGCCCGCGCGGTCACCACCCGCTCACAGGCCTCGGCGGCGAGCTCCTCCGGGGTGACCCCCAGGGCATCGGCGAGGTCGGCGAACCCGTCACCGACCGGAACGGTCATCTCACGCATGCCGGAAGGGTAGGGGGCGGCGACACGGACGGCGACGGTTTTACGGGCGCCGCCCCTGACCGCGTACGCACCGCGCCGTCCCTGGCCGCGTACACGCCACACCGGCCCAGGCCACGTACACGCCACGCCGTCCCAGGCCGGCCTCACGCCCCTGCGGCCTCAGCCACGCACACGCCACACCGGCCCAGGCCGGCCTCACGTCCCTGCGCGGCCTCAGCCACGTACACGCCACACCGGCCCAGGCCAGCCTCACGCCCCTGCGCGGCCTCAGCCCTGGCCCCGGGCGCCCTCACGCCTCCGCGGGCGCCCCGTGCAGCCGTGTCGCCACCCAGGCTCCCGCCGCCGCCACTCCCGCCATCGGCAGGAAGACGGCGGCGAAGGCGGCCGGGTGGGAGCCGGTGGTGGTGCCGGCGTCCATCGCGTGGCCCACCGCGCCGCCGCCGAGGGCGGCGAAGGCGGCGCCGCCGGCGGCGAGGAGCAGGACGTTGGAGAGGCCGTCGGAGATCTGGAGGGCGGCGGAGTTCGCGCCGACCTCCTCGGGGGCGGAGAGCTTCATCAGGATCACGCTCGTCGAGGCGATCACGACGCCCATGCCGAGGCAGCCGAAGCCCCAGGCCACCGCGACCACCCACACCGGCACCGAGGGGATGAGCACGCTGGGCGCGGCGGCGATCGCGAGCGCGACGAGGATCATGCCGAGGACGACGAGCCGCTCGCGGTACGGCTCCGTCCACGGCCGGGACTGGATCCAGGAGCCGAGCGCCCAGGTGAGGCCGCCGGCGGCGAGGGAGAAGCCGGCCAGGGTGGGGCTCAGGCCGCGCTGGGAGACCAGCATGAGGGGGACGAAGGACTCGGCGGCGATGAAGGACCCGGCGGCGACGCCGCGGAGCAGGATGACGGAGGGCAGCCCGCGGGCGGCCCGGTAGGTGCCGCGCGGCAGCAGTCCGCGGACGGCGGGCACGAGGAGCGCGAGACCGGCCGCGGCGGGGAGCAGGGACAGGAGGCTCAGTTCCTGGCCCGCGTACTGGAGGAGCGCCGCGCCCGTCGAGATGGCGAGGGCCAGCAGGATGCCGCGCCGGTCCCAGGGGGCGACGGGCGCGGCTGGGTCGGCGGGGCCGGAGGCGGTGCGGCGTATCGCGGGGAGGGCGAGGGCCAGCGGGAAGACGACGAGGGCGGGGATGGCGAGGAAGACCCAGCGCCAGCCGAGGTGCTCGGTGACGGTTCCGGAGGCGAGGGGTCCGACGACGGAGGGGACGACCCAGGAGGCGGCGAAGGCGGCCATGATCGCGGGCCTGAGGTGTTCGGAGTAGGCGCGGCCGATGACCACGTACAGGGCGACGATGACGAGGCCGCCGCCGAGCCCCTGCACGGCCCGGCCGAGGATGAACTGCCACATGGTGCCGGCGGTCCCGGAGAGGACCAGTCCGGCGGCGAACGCGCTGATGCCGGCGGTGAGGGACGCGAGGGGGCCGCGCCGGTCGCACCACTGGCCGGCCAGGACCATGCCGAAGAGGCTGGTGGTGAAGTACGCGGAGAAGGCGAAGGCGTAGAGGGGGATGCCGTCGAGCTCACGGGCGGCGACGGGCATGGCGGTGCCGACGGCGGTCGCCTCGAAGGCGATGAGCAGGACGACGGAGACCATGCCGATGCTGAGCGCCCGGTGCCGCGCGTCGAGGACGGACCCCTTGGCGTCGCCTGGAGCGGCAGGGGGTCCGGATATGTCGGCGACGTCGGCGTCGCGGGGTTCGAGGGCACTCATCCCCCCAGAGTAAGAGGCGATCCCGGGATTGGCTCCTGTCAGGAGTCCCGATGGCCCTCGGCCTTCGGACGTACGACCGCGAACGGAATGTTGCGGCGGCATGGCAGTCGCATGGCACGCCCCCGGAAACCCTTGAGCCCCTCCCGGCCCCCGCCCTACGGTCTTACTCGTGCACAACACGACCGTGTGCCCGAGTGGTTGAGGGGCTCGCCTGCAAAGCGAGTTACGTCGGTTCGATTCCGATCACGGTCTCCAAGCGATCTCCCTCACGGGATCTTCACAGCGCGCCGCACGGTGTGCGACAGTCCGCCCATGAACGCTCAAGGCGGACGCAGACTGGGCGTCCTCATCGGCGTGGGCCTCGCCTGCGGCCTGCTGCCCGGGATCGCCGTGCGCGGCACGGAGACCATCGACGCGGTCCTCTCCGTCCTCACGGCGGCCGTCGTCATGACGGTCCTCACGCAGGTGGTCTTCATCGGCCCCTCGGGCCGCGTCCCGGCCCCCGCCCTCCTGGTCTTCGGCCTCGCCGGCTTCGTCCAGGACGCCCTGATCTGGTGGCTGCTCTCCTGGCTCGGCCCGAAGGTCGGCGACCTCCGCGTCGACGGCCTCGCGACGATCCTCCTCGCGGCCCTGATCACCCGCGCGACGACCCTGCTCCTGTCCCAGCTGGCCCCGGCCGCCGGGACGGCCGGGGACTGACGGGTCACGCCGCTCCCCGCGCCCTCAGGGCAGCAGCTTCTCCGGGACGGTGACCTTCTCGGCGCACCCGAGCAGCTCCCGGGTGCTCTCCGCGAGCGCCTTCAGCAGCTGCTCCGTCGATACGGGCCGAGTCGTGCGGTCCGCATCGGCCACGGAGACCTGGAGCGGCGGCTTCTCGCCCTGTCCCGCCCGGGTGCCGGGGACCGTGCACGGCATGATGAGGGGATGGCCGTCGGCCCCCTCACGGCGGTCGAGATAGATCCCCTTCGCCACCTCGCGGAATTCGCGCGCGTACTTCCCCTCGGTCACGAAGGTCACGTCGTACCTCGACCAGCCGACCGTGGCGTTGACCCAGGCTTCCTTCCCGTCGGCCCGGCCCTTGATCTGGCAGGGACGGAAGGTCGTCCGCGCAAGCTCGTCCGTATCGGGATCCCAGCCCTGCGCCTCCGCGAGCATCCGCTCCCTCATCTCGGTGAGCGAGCGGTCATGCGGCTGGAAACCCTCCCCGAGGTCGGCCCGGAGCGCCTCGACGTTCCGCTCCCCGAACACCTTCCCGCAATTCTTCAGAGCGGCCGGGGAGACGACCCCCGCTCCGCCCCCGGCCTTCCCTCCGCCCGAACAGGCCGTGACCGCGAGCAGCAGAACGCCGGCCGCGGCCGCTACCGCTCCCCGCGCCGCTTCTTCCGCTACTGCTCCCCGCGCCACTTCTTCTCCGTGAAGACGGGCTTCTCGGGAAGCCCCGCGTCGTTCTCGCAGCCGAGCTTCTTCACGACCGCGAGGGTGACGGAGTGGAGGACGGTGAGGTAGGCCTCGCGGGTGGCGGGGGTGTTGGCGGGGTAGGCGCCCTTCGCGGGCTTGTCGAACTCGAGCCGGCCCTGAAGGGGGGCCGGCTGCGCCTCCGACCCCTTGAGTCGCGAGCTGGAACACCCCACGAAGAGATACGCCGTCTTGTTGTCCGTGCTCGACTCCCGGCCCATGGCGTAGAGGTGCCGTCCGCTCTTCGACCATTTGGTGCCGTCGTCGAAGAGACTGGCTCCCTCGTACACATCGAAGTAGATCTTGATCCTGGACCTCGGGGCGGTCCGGCTCTCGGCTGAGCACGCCTTGGTGTACCCCAGCGCCCTGCCCGGACCCTCGAACTTCCGATCCTCGATCAACTTGTTCACCGCCGCATCCAACCCGGCGGCCCCGTCCGCGCTGAACTCATCGGTTCCGAGTATCGAATCGAGCGCACGGGACGCCGTCGGCGAGAGCGCTTCCTGACACTGCCCCACGGCGCTGGCCTGCGGCTGGTCCCCGCCGTTTCCACAAGCGGTGATGGCCAGCCCCAAGGTAAGCGCGGTCGATACGGATGCGGACGCTCTTCTCATCGGGATTCCTCGTGGAGTCGGTGCTGGAGGTTCAGTCGGTTTGGGGGGCGTTGCCGATCTGCTTCGCGTAGTCGTTGCCCAGCCCGTAGCCGTTGCCCACGGACTCGACCATGTCCTGGCGGAAGTTGCTGCTCACCTGGTCGCGGTGCTCGAACAGGAACCGCTCCATCGGAGACTCGGCGCTGTACCGGCCGGCCGTGTAGATGGCCTTCTTGTTCTCGTGGATATCGTCCTCGGTCTTGTCCTTGTGGTCCTCGACCGACTTGTCCGACCAGTCCCCGATGACCTGCCCGGCCAGCTGCTCCATCGCTCCCGAGCCGGTGTCGACCGCGAGCGGTACGAGGACGGCGGCCGCTCCGACCGCGGCGGTCGCGGGCAGGAAGGCGATGCCCGCGGCGATGCCCGCGGTGGCACCGAACTCCACCCAGCCGGCCTTGGCCGCCTGCGCCTTCTCGTACTCCTCGTGCTTCTTCATGCCTTCGGCCTCGACCTGCGCGCCACGGGACTCGTCGAGTGTGCCCTGAACGGCAGCACCCGCGTACACGGCGTCCCGCGCCCGTCCCTCGTCGATCTTGCCGTCCGGGCCGACCTGCGCCTCGAGCACACTCGTGGTGTAGAGGCGATCGGCCGTGGAGACCGTGGCGTAGGCGTCCGGGTGCTGGCCGAGGGTGCTCAGGAAAGCGGCCGCCGGTTCCCGTCCGAACTCGGGGTGGGCCATCATGTCCTTCGTCGGCATGAAGACGCTGTCCGCCCTGTTCTTGTCCACGGCCCAGTTGAGGTCGTCGATGTAACCGGCGCCCATGTTTCCGAGACTGTCCGACATCGTGGACTGCCACTTCTTGAGCAGCTCGGCGTCGCCACCGTACTTGTCGACGACGTCCTTCATGATCCCGGCAGTGGTCTCGTCGCGCTTCAGTTCCGGCGTCGGGTCGTCCCAGGCATGGCCGAGCGTCGCCGACTCCAGGGCGTGGCCGAGGGCGTCCGGCATGTACCCCATGGTCCTGGTGAGGTCGTCCGGGTTGTGGCCCTCGACGTCGGCGAAGAAGGTGTAGTCCTTGTTCGCGAAGAAGTCGAGGTAGTTGGCCTGCTCCCCGTCCTTCTTCGGGTCCAGGTCGACCGTCCCGCCGACGCTGCCGTCCTGGTTGTACGACGTCGGATCCTTCGAGAAGAAGTCCTTCGACGCCTCCGGGCTGTGCCCCAGCGCCTCCAGCATCGAGATCATCGGGTCGAACCCGGAGCCGTTGACGCCGGACGGGTTGTACTGGTTCTGCAGCCCGCCGGCCAGCATCGGCTTGCTGTTGGCGAAGAGGTAGGGGTCCTTCGCGTGGAGCTGGGCGACGTGCTCCGCGATGGGGACGAGGAACTTCTTGTCGTAGTCGCCGTAGCGCATGATGCCGCCGAGCAACTGGTAGCCGTAGGCGGGGTTGTTGTCGTACTTGATCAGCGGGATGCGTTCCGTGCCGAGCTTGCGCATGTCGGCGGACCACTTCTCGGTCCAGGCGTCGCCGCCCTGGGTGGCGGTCGCCAGGTTGAGGCCCAGGTTCTTCTGGAGCTCCTGGACGTCGGACAGGCGCTGCTTGTCGACCTTCGAGTAGTCGTAGGTGTCGGTGGAGAGCTGGCCGAAGAACTCCAGGGCGCCCTTGGGGCCCATGCCGTCGTAGAAGGCGCGGGAGAACTCCTTGGAGCCGCTGTTGTCCTTGAGGAGCTCGTTGAGGCGCATCAGCTCCTCGTGCGAGATGTCCCGGCCCTTCTTGGCGAGGTCGACGGCGCGCTGCGCCTCCTCGGCGTCGAGGCTGGTGTACTTCGGGCCGCTGAAGTCGTGCTTGTCGGCCGTATTGTCGGCCCGCAGCGCGTTGGAGCAGGCGACGTCGGCCTCGGTGCAGACCTCCAGGATCGCCTTGATGCGCTCCTCCATCGCCCGGATGTCGGCGTGCTCCTTGCGGACCAGTTCCTGGAAGTCGGGGTCGTGGCGGGCGCCGGGGTCCTTGATCTGGGAGAGCGGCTCCTTGGCGGTGACGGTGCCGTCCGCGCCGACGTGGAAGCCCTTCGTGGGGGCCTCGGTCTCGGCGATCCGCTTGAGGTCGTCCTGCGCCTTCTTGAAGGCCTGGTGACCGTCCGCCAGGACCTTGGCGATGCCGTCCGCCGCCTTCGCCGCGTCGCCGAACTCCTTCGCCGTCTTGTCCACGAAGGGCTTGGTGACCTCGGCGTTCACCCCGCGCCAGTAGTCGTCCCTGGCCTTCGCGGCCATCGTCGACTGCGCGTCCTGGGCGAGCACGTCGAGCTTGCCCTTCAGGGCGGCCCACTCGTCCGCCGCCGTCCTCATCCTGTCGAGCGGCGCCTGCATGACGTTCTGATAGGTCAACACGGCTTTCCCCCGGCCTACTTGAAGTACTGGTCGATCTGGGAGGTGGCGAGGGACGTCGCGATGTCCTGCTCCTCCTTCGCGTGCGAGGCGGCGCTGTAGTCGAGGTGGTTGGAGATGTTCGCGCAGGCGTCGAGCAGCGTCTTCAGCTGCGAGTCCCAGGTCTCCTGCACGGCCGCCATGGCCGAACCGGTCAGGAAGTCATGACCCTTGAGCTGCGTGGCCGCCTCGGTCGTGCTCGTACGGGCGTGGTTGCCGTCCTTGGCGAGCCGGCCGTGCAGCGCGTACGCGGCGCTGCCGATGGCGCCGAGCTTGTCCTGGTCGACGCTGAGGTCGGCATTGCCTCCGCCGCCACCGGGCTCGGGGGCGACCTGGTTGAGCCTCATGCTCACGTTGGCCGTCGACGCGGACCGTACGGACGCCCACTCGTCTTCGAACGACATGCTCTCCCCCGCTGCTCCCGTGAACCCTTCCCGCTTCGCCCCAGCAAGTTCCGCGCCCGAGGAAGCCCCGCCACCCTAGCCTCCGGGCGCCCGTTCCAGCACTCCCCGCCGGGAACTGCCGCATGTTCGTGATCGTCACGGCGTACCCACGGGTGCTTCGCCTTCGCAACTCGGACAGCCGGGACGTTCCGGCCCGGCACGGTCCCCTCACCGCCGTCTCGGTAGGCTCGTCCCGCCCCGCCGCCACGGGGTGCCGGAGACGACGGGGGGCCGTACACGTGGAGCAGTCGCGCACGCGGGAGGATTCCGCGCGCCGGATCGGCCCGTACCGGCTCATCACCCGCCTTGACCCGCCCGCCCCGTCAGGTCCCGCCGGCCCGTCCGCTCCTGCCGTCGTCCCCTGCCGTCGCTTCGTGGCCCGCACCCGGGACGGCGAGCGCACGGTGCTGGTGAGCGCCCCGCTCCCCGGCGCCGATCCGGACCGCTTCGCCGCCGAGGCCGACGCGGCCCGACGGCTCCTGGGCCCCTGGATCGCCCCGGTGACGGAGCTGGCCGCCCCCGGCGAAACGCCCTGGTACGCGACCCCCTACCTCCCCGCCCTCCCCCTCCCCGTCGCGCTCGCCGTCCATGGCGGGCCGCTGCCCGAGGTGACCGTACGGGCCGTCGGCGCCGCGCTCGCCGAGGCGCTCGCCGCCGCGCACGCGCAGGGCCTCACGCATGCCGGGGTCTCCCCCGCCGCGGTCCTGCTCACCGCCGACGGGCCCCGGCTGAGCTGCTTCGGCGCGGTACGGGCGGCCGGCGCCGACGGGGAGCCGCGGGCCGGGCGGCCGGGGCTCGACCCGGGCGCGCTCGCCCCCGAGCAGGCGTCCGGCGGCCGCCCGCGCCCGCCGGGTGACGTCTTCGCGCTCGGCGCGGTCCTCGCGTACGCCGCGAGCGGCCACACCGTGCCCGAACGTGACGAACTTCCGCCCGCCCTGCGGCCGGTGGTCTCCTCCTGCCTGGCCCGCGACCCGGCGGACCGCCCGACCGCCGCCGCCGTGCTGACGGCCCTGGCACCGCCCACCCCGCACCAGACGGTCCTGAACTCGGCCGGCACCCTGCTCACCCCCGGCTGGCTGCCGGGCCGGGTGGTGGCGGCACTGGCCCGCCAGTCCTCCGCGCTCCTCGCGGCCGAACTCCCCACCGACACGGGCACCGACCCCGCCCCCGACCCCTCTTCCGGGACCTGACCCCATGCTGTCGCCCCTGGCCCACGACGACCCGGCCACCGTCGCCTCGTACCGCCTCCTCGCCCGCCTCGGCTCCGGCGGCATGGGCACGGTCTACCTGGCCCGCACGCCCGGCGGCCGGACGGTCGCCCTGAAGACGGTGCACGCCCGTCTGGCGACCGACCCGGCCTTCCGCAGCCGTTTCCGCCTGGAGACGGACGCGGCACGGATCATCGGCGCGCGGCACGGCGCGGCCGTCGTCGACGCCGACCCGCTCGCCGAGACGCCGTGGCTGGCCACCGAGTACGTCCTCGGCCCGCCGCTCGACGACGCCGTCGCACTCGGCGGCCCGCTCCCCGAACCGACCGTCCGCGCCCTCGGCGCCGCGCTCGCCGGGGCCCTCGCCCAACTGCACTCCTCGGACGTCGTCCACCGCGACCTGAAGCCCTCGAACGTCCTCGTCACCGCGTACGGCCCGAAGATCATCGACTTCGGCATCGCCCGCGCCGCCGGCGACGACCACCTCACCCGCACGGGAGCGGCGGCCGGCACCCCCGCCTTCATGTCGCCGGAGCAGGCGAGCGGCGAGGAACACACCCCGGCGGGCGACGTGTTCGCCCTGGCCGGCGTCCTCGTCTTCGCCGCCACCGGCCACGGCCCCTTCGGCACGGGCTCCCCCGCCGACCTCCTCTACCGCGTCCGCTACGCCGACCCCGACCTCACCGGCGTCCCGGAACCCCTCCTCCCCCTCCTGACCGCCTGCCTCTCCAAGGACCCCTCGGCCCGCCCCACGACCGCTGTCCTCACGGACCACCTCCACGACGGCCACGGCGACTTCGCCGACCACCTGCCGCCCCTGCTCCTCGCCGACATCGCCCGCCGCGCGACCGACGTCTGGCTCCACGCGCCCCACCGCCTGCCGGCGCCGGCGGGCGCCGCCGTGGCCGGGACCGTTCCGAGCACGCCGCTCTCGCGCCGCCGCCTGCTCTCCGTGGGCGGCGGAGCGCTGATCGGGCTCGCGGGAGCGGGCGGCGGGGTGTGGGCGTGGCTGGGGTCGCGGAACACTCCGGAGGCCGACGGCGGCACCCCGGCCCCCACGGCCCCCACCGCCATCCCCGCCTCGACGGCTGCCGACGGGTCGCCGGTGGCGCTGTGGAAGGGCTCGTCCCTCGACCGCGAGGAGGCGACCACGCAACTGATCGCCGGCGATGTCGTCGGCTTGGCGGAGACCGTCTCCTTCCGGGCACTGAACCAGAAGGACGGCCGCGGACTCTGGTCCGACGACATGGTCATGGATCCCTGGCAGATCACCACCGACGGCACGTCCTTCTACGCCTCCGACGGCACCTACCAGGGGCCGGGCGCACTGCAGATCCGCACGCTCGACCCCCGCACCGGCAAGGAGACGGCCCCGCAGATCGTCGTCAAGGGCTTCGACGGGTCGAACTCGGGTACCGAACTCCTCACCGCCTCCGGCGGCATGCTCTTCGCAGCCTCGCGACGGGGCAAGAAGGAGAGCGACCCGGACGCGAACGAGACGGGCTGGCACCTGATCGCGGTCAACCTGCGTACCGGCAAGGAAGCATGGCGGGAGCCGTACGAATGGGACGGCGTCCGCCCCTGGCTCTCCCAGGTGGCCGGCGGCAGGCTGATCCTGGGCAAGAACAGCGGTGATCTGGGTTCCTTCCTCGTCCAGGCGCGCGAGGTGCGGACCGGACGCCAACTGTGGCAGCGCCGCCTGCCCCTGAAGGACTCCGCGAACTTCATCCCCGGTCAGCTCGTGGTCGACGAGCGGCACGCGTACTTCGGCGGGGACCGCCTCCGGGCACTGCGTCTCACCGACGGCGGAGTCGCCTGGGAGTACGGCTCCGGCTCCGCTACCACCTCCTACGGCGTACCGGCCGTCTCGGACGGAATCGTCTACGCCCACGAGAACAGGGACACCCCGGGCCTTCTGGCCGTCACAGCCGACTTCGGCGTCAGGCGCTGGACGGAGTCGCCCTCCGGCCGCTCTCTGACACCCGACTTCTTCGCCGCCCCCGTGGTCGGCGAGAAGTACGTGTACGCGCCCGTACGGGGCGGGCTGAGTGCGATCGATCTGATCACCAACCGCTCGGCCTGGGTGTTCCCGACAGACGCCCGGCGTTTCGTCATCGACAAGGAGCGGACCCGAATCATCGGCGCGGGGAAGACGTCCGTCGTGGCCATCCCCTTCGCCTGATCACCTCTCGCCATTGCCCCGGCCCTCAGACCCTCCCGAACCGGAAAGCAGCCTCGTGACCACTCAGCCCCTCGCCGCCGGCGATCCGCTCCGGCTCGGCCCGTACCGGCTCCTCGGCGTCCTCGGCGAGGGCGGCATGGGCAAGGTGTACGTCGGCCGGGACGGCTCCGGTGCGACCGCCGCCGTCAAGGTCCTGCGCCCCGAACTCGCCCACGACCAGCACCTCGCGCAGCGGTTCGTCCGCGAGGCCGACATGGCACGGGCCGTCACCTCCAAGGGCGTGGCGCGGGTCCTCGGCGCGCAGACCGAGGGCGGGCGGCCGTGGATCGCGGCCGAGTTCCTCGCCGGCCCGACGCTCGACGAGGCCGTCCGTACGTACGGCCCGATGGACGCGCCGACCGTCCGCGCCCTCGCCGCCCAGCTCGCGCGCACCCTGCACGACATCCATGCGGCGGGTCTGGTCCACCGCGACCTCAAGCCCGCGAACATCGTGCTCACCTCCACCGGCCCCCGGATCATCGACTTCGGCATCGCGCGCCCCGAGCACGGCCTCACGCTCACGACGACAGGGCAGATCCCGGTCACACCGGGGTACGGGGCCCCGGAGCAGGTCCTCGGACAGCGCGTCGGCCCGGCCTCGGACGTCTTCTCGCTCGGCGCGGTCCTCGCGTACGCGGCGAGCGGCCGACGCGCCTTCGACGGCACGCACGTGGCGGCGGTCCAGTACGAGGTCGTGCACGGCACCCCGGACCTGAGCCTGGTGCCGCCGGAGCTCCAGGAACTGATCGGGCCGTGCCTGGCGAAGGACCCGGCGTACCGCCCGCAGCCCCCGCAGGTCGCGGAGGCCTTCGGCCCGCCGAAGGGCGCGGACCGTGCCTGGCGCAAGGGCCCGCTCGCCGAGGACATCAAGCGGCGCGAGACGGCGACGAAGCGCCTGGCGGCACCCGAGGACACCGCCGTACCCTCCTCCGGGCCGTCCCGGCGCCGCTTCCTTACCGCCGCCGTGGGCGTGGCCGTCCTGGGCGCGGGCGGCGGGGCGGGCGTCTGGTGGCTGAACCGCGGCGAGCCGAAGTCGCCGACGGCCGACGTGCCACCCGCCGCGGCGACCCCTG
This sequence comes from Streptomyces sp. NPDC004284, assembly GCF_042874035.1. Taxonomy (NCBI): domain Bacteria; kingdom Bacillati; phylum Actinomycetota; class Actinomycetes; order Kitasatosporales; family Streptomycetaceae; genus Streptomyces; species Streptomyces sp. NPDC004284. The sequence continues at coordinate 78,624 of NZ_JBIAMJ010000003.1, read as the reverse complement.
AGGCCGCGTTCGTCTCGGCCATCGACGTGCCTCCGGGCAAAGGCCCGAAGGGCCTGTGGGGGCCGCTCGATGTGATGGCAGCCGAGGGCGGACTTCCCTTGCCCGTACGAGATGTGGTGATCGTGCAGGCGAAGACGGGCGGTCTGCTCGCCCTATCCGTCACGAACGGCAAGGAGCGGTGGCGGGCCAGGGACATCGACGCGGACGCCGGTTTCGCGTCCGTCGCCGACCGGCTCGTCGTCGGTGTCGACAAGAACGGCGTCCTGAACGCCTTCGTCGCCTCGACCGGCGCCCCCGTCTGGCAGACGCAGTCCGGCGTCGACGACGTCCTCGCCGCGGACGACACGCACGTGTACCTGGTGACGAAGGACAACGAACTGCGCGCCGTCGACGCCTGGACCCTGGCCACGACGTGGGCGCGCCCGATGACCTCCCCGCGCTCCCACAACGGCCCCGCGAAGGCGGCCGTGGGCAGGAAGCGGCTGGTGATCCACGGCAGGGACGGCCACTGCGCCGCCCTGTACACGGAGACGGGCGAGACCGACTGGGAGATCAAGGGTCAGGGCACAGACGGCCAGGCCCCGGCACTCGGCGACAACAACATCGCCTACTTCGGCGGCGGGAAGCTGACGGCCCGCCGCCTCGACCGCGGTGACTTCCTGTGGGAGGAGAACGCCCACAGAACGGGCGACTGGGGCACGCCCACCGCCAACGGCGACCTCGTCTTCGCGATCAACAGCTACCACGCCTACCGGTACACCACCATGCGTGACGTCCGCTTCCCCGTCCCGGACTGGTACGAGGTCTTGGACGGCGTGGGCCCCGGCACCGTCAACCCGCCGGCTGTGGAGGGTGCGACGGTCTGGCTCCATTCCCCGGACAACAGCTATGTCCAGGTCGTCCACAAGGTCACCCATGATCACCTCTTCTTCATCGAGATGAAGCGCCAGGGCGCCTACCAGCTGGCAAGCGCCGGCAACCGCGTCTTCGTCGCCCGGGGCGGCCGGATCGGGGCGATGCCGGTGTTCGGGGTGTAGGCCGCCTCAGGGCCGTGCCTTCGCCGGCACCCCCGACCCCAGCCCCGTCCCCGCACACCCCAGTTCGTCGGCCACATGCGCGGCCGCGGCGTTGGCCAGGGTGATCTGTTCGTCTCTGATGCCCGGGTGGTCGGCCTCGTTCTCGTCCGCGCGCTCCAGCTCGGCGTCGAGAACGATCTCGTGCGCCGGAGCATCGAGGCGGCACGTGAAACAGAGCGCGGCGTAGAAGTCGGACGAGGTCGCGAGGCGCCCGGTGGCCTAGCCCGTCACGAGGTCCTTCGAGGCGTCGCTCCCGGGGACGGCGAGGGCCTCCCGGAGGGTGATGCTCAGGACGTTCTTCCCGTCCTGAGCCGCCTCCAGCGTGCAGAACGGGATGCCCCACATCCACTTCTTGCCGCTCTGCGGCGTCCGCGCGGCCTTCCGCAGCTCGCTGACGACCCTGTCCGGCTCGGACCGGTCGCTCGTCAGCCGGACGCCCTTGCCAGAGGTGTCGTCGCCGGTTCCCTTCGTGCAGCCGGTCGCCGCCATCACGAGGGCGGCGACCGGAAGCACGATCCTGTGGACAGTGGTACGCATGGACGACTCTTTCAGGAGGCCGTCGCGGCGGGCGCAGGTCTCCCGGTCGCCAGCCCGTCCTCCCCTTGGCAGCCCAGCTTCGCCGAGACCTGACGGGCCGCCGCGTTGGCGAGGGTGATCAGGCGGGTACGCTGCTCCAGGTCCGTGTCCGGGACGCCCGCCGGGCCCCAGACGGTCGTCTCGACGACGATCTCGTGGGCGGGTGCCTCGAGGCGGCAGGTGAAGTAGACGTGGCCGACGCCGGAGGAGGTGAAGGCCGCGAGTCCCGAGGTGTACGAAGTCACTCTCTTGGCGAGCTTCGGGCCCGGTCCGTACGGTCCCTTCCCCGCCGCGTTCACCTCGATCTTGAGGTTCCTCGACACCTCCTCGGCGGACTGAAGGCCGCAGTACGTCACCGGCTGCGGCTGGTACGAGTCGGCCCACGGCGCGACGGCGTCTTCGCGCAGCCTGTCGAGGGCCTTCTCCGGCTTCGACAGGTTGTCCTCGAAACGGTCTCCGCCCAGGACGCCCTTGAGCGCCGACGTGGCCGCCGCGTCCTTCGCGAAGCCGCCGCAGGCCTCAGCGGCCGTCCGGCCCTTCGGTTCCTCCGTGGAGGTCCCGCCGCCGGAGCAGCTCGTGAGGAGGGCGGCCACGGCGAGGGCCGCGGCCGTTCGTGCCGGGGCAGAGCGCATGTGCGTCACTTCTTCTCGTACGGGTCGGGGAGCGAGTTGTCACGGGCGTGCAGGCGCGCGTCCCTGACGTAGTCGACCAGGGTCTCGTCGAGGTAGTTCCGGTCCTTCTCGCTCCAGCCGGGGGCGTTGGCGTAGGCGATGCCGGGACGGAGCGAGTTCTCCTTGCCCATGGCCAGCGCCTCTTCCGACAGGGCGTCCGACTTCTTCTTCAGCAGCTCGTCCTTCTCGTACTTCTCCGCCATGTCGTCGGCCTCCATGCCGATGACCGTCGTCACCGCGCCGCCCACCGTCTCGGCGGCCAGCGGTACCAGTACGCCGCCGGCGCCGCCGGTCAGGACCGCGACGCCGCCCGCCGCCGCCGCGCCGACACCGAACTTGACCCATTCGGTCGTCCGGCCGACCGCCTTCTTGTGCTCCTCGGAGTCCTTCTCGTAGTCCATGTCGATCTGCGCCATGCGGGACTGGTCCATGATGCCCTGCGCCTCCGAGCCGATGCGCAGCGTCGTCCGCGCGTCGGTGAGGTCGCGCTCGTCGAAGGTCGAGCCGGGCTTGGGGCCCACCTGGTCGAGGACGCTCGTCGTGTACAGCGACTCGGCCGCCGAGAGGGTGGAGTGTCCGGTCTCGCTCTGCGACACGATGCCCATGAAGTTGACGGCGTCGCCGCGGTTCCAGAGCAGCCCGGTGTCGAACCCGGAACCGAAACGGGACTTGCCGTGGGCATCGTTGAAGCCGAAGGGCGAGTTCTTCTTCTCCTCCATCGTGGTGTCGCTGTCCGTCTCCAGGGAGCGGTTCAGCTCGTCGACGTACGCGGCGCCCATCTTGCCGAGGCTGTCGTCGATGCCCGGCTGCTCGTGCATGTACTTCGGGTCGTCGCCGTACCGCTCGACGACCTTCTGCATGACCTCCGCGTTCTCCTTGGTCCGGGCGACCGCGTTCCGCATGACCCTCAAGACCTGGTTGTTGGTCCGGTCGGGGGGCTTCGACCAGAGGAGCGCGGCGGCGGAGGCGAGGGCGGTGGAGTCACCCGTACCCCAGGACTTGCACATGCCCGTGCCGCCACCGCAGGCATGCGCCAAGTCCTCACCAGGGGCGACGATGCCGACCTGGTCGCCGTGCTCGGAGAACGGGACGTGCCTCGCCTTGTTGTCACCGGCACCGACACCGACCACACCGGGAGTCGCACCCGGGTACTCGACCGGATTGCCCTTGTCGCCGCTGTTCCCGACGGCGGCGAAGACGAGAGACCCCTCGTCCAGCGCGTACTTCACCGCGTCCGTGAGTGCCTGCGGGCCTTGCTGGTTGCCCAGGGACAGGTCGATGACCTTGGCACCGGAATCGGCCGCGTACCTGATCGCAGGAGGGACGACGCGGTTGAACCTCGTGGCGCCCTCCACCATGTCGATGTCGCCCCCCTTGAGCCCAGGAACGCGCACCGGCAGGATCTTGGCGCCCGGCGCCAGACCGAAGGCCCCGTTCCCGCCGTCCCTCGCTCCGGTGCCGGCGATCAGGTCGGCCATCCCCGTACCGTGACCGTCGTAGTCGGTGAACTCGTCGCCCGACTCCTCCGTCGACGCGAAGTCCTTGCCTTCGAGCACCTGGCCGCGGAGATCCGGGTTGCTCTTCTCCACACCGGAGTCGGTCACCGCGACGGTGACGTCCTCCCCCGTGCTGAACTGCCAGATCTCCTCGGCGCCGTAGGCGTCCAGATGCCACTGCCGGGACCGGACGCTCTCCGCAGGGGCGGGGACGGAAGCGACACCCACCAGCAGCATCCCCGAGTCGGCCGAGGCGGCCCCTCGGGCACGGCTCCGGCGAATACCGCTGGTACGCATCGCTTCCTCGTGCCGGTCCGCTGCCTGGTCTCCTGAAGGGGGCGGCCTCAGCCCCGCCGCGACCGGAGTACGGGTACGGCGATCGCGGCACCGACCAGCACGGCCGCACCGATCCCGAGGCCGATCCAGAGACCGGTGTCGCCGCCGTCGTCGGCAGCGGCGACGGCCGACGGGGCGGGCGCGGGAGCGGCGGAGGACTCCGCCGGCGCCGGGTCGGCGGACGGCTGCCCGGTGGGCGACGAGGCCACGGTCTCGGCAAGGTCGTCGATGGGCCGGACGTCGGCCGGACCGGGGTCACCGGGCGTCTTCAGCGCCCGCAGCGGCCGGATGGCGCCGAAGCCGATGTAGTCGTTGCGCTTGGGGCCCTCGGTGGGCGCGGCGATGGTGTTGAGCATGACCTTCAGGACCTGGTTGTTGGTCCAGTCGGGGTGCTTCGACCAGATGAGTGCGGCGGCGGCGGAGGCGAGGGCGGTGGAGTCACTGGTACCGGAGGAGGTGCAGATTCCGGTGTCGCAGGCGGCGACCGTGTCCTTGCCGGGGGCCACGATGTCGACCTGGGGGCCGTACTGGGACATCGGGATGCGGGTCAGCTTGCGGTCGATGGCTCCGACGCCGACGACACCGGGAGTCGCCCCCGGGTACTCCAGCCGGTTCGCTTTGTTTCCGGTGTTGCCGACGGAGGCGAACACCAGGGCGCCCTTGTCCAGCGCGTACTTCACAGCATCCGTGAGCTGCGGAGAGCCCTCCGGAGAGCCCTGCGAGACATTGAGGACCTTGGCTCCGGAGTCGACGGCGAAACGGATGGCCTCGGGCACGACCGTGTTGAACTCTCGGTTGGCCGCCGCCTGGCTCTTCTCGCCTCCCTTCCCTCCTGGCACGCGAACGGGAAGGATCTTGGCCCCGGGAGCAAGCCCGAACGCGCCCTCACCGCCATTGGACCGGCCCGTCCCCGCGATGAGGGCGGCCATGCCCGTGCCGTGTCCGGTGTAGTCGGTGTATTCGTCACCGGCTTCGTCCGGTGCAAAGTCCTTGCCCTTGAGCACCTGCCCCTGAAGGTCCGGGACCTGCTTATCCACTCCGGTGTCGATGACGGCGACGGTGACGCCCTTGCCCGTGCTGAGCTGCCAGATCTCCTTGGCGCCGAAGGCATCCAACTGCCATTGCTTGACGCCCTCCGCGTGGGCGGGGACGGAAGCGATGCCCACCAGCAGCATCCCCAAGGCGGCCGAGGCGGTGACTCGGGCACGGCTCCGACGAATACTGCTGGTACGCATCTGCTTCCTCGCGCTGATCAGTCGATGACGGGCGGCGCCACGCGGCGGCCCTGCTGCCAGGTCTCCTCGTCCTCGACGAGGTAGTCGGGACGCTCTCCGTTCTGCTCCTCGCGCTCTCCGGGCTTCGCGGCGTTTCCGCGTACGAGGCCCGAGCCGCCGGCCGTGAAGGGCTTCCCGCCGCCCGCGGCACCGGCGCGCTGCGCCCTGCCGCCGACGACGCCGCCGGTCTCCCCGGCGAGACGCCGGCCGCCGGTGATGCCGTTCCGGCCGGCCGCGCCGCCCATGGGGCCGCCCGTGCCGTGGGCGCCGCCCATGCCGCCCCCCATGCCGCGGCCCATGCCGGTCCGGTTCTGTCCGGTGGTCTCGTTGCCGATGACGGTGCTGCGCGGGATGCCGGTCTGCGGCCGGCCCGTGGTGCTGGGGACCTGACGGCCACCGCTGATGCCTTCGCGGGGCATGCCGGGCGTGGTGCGGAGGCCGCCGGTCTGCGGGCCGCGGGGGGTGCCGGTGCCGCCGGTGAGGGGCGAGGTGGGGCCGAGGGGGCCCGGACCGCCCTTCACGGACAGCGGAGGCACGGGAGGCATGCCGGTCGTCACGAACGGGGGCGTACCGACGTCCGGCTTGGTGATCGGCGGCGGGCCGCCCGGGGTCTGGGTCGTCGGGCCGGTCGTGGTCGGGTGCGGCAGGGTGTCCACGCTGTCGATGCCGAGGTCCACGGGCACGTCGGGCCGGACCTCGGGACGGCTGACATGCGTCGGCCCGGTCGTGTCCTGGGTCGGCAGCACGATCTGCGTGTCAGGCGTGGTCCGGGTGTCCGGCTGCGAGCGCGTGGTGTGCGTCCCCGTGCTCGTCCCCGTGTCCGCGGAGTACCTCTCGCCCTGGGACGAGGGGACGCTGTACGAGGACTTCTCCCCTCTGCGGACGCCACTGTCCGCCGGCACGAAGTCACCCGGCGGCGGCGGAAACGTCGGCGGCACCAGAGCCGTCATGTTCTGGCCCGACCAGTAGTACGTGTCGGAGAGCTTCTTCATCTCGTCCGCCGCGGCCAGCCTGTTCGCCTCCTCCTGGGCCTCGATGGCCTTGAGGTCCTGGCTGGCCGTCACCGACTTCTTGGCGTCGCGCGCGATGGTCGCCGAGTCGGGATCGTTGTGGTACTTGATCGCGGCTTCCAGGCTGGCCTTGGCCGCCTCGTGGGAGGTGTAGCGGGGAATGGCGCTCTTCGCGCTGGCGATGGCCTGGGAGGTGGTTTCCATCTCCGTGGCGGCCTTGGTGCTGTACGTACTGAGTGCGTACGTCGAGCTCACCACATCCGCGGCCCACTCCGTGAACGCCTGCTCTGCCTGGCCCTTCCAGTCGACCCGACCCGTCCGGTCCTTCAGCTGGTCGGCGATGCTCTCCAGCTCCTTGGCTGCCGCCTTCAGGCGATCCGCCGCGTTGCTGACCGGGTACGTCTCGGCTTCGTCCAGCCAGTCCAGCATCTTCTGGTGACTCATCGCCTTCGCGTGGAAGTTCGTTCCGCCGCTCCGGCCGCCGCCGCCCTCTTCGAGCCTCATCCTTCGCCTCTTCCCCGTGTCCCCGACATTCCGTCCGCGCCCGCCTACTGGAGGGAGTCGTCGCCCCCGGCCGTCTGGCCGGTCCCGGTCTCCGGAGCGGTGCGGCCCGCGTCCCTGTCCGCCTTCGTCTTGGCGTCCTCGGTGCGTTGATGAATGTTGATCATCTTCCGCTTGGTGTCCTCGTCCATCTGCTCGAAGCCGTCCTTGGACGCGACGACCGCGATGCCGAGACCCTCCAGGCAGTCCTGCAGCAGGCTGGAGAGGTCCTTCAGCTGCTTGATGACGGAGTTGTACGAGTCGTGCACGCCGCCCGCCTCGGCCCAGGCCGCGCCGCCCCCACCGAACTGATTGCGCGTCACGGGGTCCGACTCCACCTTGCCCTTGCCGGCCTCGGAGGCGGTGAGCGTGTCGATCAGGCCGTCGATCCGCTTCTTGAACTGCGTCATCGACTCGGTGTTGTAGCGCACGGCCGCCGCGCTCATGCCGTGCATCCCGTAGCTGGCCCCGTCCAACTCAGCTCGCATGCCCGTGTCCCTCCCCCGTGAACCACCGTGCCGCGCACGGCACAAGTCAAGAAGTCCACTGTAGTCAGGAACGACGACAGTCCGCACCTCTCGGTTGCACAAGCAACCGACATCACATGATTACGAATTGGGCACGGCGACGGCCGCTTGAGGGCGGATCGGGAGGCGGTTGACCGGGCGGCCCGTCGCCGCGCGTACGGCTGAGGCCACTGCGGCGGGTGAGGTGACGACGGGGATGGCGCTCGCGGCCTTGGCGCCGAAGGGGGCGACGACGTCGCGTTCTTCGACGAGTTTCACGATGCGAATGTCCGGGGCGTCCAGTGATGTCGGGAGTGCGTAGCCGGTGAAGTCGGGGTGGCGGACGAGGCCGCGGGTGGTGCGGAGGTTCTCGGTGAGGGCGGCGCCGATGCCCTGGGTGACGCCGGCTTCGATGCGGGCGGCGAGTTGGGCGGGGTTGAGGATGCGGCCGACGTCCTGGGCGACGGCCATCTCCACGACGCGGACGGCGCCGAGTTCGATGTCGACGTCCACGACGGCGCGGATCGCGCAGAACGCCAGACCCACGAACGCGTCGCCTTGGCCCGAATCGTCCAGGGGCTCCGTCGGGTGGGGGCGGCACTGGGCGGTGGCCCAGAGTTCCTTGCCGTCCATGGCCTCGGTGACGGTGGTGGAGAGGACGCCGTCGTACGAGGTGATCTTGCCGTCCGTGATCTGGAGGAGCTCGGTCGACATGCCGAACTTGTGGGCCAGCGGCTGGAGGAGTTGGGTGCGGACCATCTTCGCCGCGCGCTCCACCGCGCCGCCCGAGACCCAGGTGTGGCGGCCGTGGGCGGCGGGGCCCGCCGGGGGCTGGTCGGTGTCGACGGGGGCCACGTGGACCTCGTCGATGCCGAGGGTCTCCTGGACGATCTGGCGGGCGAGGGTGGAGAAGCCCGAACCGGTGTCCACGGCCGAGCAGATGACCGTGGCCACGCCGTCCATCACGCGGACGGTCGCCGTCGAGACCTCGTCCGTGCCCTCCGCGCCCAGCATGTGCACCATGCCGAGCGCGTAGCCCACGCCCCGCCGCACCGCGCCGGGTTCGCCCGCGCCCTCGGGGCCGCCGGGGAGGAGCCAGTCGTCCTCCGGGGTGTCCTTGGGCAGGGAGGGGAGGGGGAAGTCCCGTACGGCCGCGAGGAGTTCGGCCACCGGGGCCGGGCAGGTGACCGTCTGGCCCGTGGGCAGGATGTCGCCGGTCGCCATGACGTTCCGCATGCGCAGCTCGGCCGGGTCCACGCCCAGCTTCGCGGCCAGCTTGTCCATCTGCGCCTCGTACGCCGCGCACACCTGCATCGCGCCCTCGCCCCGGACGTGACCGGAGGGGGGGTTGTTGGTGCGGACGGCCCAGCCTTCCACGAAGGCGTGCGGGACCACGTACGGGCCGCAGGCGAACGCGACGGCCGCGGCCAGGGACTCGCTCGACGAGTCCGCGTACGCGCCCGCGTCGAGGAGGATCTGCGCCTCCACCTTCACCAACCGCCCCTCCGCGTCCGCGTGGTGGCGGTAGCGCAGCAGGGTGGGGTGCCGGTGGGCGTGGCCGAGGAAGGACTCCTCGCGGGTGGCGGTGAGCTTGACCGGGCAGCCGGTGCGGAGGGCGAGCAGGCCCAGGGGGATCTGGAAGCCCGGGTCCTCGCGGTCGCCGGTGGCGCCCGGGACGCCCGTCACGACCAGCTTGACCTGCTCGGGCGGCAGGCCGAAGCAGGCCGCGGCCAGGTCGCGGTCGGTGTGCGGGTCGGTGGAGGCCGTGTAGAGCTCGACGCCCCCGTCGGGGCGCGGCACGGCGAGACCCGCCTCGGCGCCGATCGGCGCCGGGTCCTGGCGGCCGATCCGGTACAGGCCCTCGACGACGACCTCGCCCGTCGCCTCCGGGTCCCCGAAGCGCAGCGGGATGTGCCGGATCAGGTTCCCGTCGGGGTGCAGGGCCTCGGCCGCGAACGCCTTCTCCGGGTCCGTCACCGGCTCGAGCAGCTCGTACTCGACGCCGATCGCCGCCGCGGCGAGCCGGGCCGTGTCCGGGTGGTCGGCGGCGACGGCCGCGAGGGCCTCGCCGTGGTGTCGGACCAGGTCGGAGGCGAAGACGGGCCGGTCGGCGACCCGGCGCCCGTACGTCGCCGCGCCCGGCACGTCGGCGGCCGTCACCACGGCCCGTACGCCCGGCATGGCGACCGCCGCGCTCGTGTCGATCGACACGATCCGGGCGTGCGGGTGCGGCGAGCGCAGGATCGCGGCCCAGAGCAGGCCCTCGGCCCACAGGTCGGAGGCGTACGGGAACGTGCCCTCGGTCTTCGCCCGCGCCTCGGCCTGCGGGAGCGAGGTGCCGAGGCCGTGCGCGGCCGGCTCCTGGCCGATGTTCCCGGTGGCGTCCAGAGCCGTGGGAACGGCCGTGGTCGCGTCGCTGCTCACGCCATGCCTCCGTCGTGCGGGTGGGGAATCTGGTGCGGAACACGGATCTCGTCGCCGGCCTCGGGCGCGGCGGCCGTGGCGGCGGCCTCGCGCTCGGCGACGACGTCCCGTACGGCGTCGAGCACGCCCCGGTAGCCGGAGCAGCGGCAGAGGTTGCCGGCGAGGGCCTGGCGGGTCTCCAGCTCCGTGGGGGCGTGGTTGCCCTCCAGGAGGTCGTGCACGGTCATGCACATGCCGGGGATGCAGAAGCCGCACTGGACGGTGCCGCACTTGGCCATCGCCCGCTGCACGTCCGAGGGTTCGCCGTCGACCGCGAGGCCCTCGACCGTCCGCACCTCGCTCCCGGCGGCGGTCGCCGCGGGCACCAGGCAGGAGGCGACGAGCCGGCCGTCGACCTGCACGTTGCACGCGCCGCACTCGCCCTGCGAGCAGCCGTCCTTGGCCCCGGCGAGGCCGAGGCGCTCGCGCAGCACGTAGAGCAGCGACTCCCCGATCCAGGAGCCGGTCACGGGCCGGTCGGTCCCGTTGACCCGCAGGGTGTACGAGGTGTGGGGGTGCTCGTCGCTGTCCGTGGACGCCTCGACCAACAGCGGGGCGGGCGCGGGGGGCTCCTCGGCCGGCACGTCCGGTGCGTCCGGTGCGGAGGGCTGTGCGGCCTCATCGGCCGGCGCGGCCTCCGGAGCGACCTCCTGCACAGGCTCCTGTACGGGCTCCGCCGCGGCCTCCGGCGCCTCCTCCACGGCCTCCACGGCCTCCGCCACCGGCCCCACGGGCTCCTCCGGCAGCGCCCACGGCGCCGGCGCGCCGCCCGGCAGCGTCGCCGGGGCCTCCGCGTACGAAGCGGGCGCGACGGGCTCGGCGGCCGCCGGGTCCACGGGGGCGGCCACGTCCGGGATCTGCCACTGGCCCGTGGCCCCCGGATCGGCGGGAGCGGGCGCCAGGGCCTCCTCGAAGCGCCACTCGGCCGTCGCCTGCGGGTCCGGTTCGGCGTAGTCGAGGTGCTCGACGTGCTCGACGTGCTCGACGTGCTCGACGTGCTGCTCGGCGTGCTCGACCGAGGTCTCGATGTGCTCGATGTGCTCGACCGCGTTCTCGACGTACGCCGGCGGCTGGAAGTGCTCGCCCCCCTCGTACCCCTCGAAGTACTGCGTCTGCTGCGCCTCCGTCGGGACGTGCACCGACCAGGTGCCCGTCGCCGCCGGGTCGGTCGCCACGGGCGGGGCGAGCGGCTGGAGCGGGGTGATCATCGGCGGTACGTAGCCGTGACCGGGCGCCTCCAGGGGGATGCCGTCCAGCATGAAGTCGGGCGGCAGCTGGACGAAGGCGGTCGCGTCGCCGTCGTAGCCCTCGCTCTGCGGGAGCGGCTCCCAGCCGCCCGTCTGCTGATCCTTGTGCTCGTCGCTCACGCGAGTGCCCTCCCCAGTGCCCGTCGGGCGAGTGTGGCGACCGTGCGCCTCAGGTGCAGTACGGCAGGCGGCAGCTGTTCGTCGCCCGGCGGGTCCGGGATGCAGGCGGCGGCGACGTACTCGCCGAAGGCCGCGAGCGCCTCCGGGGCGAGCCCCCGGTCGTTGTCCCAGTCCACCAGCGAGGCGATCCAGCGCTCCGCCTCCAGCGGGCGCAGCGGCATGGGCGCGACGGCGCCGACCGCGCAGCGCACGCCGCGCCGGGCCGGGTCGAGGACGACGGCGACGGAGGCGGTGGCGCGGGCCGGGCCGGTGCGCCCGGTGGCCTTGAGGAAGACCTGGGGGGCGTGGAGCAGCGGGACGCGGACGAAGCCGACGAGCTCGCCGGGGGCGAGCAGGTCGCGGCCGGCGAGGAGGTGGGAGACGGGGATCTCGCGGCTGCCGAGCGGGCCGAGGACGACGAGGTCGGCCTCCAGGGCGGCGAGGACGGGCAGCGAGTCGCCGGTGGGCGCGGCGGTGACGATGTTGCCGCCGAGGGTGCCCGCGTTGCGGATCTGGGGCGGCCCGGCCGCGCGGCTGGCGGCGGCGAGGGCCGGGATGAGGGCGGCGAAGTCGGGGCGGCCCATGCGCGCGTGCGTGAGGCCGGCACCGAGGAGGGCGTGGCCGTCCTGGTACTGCCAGCCGCGGATCTCGTTGATGCGGCTCAGGCCGACGAGTCCGGCGGGGCGGAGCTGGCCTTTGTTGACGGCGGCCATGAGGTCGGTGCCGCCGGCGACGGGCACGGCGGCCGGCATGGCGGTGAGCGCCGCGACGGCCTCGTCGAGCGAGGCGGGCAGCGTCACGGACTGCGCCGTCTGTGGTGCGTGCGTGGTCAACCCGCTGCCCCTTCCCGGTGTCCCGGTGGTCCCCGACTGTGCCCGGCCGTCGCGCCTGCGTGTGGGCGTACCGTACGTGCTCACAGGCCGGACGTGGCAACTCTGGCACATCTTCCGAGGAGTCCGGCGCGAGGGTCCGCGAAGGACTGTTCCGTCCGGGACGCCCTTGCTGTGACGGTAACTTCCGTTTCACCACTCTTGGGTGACCGGGTGACGTCGGGTCCCTCACACGTTCGGGGGCGTGCCCTCCAGGGGCCTCCCGAGGACCCCGGGCCGCTGCTGCCAGGGGCGGGGTCCGGTGGGCGGCCGGTAGTCGACGCCGAGGGCGTCCAGGCGCCGGTAGTGGGTGTGCATGCGGCGCTCGAAGCCGGCGTGATCGCGCTCCTCGGGCGCGGGCAGCGCGGACCAGGCGACCTCGGCGAAGGCGGCGAGGCGCGGGAAGACCTGGTAGTCGACGCGGGAGCGGTTCTCCATCACCTCGGTCCAGACGTTCGCCTGGGTTCCCAGGATGTGGGCGGCGGCTTCCGGCGAGAGGCCCGGCGGGACGGGCTCGAAGCGGTAGACGTCCTCCAGGGTGCGGACGTATCCGATGGGCATCGGCTCGTCCTCGCCGGGTGCCTGGCGGTGGTCGAGGTACACGTGCTGTTCGGGGCACATGACGACGTCGTGGCCGGCCTCGGCGGCGGCGATCCCGCCCGCGTACCCCCGCCAGGACGACACGGCCGCCCCGTCGGCGAGGCCGCCCTCCAGGATCTCGTCCCAGCCGATGAGGCGGCGGCCGCGGGCGGCGAGCCAGCGGTCGAAGTGGCGGATGAACCAGGACTGGAGTCCGTCCTCGTCGCCGACGCCCAGCTCCTCGATGCGGGCCTGGGCGGCCGGGGAGGCCTTCCACTGGTCCTTGGGGCACTCGTCGCCGCCGACGTGGACGAAGGTGGACGGGAAGAGGTCGAGGACCTCCTCGAAGACGCCTTCGTAGAAGCGCAGGACGGCCTCGGTCGGGGCGAGGACGTGGGGGTTGACGCCCCAGGTGTCCCAGACGGTGAGGGCGGCGGTGTCGACGACGTCGGTGTTGCCGAGCTCGGGGTGGGCGGCGATGGCGGCCTGCGCGTGGCCGGGGAGGTCGATCTCGGGGACGACGGTGATGTGCCGCTCGGCGGCGTACGCGACGATCTCGCGGATGTCGTCCTGGGTGTAGAAGCCGCCGTGCGGGGTCTCGGTCCAGAGCGGCGAGGCCCGGTGCCCCCACTTGGTGCGGGCCCGCCAGGCGCCGATCCCGGTGAGCTTCGGGTGGCGCTCGATCTCGATGCGCCAGCCCTGGTCGTCGGTGAGGTGGAAGTGGAAGACGTTGAGCTTGTGGGCGGCGAGGAGGTCGAGCAGGCGCAGGACGTCGTCCTTGGGCGTGAAGTGCCGGGAGACGTCGAGGAGGAGGCCGCGCCAGCCGAAGCGGGGGGCGTCCTCGATCGTCGTGCACGGGAGCTCCCAGCGCCCGTCGCTCCGTACGGGCGCCTTGCGGTACGCGTCGGGGCCGAGGAGCTGGCGGAGGGTCTGGGCGCCCCAGAACACCCCGGCGGGGCCGCCGCCCTCGATGAGGACGGCGGTGTCGTCGACCTCCAACCGGTAGCCCTCCGGGCCGCGCGCCGCCTCCTCGCCGATCCGCAGCCGGATCGCGCGCGGCCCGGCGCCGTCGGCGAACGGCAGTCCGGTGGCGGAGCCGAGCGCGGCCCGCAGCCAGCGGGCGGTGGACTCGGTGCCGGGGCCGGCGTCGATCGTCGTCCGCTCGTCGAGCGGGAAGCGCCCGCCGCTCCCCCGCTCGACGGAGAGGGGTACGGGGATCAGGTCCGTGGAATCGGGAGGGGTCATCGGATCAGTCCTTCACCGCCCCGCCCGGTCCGGGGACCAGGCGGCGCTGTACGAGTACGAGGAAGACGAGCGGTGCCTCGGGAGGGTCGACTGCGAGGTGCCGCTGATGAGGAAGGACTTCACGAAGAGGAAGTCCTTCCAGGTCGGGAGGGACGAGAAGGCGCTGGCCGCGACGAGGCCGGGGAGGACCGGCGGGAAGAGGATCCGCCGGAGGGAGCGGGCGCGGCTCGCGCCGTCGACGCGGGCCTGTTCCTCCGGGGCCTCGGGGACGGCCTTGGCGAAGCCGCGCGGCATCCGGATCGCGAACGGCGGCGAGAGGGCGAGGTGCGGCAGGACCAGCGAGCCGAGGTCGCGCACGAGGAGGAACAGCGGGACGGTGAGCGCCTCGACCGGCACCATCTGGGCGATCAGGAACATGACGAGCAGCGTCGTCCCGAACCGGAAGCGGAACCGGGTGACGGCCATCGCCGCGAGGAAGGCGATGAGGGCCGAGGCGAGGACGACCGGGCCCGCGACGATCAGCGAGTTGACGAAGTACCGGCCGAACTCCTGCTGTTCGAAGACGCGCCGGAAGGCGTCGAGGGACGGGGAGAGCGTCCACGGCCCGGGGTTCGTGGACTGGATCTCGCCGGCCGGTTCGAGGGCCGAGAGGACCATCCAGCACAGCGGGAAGGCGACGGCGGCCGCGACGAGGAGGGTGACGGCCTCGGCGGCGAGGCGCGCGGGGCGACGCATGCGGAATGCGCGGGGGGCGGTCACGGTTCCTCTCCCTGGCGTCGCGGCAGGCGCAGGTGGACCAGCGTCACGGCCGGCAGGATCAGCGGCGTGACGACGCCGATCGCCGGCCCCAGGCCGTACCGGGACGAGGCGTGGGCCTTCTGTTGACGTCCTCCGCCGTCGGGAGTGGGCGGGGTCCCTTGTCATGACGGGCGGTTGACGCTTCGCAGACCGGGCGCCCCCGAGGTCTCCACGTCCTGACACCGCCCGCCCGGCGGCGCGATCGATGTCGCGTCCCGCGTCGGTGTCCGCGTTGGCCTCGGACCCGCGGCCGGGGTTCCCGCACACGAAGCCGGCCCGGGTCTCCCGGTTGCCGGAGGTGATGCGGCCACAGGCGGAGCAGCACCTTGAGGGGTTGGGGGCGGGGACCTTGACCACGATGCCACCGCGGTCGGCGGCCTTGTACTCCAGCATGGTCACCGTGCGGGCCCATGCCTCGCCGCCGATGGCGGATGTGGTGGATGTGCACGACGCGCCCTTTGCCACGGCGAGTTCACCGCACCCGGCCCGGACGGCGGGACCATGCCGTAGCCGTAGGCCCCGACGAAGAGCGGGGCGCCGTCGACCTTGCCGGCGGCGACGGCCTGCCGGACGACCTGCTCCTCGGGCCGGTCGCCCACCTCCTGGAAGAGCCGGACGCGCGAGGTCCCGCTCTTCTCGTCGGCGGCGGCCGGGGTGGCGAGTCGGGCGGGCAGCCTCATGACGGACTTCATGACGGGCCCCCTCCGCATGCGCGCGTTGCAGCATGCGCAATGAACGTTTCGTGCTGCACAACACGCGTGAGGTTAGGCGCGTCCCGAGCGGGCCGACAAGAGGTCTCGACCACATCGGCCGATCCGTGACCCGCGAAAGCAGCCCGTGCAACGCGAAACGGCCCCCGCCGCACGTACCGGAGTACGCGCGGCGGGGGCCGCGAAGGGACTGCCCCGACGTCAGGACAGCAGGACTACTTGTCCTTGCCGCCCTTGTCCTTGTCGCCGCCGCCCGCGCCCATGGAGTCGTAGATCTCCTTGCACATCGGACAGACCGGGTACTTCTTGGGGTCGCGCCCCGGTACCCAGACCTTTCCGCACAGCGCCACGACGGGCGTGCCGTCGAGGGCGCTCGCCATGATCTTGTCCTTCTGGACGTAGTGGGCGTAGCGCTCGTGGTCGCCGTCACCGTGGGACACCTGCGGCGTCGGCTCGACGAGGGTTCCCGTACCTGCCCCGCGCTCGGGCTCGAGAGTGCTCATAACCGCCAAGGGTACTGAAAGCCGTGGCCCTCAGTTGAGGGACGGGTCGTCGGGGTACGTCGCGATCATCGCGAGTTCGCCGCGCTGCCGTCTCAGCACCTGCCGCCAGAGCGTCTCGGGGCGCGGCGAGGAGACGTCGCCGGGCTCCGACTCGACCACGTACCAGGCGCCGTCGCCGAGCTCGGACTCCAGCTGGCCGGGCCCCCAGCCCGCGTACCCCGCGAAGATCCGGAGCGAGCCGAGCGCGGGTCCGAGCAGCTCGGGCGGGGTCTCCAGGTCGACCAGGCCGATCGCCCCGTACACCCGCCGCCAGCCGAGGGGGCCCTCGTCGCCGGGGATCACGGCGACGCCGAGGGCCGCGTCGAGCGAGACGGGGCCGCCCTGGAAGACGACGCCCGGTTCGCCGGCGAGGGCCGCCCAGGGGGCGAGGATGTCGCCGACGGTCACGGGCGTGGGCCGGTTGAGGACCACGCCGAGCGAGCCCTCGTCGTCGTGGTCGAGCAGCAGGACCACCGCGCGGTCGAAATTCGGGTCCGCCAGCGCGGGGGTGGCCACGAGCAGCCGTCCTGTGAGCGAGGACACCTCGGTCATGCGACACATGATCCCGCATCTTCGGCCTTCACGGGGGGTCGTCGGGCGGGATTCGGGCAAGCCGGTGACCGCCGCAGCTCAGGAGGGCCGGACCCGCGGCGCCGGAGCGCGTCGCGGACACAAGTGGACGGTGACGCTCCGCAAGATCACGGAAGCAGAGGGTGTTGTGCCGAATTCATTACATCTGACAGGCCCCCCGAGGCACCCGATCGGGGTCTCATGGACCCTTACCCTTTTCTCTGGCCACCCGTCGGACCCACTTTCGGAACGCGAGATTCATGACCGGCACAGACGATGTCCTGCTTGTCCACGGCGGCACCCCGCTGGAGGGCGAGATCCGCGTTCGCGGCGCGAAGAACCTCGTGCCCAAGGCGATGGTCGCCGCCCTGCTCGGCAGCGGCCCCAGCCGCCTGCGCAACGTGCCAGACATCCGTGACGTCCGCGTCGTCCGCGGGCTGCTCCAGCTGCACGGAGTGACGGTCCGCCCGGGCGAGGAGCCCGGCGAGCTCGTCCTCGACCCGACGCACGTCGAGTCCGCGAACGTGGCCGACATCGATGCCCACGCCGGCTCGTCGCGCATCCCGATCCTCTTCTGCGGCCCGCTGCTGCACCGCCTCGGCCACGCCTTCATCCCGGGCCTGGGCGGCTGCGACATCGGCGGCCGGCCCATCGACTTCCACTTCGACGTGCTCCGCCAGTTCGGCGCGACCATCGAGAAGCGGGCGGACGGCCAGTACCTGGAGGCCCCGCAGCGTCTTCGCGGTTGCAAGATCCGCCTCCCGTACCCCTCGGTCGGCTCGACCGAGCAGGTGCTGCTCACGGCCGTCCTCGCGGAGGGCGTCACCGAGCTGTCGAACGCGGCCGTGGAGCCCGAGATCGAGGACCTGATCTGCGTCCTGCAGAAGATGGGCGCGATCATCTCCATGGACACCGACCGGACCATCCGGATCACCGGTGTCGACCGCCTCGACGGCTACACCCACCGGGCGATCCCGGACCGCCTGGAGGCGGCCTCCTGGGCCTCGGCGGCGCTGGCCACCGGCGGCAACATCTACGTGCGCGGCGCCCAGCAGCGCTCGATGATGACCTTCCTCAACACGTACCGGAAGGTCGGCGGCGCCTTCGAGATCGACGACGAGGGCATCCGCTTCTGGCACCCGGGCGGCTCGCTGAACGCGATCCACCTGGAGACCGACGTGCACCCCGGCTTCCAGACGGACTGGCAGCAGCCGCTGGTCGTGGCCCTGACGCAGGCCTCCGGCCTCTCCATCGTCCACGAGACGGTCTACGAGTCCCGGCTCGGCTTCACCTCCGCGCTGAACCAGATGGGCGCGCACATCCAGCTCTACCGCGAGTGCCTGGGCGGCTCCGACTGCCGCTTCGGCCAGCGGAACTTCCTGCACTCGGCGGTCGTCTCCGGCCCGACCAAGCTCCAGGGCGCCGACCTGGTCATCCCCGACCTCCGCGGCGGCTTCTCGTACCTGATCGCCGCGCTCGCGGCCCAGGGCACGAGCCGCGTCCACGGCATCGACCTGATCAACCGCGGCTACGAGAACTTCATGGAGAAGCTCGTCGAGCTGGGCGCGAAGGTCGAGCTCCCGGGCAGCGCGCTGGTCTGACCCGGCACCCCCGCGCCCCCTCGCCGGGGGTCCGGGGGTCGCCCCCCGGGCAGGCACAGCATGGAGAAGCTCGTCGAGCTGGGCGCGAAGGTCGAGCTCCCGGGCAGCGCGCTGGTGTAGGAGCGTCACACGGGCCCGTACGTGCGCGTAAGCGTCCGTACGGGCCCGTACGCGCGTGTGTACGGGGCCCGCGCGGACGCCGTACGGTCCGCGCGGACGCCGTACAAGGCCCCGTGAGGCGCATACGAAAGGGCGGCCACCCCCTGACAGGGTGGCCGCCCTTTCTGCGCCTCTAGGCAGCCTTACTTGCCCTTGGCGGCTTCCTTGAGCTTCGAGCCCGCGGAGACCTTCACGCTGTAGCCGGCCGGGATGTCGATCGGGTCGCCGGTCTGCGGGTTACGAGCGGTGCGAGCGGCACGGTGGGTGCGCTCGAAGGTCAGGAAGCCGGGGATGGTGACCTTCTCGTCGCCCTTGGCGACGACCTCACCGACGGTCTCGGCGAGAGCGGCCAGCACGGCGTCGGCGTCCTTGCGGGTCACCTCGGCGCGGTCGGCCAGGGCGGCCACCAGCTCACTGCGGTTCATGTTGTTACTCCCGTGTCTTTCTTGCCTGTGAGGCGTGCCACGCGGCGGAAGCCGCGCGATTGGGTACAGCGAAGCCGATGCTGCCAGGGCCCTCGGACAGTCCCCGGACCCGGGTCACATGACAGACCCTCGCGCCCAAACACGCATCCTGCCCCCACCAGCGGCGGGAACGCCAATCCGGCACCCCCGCGGGTCACACGAAAAGCGCCCGAACCCCGTGGTGGTGACGTTCTGTCGACGCCGTGGAAACAGCACGGAGCCGAAAAGCCACCCTAAAGGCGGGTTTACGGCTCCGCGAATCGCGACGCGCCGTCAGCGACCGCTCGGCGCCGTCCCGGCACCCGCGGCCTTCGCCGCGTTCCGGACGGCTCCTGCGACCGCGCCCGCGACCTTGTCGTTGAAGACCGAGGGGATGATGTAGTTCGGGTTGAGCTCGTCCTCGGTGACCACGTCGGCGAGGGCGGAGGCCGCCGCCAGCATCATCTCCGTGTTGACGGTACGGGACTGGGCGTCGAGCAGACCGCGGAAGACGCCCGGGAAGACCAGCACGTTGTTGATCTGGTTCGGGAAGTCCGAGCGGCCGGTGGCGACGACGGCGGCGGTCTGCCGGGCGGCGGCCGGGTCGACCTCCGGGTCGGGGTTCGCGAGCGCGAACACGATGGCGCCCTCCGCCATGGCGGCGACGTCCTCCGCGCCGAGCAGGTTCGGGGCCGAGACGCCGATGAACACGTCCGCGCCCACGACGGCCTGCTTGAGGGTGCCGGTGACGCCCTCGGGGTTGGTGTTGTCGGCGATCCAGCGCAGCGGCGTGCCGGGCGCGGCGTCCACCAGGTCCTCGCGGCCCGCGTGCACGACGCCGTGGATGTCGGCGACGACGGCGTGCTTCACACCCGCCGCGATCAGCAGCTTGAGGATGGCCGTACCGGCCGCGCCGGCACCGGACATGACGACCCGTACGTCGCCGATGCCCTTGCCGACCACGCGCAGCGCGTTGGTGAGGGCGGCGAGGACGACGATGGCGGTGCCGTGCTGGTCGTCGTGGAAGACGGGGATGTCGAGGGCCTCGCGCAGCCGGGCCTCGATCTCGAAGCAGCGGGGCGCGGAGATGTCCTCCAGGTTGATGCCCGCGAAGCCGGGGGCGATCGCCTTGACGATCGCGACGATCTCGTCGGTGTCCTGGGTGTCCAGGCAGAGCGGCCAGGCGTCGATGTCGGCGAAGCGCTTGAACAGGGCCGCCTTGCCCTCCATGACCGGCATCGCGGCCATCGGGCCGATGTTGCCGAGGCCGAGGACGGCGGAGCCGTCGGTGACGACCGCGACGGTGTTGCGCTTGATGGTGAGGCGGCGGGCGTCCTCGGGGTTCTCGGCGATCGCCATGCACACGCGGGCGACGCCCGGGGTGTAGATCATGGAGAGGTCGTCACGGTTGCGGATGGGGTGCTTCGACGCCATCTCGATCTTGCCGCCGAGGTGCATCAGGAACGTGCGGTCGGAGACCTTGCCGAGGACGACGCCCTCGATGGTCTTCAGCTGCTGGACGATCTCGTCGGCGTGCGCCGTGGAGGTCGCGGCGATGGTGACGTCGATGCGGAGCTTCTCGTGGCCGGAGGCGGTCACGTCGAGGCCGGTGACGGATCCGCCGTGGGACTCCACCGCCGTGGTGAGCTGGGAGACCGCGGTTCCGCTCGCGGGAACCTCCAGCCGGACCGTCATCGAGTACGAGACGCTGGGCGCCGTTGCCATGGCCGAGTTCCTCTGCTTTCCCTAGCTTCGCTGCTACGCCGGCCCGGCTGGTCGCCCGGCGGCGCCCTCCGATCGTCGCACCTACCCGCCGGTAGCAGGTAATGCGGTCATTTCGTTTTCGGAAAGTAGTTTCCACCATACGAGAAGCGCTGGAGAAACAGAAGAGGCCCTTGTCACCGGAGGTGACAAGGGCCTCTTCTTCGTATGTACGTCTAAGTGGCACCGACCCGCCATGCTCGCCTCGCGGCAAGTGGTCCCTCTGAGGGACGAAGGTTGGGCCCGGGGGCTTGGATCGAGCCGGTGCCACGACAAGGCTAACAAACCACCCTGCCTGGTGATTCCAGCGCCACAGGTTGACCTGAAATCGGCGCCCGTGCGGGGCCGGACCGGCCCCGCGGACCCGCCCGGCTCAGTCCCGCAGCAGGTCCGGGACCCCCGCCTCGTCCGGCATGTCCCGGTCGCCCGCGAGCACCGTGAGGGCCTGCGTGGACCGGGTCAGGGCCACGTAGAGCACCCGCAGGCCGGCCGGGGACTCGTCCGCGATCTCGGCCGGGGACACGACGACGGTGGCGTCGTACTCAAGGCCCTTCGCCTCCAGGGACCCGAGGGCCACCACCCGGTCGCCGAGCCCGGCGAGCCAGCCCGCGGCCTCCTCCCGCCGGTTCATGGCGACGACGACACCGACGGTTCCGTCCACCTCGTGGAGCAGCCGTTCCGCTTCCAAACGTACGGTTTCGGCCAGCTCCGCCTTCTCCGCCACGGGGACGAAGCGGGGCTCGACGCCCGTCGAGCGGACCGCGCGCGGCGACTCCTTGCCCGGCATGGCGAGGGCCAGGACCTTGGCGGCCAGCTCGGCGATCTCCGCCGGGTTCCGGTAGTTCACGGTGAGCTCGAAGCGGCGCCGCGGCCGGGTGCCGAGGGCCTCGTCGCGGGCCTCGGCGGCCTCGTCCGGGTCCGACCAGGAGGACTGCGCCGGGTCGCCGACGACCGTCCAGGTGGCGTGCCGGCCGCGCCGCCCGACCATCCGCCACTGCATGGGCGTCAGGTCCTGGGCCTCGTCGACGATCACGTGCGCGTACTCGGTGCGCTCCGCCGCGAGCCGCTCGGCCCGCTCCCGCTGGCTCTCCTCCCGTACGGGCATGAGCTCCTCCAGGCCCGTGAGCTGGTCCAGCGGGTCGTACTCCCGCTTCCGCTTGGGCCGGGCCGGGGCGCCGAGCAGGGTGTTCAGCTCGTCGAGGAGGGCCACGTCGTGGACGGACAGCTCCCGGCGGCGCAGCGAGCGCGCGAGCCGCCGCACCTCGCCCGGGTTGAGGATCCGGCGGGCCCAGCGGCCGAGCCGCCGCTCGTCGGCCATGGCGTCGAGGACCTGACGGGGGGTGAGTTCGGGCCACCAGGCGTCGAGGAAGGACAGGAAGGAGTCCTCGGTCGAGACGTCCTCGTCGAAGGAGGACCGCAGCTCGGCGGCGAGCTCGGGGTCGCTGTGCCGGCCGGCGGCGCCGGACTTGGCGTACAGCGCGTCGAGGAGGAGCCGGCGGGCACGGGGCCGGAGCAGGTTGACGGGGGCGGTGCCGCCGAGGACGTTGTGCCGGATGCGGCGCAGCTCGTCGGCCTCCAGCTCGAGGCGCCGCCCGAAGGCGACGACACGGAGCCGGGTGGGGGTCCCGGTGGAGACGGGCTCCTCCTCCCCCAGCTCGGGCCGGGCCTTGGGGGCGGGGGTCTCCAGGGCGCCCCGGGCGGCCTTCCGCAGCACGTGGACCATGCGGGAGGAGCCCTTGACGCGGGCGACGGCCGGCTCGTCGTAGGCGGTGGCCTCGGCGCCGTCGACGAGCGAGCCGACGGCGCGGATCGCGACCTGGCCCTCCTCGCCGAGGGAGGGCAGGACGCCCTCGGTGTACGAGACGAGGAGCGGGGTCGGGGAGACGATCAGGATGCCGCCCGCGTAGCGCCGCCGGTCCTGGTAGAGCAGGTAGGCGGCCCGGTGCAGCGCGACGGCGGTCTTGCCGGTCCCCGGCCCGCCCTCGACGTAGGTCACGGAGGCGGCGGGCGCCCGGATGACCAGGTCCTGCTCGGCCTGGATGCTGGAGACGATGTCCCGCATGGTGTGGCTGCGGGCCTGTCCGAGGGCGGCCATCAGGGCGCCGTCGCCGATCACGGGCAGCTCGCGCCCGTCGAGGGTGGCGCGCAGCTCGGGGCGCATGAGGTCGTCCTCCACGCCGAGGACCTTGCGGCCCTTGGAGCGGATGACACGGCGGCGCACGACGCGGCCCGGGTCGACGGGGGTGGACCGGTAGAAGGGCGCGGCGGCGGGCGCGCGCCAGTCGATGACGAGCGGGGCGTAGTCGGAGTCGAGCACGCCGATCCGCCCGATGTGCAGGGTCTCGCCGATGTCGGCGGTGTTGTCGGGACGTACGGCGTCCTCGGCGGGCTCGACGGACGTGTAGGCCCCGTCGGGGCCCTTCTTCCCGTCCTTGCCGTACAGCAGGTCGATCCGGCCGAAGAGGAAGTCCTCGAACTCGTTGTTGAGCCGGTTGAGGTGGATGCCGGCCCGGAAGACCTGGGCGTCCCGCTCGGCGAGGGCGCCGGGCGTGCCGACCTGGCCCCGCTGGGCGGCGTCGTTCATCAGGAACTCCGCCTCGTGGATCTTCTCCTCCAGCCGGCGGTAGACCTGGTCCAGATGTTCCTGCTCGACACCGATCTCACGGTCTCTGACCGTGTCCACGGCTTCCTGCGCGGCCACCTAAGGCCCCCTTCTCACGTGCACTGGGCAGCCGTCGAGCGTACGCCACGAGGGGGCACCGTGTCAGGCGCGGGGCCCGTACGAGGGGCGGCGGGCTCAGTCGTCGTACTTCTGCTCCGCCCGTGGATCCACCGCCAGCCGGTAGCCCCGCTTCACCACCGTCTGGATCAGCTTCGGGGTGCCGAGGGAGGTGCGGAGGCGGGCCATCGCGGTTTCGACGGCGTGTTCGTCGCGGCCCGCGCCGGGGAGGGCGCGGAGGAGGTCGGCGCGGGAGACGACCCAGCCGGGGCGGCGGGCGAGGAGGCCGAGGAGGGCCATCCCCGCGGGCGGGACGGGCCGGAGGGAGCCGTCGACGAGGACGGCGTGGCCGCGGACCTCGACGCGGTGGCCGGCGACGGGCAGGACCCGCGAGCGGGCGGGCAGTTCCTTGCAGAGGAGCTGGACGAGCGGGCCGAGCCGGAAGCGCTCCGGCTGGTACGTGTCGATGCCCTCCGCCTGGAGCGGCAGCGCCGTCACGGGCCCCACGCACACCGCGAGCACGTCGTGCCGGAGCGCGGCGACGAGTCCGTCCCGTACGCCCCGCTCCCCCGCCCGGGAGAGGAGGGAGGCCGCGGCCGGCGCGCTGGTGAAGGTCACCGCGTCGAGCCCGCGCGCGAGGACCGCGTCGAGGAGCCGGTCGAGGGGCCCGAGGTCCTCGGGCGGCATCCAGCGGTAGACGGGGACGCCGACGACCTCCGCGCCGCCCGCCGTCAGGGCCTCCACGAAGCCGGGCAGGGGCTCCCCGTGCAGCTGGAGCGCGATGCGGCGCCCCGCCACGCCCTCCGCGAGGAGCCGGTCGAGGACCTCGGCCATGGACTCCGAGGAGGGCGACCAGGATTCGGTGAGCCCGGCGGCCCGTACGGCTCCCTTGACCTTCGGGCCCCGGGCGAGGAGCTCGACGCGGCGCAGCACGTCGAGGAGCTCCTCCCCGTACCCCCATCCCTCCGCGGCCTCGATCCAGCCCCGGAAGCCGATCGCCGTGGTGGCGACGACGACGTCCGGGGCGTGGCCGATGAGTTCCTTGGTGGCGGCGAGGAGTTCGGTGTCGTCGGCGAGGGGCACGATCCGCAGGGCGGGGCCGTGGACGACGGCCCCGCCGCGCCGGCGCAGCAGCGCGTTCAGCTCGTCGGCGCGCCGTGCCGCGGTGACGCCGACGGTGAAGCCGGCGAGGGGGCCGTGTTCTTGCTCGTCCAGGGGCTCGTCCATGGGGCCCGAGCCTGACGGGGACGCGTGACGGTCCGGGTTCGTCCGTATTTCCTGGTCGTTACGGTCCGCGCCGGGCCTCGGGGAGGGCACGGGGGGTCACACCCGCGCGGCGGCGGGCCGGGGCTCCCGCTCGGTGACCGCCGCCGCGGTCTCGGGGACGGCGGCCGGGCGCCGAAGGTATACCGCCCAGGTGACGGCCATGCAGGCCGCGTAGAAGGCGAGGAAGGCGACGAAGGCGGCGGTGCCGGTGCCGGCGGTCTGGAAGGACTGGCGGAAGGCGAGGTTGATGCCGAGGCCGCCGAGCGCGCCGACGGCGCCGATGAGGCCCATGGAGGCCCCGGAGAGCCGCCGTCCGTAGGCTTCGGCGGCCTCGCCCGCGAGGCCCTCGCGGTGTCCCTGGGCGAGGAAGATCGCCGGGATCATCTTGTACGTGGAGCCGTTGCCGAGCCCCGTCAGGACGAAGAGGCCGATGAAGCCGACGAGGAAGACGGCGAGGGACGCGATGGCGGAGGCGTAGACGACCACGCCGGTCGCGGCGGCCATCGCGGCGAAGGTCCACAGGGTGATGCGGGCGCCGCCGTGCCGGTCGGCGAGGGTGCCGCCGACGGGCCGGACGAGGGAGCCGAGGAGCGGGCCGATGAAGGTGAGCGAGGCGGCCTGGAGCGGGGTGCGGCCGAACTGGGTCTGGAGGACGAGGCCGAAGGCGAAGCTGTAGCCGATGAAGGAGCCGAAGGTGCCGATGTACAGGAAGGCCATGATCCAGGTGTGCCGGGCCCGTACGGCCTCCTTCGCGGCCCCGGTGTCGTTCTTCACGGGGGCGAGGTTGTCCATGAAGAGCGCGGCGCAGACGGCGGCGACGACGATCAGGGGCAGGTAGACGCCGAGCACGATCCTCGGGTGCGTCGCGCCGGCGGTGCCGATGACGAGGAGGCCGACGAGCTGGACGACGGGGACGCCGATGTTGCCGCCGCCCGCGTTGAGGCCGAGCGCCCAGCCCTTCTTCCGGAGCGGGAAGAAGGCGTTGATGTTGGTCATGGAGGAGGCGAAGTTGCCGCCGCCGACGCCGGTGAGCGCGGCGACGAGGACGAAGGTGGTGTACGAGGTGCCGGGCTCCATCACCGCGAAGGCGAGGCCGGTGGGCGCCAGGAGCAGCAGGGCGCTGAGGACCGTCCAGTTGCGGCCGCCGAAGCGGGCGACGGCGAAGGTGTACGGGACGCGGATCAGCGCGCCGGTGAGGGTGGCGGTGGCGATCAGGAAGAACTTGCCGGCGGGGTCGACCCCGTACTGGGGGCCCATGAAGAGGACCATGACGGACCACAGGCTCCAGACGGAGAAGCCGATGTGCTCGGAGAGCACGGAGAAGGCGAGGTTCCGCCGGGCGATCCGTTCCCCCCTCTCGCGCCAGAAGGTCTCGTCCTCCGGTTCCCAGCGTTCGATCCAGCGGCCACCCATCTCGCACCTCCACGGAGTCGGATCCCTGATGCGACCGACGCTAGGAAGGGCGCGTTTCAGGCCGGTGCCGTGAGGTGACGGTGACGGAACCTTGCTCTCACCCGGAGCGCGCGGGCCCTGTGAGCGCCCCTGGGCGTGCGGGCCTATGCGGGCAGGCCGGGCTCCCCCTGTGCGGGCCGCCTACGCGGGCAGGCCGGGCTCCTCCTCGGGGAGCCAGGAGCCGGGCGGGCGTTCCAGCCAGCCTTCCCGGGCGCCCAGCTCCGTCGCCGCCCGGCGCAGGGCGTCCAGGCCGGGGTGGCGGAGTCCCTTGCGCCACACCAGGCTCACCGGCGAGAGGGGGACGGGGTCGACGAGCGGCCGGGTGACGCAGTCCGGCATGGGCGGGAAGCCGACGACGGCGAGGACCGGGTGGCGGTGCTTGGCCATGAGCCGGCGGAACTCCTGGCGGCCGACCGCGAGCGGCGCGGGCGGCGCGATCTCGATGCCCCGGCCGGCGAAGAGGCGGGCGGCGAGGTCGGTCCACTCGGGTGTGCGGTCGTTCCCGGCCCCGGCGTAGATCCGCTCGCCGGCGAGCCGGGCGAGCGGCACCTCGGGCAGGGCGGCGAGCGGGTGGTCCTCGGGGAGGACGACGGCCATCGGCTCGTACCGGACGAACTGGGAGTCGAGCCGGGCCCTGAGCCGGGCGTCGAGTCCTCCGTACCGGCCGAAGGAGGTGTCGATCCGACCGGCGAGGATCTCCCGTACGGCGCCGGTGAGTCCGCTCTCGTAGCGGGCCATCAGCTCCTGTTCCGGGGCGAGTTCGCGGGCCCGGCGGAGGACGCGCTCGTGGACGAGGTCGGGGCTGTTGAGGTCGACGAGGAGCGGCCGGGGCACGGCGCGGAAGGCCTCGTCCAGCTCGTCGTGGGCGGCCAGCACCCGGCGGGCGTACGGGAGGAGGCGTTCGCCGTCGGGGGTGAGGGCGACCTGCCGGGTGGTCCGCACGAAGAGCTCGGCGCCCAACTCGCGCTCCAGGCGCCGGATGTCTCGGCTGAGGGCCTGCTGGGCGAGGTAGAGGCGGGCGGCGGCACGGGTGAAGTGCAGCTCTTCGGCGACGGCGGTGAAGGCGCGCAGCAGACGCGGGTCGACGGACATCGTCGCAGTCAACAACACAGACGCGTGAATCACCACCGCGTAGGTGTTGGACCGGCGGGATCGTGCCGACCGACCCTTGGTCCATGCCGCAACCGGACCTCACCCTCACCCCGGCGGGCCCGGCCCTCGCCCCCCGCTACCGAGCCCCCCGTCACCACGACCGGGGCCCCCGCGCCCTCCCCGCCAACCCCTACCTCCGCCTCTTCGCCCTCCCCGGCACCCGCGCCTTCACCGCCGGGAACCTGATCGCCCGACTGCCCATGGGGATGTTCGGCGTGAGCGCCGTGATCATGATCTCGGCGGCGTACGGCTCGTACGCCCTGGCCGGCGCGGTCACCGCCACCGGTCTCGCCGTCGGCTCCGTCACCGGCCCGCTGATCGCCCGGCTCGTCGACCGGTACGGGCAGGCCGGGGTCGCGGTCCCGGCCACCGCCTACGCGGTCCTCGGCAGTCTGGTCCTGGTGCTCTGCGTCCACGCGAAGGCCCCGGTCTGGGCGCTCTTCCTCACCGCCGCCCTCACCGCCACCACCCCGAACACGGGCGGGATGTCCCGGGCCCGCTGGGCGCACCTCCTCCGGGACGACCCGGACGCGCTGCACACCGCGAACGCCTTCGAGCAGGCCGCCGACGAACTCTGCTACGTGCTCGGCCCGGTGCTGGCCGCCGTCCTCTGCTCGGCGCTCTTCCCCGAGGCGGGCACGCTCGCCGCCGGGGCGCTCTTCCTCGGCGGTGTCCTGCTCTTCGCCGCCCAGCGCTCCACCGAACCGCCGGTCGCCCCCCGCACCGCCTCGGGCTCCCCGCTGCGGGCCCCCGGCATGGCGCCGCTCCTCGCGGTCTTCCTCGCCACGGGGGCCGTCTTCGGCTCGATGGAGGTGGTGACCCTGGCGTACGTGGACGGGCCCGTCGCGGGGCCGGTCCTCGCCCTCCAGGCGGCGGGCTCCTGCGCGGCGGGCCTGCTCTACGGCCGCGCCCGCCGCGCCGCCCGCCTGCGCACCTGCCTGGCCGCGATGACCGTCCTGATGGCGATGCCCCTGCTGGCGGCCTCGACGGGCTTCCTGCCCGCCCTGGCCGCCGGCCTCCTGGTGGCGGGCATGGCGACGGCGCCGACGATGGTGACGGGCATGGGCCTGGTCCAGCGCCTCACCCCGCCCGCCCAGCTCAACGAGGGCATGAGCCTCGCCGTGACCGCCCTCCTGGCGGGCATCGCGACCGGCTCGGCGACGGGCGGCTGGGCCGCCGACCACGCCCCCTTCGCCTCCTTCGGGTTCCTGATCCCGGTGACGGCGGCGGCGACGGCCTTCGCCCTGTGCACGGCGACCGGGGTGGGCCGCCGCACACCGGTCGGGTCCTAGCCCTGCCGCAGCGGCGCCATCGGCACCTGCACCCCGTACGCGGTCGCGCCGGCCCCGGCGCCGCCCTCGCAGCCGTCGGGCTCCTGGGTGCCGAGGCCGCGCGTGGACGGCTTCTCGGCGGCCCAGAACATGTAGCCGAGGAGCCCCGGGGTGGTCCCGGCCCCGTGGGGCGCCGCGCCGCGCACCCAGTCCCCGGTCGCCTTCTGGAGCGAGTTCGCGAAGTCGACGCACTCGGGCAGCGGGCTGCGCCCGTACGCCAGGTACAGCCCGGCGGTGAGCTTGGCGGGGGCGAGCGGGGCGACCGGCGGGGAGAACTGGGACTTGCCGTCGAGGTGCTCCTGCCAGTTCGCGATGTGCGAGCTCGCCGAGGCGGGCCGGGCGGGCACCATCGCGTTGGCGTAGTCGAGCACGGGGGTGTCGGTGCGCAGCCAGTCGGCCGTGGCCTTGCGGTTGAGGTCGATGAGCCAGCGGTCACCGGCGGCGGTGTCGATGGTGAGCCGCGCGGCCGGCCGCGTGCCGGAGGCGTCGTAGGGGTGGACGGACCGGTAGGCGTCGATGAAGGCCTGGAGCCCGGTGAGGTTCGGGCCGGTGTTCTGCTCGTAGTCGATCTCGATGCCGACCCCGAGGTCGGCGGCGACGGCGGCCGCGTTCAGCCCCAGCTGCGTGGCGTTCTCGGCGAGGGCCGCGTCCCAGGCGTCGGTGTACGTGATCCCGCCGATCGACAGCATCACGCGGATCCCGCGCGAGGTGAAGTACTGGACGATCTCGCGGCTCATGCCGACGGGGACGCCGTTCGCCGTGGTGGCGTCGGTGGTGCGGTGCAGCAGCTCGAGCGGGTCGACGAAGCTGAGGACGACCAGGTTGACGGAGGGCCGTCCGTCGCCGCGGTCGACCAGCCAGTGGTTCTTGGCGTCGAACTCGGCGACGTCGCGGACGGTGGACCAGGTGCAGTAGTCGTCCCCGCAGTGCCAGGCGCCGTAGACCTGCACGGGCGCGGGCGCGGCGGCTCCGGCGGGCAGGGTGGCGGGGACGAGGAGGGCGAGGAGCATGAGCAGGACCGCGAGGGGTCTGTGACGCATACGTACCTCCGGGGATGCCGTGGCGTGGGGGGCGGCGACCCGCAGAGTGTCAGGTCCAGACCAAGCCCACAAGGGGGCCGACGGCACGGCAGGCATGACGAAGGCCCGGCAGTCGCTCGCGCGACCACCGGGCCTTCGCCCACATGGGATGAGTGGAGATGGCGGGAATCGAACCCGCGTCCAACGGTGCGGAATCAGGGCTTCTCCGTGTGCAGTCTGGTACGAGTTTCTCAGCCCTCCGGATCACCCAGACAAGTCCGGAACGGGCTCAGCCACTGTTTGATTTCCCCCCAACCCCCGTGACCGGGGCTGGAGGTTTAGATCCCTAAATGACGCCAGGATCCGGGTCGGGACCACCCCCGGGCTGACGCTCCTCACAGAGGCTTCTTGTCGTTACCTAAAATTAGGCAGCGAGGGCGAAGCGGGAGTTATCGCTCTTGGTGTTGGCGATTATTGGTTGCGACATATGGTTTACGAGATCATTGCCGCTTCCTCGACACGCTTCCCACTGCTTCGACATCCGCTGTCGAAACCGATCATCCCCATGTTGTTTTTTCAAAGGACGCACCCTCTCGGGGTGCTGGTTCCCATCGTACGTGACCGACGGGGGCCGTCGCCAGCACATTAACCGCCGCTACGCGACCTGGGCCGCCCGCTGCCGCCGCTTGGCCGCCGCGATCGCCCGGTTCGTCTCGCGCGTGTCCTGCTTCTCCCGCAGGGTCTGCCGCTTGTCGTACTCCTTCTTGCCCTTGGCGAGCGCGATCTCGCACTTCACCCGGCCGTTCAGGAAGTACAGCGAGAGGGGCACGATCGTGTGACCCGTCTCCTGCGACTTCGACTCCAGCTTGTCGATCTCGGCCCGGTGCAGCAGCAGCTTCCGCTTCCGCTTCGCGTGGTGGTTGGTCCAGCTGCCCTGCATGTACTCGGGCACGTGGATGTTGTGCAGCCACGCCTCGTGGCCGTCGATCTGGACGAAGCCGTCGACCAGCGAGGCCCGGCCCATGCGCAGCGACTTCACCTCGGTGCCCATGAGCACCACACCGCACTCGTAGGTGTCGATGATGTGGTAGTCGTGCCGCGCCTTCTTGTTCTGCGCGATGAGCTTGCGCTCAGGCGCCTTGTCCGATGCCTTCTTCGCAGGCTTGCCCTGCACGTTCACGAGTCCCTTTGCCATAGTGCGGCCATTTTCGCACTACGAGCCCCCTCCGAGGCCACTCAATACCGTTCTCGCCCGCTCCTCGGCCCCGTCCCCCGCCGCCAGGTCCGGCATGATGCCGCGGCCGTCGACGGCGTGCCCCGCGGGGGTGCGGTAGTGGCCGACGGTCAGCTCGGCGACGGAACCGTCGGGCAGGGCGCTCGGCATCTGCACCGACCCCTTGCCGAAGGTCCGCGAACCGACGGTGACCGCCCGGCCCCGGTCCTGGAGGGCGCCCGTGAGCAGCTCGGCCGCGCTCATCGTGCCCCCGTCGATCAGCGCCACCAGCGGCCTGCCGGTGTCGCCGCCGCCCTCCGCGTACACGGCCCGCTGCTCGCCGTCCACGTCGTACGTGGCGACCAGCCCGCCGTCGAGGAAGGCGGAGGCGGCGACGGCGGCCTCCTCGACCAGGCCGCCGGAGTTGCCGCGCAGGTCCAGGAGGACCCCGGCGCCGGCCGGCGCGGCCCGTACCGCGTCACGCACGCGCGTGCCCGCGCCCTTCGTGAAGGCGGCGACCCTGATCAGCACGGCCCCGTCGTCGAGGCGGCGCACGGTCACCGGGTCCGTCGCCAGCCGGGCCCTGCGCAGCCTCTGCGTCCAGACGGCCCGGCCGCGCCCGACGCGCAGCTCCACGGCCGAGCCGGGCACGCCGTCGCCCCTCAGCAGCGAGACCACCTCGGAGACGGAGAGCCCCTCGACCGACCGCCCGTCGACGGACACCAGCCGGTCACCGGCCCTCAGCCCGGCCCGCTCGGCGGGCCCCCCGGGCCGCACCCGCGTCACCCGCACCCCGCCCTCCCCGGACCGCCCCGCGGAGAGACCGACCCCGGTATAGGCACCGTCGAGGGCCTGCTCGAACTCGGCGTACTCCTTCTTGTCGTACACCGCCCCCCAGCGGTCCCCGCTGCGGCTGACGAACTCCTCCGCCGCCTGCTTCCCCGACTTCCCGTCCGCCATGGCCGCCGCGGCCGCCCGGCTCAGCGCCGCACCGTCCACCGTCGCCCCGCCCGGCGCACGCACCGGAGCCCGCCGCTCCGCCCCCGCCGACTCCTGCCGCGGCAGCGCCCCGGTGGCCGCCGCGGTGGCGAGCACCCCCGTGAAGACCAACGTCAGAACGGCCCCACGGAGCACTCCGCGGGGCCGGATACAGAAGGGTGCGGGCCCGGCCGGCATGGCGCCCACTCTAGGACAAGCGAAAGGCGCCGCACGGGCTTTGCCCGAACGACGCCATCCGCCATCAGAGGTGTCTTGTCAAACCTTCAGGTACTTGCGCAGCGCGATGAAAGCGGCCACGGCGGGCATGAGGAGCCCGATGGCGATCACCAGCGGCAGCTTGGCGAGGACGGCGTCCCAGCCGATGAAGTTGACCAGCTGCATCTTGTCGGCGAGCGCGATGCCGTGGTCGATCAGGAAGTACCGGCCGACGAGCAGCAGCACGCAGGCGACGCCGCCGCCGAGGAGACCGGCGAAGGCGGCCTCCATGATGAACGGCATCTGGATGTAGAAACTGGACGCGCCGACGAGCCGCATGATGCCGGTCTCGCGGCGGCGGCTGAAGGCAGAGACGCGGACGGTGTTGACGATCAGCATCAGCGCGATGATCAGCATCAGGCCCATGACGCCGAGCGCGGCGATGTTCATGCCGTTCATCAGGTCGAAGAGGTTCTGCAGGATGTTCCGCTGGTCCTGGACCGACTCGACGCCGTCACGGCCGGCGAAGGCCGTGGCGACGACCTTGTACTTCTCCGGGTCCTTGAGCTTGACCCGGAACGACTCCTGCATCTGGTCCGGCGTCACCACGGAGGCGATGGCGGTGTCGCCGTACTGCTCCTTGTAGTGCTTGAACGCCTGGTCGGCCGTCTCGTGCTGGACGGACTCGACGATGTCCATCTTCTTCAGATCGGCCTCGATCTGCTCCTTCTGCTGGCCGGTGACGGCGCCCTTGGAGCACTTGCCCGCCGAGGCCGCGTCCGCCTTGTTGCAGAGGAAGATGGAGACGTTGACCTTGTCGTACCAGTAGTCCTTCATCGTGCTGACCTGCTCGCGCATGAGCAGCGCACCGCCGAAGAGGG
This sequence comes from Streptomyces sp. NPDC004284, assembly GCF_042874035.1. Lineage (NCBI taxonomy): Bacteria > Bacillati > Actinomycetota > Actinomycetes > Kitasatosporales > Streptomycetaceae > Streptomyces > Streptomyces sp. NPDC004284. The sequence continues at coordinate 45,766 of NZ_JBIAMJ010000003.1, read as the reverse complement.
CGAGCGAGAGGGCCACGGAGACGATGACGGCGAAGGTCATCGTCAGGTTGCGACGGAGACCGACGCCGATCTCCGAGAGCACGAACTGAGCGCGCATGGTGTTCTGGATCCCCCGCCGTCAGTGCTGGTAGCCGTAGACGCCGCGCGCCTGGTCGCGGACGAGGCGGCCCTTTTCGAGCTCGATGACGCGCTTGCGCATCTGGTCGACGATGTTCTGGTCGTGGGTCGCCATGACGACGGTGGTCCCTGTCCTGTTGATCCGGTCGAGCAGCTTCATGATGCCGACGGAGGTCTGCGGGTCGAGGTTGCCGGTGGGCTCGTCGGCGATCAGCAGCATCGGCCGGTTGACGAACGCGCGGGCGATGGCGACGCGCTGCTGCTCACCACCGGAGAGCTCGCCCGGCATCCGGTCCTCCTTGCCGCCGAGCCCGACCAGGTCGAGCACCTGCGGCACGGCCTTGCGGATCTCGCCGCGCGGCTTGCCGATGACCTCCTGCGCGAAGGCCACGTTCTCGGCGACGGTCTTGTTGGGCAGCAGGCGGAAGTCCTGGAAGACCGTGCCCAGCTGGCGCCGCATCTGCGGCACCTTCCAGTTGGAGAGCCGGGCCAGGTCCTTGCCGAGGACGTGCACCTGGCCCTGGCTGGCGCGCTCCTCACGCAGGAGCAGTCGCAGGAAAGTCGACTTTCCGGAGCCGGAGGAGCCGACGAGGAAGACGAACTCCCCCTTCTCGATCTCCAGGGAGACGTCCCGGAGCGCGGGGCGGCTCTGCTTCGGATAGGACTTGGAGACGTTGTCGAATCGGATCACGGATGCACCACGGTCGGCCGGGAGTAGGTGTGCGTGACCTTACGCGACCGGGGATGGCCCGCGCAGTCGCGGTCCTGACTTGCGACGTTTATCCTTTTCGCCCCCGGAGGAGGAAGGCCGCCGATCCGGCGGGGCGCGCCGAAACGCCCGGAAGCTGGCACAGTGGTAGGGGGAACGTCCGGATCCCTCCGGACGTTGTCCTGGTGTGTACCCCAGTGCGGGAGGAGGAGAGCGCATGACCTACGACCGACTGGTGTGCGCCAACTGCGCGGCCCCGGTCGCCGAGGGCCGCTGCCCCGTCTGCCGCGCCAACCGGGAGCGACTGTCCCCCCAGGGGCTGTCCCCCACGATGCTGCTGACGCTCGCGATCGCGCTGCTGGCCGCGATAGCGCTGCTCGCCGCGATCCAGGCGGCCTGACCGGAGGGCGTACGCAGCCCACACGAGCCGGAACCACACGAAAGGGCCGGGGAGACCGCTCCCCGGCCCTTCGTCATGCGTCACGCGCCTCAGACGGCGGCGCGACCGCCGCCCACGAGACGCGGCAGCATCCGGAAGCCGATGCCGCCGGCGATCATCGTCGCGGCACCGATGATCAGGAACGAGGTCTCGGCCGCACCGGTCTCGGCGAGCTCCTCCTTCGCCTCACCCTGCTGGACGGGCTGCGAGCCGCCCTGGTTCGGGTCGGCGTTGTTCGGGGTGTCCACGCACTCGGCGCCGTCGAGGTCGACGGTGCAGGTGCCGGCGCCACCGTCGGTGGACGGGCCGCCCGTGGTGCCCGACGAGGTCTGCTGACCGTTCGACGAGGAGGACGTCGAGGACGAGTTGTTGCCCGAGGTCTGCGACGTCGAGGACGAGTTGCTCGAGTTCGAGGACGAGGAGTCACTCGACGACGAGGACGAGTTCGACGAGGAGTTACTCGACGAGTTCGACGACGAGTTGCTCGACGAGTTCGACGACGAGTTGCTCGACGAGTTCGAGGACGAGGAGTCGCTCGACGAGGACGAGTCCGTCGACGTCGCGGACGAGTCCGTCGCCGAGGACGACGAGTCGGTCGACGAAGAGGACGAGTCGCTCGACGAGGACGAGTCGGTCGACGAAGAGGACGAGTCCGTCGCCGAGGACGAGGAGTCCGTCGACGTGGCGGACGAGTCCGTCGCCGAGGACGACGAGTCGGTCGACGTCGCGGACGAGTCCGTCGCCGAGGACGAGGAGTCCGTCGACGTGGCGGACGAGTCCGTCGACGTGGCGGACGAATCGGCCGCCGACGAGGACGCGTCGCCCGTCGACGTGGTCGTCGTGGCGGCGCCGCTGATCTGGCCGAGGCTCGAGTCGCCGGTGTCCTCCTCGCCTTCCAGGGCGTCCTGGATGCCGAGGCCCGCGTCCTGGGTCTGGCTGGTTCCGAATCCGCCGACGGCCTGCGCGGCACCGGCCGCCGTCAGGGACGCACCGGCGATGATCACGGCACTGGCCGCGACCCGCACCAGGCGGACTCGCGTCTTGTTGGTCATCTGGCTGCTACCCCCAGTAGCTCATCTCGTCATGGGGCAGCGCTCGGGCCCCGCGCAGCAGGGGCGACGGAATCACTGGACCGGCCCCCGTTCACACGCGTCCCAGAAAAGCGCATGCCAGTACGCCACCCTTCCGAGTTTCCGATGAGGCGTCAAGGTCGTTGCGCGTGCGATGCCCGAAAGATCACCAGCTGACCGACATGCGACGATGCAACTGTGACGTAAACCCGGAACTCCGGGCCCGGCGACGGCAGTTCCCTTGTCGACAAAGCGCCCCGACGGCCTCGCTTCCGCTTGCGGCAGCGAATCCACGGGAGGTCACGGAACGGCACCGGGCCCCGCACCAAAGGTGCGGGGCCCGGACTCGTACGACCGAGGAGGTTACTTCTCCTGCTGCTTGCGCCAGCGGATGCCCGCCTCCAGGAAGCCGTCGATCTCGCCGTCCAGGACGGACTGCGGGTTGCCGACCTCGAACTCCGTACGGAGGTCCTTGACCATCTGGTACGGGTGGAGCACGTAGGAACGCATCTGGTTGCCCCAGGAGCTGCCGCTGTCCTTGAGGGCGTCCATCTTGGCGCGCTCCTCCTGGCGCTGGCGCTCCAGGAGCTTGGCCTGGAGGACGTTCATGGCGCTCGCCTTGTTCTGGATCTGGGAGCGCTCGTTCTGGCAGGAGACGACGATGCCGGTCGGGAGGTGCGTGATGCGCACGGCCGAGTCGGTCGTGTTGACGCCCTGGCCGCCGGGGCCCGAGGCGCGGTACACGTCGACGCGGAGGTCCGACTCCTCGATCTCGACGTGGTCCGAGGACTCGACGACAGGGAGGATCTCGACGCCGGCGAAGGAGGTCTGGCGGCGGCCCTGGTTGTCGAAGGGCGAGATGCGGACGAGCCGGTGGGTGCCCTGCTCGACGGAGAGCGTGCCGTAGGCGTACGGGGCCTTCACGACGAAGGTGGTGGACTTGATGCCCGCCTCTTCCGCGTACGAGGTCTCGTAGATCTCCGTCGGGTAGCCGTGGCGCTCCGCCCAGCGCAGGTACATGCGCTGGAGCCGCTCGGCGAAGTCGGAGGCGTCGACGCCGCCGGCCTCGGCCCGGATGTTGACCAGGGCCTCGCGCTCGTCGTACTCGCCGGACAGGAGGGTGCGGACCTCCATCTCGTCGAGGGCCTTGCGGACGGAGGTCAGCTCCGTCTCGGCCTCGGCGAGGGTGTCCGGGTCGTCCATCTCCTCGGCGAGCTCGAAGAGCACCGCGAGGTCGTCGATCCGGCCGCGCAGGGTCTCGGCCTTGCGGACCTCGGCCTGGAGGTGCGAAAGCTTGCTCGTGATCTTCTGCGCCGCCTCCGGGTCGTCCCACAGGGACGGGGCCGCGGCCTGCTCTTCGAGCACGGCGATGTCGGCCCTCAGCTTCTCGAGGTCCAGGACGGCCTCGATCGACCCCATGGTCGAGGAGAGGGACTTCAGCTCTTCGGATACATCGACGACTGCCACGCGTCCAGCGTAACGGCTCCGGGCCTGGAGCCGAACCTTTGGCTGAGGCTAGGGGGTACCTTGTCGATCAGGCCGGATCAGGGAGCGGCGTCCGGTGTCGTGCATCGCAAGGCGGAGGAGGGAGTCGACGCGGAGCGTCGGCGACTGACGACAACGCGGCGAGGCGCGGCGCCAGACGCCGCGAGCCCGGCCTGATCGACAAGGCACCCCCTAGGGCCGGGAGGACTGCTTGGAGTCCTGCGGCGGGGCGTCCCCGTCGCCGGAGGCCGCCAGGTAGCCGCCGACGCCGAGCCCGCCCACGAGGAGGGCCGCCGCGACGGCGAGGGTGATCCGTCTCTTGCGGACCGTGCCGGCCTTGTGGCGGGCCGAGCCGGGGCGGCGGGCCCCGGCGGGGCGGGGGGCGCGGGCGGTGCCGAGGGGGCCGCCGGAGAGCTCGTCGGGGGCCGGGACCCGCATGGAGGTGTGGGTGTCGCGGTGGGAGTCGGCGGAGGCGCCGGGGACGAGCGGGACGGCGGCGCGGCGCGGGGCGGGCTCGCCCGCGCCCGTGCCGGTGGCGTACGCGTCCTCCTCGTACGGCTCCGGGGCCGGCTCCGCGCCGGGCTCGTCGACGTCCAGCGGCGGGATGCCCTTGAGCAGCGGCAGGACGTCGCCGAGGCGGGCGGCGAGCTCGGAGGCGCGCAGCCGGGAGGCGGGGGCCTTGGCGAGGCACTGGACGATCAGCTGCCACAGCTCCTCGGGGATGCCGGGCAGCGGGACGACGGTCTCGGTGACGTGGCGGCGCAGGACGGCGCCGGGGTGGCCGCCGCCGAACGGGGTGAAGCCGGCGAGCAGCTCGTACAGGACGGTCGCGAGGGCGTAGATGTCGACGGCGGCGCGCGGCGGGAGGCCCTCGACGATCTCGGGGGCGAGGTAGTCGGGGGTGCCGATGATCCGGGTGGCCTTGGTGCGGCCGGGGGTGTCGATCAGCTTGGCGATGCCGAAGTCGGTGAGGAGGGCGGGGTGGGCGCCGCCGGGGCCGAGCGGGCCCTCCATGTCGAGCAGGATGTTCTCCGGCTTGACGTCCCGGTGGACGACGCCGGCCTTGTGGGCGACGGCGAGGGCCTCGGCGACGTCCCTGACGATGGCGACGGCGGCCTCGGGCGCGAGGCGCCGCTCCCGGTCGAGCCGGGTGCGCAGGTCGGTGCCGCGGACGAGGTCCATGACGAGGGCGAGGTCGGTGCCGTCGACGACGAGGTCGCGGACCTTGACCACCCGGGGGTGGTCGAGGCCGAGCAGGGCGGTGCGCTCCTGGACGAAGCGGCCGACGAGCTCCTGGTCGGACGCCAGGTCCTCGCGCAGCAGTTTGACGGCGACGGGCCCTTCGGGTCCCTCGCCGAGCCACACCGTTCCGGCGCTGCCCCGCCCGAGGATCTGGTGGGCGGTGTAGCGGCTGCCGATGTTCCGTGCCAAGACTGCTCCCTCAGCGGCTGCGGTTCTCGACAAAGCTACGCGTCCACGGCCGCCGGTCTCGACCTCCGAGGGGAAATCACCCCTCGGAAGTCGACAAATCGGCAGGGTTACTGTCCCGTACCGCCGGTAGTACCCCCGGAACCGGTGGAATCGCCGATCGAGGAGATCCAGTCGCTGACGGCCGAGATGCCGTCGCCGATGGCCTGCCAGTAGCCCTTGCCCTGGGCGACCCAGTCCTGGAGCGGGGTGAGCTCCCAGACGAGCCAGCCGCCGATCACGAACAGGACGATCATGATCAGGCAGCCCTTGAGGCAGCCGAGGCCGGGGATGTGCACCGGGTTGGCGCTGCGCTGGCGCGGCGGGCGCGGCTCGCGCGGCGCCGGGGCCGGGGCCTGGGGCGGCGGCTGCGGCGGCTGGTACTGCTGCTGGGGCGGGGCGGCGTACTGCTGCGGGGGCGGCGGCGGGGGCGCGTACTGCTGCGGCTGGTGCTGCGGCTGGTACGGCTGGGGCTGCGGCGGGCGCTGCGGGGCCGGGCGCGGCTGCTGGTACGGCGGGGGCGGCTGCTGGCCGTGCTGCTGCTGACCGTACGGGCCGGGCTGCTGGGGCTGCTGCGGCTGGCGCTGCGGTCGGCGGCGCAGGGGGTCGTCGCTCGGGTCCAGGTACTGCACCTGGGTCTGCTCGTTGCGGTCGCGGACCTGCCGCAGCTGGGTCTGCCAGGGGTGCGGGTCCTCCGCGGGAGGGCCCGGCGGCACGGGGGGCATGACGGCCGTCGGGTCGGCGGCGCCGGCCGGGCCGCTGGTCGGCATGACGCTGGTCGCGGCGGCGGGGTCGTACTGCGGGGGCATCCCGGCACCGGCACCGGCACCGCCGGTGGGCAGCACCTGGGTCGGGTCGGCGGCGCCCGGGGCCTGCGCCTCCGGGGTCGCCGGGACCGGCGCGGGCGCCGGGTCCGGGGCGAGGAGCGCGCCGACGCCCTCCGCCGCCTCGATCTGGCCGGGCGTGGCGTGCACGCCGATGCCGGCGGCGACCGCGCGCAGGCCGCGCGCGAGGTTCACGGCGCTCGGCCGCTGGTCCGGGTTCTTGCTGAGGCAGCGCTCTATGACCGTCCACAGCGGTCCGGGCACGGTCGAGGGGCGGCGCGGCTCCTCGCTGAGGTGCCGGTGGAGGACCTCCAGGGCGGTGCCGCCGGCGAACGGGGGCCGGCCGGTGACCAGCTCGTAGAGGAGGATGCCCGCGCCGTAGATGTCGACGGCGGAGGTCTGCGGGCGGCCCTCGGCGGACTCGGGCGCCACGTACGCGGGCGTGCCGACGAATTCGTGGGTGCGGGTCAGGCCCGGGGAGTCCGCGAGGCGCGCGATGCCGAAGTCGGTCAGCATCGGGTGCATCTGGCCGCCGTGCTCGGCGAGCAGGACGTTGGCCGGCTTGAGGTCGCGGTGGACGACGCCGTCGGCGTGGCTGGCGGCGAGCGCGTCGGCGATCTGGGCGGTGAGGAGGGCGGCGGCGACCGGGGTGAGCGGGCCGCTCTCCCGGATGTACCGGTGCAGGTCGGGGCCCTCGACGAGGTCCATGACGAGGGCGAGGACATCGCCCTCGACGACCAGGTCGCGGGTGCGCACGATGTTGGGGTGGGTCAGCCGGAGGAGGACGGACCGCTCGCGCAGGAAGCGCATGACGATGTCCGCGTCGTTGGCCAGCTCCTCCTTGAGGACCTTGATCGCCACGGTCTCGCCGGGCTCGCCGGGCACGGACGCCTCGGCGCCCGCCGTCTCCCGCTGGCGGGCTCGCCAGACGGTGCCCGTGGCGCCGCGGCCGAGCGGCTCCTCGAGCAGGTACTTGCTGCCGATAGGCCGCACGTCACGCGCTCCCTGCTGATCGTGGTCCTGGGGTGGTTCCCGAGGTGTCCCCGGGGTCCCTGTCCTCTGTTGTGACCCGTCCGGGTGTCCGACCCACTTTAGTGCCGCCGTACGGGTCACAGGCCGGTCGTCCACAGGCCGATTCCGATGCCGTGTTCGAGCCGCGTCGGGGGCCCGGAGCGAACGGAACCCGCCCGGAACTTGTCCGGAAGAAGACGCTCCACGGAGTCCGACGGTTGCCACGCATGCTCCGAAGACATGCCCAACCAGGCCATTTCTCGTCCACGGCCGACCATTCAAGATCATTTATGGCCGACCCGCGGGCGTGTTGTCGGCGGCAGGTGCGAGGATGCCTCCAGCACGTCGCGTCGACGGGGTCGGGAGCCCCCGCGCCGTGCCGACCTGTACCGGGCGACGCGTCCGTGCCGGGTGGGGGGAGACACAGGGCGGTTCCCCCCTGCCGGGCCGGCTCTCGCAGAAGGGACCGCTGACGGCGATGCAGATCCGGCTGACCGTCCTCGCGCCGTACGCCGGCCACGGCACCGGGCGCGCCTGCGACGTGCTCGTCACGGCCCCCGCCGGGACGGCGCTCGCCGCCGTGGCCTCGAACCTCGCCGCCGCCGTCACCGGCCCCGACACCTCCTCCTCGGGCACGACCGTGCTCTACGCGGGCGCGGAGCGGCTCGACGGCCGGCGCTGCGTGCTCGGCGAGCCCCCGCTGGTCGACGGCGCGGTCCTCTCCCTCCAGGTCCCGGGCCCGGACGACCGGGCCGACGAGACGGCCTCCGCCCGGCTGCACGTGGTGGCGGGCCCGGACGCGGGCGGGGTGCACCTGCTGCACGGCGGAGCGATCAGAATCGGCCGTTCCGTCGACGCCGACGTGCCGCTCGACGACCCCGACGTCTCCCGCTCCCACTGCACGGTGACCGTCGGCGCGGACGGCCGCGTCACGGTCGCCGACCGCGGCTCCACGAACGGGACGACGCTCGACGGCCTGCCCGTCGGCGACCGCCCGGTCCCGCTCCGCCCGGGCGCGCTGCTGCGCCTCGGCGAGTCCGCCCTCCGCCTCACGGGCCCCGGCGGCGGTGGTACGGACGCGGTGACGACGGCTCCGGACGGCGAGGGCCACCTGCGGGTCGCGCACGCCACGGACCTGCCCGACCGGCCGGGACCGGCGGACGACGCCACCCACGGCGGGGCGCGCGGAATCGCGTACGGCGAGGCCCACGCGCACGCGGGGGACCCCCACGACGGCTACGACGACCACCTCGGCCACGACGGCGGCGAGCCGCACGACGGCCCCCGGGGCGAGGCGCCCGCGGCTCCGGCCGCGCCCGCGCGCGGCGGCAGGCGCGGGCTCGGCGCCTGGGCCCGGCGTCTCGCGGGCGGCCGCGAGGAGCTCCCCACCGCCGAGGTCCACGCCTCCCCGGTCACGCACGCCGGCCACCGGCCCGCCCCCGGCGCGCGGGACGGCGCCCCCGGCCCCGTACCGGTGGCCGACACCTGGCCCGACCCGGCCACCGTCCTGCTCACCGCCCTCGGCCCCGGGACCCGGCTCTGGGAGCGGCCCCAGAGCCACCCCGAGGCGCTGGTCGTCCGGCTCGGCACGACGGACCGCGCCGAGCTGTCCGGCGTGCCGGTCACCGTCGGCCTGCGCGAGGTCGGCTCCCTCGGCCTGGCGGGCCCCGGCGACCGGCTCGCCGGGCTCACGCGCTCGGTCGTGGCCCAGCTCGCCGCCCTGCACTCCCCCTCCGACCTGGAGATCGTGCTCGTCAGCGCCGACCGGAACCGGCCCCTGGAGGAGCGGCGGCGCGCCTGGGGCTGGCTCGGCTGGCTCCCGCACGTCCGCCCGGCCCACGGCCAGGACTGCCGGCTGCTCCTGGCGTACGACCGCGAGCAGGCCCAGGCGCGCATGGCCGAGCTGACCCGGCGGCTCGACGACGGCCCCCTCGGTCCCGGCTGGCCCAGCGCCGACCGCGCGTCCGTCGCCGACGCCGCGGCCCGCCACGACGGGCCGACGACGGTCGTGATCGTCGACGGCGACCCCGGGACGGCCACCCTGCGCGAGACGGTCGCGCGCCTCGCGGGCGTCGGCGCGGCGGCCGGCATCCACCTCCTCTGCCTCGCCGAGGCGCCCTCCGCCACCCCGGACTCGCCGGTGGCCGCCACGTACGAGGCCGCGTGCGCCGCCTCCCTCGCCTTCCGCGAGTGCGGGGCCGCCGCGCTCCTCAGCGGCGACGTGGCGACGGCGCTGCGGCTGCTCCGGACCTCCGGCGGGCGGCTCGCGGGCCACGGCACCGTCGGCGTCGTCGACGCGGTCTCCGTCGCCTGGGCCGAGCGGTTCGGCCGGGCCCTCGCCCCGCTCCGCCCGGAGGCGGCGGCGGCGCCGGGCGCCCGGACCGCCGCGCTGCCCCCGTCGGCCCGCCTGCTCGACGAGCTCGGGCTCGCCCGGGCCACCCCCGCCTCCCTGATGGCCCGCTGGGCCTCCGCCGGCGACGGCACCGCCGTCCTCGGCGCGGGTCCGCGCGGCCCCCTGTCCGTGGACCTCACGGCGGAGGGCCCCCACCTCCTGATCGAGGGCCCCGCCGGCAGCGGCCGCACGGAGCTCCTCCGCTCCATCGCCGCCTCCCTCGCGGCGGGCGGCCGCCCCGACCGCCTCGGCCTGCTCCTCGTCGAGGGCGCGGGCGGCGAGCGCGGCGAAGGCCTCGCCGCCTGTACGGAACTGCCGCACGTCACCGAACACCTCGTCGCCTCCGACCCGGTGCGGATGCGCGCGTTCGCCCAGGCCCTGGGCGCCGAGCTCAAGCGCCGCGCCGAACTCCTGGGCGACGCCCACTTCGCCGACCGCCAGGGAGCGGTCCGCACCACCGACCGCCTGATCGGCCAGCGCACCCCGAGCCCCGCGGAATCCCTCCCCCAGACCGCCCGCGCCACCGTCCGCCTCCCCGACACCACCGACCTCCCCGACCGCCCCAGCGGCCGCACCCTCCGCACGGGCGACGGCACGATCGGCTCCCTCCCGAGCACCCGCAGCGGCCGCGTGCCGTACGCGGGCGCGGACGACGTCACCGGCCGGTCCAGCGGACGCGTGCCGTACCCCGGCGCCGACGACGTGACGGGCCGGACCAGCGGCCGCGTCCCCCACCCGGGCGCGGACGACGTGACCGGCCGGTCCAGCGGCCGGGTCCCGTACCCCAGCGCCGACGACCTCAACAGCCGCACCAGCGGCCGTGCCCCCCACCCCGGCACGGGAGACCTCGGCGGCCGCCCGAGCAGCCGCACCCTCCGCACGAACGACGGCGACCTCACGGACCGCCCCAGCGGCCGCGTCCCGCGCGGGGACGACGTGACCGGCCGTTCGAGCGGGCGCGTGCCGTACCCCGGCGCCGAGGACGTGACGGGCCGGACCAGCGGCCGGGTGCCGTACCCGGGCGCGGACGACGTGACCGGCCGGTCCAGCGGCCGGGTCCCGTACCCCAGCGCCGACGACCTCAACAGCCGCACCAGCGGCCGCGTGCCGTACCCGGGCGCGGACGACGTCACCGGTCGGACCAGCAGCCGCGTCCCCCACCCGGGCGCCGGTGACGTCGCCGACCGTCCCAGTGGGCGGGTCCCCCGTTCCGGCGATCTCGCGGACCATGCGAGCGGCCGTGTCCACCGCTCCGGGGACGGGGCGCGGGCGCGCTCCGGTGGGGACGCGTTTCTGGCCGATACGCCCAGTGGGCGGCTGCCGCGGCGGGACGGCGGGGCCCTCGACGAGCGCCCGAGCAGCAGGACCCTCCGCACGGGCGACGACGACGTCAGCAGCCGTACCAGCGCCCGCGTGCCGTACCCGGGCGCGGAGGACGTCACCGGGCGGACCGGCGCCCGCATCCCCCACCCCGCCTCCGAGGACGCCGCCGCCGGGCGGATTCCGCGGCCCGTCTCCGGGGAGCAGGGGGCGGCGCGGGCGGGTGGGCAGTTGCCGCGGCTCGTCGTGCTCGTGGACGACTTCGACGCGTTGGTGGCACCGGCGCTCGGCGCGCCGGGACGGCCGGCCGCCGGGTCGGTCGTGCGGGCGCTGGAGGCGGTCGCGCGGCACGGCGAGCGGCTCGGGGTGCACCTCGTGGCGACCTCGGCGCGGCCGGACCGTACGGCGGACACGGAGCTGGCGCACGGGGCGCGGCTGCGGATCGTGCTGGACGCGCCGCCGGTGGCGGCGGGACCGGACGTGCCGGCGGCGGGGCGGGGGCGGCTCGGGCATCCGGACGGCCGGGTGACCCCGTTCCAGGCGGGCCGGGTCACGGGGCGGATCCCCCGGACGGCGACGCTGCGTCCGACGGTCGTCCCGCTGGAGTGGGAGCGGATGGGTGATCCGCCGACCCGTCGCCCGGTGCGCGAGCTGGGGAACGGTCCGACGGACCTGGCGCTCCTGGCGAGCGCGCTGGACCGGGCGGCGCGCTCGGTCGAGGCGACGCCCGTGCCGCCGCTCACCCCGGCCGCGCGAGGCTGACGGTACGTCACAAGGCCATCACGATCGACCGGTTGACCACGGAGGACGGGGGAGGCGGTATTGCGGGGCCCCGCGGCCCGGCGTAGACCTGTCGGACGGACAGCGACGCGCACGGGAGAGACGGGGCAGCGATGCGTACAACTCTTCGTCCACGCAAGGCCGCGGTGACCTTGGTGGCGCTCACCGCCCTCACCCTCGCGGGCTGCGGCGGTGAGGGCGCACCGGACCCACAGCCGAAGCCCGCGCCCGAACTCTCCCTCAAGGGCGAGAAGATCGAGGTCGCCGCCGTGTGGACGGGCCCCGAGCAGGAGAACTTCACGAAGGTCCTGAAGGAGTTCGAGAAGCGGACCGGCGCGACCGTCACCTTCGTGCCCGCGCAGGACCCGATCGTGAACTTCCTGGGCACGAAGATCGCCGGCGGTTCGCCGCCCGACGTGGCGATGCTCCCGCAGGTGGGCGCGATCCAGCAGGCCGCCGCCCAGAAGTGGCTGAAGCCGGTCGGCGAGGAGGCCAAGGCGGCGCTGGCCGCCAACTACTCGCGCGGCTGGCAGGAGCTCGGCGCGGTGGACGGCACGCAGTACGGGGTGTACTTCAAGGCGGCCAACAAGTCCCTGGTCTGGTACAACTCCGCCGTCTTCGAGAACGCGGGCGCGTCCGAGCCGAAGACCTGGAAGGACTTCCTCGCCACCGCCGAGACGATCTCGGCCTCCGGTGTGACCCCGGTGTCGGTCGGCGGCGCGGACGGCTGGACCCTGACCGACTGGTTCGAGAACGTCTACCTCTCGCAGGCGGGCCCGGCCAAGTACGACCAGCTGGCGAAGCACGCGATCAAGTGGACGGACCCGTCCGTCGCCACCGCGCTGAAGACCCTCGCCGAACTCTTCGGGAAGCCGGCGCTGATCGCGGGCGGGCCGGACGGCGCGCTGCAGACGGAGTACCCGGCCTCGGTCACGCAGACGTTCACGGGCGGGGACCAGCCCAAGGGGGCGATGGTCTTCGAGGGCGACTTCGCGGCGGTCAACATCGCCCAGACCAAGGCGGAGATCGGGAAGGACGCGAAGGTCTTCCCGTTCCCGAAGGTCGGCGACGGCGGCACCTCCCCCGTGGTGACGGCCGGCGACGCGGCCGTGGCCCTGAAGGACACCAAGGGCGCGCAGGCGCTGCTCGCCTTCCTCGCCTCCCCGGACGCGGCGAGGATCTGGGCGGCCGAGGGCGGGTTCCTCTCCCCGAACAAGAACCTGGACCCGGCGGCGTATCCGAACGACGTCCAGCGCGAGATCGCCAAGGCGCTCATCGGCGCCGGTGACGACTTCCGCTTCGACATGTCGGACCAGATGCCGCAGTCCTTCGGCGGGACGCCGGGCAAGGGCGAGTGGAAGGCGCTCCAGGACTTCCTGAAGAACCCGAAGGACGTCGCGGGGACGCAGGCGCGCCTGGAGGCGGACGCGGCGAAGGCGTACAAGGGCTGAGGCCGGCATGCCGACCACAAGGGCCGGGGCCAGGACCGTCAGAGCCGGGGCCAGGACCACAAGGGCCGGGTCCAGGGCCGCCAGGACCGGGTCGAGGAGCAGGGCCGTGGCGGCGGGGTTCCTGCTGCCCGCCCTGGTCCTCCTCGGCGCGCTCGTCGTCTACCCGATCGGGTACTCCGTCCGGCGCTCGTTCTTCGACCGCGCGGACTCGTCCTTCGTCGGCCTCGACAACTACCTCGCGCTGGTCACCGACGACTCGCTCCGCACCGCCGTGCGCAACAACCTGGTCTGGCTGGTGGTGGCCCCGGCGGTCGCCACCGCGCTCGGTCTGGTCTTCGCGGTGCTCACCGAGCGCGTGCGCTGGGGTACGGCGTTCAAGCTGGTCGTCTTCATGCCGATGGCGATCTCGATGCTCGCCGCCGGGATCATCTTCCGGCTCGTGTACGAGCAGGACCCGGACCGCGGGGTCGCCAACGCCGTCTGGGTCGGGGTCCACGACACCTTCGCCGAGGCCTCCGGCTTCCCGCGGGCCCGGCCGCTGCCCGTGCACCCGTTGAAGGAGGCGGGCGGCGGCGCGTACGTGACGAAGGAGCCGGTCCACGCGGGCGTGCCCGTGCGGCTCCCGCTGGTCGGGGTGGCTCCGGCGCGGATGCCGAAGGACGCCCGCCCCGCGCGCGTGCCGCCCGCCGCCGGCGCGGAGATCACCGGTACGGCCTGGCTGGACTTCACCCGGGGCGGCGGCGGGAAGCCGAACGCGGTCGACCCGGGGGAGCTGGGCCTGAAGGGGCTGCGGATCGAGGCCGTACGGGACGGGAAGGTGGTCGCCACGGCCACGGCGGCGGCCGACGGCGGCTTCACCCTGCCCGCCGACCGCGCCGAGGGGGCCGTGCTCCGGCTCCCCGCGAGCAACTTCCGGGAGCAGTACGACGGCGTGGAGTGGCTGGGCCCCTCGCTCGTCACCCCGGCCGTGATCGGGGCGTACGTGTGGATGTGGGCCGGGTTCGCGATGGTCCTGATCGGCGCCGGGCTCGCGGCCGTACCGCGTGAGCTCCTCGAAGCGGCGCGGATGGACGGGGCGAACGAGTGGCAGGTGTTCCGGCGGATCACGGTGCCGCTCCTGGCGCCGGTCCTCGTGGTCGTCCTCGTCACGCTGATGATCAACGTGCTCAAGGTCTTCGACCTGGTCTTCGTCATCGCGCCGGGCTCCGCGCAGGACGACGCGAACGTGCTCGCGCTCCAGCTGTACCGCTCGTCCTTCGGCACCGACGCGGATCTCGGGGTCGGCTCGGCCATCGCGGTCGTCCTGCTCCTCCTCGTGCTGCCGGTGATGGTGGTCAACATCCGCCGCATCCGAAGGGAGTCCCGCCGGTGAAGAGCCTCGCCTCCCGCGTCGCCGCCCGTACGGCCGGGGGCGCCGTCCGGGTCTTCCTCCTCCTCGCCGCCCTGTTCTGGCTGCTGCCGACGGTCGGGCTGCTGCTCTCCTCGCTCCGCTCGCCGTCCGACATCGCGGCGAGCGGCTGGTGGGAGGTGTTCACGGCCCCGGCCCGGCTGACCACCGAGAACTACGCGCATCTCCTCGCGAACCACACGATCACCGGCTCCCTCCTCTCCACCGTCCTGATCACGGTCCCGGCCACCCTGCTCGTCCTCGTCATCGGCTCGCTCGCCGGTTACGCCTTCGCGTGGCTGGAGTTCCCGGGCCGGGACTGGTGGTTCCTGGGCGTGGTCGCGCTCCTCGTGGTCCCGGTGCAGGTGGCGCTGGTCCCGGTGTCGAAGCTGTTCGGCGCGGTGGGGCTCTTCGAGACGACGCTCGGGGTGGTCCTGTTCCACACGGCGTTCGGCCTGCCGTTCGCGATCTTCCTGCTGCGGAACTTCTTCGCGGAGATCCCGCGCGAGCTCCTGGAGGCGGCGCGGCTCGACGGGGCGGGCGAGATCCGCCTCTTCACCCGGGTGGTGCTGCCGCTGGGCGGTCCGGCGATCGCCTCGCTCGGGATCTTCCAGTTCCTGTGGGTGTGGAACGACATGCTGGTCGCGCTGATCTTCGCGGACTCGCAGTCGCCGCCGATCACGGTGGCGCTCCAGCAGCAGGTGCGCCAGTTCGGGAACAACGTGGACGTGCTCGCGCCGGGGGCGTTCGTGTCGATGGTGGTGCCGCTGGTGGTGTTCTTCGCGTTCCAGCGGCAGTTCACGTCCGGGGTGATGGCGGGCGCGGTGAAGTAGCGGGGGTCACGCCTTGAGCCCCGCGACCGCCGCGCGCGCGAGCTCGTCCAGGTACCCCTTGGGCAGGGGTGTGCGGACGACGACGAGGCGCCAGTAGAGCGGGCCGACGGCGATGTCCAGGGCCTTGCCCGGGTCGGTTCCCTCGGGGAGTTCGCCGCGTGCGACGGCCTCGCGGACGACCTGGGTCATGACGCCCTGCTGCCCGTCGAGCAGCACGGCCTTGACGGTCTCGGCGATCTCGGGGTGCCGGGCGGCCTCGACGAGCAGGTCGGGGATGACCTGGGAGGCGACCGGGTGGCGCAGGGCGTGCGAGGCCACTTCGAGGAGGACGCGCAGGTCTCCGTAGAGGGAGCCGCTGGCGGGTGCCGGCAGGCCCTGGGCGGCGAAGGCGCCGACCAGGTCGAGGACGAGGGAGAGCTTGGACTTCCAGCGCCGGTAGACCGCTGTCTTGCCGACTCCCGCGCGGCGCGCGATGCCCTCGATGGACATCCGGGCGTAGCCGACGGCCGCGAGCTCCTCGAAGACGGCGGCGCGGATGGCCTCGGTCACGTCCTCGCGGAGTACGGCGGCGCCGGCGGGGGCGCGGCGGGGGGTCGGGGCGGTCATGAACGGCATCCTAACGAACCGCGATACCCCGAAGGCGTTACGACGATACGGTTGCGTTCCGTCGTGCGAGCGCCCTAACCTCCTCGTAGCGACGATACGGACCCGTCCCATCGCCGACGACACCCGCGCCCCCGCACCCCTCGTCGAAAGCGCCCGCCCGTGACCACGACCCTCGCCCCACCCGCGCAGCCGGCCGCCCCCGCGGAGCAGGAGGACCTCGCCGCGCTCGCCCGCCGGCACGGCCTGAGCGTCAGCGGGGCCCGCCCCTCGCTCCCCTCCTACGTGCGGCAGCTCTGGTCCCGCCGCGACTTCATCGCCGCCTTCGCGACCGCCCGGCTGACCGCCCAGTTCAGCCAGGCCAAGCTCGGCCAGGTCTGGCAGGTGATGACCCCGCTCCTCAACGCGGCCGTGTACTACCTGATCTTCGGCGTCATCATGAACGCGAAGAACGGCGTGCCGGACTACATCCCCTTCCTGATGACCGGCATCTTCGTGTGGACCTTCACCTCCAACACGGCCATGGCCGGCACCCGGGCGATCAGCGGCAACCTGGGCCTCGTCCGCGCCCTGCACTTCCCCCGCGCGAGCCTGCCGATCTCGCTCGCGATCCAGCAGCTCCAGCAGCTGCTGTTCTCGCTCGCCGCGCTCGTCGTGATGCTGGCCTGCTTCGGCGAGTTCCCCGGCTGGAGCTGGCTGCTCGCCGTCCCGGCGCTGTTCCTCCAGGCGCTGTTCAGCACGGGCCTGGCGCTCTTCCTGGCCCGGATCTCGGCCCGCACCCCGGACGTCAGCCAGCTGATGCCGTTCGTGCTCCGCACCTGGATGTACGCCTCGGGCGCCATGTTCTCGATCCAGAACCTGGCGCACAGCGGGCGCTTCCCGCACGGCGTGGTGCTGGCCCTCCAGTGCAACCCGGCGGCGGTCTACATCGACCTCATGCGCTTCGCCCTGATCGACAGCTTCACGGCGGCGCAGCTGCCGCCGCACGTGTGGGCGCTGGCCGCCGGCTGGGCCGTGCTGGCCTTCGCGGGCGGTTTCATCTGGTTCTGGAAGGCAGAGGAGACGTACGGCCGTGGCTGAGCAGCGAACCCCCACCGTCATCGCCGACGACGTCCACATCACGTACACCGTCAACGGCGGGCACCCCGGCGGCCGGGGCGGCGCCATCGCCGCGCTGAACCGGATGACGCGCCGCCGCACGGCTCCGGGCGGCCGCCGGGTCCACGCCGTGCGGGGCGTCAGCTTCGTCGCGTACCGGGGCGAGGCGATTGGCCTGATCGGTTCGAACGGATCTGGGAAATCCACCCTCCTGAAGGCCGTCGCGGGCCTCCTGCCCGTCAACCGGGGCCGGATCTACACCCACGGCCAGCCCTCCCTCCTCGGCGTCAACGCGGCCCTGATGAACGATCTGACCGGCGAGCGGAACGTGATCCTGGGCGGCCTCGCGATGGGCATGAGCCGCACGGAGGTCGGGGAGCGGTACGACGGGATCGTCGACTTCTCCGGCATCAACGAGAAGGACGACGCGATCTCCCTCCCCATGCGGACGTACTCCTCCGGCATGGGCGCCCGGCTGCGCTTCGCCATCGCCGCCGCCAAGAGCCACGACGTGCTGCTCATCGACGAGGCCCTGGCGACCGGCGACGCGCGTTTCCGCCGCCGCAGCCAGCGGCGGATCGACGAGCTGCGGGCGGAGGCGGGGACGGTCTTCCTGGTCAGCCACTCGAACTCCACGATCACGGAGACCTGCGAGCGGGCGCTGTGGCTGGAGGCGGGCACGCTGCGGATGGACGGCCCGGCGAAGGAGGTCGTGGCGGCGTACGAGGAGTTCACGGCCAAGCCGGACGCGAAGAAACCGAACAATCTGGACATCGCGGTCTAAAGTGCGGTGGGATGACGAACGATCACCCCCACCTCGATCACCCCTCTCCCCCGCAGCCCCCGCCCGAGCCCACGAGCGCACCCCCCACCCCGCCCCGCTCCGCGAGCGAACCCCCCACCCTCACCAAGTCCCCCTTCGACTCGGACAGCTTCACCTCCGCCACCTTCGTCACCGTCGGCCGCGGCCCCTACCTCGCCCTCGCCCTCGTCTGGCTCCTCACCCGGGCCGGCATGCTCCTGCTGCTCTCCCGCGACGACCTCGGCATCGGCGGCGTGGGCCGCGAGGTGGGCCTCTACCAGTACTGGTACGGCAGGTTCGCCGAAGGCACCTTCCCGCCCGACGACGTCACCTGGCAGTACCCGCCCGGCGCGGGGCTCGTGATCATGTCGCCGGGCGTCCTCCCCTGGCTCACCTACTTCCAGGCCTTCGTCGCCCTCACCCTCCTCGCCGACGCCGTCGTCACCGCCGCCCTCGCCCGCGCCGACAGCGCCCAGCTCACCCACGGCGCCCTGGTCTGGGTCTGCGGCCTCCCCCTCCTCCTCCACCTGCCGCTCGCCCGGTACGACGTCCAGACCACCGCCCTCGCCGTGCTCGCCCTGCTCGCCCTGGGCGCCCGCTCCCCCCGCGCCCACCAGCTCGGCGGGGCGCTCGCCGGGATCGGCGCGATGGTCAAGGTGTGGCCGGCGCTCGCCCTGATCGGCACGCCCCGGGGCCGTACCACCCGGGACGCCTGGACCGCCGCCGCCGTCACCGCGCTCGCCCTCCTCGCCACCCTCGCGCTGTTCTTCTCCGACGCGCTGGGCTTCCTGCGCCAGCAGGGCAGCCGCGGCATCCAGATCGAGTCCCTGTGGGGCACCGCCCTGGCGCTGGCCGGCGCCGGCGGCATCTGGCCCGGCCGGGTCGAGTTCCGCTACGGCGCCTTCGAGTACGTCGGCCCGTACGTCTCCAGCCTCGGGCACCTCGCCCTGCTGCTCACCGTCATCGCCTTCGGCTGGCTGCTCCTGTGGCGCCTGCGGGCCCGCCGCTGGACCCCCGCCACCCCGCTCGACGCGGCCCTCGCCGCCGTCCTGCTCTTCACCGTCACCAGCCGGGTGATCAGCCCCCAGTACATGATCTGGCTGCTCGGCCTCGCCGCCGTCTGCCTGACCTCCCGCCGGACCGTGATGCGCCCGGTCGCCCTGCTGCTCCTCCCGGCGGCCGCCCTCAGCTCCCTCGCCTACCCCGTCCTCTACGACGAGGTCCTCGAAGGCACCCCCGCCGGCCTGACCGTCATGGCCCTCCGCAACGCCCTGCTGCTCACGGCGGCCCTGCTCGCCGCCCGCCGCCTGTGGACCTCGACGGTGACCCCCGTGAAGGAGTGAGGAAGGGCCCCGCCGGTTTTCCGGCGGGGCCCTTCCTCACTCACTGGTCAGCCGTGCTCAGCTGTGCGAACGGAGCAGCGTCCGCATCGTCCGCATGGCCACCGACAGGTTCGCCAGGTCGAAGGTGTCCGAGCCCTGGATCTCCTCCAGGGTCGTCCGCGCACGGCCCAGGATCGCCGCGTTCTTCTCCTCCCAGGCCTTGAACCGCTCCTCGGGGCTCGTCGTGCCGTTGCCGACCGTCAGGACGTCGGCGGTCAGCGCCGCGTGCGCCGCGAAGAGGTCCTCGCGGATCGAGGCGCGGGCCATCGACTGCCACCGGTCGCTGCGCGGCAGCTCGATGATCCGGTCCATCAGGTCCGTGATCCGCAGCCGGTCGGCCAGGTCGTAGTAGACCTCGGCGACCGCGAGCGGCTCCTTGCCCATCCGGTCCGCGATCGCGACGATGTCGAGCGTCGGGAAGGCGGAGGAGAAGCCGGCGACGCGGAGCGCGAGCTCCTCCGGCACGCCGACCCCGGTCAGCTCGTCCAGGATCGACTGGTACCACTCCAGGTCCGAGCCGCGCAGCAGCTGCGGCAGCTGCGCCCAGACCTCCTCGACGCGGTCGGCGAAGAACTCGATCGTCTCGGTGAGCTGGAGCGGCTGCGGCCGGTTGTTGAGCATCCAGCGGGTGCCGCGCTCGACGAGCCGGCGGGAGTGCAGCCGCATCTGGGTCTGGACGTCGGCCGGGACCTGGTTGTCGAGGGCCTCGACGGCGTCCCAGACCTGGCCCAGGCGGAAGACCATCCGGGCGGCGGTCTGCGCGCGGACGATCTCCTCGATGGACGCGCCGGTCTCCTCGCGGAGGCGGTGCAGGAAGGTCGAGCCACCGGTGTTGACGGTGTCGTTGACCAGGACCGTCGTGATGATCTCGCGGCGCAGGGCGTGGTTGTCGACGGCCTCGGTGAACTTCTCGCGCAGCAGCGTCGGGAAGTACGCGTGGAGCAGCCCGCGCAGGTACGGGTCGTCCGGCAGGTCCGTACCGATCAGCTCGTCGGCCACCGTGATCTTGGTGTACGCGAGGAGGACGGCGAGCTCGGGCTGGCTCAGGCCCTTGCCGCCGTTGAGGAGCTCGCGGATCTGCCGGTCGTTGGGCAGGAACTCCAGGGAGCGGTCGAGGGCCCCGTCGCGGCCCAGGCGGCGCATGAACCGCTGGTGGGCGTGGAGCAGGGACGGCGACTGGGCGACGGCGTTGGCCAGGGCGGTGTTCTGCGCGTAGTTGTTGCGCAGGACGAGCGCGCCGACCTCGTCCGTCATCTCGGCGAGGATCTTGTTGCGCTGCTTGACGGTCATGTCGCCCTCGGCGACGAGCCCGTTGAGCAGGATCTTGATGTTGACCTCGTGGTCGGAGGTGTCGACGCCGGCGCTGTTGTCGATGGCGTCGGTGTTGACCTTGCCGCCCTGGCCCTCGGGGCCGCCGCTGCGGGCGAACTCGATGCGGCCCAGCTGGGTCGCGCCGAGGTTGCCGCCCTCGCCGATGACCTGGGCGCGGACGTCCTGGCCGTCGACGCGGATGGCGTCGTTGGCCTTGTCGCCGACGTCGGCGTTGGACTCGGCCGAGGACTTCACGTACGTGCCGATGCCGCCGTTCCACAGCAGGTCGACGGGCGACTGGAGGATCGCCTTCATCAGCTCGGCCGGGGTCAGCTTGGTGACGCCGTCCTCGATGCCGAGGGCGGCCCGCATCTGCGCGTTGACCGGGATCGACTTGGCGCTGCGGGGGTGGATGCCACCGCCCGCGGACAGCAGCGAGCCGTCGTAGTCGGCCCAGGAGGAGCGGGGCAGGTCGAAGAGGCGGCGGCGCTCGGCGTAGGAGACGGCCGCGTCCGGGGTCGGGTCGATGAAGATGTGGCGGTGGTCGAAGGCGGCGACCAGACGGATGTGCTCGGAGAGCAGCATGCCGTTGCCGAAGACGTCGCCGGACATGTCGCCGACGCCGACGACGGTGAAGTCCTCGGTCTGGGTGTCGTGGCCCAGCTCGCGGAAGTGCCGCTTGACGGACTCCCAGGCGCCGCGGGCGGTGATGCCCATGCCCTTGTGGTCGTAGCCGGCGGAGCCGCCGGAGGCGAAGGCGTCGCCGAGCCAGAAGCCGTACGACTCCGCGACGCCGTTGGCGATGTCGGAGAAGGTCGCGGTGCCCTTGTCGGCGGCGACCACGAGGTACGTGTCGTCCTCGTCGTGGCGGACCACGTCGACCGGCGGCACGACCTCGCCCGCGACCAGGTTGTCGGTGATGTCGAGGAGCGCCGAGATGAAGGTCTTGTACGAGGCGATGCCCTCGGCCAGCCAGGCGTCGCGGTCCACGGACGGGTCCGGGAGCTGCTTGGCGACGAAGCCGCCCTTGGCGCCGACCGGCACGATGACGGTGTTCTTCACCATCTGCGCCTTGACCAGGCCGAGGATCTCCGTACGGAAGTCCTCACGGCGGTCGGACCAGCGCAGACCGCCTCGGGCGACCTTGCCGAAGCGCAGGTGGACGCCCTCGACGCGCGGGGAGTACACCCAGATCTCGAAGGCCGGGCGCGGGGCCGGCAGGTCCGGGATGGCCTGCGGGTCGAACTTCATCGACACGTAGGAGTGCGGCTCGCCGTCCGCCGACTTCTGGAAGAAGTTGGTCCGCAGCGTGGCCTTGATGACGGTGAGGAAGGACCGCAGGATCCGGTCCTCGTCCAGGCTCGCGACCTGGTCGAGGGCGGCGTCCAGCTCCTCCAGGAGCGCGTCGATCAGCTCGGTGCCGGCGCGCTGCCGCTCCGGGGCCATGCGGGCCTCGAAGAGGTTGACGAGCAGCCGGGTGGTGTGGACGTTGTCGCGGAGGGTGTCCTCCATGTAGTCCTGGCTGAACGTCGCCCCGGCCTGGCGCAGGTACTTGGCGTAGGCGCGCAGCACCATCGCCTCGCGCCAGTTGAGCCCGGCGGAGAGGACGAGCGAGTTGAAGTTGTCGTTCTCGGCCTGGCCGGTCCAGGTGGCGGCGAAGGCCTCCTGGAAGCGCTCGCGGGCGTCGTCGCCGATGTAGTCGCCGCCGTTCCCGGTGGCGGCCGGCATCCGCAGGCCGAAGTCGTAGATCCAGACGTGGGTGCGGTCGGCGCAGCGCAGCTCGTACGGACGCTCGTCGGTCACCTCGACGCCGAGCCGGTTGAGGACCGGCAGGACGGCCGAGAGGGAGATCGGGTCGCCCGTCTTGTAGATCTTGAAGCGGCGCTCGCCGACGCCGGAGGCGACGGGCTCGTACAGGGAGAGCGCGAAGTCCTTGCCGCTGTCGGCGAGGGCCTCCAGGTGGCACAGGTCGGCGACGGCGGCGCGCGGCGAGTGGTCGGCCTTGTAGCCCTCGGGGAAGGCGTTGCCGTAGCGGCGGAGCAGCTCGGCGGCGCGCTCCTCGCCCAGCTCGGCGTTGAGCGCCTCGCCGAAGCCGTCGGCCCAGGAGCGGGTGGCCTCGACGAGCCGGTTCTCGATGCGGTCGACGTCGGCGTCGGTGAGCTTCGCCAGCTCGGTGCCGGGCTTGACGCGGACGACGAAGTGCAGCCGGGAGAGGATCGACTCGGTGTTCCAGGCGGTGAAGTCGACGCTGGTGCCGTCGAGCTCCTCCTTCAGGATGTCGATGAGCCGCAGCCGGACGCGGGTCGTGTAGCGGTCGCGCGGCAGGTAGACGAGGGCCGAGTAGTAGCGGCCGTACTCGTCCTGGCGCAGGTAGAGCCGCAGCCGGCGCCGCTCCTGGAGGTACAGGACGCTGGTGACGATGGACTGCAGCTGGTCGACCGGGGTCTGGAAGAGCTCGTCGCGCGGGTAGGTCTCCAGGATCTGGAGCAGGTCGCGGCCGTCGTGGCTGTTCGGCGTGAAGCCGGCGCCGTCCAGGACCTCCTGGACCTTGCGCTTGATGACGGGGACCCGGCGGACGGACTCGGTGTAGGCGGCGGACGAGAAGAGGCCGAGGAAGCGGCGCTCGCCGATGACGTTGCCCTCGGCGTCGAACTTCTTCACGCCGACGTAGTCGAGGTACGAGGGGCGGTGCACGGTCGCCCGGCTGTTGGCCTTCGTCAGGATCAGCAGCTTGTGCTCGCGCGCCTTGGCGCGGGCGTCGGCGGGCAGCCGGCTGAAGGAGGGCGAGACGGGGTGGGCGTGGTGGCCCTCGTCGTCGGCGCCGTGCTGCGGGTCGGAGCGCAGGATGCCGAGGCCGGTGCCGGGCACGGCGGTCAGGGCGTCGCCGTTGACGAGCTCGTACTCGCGGTAGCCGAGGAAGGTGAAGTGGTCGTCGGCGAGCCAGCGCAGCAGCTCGCGGGCCTCCTCCACCTCGGTCGGACGCAGGTCGGAGGCGGTGGGCTCGGCCGGGAGGCCCTCGGCGATGCGCAGGGCGGCATCGCGCATCTTGTCCCAGTCCTCGACCGTCTCGCGGACGTCGGACAGGACGCGCAGCAGGTCGGCGGTGATCTGCTTGAGGTCGGCCTTGTCGGTCTCGCGGTCGATCTCGACGTGGATCCAGGACTCGTTGAGCACGTCGTGCGGCAGCTCGCCCTGGACCTGCGTCGACAGGACCTCGATGAGCTTTCCGGCGACGTCGCGGCGGACGAGGACCTGCGGGTGGATCACGACGTGGATGCCGCGGCCCTGACGGGACAGCTCGTTGGTGACCGAGTCGACGAGGAAGGGCATGTCGTCGGTGACGACCTCGACGACGGAGTGGCTGCTGGTCCAGCCGTTCTCCTCCACCGTCGGGGTGTGGACGCGCACGTTCGCGGTGCCCTGCGGGCGGTTCTCCGCGAGCCGGTAGTGAGAGAGCGCGGCGCCGAAGACGTCGACCGGGTCGCGGTCGGCGAGGTCCTCGGGCGCGGTGTGCAGGTAGTAGCGCTGGAGGTAGGCGAGCACGGTGTCCCGGTCCGGGCGCTCCCCCGCACCCTCCGGGCCCGTCGGAAGTCGCCCCCCGACCGGGCTGTGCTCAGCTACCCGGGCGGCCCTCTCGAGCAGCTCGGCCTTTGCTTCGTCCAGCTTGGTCTGCATGTCCTCTGACTCCTGTCGCGCGCCGTTGCGTGACGTCGGTGGAAGAAAGGGCACAACGCCACGACGCGGTGATTCCGGTCGAAGTCGACGTTATGCCCGGATGGGAGATGCCCGGGTCGTTATCGGCCACGGAAGGCGGCACACCCGGACGGAGACGATCGGCGAACGCACGGTCGGCCCGGCCGCTGTCGCGTGCCGGGCGGCAGCCGGGGGCTTCCCTGCCCCCCTGGCGTATCGCGCTGATCACGGCAAAAGCCTATCGCCCCCGACCCCCGAACCGTCATGAGCCGTATGCGTACAAAAGAGCGAGGGAAGTTTGACGATATGGACAGCGACACGTGTCGTCCTGGCAAACCACCCCGCCGGAGGGGGCCGGTGCGCAAGCATGGTCACAGCACGGCAGACCGACCATCTGTGATCTGGGAGAGTCATGGCGAAGATCCTGATCGTGACCGGGGACGCGGCGGAGTCGCTGGAGGTGATGTACCCCTATCAGCGGCTCCTGGAGGAGGGCTACGAGGTCGACATCGCGGCCCCGACCCGCAAGACGCTCCGCTTCGTCGTCCACGACTTCGAGCCGGGCTACGACACGTACACGGAGAAGCCGGGCTACACCTGGCCCGCCGACCTCGCCTTCTCCGAGGTCGACCCGGGGGCGTACCTGGCGGTGGTGATCCCCGGCGGCCGCGCGCCGGAGTACCTGCGCAACGACCCTGAGCTCCGCAAGATCCTCAAGGCCTTCTTCGACGCCGACAAGCCGGTGGCCCAGATCTGCCACGGCCCGCTCCTGACGGCGGCGATCGGCAGCCTCGAAGGCCGCCGCGTCACGGCCTATCCGGCCCTGGAGCTCGACATGCAGTCCGCCGGCGCGACCTTCCAGGACAGCGCCGCCGTCGTCGACGGCCTCCTCGTCTCCTCCCGCGCCTGGCCGGACCACCCCACCTGGATGCGCGAGTTCCTGAACGTCCTGCGCGCGAAGGGCTAGCTCCCGACGCGGTGACGGGCAGGCGCTCCGGTGGTCCGTTGCCACCCCGCCTGCCCACCACCTGCCGGACGCCGCCCGCGGGCGCGCCCTAGGCCAGCTCCTCCGCGACGGCCACGGCCTCTTCCAGGGAGTCCACCACGGGCACCCCCACCCGCTCCAGCGACGCCCGGCTGTGCGACCCGCCGGTGTACAGCACCGCCCGCGCGCCCACGTGCGCCGCCGCGATCGCGTCATCGGCGGCGTCGCCGATGACGACGACCCGCTCGGCCGAGACGGCGAGCGCGGCCAGGTGCCGCACCATGTGCCCGGACTTCCCGTCCGTCGACGCGTCCGCGCGCCCGTCCATGCGGACGAACCGCTCGGCGATCCCGTACCGCCGCACGAGCGGTATCAGGTCGGCGTGCGACGCGAGCGACAGCAGCGACTGCGTGAACCCGGACTCCTGCCGCGCGGCGAGCAGCTCCGCCGCCCCGGCGGTGAGCACGCACGACTCGGCCCGCTCCCAGTAGTGCCGGTGGAAGGCCCCGTCCATGACGGTCCACTCCTCGTCCGTGGGCAGCCGCCCCATGAGCCGCTCGTAGAACTTCGGCACCGGCACCGTGTACAGCTCGCGGTACTGCTCGAGCGTGATCGTTGCGAGCCCGAGCTCGGTGAAGGCCGCGTTCGTCGCGCCGATCACCGCGCCGATGTCGTCGAGCAGTGTGCCGTTCCAGTCCCAGACCAGGTGTTTTCCGTGCTTCCCCATGGAAAGACGGTACCCGCCGGCTCAGCCGAGCAGGGAGGAGATCTCCTGCACGCCGAACCACAGCAGCTCGTGGTCCTCGGCCCCGTCCACCACGAACTGGGCGTCGTCGTCGCCCTGGTCCGCCGCGCCGAGCGCGTCCGCCGCCGCCGCGACGTCCGTCTCGGCGTCGTCCGCGTCGGCGTGCACGGCCGCGGCCTTGGCCAGCGGTACGGCTCCGGCGATGCGGACCTCGCCGATGGAGGCGACGGTGAGCCCGCCGTCGGGGTCGACGGTCGCGTCCTTGTCGGCCACGTCGACGGCGACGACGATCCGGCGCCGGGGCGCCTCGGGGTCGCCGGCGAGGAGCCGCAGGGAGGCGGACGCGGCCCGGTTGAGCGCCGCGTACTCCAGTTCCTCGATGTCGTCGGAGACGTACCACTCGCGCAGCGCGGGGGTGACGGCGTAGGCGGTCAGCGGGCCGGGGCCCAGCTCGCCCGCCTTGTGCGCCTGTGCGAGACCGGGGAGGGTCAGGGGGACGTAGACGCGCATGGCAGGCCGCTTTCGTAGACGGAGAGGCCCTCAGGATACGTGCGGAGTCCCCCTTCGGGGTGGCGGGCCGGACTCGCCGTCCGTCCACCGCGGAAGGCCGCCCGTCGAGCCGCCGGAGAACCGATTTCCGTCCGCGTCACCCTGATAGGTGATCCGTTTTCGGGAACCTCCCGCCGCGGCGAGCTCCTTGCGGGGCCTCCGAGTCCCCCCGTACAAGATCCCCCAAGGAAAGTTACCGACTGGTACCACCCGGTTACGCAACGACAGGGGTCCGCCATGAACGCCACGCTCACCACCACGCCCTCCCCGCTCCCCCGACCCCGTCCCCGCCCCCGCACGGCCCCGGGAGGCCCCGCCGGCACGCGCCCGCGGGGCTCCGCCGGAGCCCGGCCCCACGGCCCCGCCGGCACCCGCCCCCGTACGCCGGCCCAGGACGGCCGCACCCGCACGCTTCCCCCGCACACCGTCTTCGCCGAGCGCCTGCTCGCCGTGCTCAGCGGGGAGCGGCCCGTCCACTGGATGCTCGGCCACACCGTCGGCGAGGCGTACGAGCAGCTCGTCCGGCTCGCCCCGGAGACGCCCCTGCGTTCCTTCGGCCCCCGCCCGGTCCTGCGCGGCTGCGCGATCCAGGTGCACACCCCGCAATCAGCCGTCGAGGCCTTCGCGACCATCGCGACGGGCGCCCGCGTGCGGGCCATGGCGTTCCGTCTGGAGCGCGGCGAGGACCAGCGCTGGCGCTGCGCCGCCGTGGAGCTGGACGGCCTCGGCTCGGCCGCCCGCCACCCATGACGAAGGGGCCGGCCGCCCTCCCGGGCGACCGGCCCCTTCACGTCCTCAGAAGCTCAGGACGTCACTTCTTGCGGCGACGCCCGCCGCCCGCGTTCTTCTGCGCCTTGCGCCGCTCCGCGCGGGTCAGCCCGTCGCCGGAGTCGAGGTCGTCGGAGCCGAAGTCGCCCTCGACGACACCGCCGTCCCCGTCCACGGTCGGCGCGGAGAAGTGCAGCCGGTCCGGACGCTGCGGGGCGTCGAGCCCCTTGGCGCGGATCTCCGGCCGCCCGGCGGCCGCCGGAACGGCGTCCTCCTTGTCGAGCGACGGCGCGCTCGCCTGCACCGGGACCTCCTCGACCTGCTGCTCGACCTGGACCTCCAGGTTGAACAGGTAGCCGACGGACTCCTCCTTGATGCCCTCCATCATGGCGGTGAACATGTCGAAGCCCTCGCGCTGGTACTCGACCAGCGGGTCCTTCTGCGCCATGGCGCGCAGGCCGATGCCCTCCTGGAGGTAGTCCATCTCGTAGAGGTGCTCGCGCCACTTGCGGTCGAGCACGGAGAGGACCACGCGCCGCTCCAGCTCGCGCATGATGTCCGCGCCGAGCTGCTTCTCGCGCGTCTCGTACTGCTCGTGGATGTCGTCCTTGATGGACTCGGCGATGAACTCGGCGGTGATGCCCGCCCGGTCACCGGCCGCGTCCTCCAGCTCCTCCACGGTGACCTTCACCGGGTAGAGCTGCTTGAACGCGTTCCACAGGCGGTCGAGGTCCCACTCCTCCGCGAAGCCCTCGGCGGTCTCCTGGCGGATGTAGTCGTCGATCGTGTCGTCCATGAAGTGCTGCACCTGCTCGTGCAGGTCCTCGCCCTCCAGGACGCGGCGGCGCTCGCCGTAGATGACCTCGCGCTGCCGGTTGAGGACCTCGTCGTACTTCAGGACGTTCTTACGGGTCTCGAAGTTCTGGGTCTCGACCTGCGACTGGGCGGAGGCGATGGCACGGGTGACCATCTTGTTCTCGATCGGCACGTCGTCCGGCACGTTGGCCATGGCCATCACGCGCTCGACCATCTGCGCCTTGAACAGACGCATCAGGTCGTCGCCGAGCGAGAGGTAGAAGCGGGACTCGCCCGGGTCGCCCTGACGGCCGGAACGACCGCGCAGCTGGTTGTCGATGCGGCGCGACTCGTGGCGCTCGGTGCCGAGGACGTACAGACCGCCGAGGTCCTTGACCTCCTCGAACTCCGCCTTCACGGCCTTCTCGGCGCGCTCCAGGGCGCCGGGCAGGGCCGCGGCCCACTCCTCGACGTGCTCGACCGGGTCCAGGCCCGCCTGGCGCAGCTCGGCCTCGGCGAGGTCGTCCGGGTTGCCGCCGAGCTTGATGTCCGTACCGCGGCCGGCCATGTTCGTGGCGACGGTGACGGCGCCGCGGCGGCCGGCCTGGGCGACGATCGTGGCCTCGCGCTCGTGGTGCTTGGCGTTGAGGACCTCGTGCGGGATGCCGCGCTTGGCGAGCTGCTGCGAGAGGTACTCGGACTTCTCGACGGAGGTCGTGCCGACGAGGACCGGCTGGCCCTTCTCGTGCTTCTCCGCGATGTCGTCGACGACGGCGGCGAACTTGGCGACCTCGGTCCGGTAGATCAGGTCGGACTGGTCCTTGCGCTGCATCGGCCGGTTCGTCGGGATCGGGACGACGCCGAGCTTGTAGATCTGGTGGAACTCGGCGGCCTCGGTCATGGCCGTACCGGTCATGCCGGAGAGCTTGTCGTAGAGGCGGAAGAAGTTCTGGAGGGTGATCGTGGCGAGGGTCTGGTTCTCGTCCTTGATCGGCACCCCCTCCTTCGCCTCGATCGCCTGGTGCATGCCCTCGTTGTAGCGGCGGCCGGCGAGGATACGGCCGGTGTGCTCGTCGACGATCATGACTTCGCCGTCCATGACGACGTAGTCCTTGTCCTTCTTGAACAGTTCCTTCGCCTTGATGGCGTTGTTCAGGTAGCCGACGAGCGGGGTGTTCACCGACTCGTAGAGGTTGTCGATGCCCAGCCAGTCCTCGACCTTGGCGACGCCCGCCTCGTGGATGGCGACGGTGCGCTTCTTCTCGTCGACCTCGTAGTCGCCGGTCTCCTCGATGCCCTTGAGCGGGTTGCCGGGCTCGCCCTTGCTCAGCCGGGTGACGAGCTTGGCGAAGTCGCCGTACCACTTCGTCGCCTGGTCGGCCGGGCCGGAGATGATCAGCGGCGTACGGGCCTCGTCGACGAGGATGGAGTCGACCTCGTCGACACAGGCGTAGTTGTGGCCGCGCTGGACGAGCTCGTCCTGGGACCACGCCATGTTGTCGCGGAGGTAGTCGAAGCCGAACTCGTTGTTCGTGCCGTACGTGATGTCGCAGGCGTACTGCTCACGGCGCTGGGCCGGCGTCATGTTGGCCAGGATGCAGCCGACGGTCAGGCCGAGGAACTTGTGGACGCGGCCCATCATCTCGGAGTCGCGCTCGGCCAGGTAGTCGTTGACCGTGATCAGGTGCACGCCCTTGCCGGAGAGCGCGTTGAGGTACGCCGGGAGGGTGCCGACGAGGGTCTTGCCCTCACCGGTCTTCATCTCCGCGACGTGGCCGAGGTGCAGGGCGGCGCCGCCCATCAGCTGGACGTCGTAGTGGCGCTGGCCGAGGACACGCTTGGCGGCCTCGCGGACGGTCGCGAAGGCCTCCGGCATCAGGTCGTCGAGGCTCTCGCCGTCGGCGTACCGCTGCTTGTACTCCTCGGTGAGCGCCCGCAGGTCGGCGTCGGAGAGGTTGACGAAGTCCTCTTCGATGGAGTTGACCTGGTCCGCGATGCGGTGCAGTTTGCGCAGGATCTTGCCTTCGCCTGCACGCATGAGCTTGTTGAAGACGGACACTGAGGCTGGTCTCCTTGCCGGTCGGGCCTGGCACTGGGTCTTGTGATGGACGCGAGCGCGGGCACGGCAGGTGGTCCCCACCGCAACGGCCATCGTAAGCGAGACAGCCCTTGCGCAGGGAGGCCCGCAGTACCGGAGCCGTACGTCCGCCCGTATGGAGAACGCACGAGGTGGGCGGAAGGTGCCGCCCCATCCGAAAAGTGTTCGCTTCCGGTGCGCGTGGTCAGCACAATCCCGGCATGGATCCCATCATCCTCACCACCGACCGCCTGCGGCTGCGGAGCTTCGTCCCCGAGGACCTCGACAGGGTGCACGCCGTCTGCCAGGACCCCGACATCCGCCGCTGGACGACCGTCCCGGACCCCTACCGGCGTGAGGATGCCGAGTTCTTCGTGCACCGGCTGGTCCCGGACGGCTGGCGGGAGGACACCGAGTACACCTTCGCCGCCGAACCCGTGGAGGGCGGCCCGCTGCTCGCCGCCGCCAGTCTGATGAGCCGCGGCCCGGGCGTCTGGGAGATCGGCTACTGGATGGCGAAGGAGCATCGCGGCTCCGGCTACATGACGGAGATCGTCCGGGCGCTCGCCCACTGGGCCTTCACCGGGCTCGGCTGCACCCGCCTGATCTGGCGCGCCGAGGTCGGCAACGCCGGCTCGCGCACGGTGGCCGAGCGGGCCGGCTTCGTCGTCGAGGGCGTCCAGCGCGCCGGGCTCGCGAACAAGGGCACGCTCCGGGACGCCTGGGTCGGCGCCCTGCTCCCCTCCGACTTCGGCCTGCCGAGCCCCCTGCCGTACCTCCCGGCACCCCACTGAGGAGTGCCCTGTCAGTGCCGGGGCCTAGGGTGCGGTCCATGACGACTGCGCCGCGCCCCGCCGCCGAACTGTCCGCCGACGAAGCCCGCAGGATCGCCCTGCGTGCCCAGGGGTTCCTGGGCGCGCCGGACCGCAGGGCCGGGGTGCGCGGGGTCCTCCGGTCGCTCGGCCAGGTCCAGCTGGACACCATCTCCGTCCTGGCCCGCTCGCACGAGCTCATTCCGTACGCGCGCCTGGGGGCCGTGGGCCGCCCGGCGGTGGAGGAGGCGTACTGGACCGGGGCCCACGCCTTCGAGTACTGGTCGCACGCCGCCTGCGTCCTGCCCGTCGAGGAGTGGCCGCACTTCGCCTTCCGCCGGCGCGCCTACCGCGACCGCCCGCACTGGGGCCACGAGCTGTCGGCCGGGGCGTACGACAAGGTGATCGACCAGCTGCGGGACCAGGGCCCGCTGACGGCGACGGAGCTGGGCGGCGCGAAGAACAAGGGCGAGTGGTGGGACTGGTCGGACAGCAAGGTCGCCGTCGAGCGGGCCCTGATGTACGGCGAGGTCGTCGTGACGGAGCGGCGCGGCTGGAAGCGGGTGTACGACCTGGCCGAGCGGGCGATCCCGCAGGCGCTGCTCCATGACGACCTGGACGACACCGAGTGCGTGCGGCGCCTGGTGCGCCAGGCCGGCGAGGCGCTCGGCGTGGGCACGCGCGCGGACATCGCCGACTACCACCGGATCAAGGGCGAGCAGTTCGACGCGGTGGTGGAGGCCGCGGGCCTGGTGCCGGTGACGGTGGCGGGCTGGGGGAAGCCGGCCTGGGCGGACCCGGCGGCGCTGGCGACGGAGCCGCGCGGCCGGCACCGCACGACGCTGCTCTCGCCCTTCGACTCGCTGGTCTGGGAGCGGGCGCGCACGGAGCGGATCTTCGGCTTCACGCACCGCCTGGAGGCGTACGTGCCGAAGCAGAAGCGGGTCCACGGCTACTTCGCGATGCCGGTCCTCTCCGGAGGCCGCCTGGTGGGCCGGGTGGACCCGGCGCGGGAGGGCGCGACGCTGGTGGCCAAGCAGGTGTCGCTCGACGGCCCGAAGGCGGTGGAACCGATCGCGCGGGCCCTCGTCGAGGCGGCGACCTGGGTGGGCTGCACGGACGTGCGCCTGGAGCGCGTGGACCCGGAGGAACTGCGCGGACCGCTCACGGCGGCACTGACCCACAGCCACGACCGCCGCTGACGCCCCGGCCCGTCGGCCCACCGGCTCAGCGACTCACCGGCTCACCGGCTCACCGTATTTCGAGGATCTTCTCCCGCATCGCACTGCATCCCCCGGGGGACGACCCCCGGACCCCCGGCAGGGGCGTCAGCGGATTTCGAGGATCTTCTCCCGCATCGCGTACACCACGGCTTCCATCCGGGAGTGCAGCTGCAGCTTCTCCAGGATGTTCCGGACGTGGTTCTTCACCGTGTTCTCGGAGATGAACAGCTCCTTGGCGATGTCCCGGTTGTTCATCCCGGTCGCGACGAGCTTGAGGACCTCCAGCTCGCGGTCGGTCAGCCGGGGCGCGGGCACGAGCCGGCGCTCGTCGGTGCGCTGGATCATCGACTTGAACTCGGTGAGCAGCTTCGACGCCATCGACGGGCTGATCTGCGACTGCCCGTCCGCGACGGCGCGGATCGCGGTGGCGACCTCGTCGGTGGAGATCTCCTTGAGGAGGTAGCCGGTGGCCCCCGCCTTGATCGCTTCGTAGAGGTCGGCCTCCTCGTCGCTGATCGTCAGCATGATGATCTTCGCGCTGGGGGCCACCTCCTTGATGGAGGTGCACGCCTCGATGCCGCCGCGCCGGGGCATCCGTACGTCCATCAGGACGATGTCGGGCAGCAGGTCGGCGGCCTTGTCGACGGCCTCCGCGCCGTCACCGGCCTCGCCGACGACCTGGATGTCCTCCTCCTGGGCGAGGACGATCTCCAGTCCGCGGCGGAAGAGGGCGTGGTCGTCCACGACGAGGACCCGGATCGGCTCCTTGCGGAATGCGCCGCCGTCCGATTCCGATTCCGATCCCTCCGGGACCGCGGCACCGTGCTCGCGCCCGCTGAGCACCGGCCCGAAGCTGTCCGCCATCGTTCCTCCCCCTGAAGGCCGTGGCCTGAATTCGTTTCCGGTCCTCCAACCCGTACTCACTCAGCACCGGTTGGCGTGCACGCCATGATTTCATGCCCGGGCGGTGACGGGGTGATCCGCGGACGCACGGGGGTGCCCCTGGGGGCGCGCAGTGCGCTCCAGGGGCACCGAGAGGGACACCTCAGTTCGGAGGCGGTACGGGGGCGGCGGTCAGCCGCCGAGCGCACCGCCGGCGCCGCCGCCCTCGGCGAGCGGGTCGCTCTCCAGGTGGATGACGCCGTAGTCGTAGGCGTGTCGCCGGTAGACGACGCTCGGCTGCTTGGTTTCGTAGTCGACGAAGAGGTAGAAGTCGTGCCCGACCAGCTCCATCTCGTAGAGCGCCTGATCGAGCGTCATGGGTGCGGCCCGGTGGTTCTTCTCGCGGACCACGAGGGGGCCTTCGCCCTGGACCTCGATGGAACCCATCATCGTGGTGGGCACCTTGTCGGTCTCGTCGGCGGCCAGTTGGCCATCTCCGTTGAGCTGGGCGGCGCCGGGCACCACGTCCCCCACCTCCGCCGCGGACAGCCGGCCGTTGCCACGGCGGGTGTACCGCTTGTCGTGCTGCTTGCGCAGTCGCGCCTCGAGCTTGCCGTGGGCGAGGTCGAGCGCTGCGTACGGGTCGCCGGCCGCAGCTTCCGCCCGGATCACCGGGCCTCGGGAATGGACGGTGATCTCCACGCGGTCGGACCGGTCGGCCTGCCGCGGGTTGGTCTCCTTGGACACCTCGACGTCGAGGCTGATCACCTTGCCGTCGAGCTTCTGGATCTTCTCCAGGTTCAGCTTCTCGGCCACGTGCTTGCGGAACCGCTCGGGCACCTCGGTCTTGCGGCCCTTGACGACGATGTCCACGCAGAACTCCGTTCCCGGATCGCCCTGATCGGCTCCTTGGCCGCAGGGCATCTCCCTTTGCACCAGCTCCGGTGGTCACCGGAGCTCGGACTTGGCGACTCGCCCTCCTCCTCCCCAGTCGACAAGATCTCCACCCCATCGACAAGAGGTTAATTCGCCCTGAACTCCTGTCCTGTAGGCGCAACCATGTATTCGGCGAGGCGATGGCATTCGCCATTCCTCACAACCGAACATAGCCCCTTCGGACGGGTGTCGGCACCCGCTACCGCGACATACCTCCGTACGGGTGCTTTCACCTCTCACCACCTGCAACGATCGAAGTTTCCAGCGAGTTCCGGTTTATTTCGAACGAGGCGGGAGAGGATGCGATCACAGCCGCCGCCAGCTGTTCGATTTCGTGCTGCGTCGAACCGGCCGGTAAGCCGTGCGGTATTCCAGGAATGAACGGAAGGTGTACGGCTCCGAGGGCGCGCGCCGCCTCCGCGAGCGAGGCGCCCGTGGTCATCAGGTCGTCCACGAGAACCACCCGTCCCGCCGTCAGCAGCCGCGCACCGCCCGGCACGACCTCCAGCGCCCCGGCCAGGTTCGCGAGGCGTCCACGCGCCCCGAGGCCCGCCTGGTCGGCCACGTACCGCCGCTGCCGCAGCACGGGCACGACCCGCGCCGGCCTTCCCGCGCGCCGCAGCCGGGCCGCCGCGGCCAGCGCGATCCGCCGCGTCGGATCATGGCCACGCGCCCGTACGGACCGCCGCGAGGACGGCACCGGTACGAGGAGCAGCGGTCCGTCCGCGGGCCCCGCCCAGGGCCCGGCAGCGGCCGCCACGGCCCCGGCGAGGGCACCGCCCAGGGGCCCGGCGAGCGTGAGCGCCCCGCGTTCCTTGTGGGCGAGGAGCAGTTCCCGTACGGCGTCGGCATAGGGCGCGACGGCATGGACGGCGGGCAGCCCGGCGGGCTCGGGCGCGGGCCGCACCCTGCGCGGTCCCGTCCCGGCGAGCGCGTCCGCGCAGGCCGGGCACAACTCCGTCCGCGGTCTGCCGCAGCCCCCGCAGGCGACCGGCAGCACCAGCCCGGCGATCTCGCGCCACCACCCCCGCATGGCTCCACTGTGCGCCCCCGGACGCCTCCCGGCCACCCCTGTGGAAAACCCGCCGGCCCCCGAAGTACGTCAGGTACGCCGGCGCGCCGAGGCCCGATGGCGCCCCGGCGCCCGTCCGGCCCCGATCCACCGGACGGGCCTGGCCGGGGATCGACCGGCCCTAGCCGGGGTAGACCGGCGAGAAGCCCTTCTTGGCCATCGGCTGCCAGTTCGTCCCGGGTGGTGCCAGCCGGACGATGCCGTCGTCGCCGGAGTGGGCCACCACAGGCGACTTGTCCGTGTGCGGCGCGGCCACCGAGGTGACCCCGTTCAGACCGGGGAGCACCGAGGTCGTCGAGGTCGAGCCGTCGGTCTGGAGGTAGCGGATCTGCTGGACGCCGCCGGCCTCCTTGCCGACCACGACGAGCCGGCTCGGCCCCGCCCAGGAGACGGCCGTGACCGACTCCATCCGGGCAGCGGCGGACTGGAGGTCCAGGACGGAGACGACCGGTTCCCCGTCCGTCGTCTGCCGCTGGATCCGGCCGATCTGCAGGGTGGTGTGCTCGCCCCGCGTGACCACCAGGGCGATCCTCACCCCGTCGGCGGAGACCCGGAGGGACTCGATGCGGCTGTCGTCCCCCAGCCCTGGTGGCGTATGGACCTTGACGGGGTGACCGGTGCCGTCCGGGATCATCCACAGCTGGGGTGCGGCGGGGTCGCGGTCGGCGACCCACAGGTCGTCCCTGCCGTCCCAGCTGGGCGCGGACAGCCGGTCGTCGGGCCGGGCGGCCTTGCTGGTCAGGACCGGCGGCGGCGCGTCCTGTTCGGTGGTGATGGAGGAGACGAGCAGCTCGCGGCCGGCCTGCCCGACCCCGGCGGCCCGGGTCTCGCCCCGGTCGACGGCGACCGAGCGGAGCGGCACCGTGCCCTTGCCGAACGGCCCGGGCACCTCCAGCGGCTCACTGGCCTCCTTGCCGCCGACCAGGAGCGTCATCAGCTTGCCGTGCTCGTCGACGAAGTACGGGTGCTCCTCGCGGTCGGTGTCCCGCACCGCCGCGAACTCGGCCGCCTGCCCCCGGCCCAGTCGGCACAGCGACTGCTCCCTCGACCCGAGGAGCTCGACCTGCTCGACGTTGACGGAGGTCAGGTCGCGCAGCGTGAACAGCAACTGCGCCGCCATCCGCCGGCACGCCTCACCACTGGCCCGGTCCGCCTTGCCGTTGAGCGGCACCCGCAGCGTGGACTGGTCGTCCGTGGCCAGGGTGGTGACGCCGCTCTTCAGCTCCGTACCGGAGGGGAACTGCGAGTCGACGGCGGGCTTCAGCCAGTTCGTCGGGCCTTCGAGCAGCGCCCTGACCGTCTGCGTCACCGGATCCATCCGGGTGACGGGGTCCTGCCGCTGCCGGATGTAGACGGGATCCGCGACGACCCAGTCCTCCCCGGAGGCGAAGTAGTACTTGTTGACCGACCGGTAGTTGCGGAGGAAGTCGGCCTCACCGAGGATCAGCCCGGGCGGAAGGCTGTCGATGCGCCACTCCTTGCCCTTGCCGTTCGCCGCCGGCTGCTGCACGACGTGGATCGACTGCAGGTAGTCGGCGGGGCTGTTCGGCTGGTAGGCGTGGCGGGCGTCCACGGTCGCGATCTTCCGGCCGGAGAGCGGGAAGGCGCGCCCCTGGTTGTCGGGGTCGGCGTTGCGGTCGGCCTGCTCGCGGTTGGGGGCGGTGGAGAGCACGGTGATGCTCTGCTCCGGCTTCCAGTTCTGCGCGGCCTTCTTCGTGAGGTACTTGCGGGCGGTGGCGAAGCCGGGGTCGTCACTGGTCATGGCTTCGAGGAAGCCGTCGACGATCTCGTCCGGGTCCGCGTTCTCGCGGGGGGCGACGGCGTAGACCCGCACCTGCGAGTCGCCGGTGCCCGCTCCCTTCACCGCCGACACGTCCCCGCTGTCGGGCATCGTCGCGCATCCGGTGATCAGGATCCCGCCGCACGCGGCGAGGACCACCGCGCGTGTGCTCCGTCCCCGCCCCGCGTGCTCCGCTCGGGAGTCAGCGCCCACGTGTTCCGTCCTCCCGCTCCAGGTTCCCGTTCGCACCGGCCGTGCCCGCCCCGCCGTCGCCGTCCGTCGCCGCTCGCGCCACGACCCGGGCGCCGCTGCCGGGCAGCGCCGTCGGGTCGACGGTCGCCCGCGGGGGCGCGGGCAGCCTCGGCGGTACGGGGAGCGCCGGCCGGTCCCCGGCGGGCTGCGCCGGCACCGCCGCGAGGCGGGCGTTCTCCTGGGCGCGCCCGGCGGCGGCCTGCTCGCGGTTGCGGCGGGAGTCCTCGGGCTCCAGCGGGATCGGGGAGCCCCGCAGCGGCTCGTCCGCGGTGCGCGGCAGGGTGAGCCGGAACTGCGAACCGCCGCCGGGCTCGCCCCAGGCCTGGAGCCAGCCGCCGTGCAGCCGCGCGTCCTCGACGGCGATGGACAGGCCGAGGCCGGTACCGCCGGTCGTACGCGCGCGTGCCGGGTCGGCGCGCCAGAAGCGGTTGAAGACCCGGGTGGCCTCGCCCGGCTTGAGTCCGACGCCGTAGTCGCGGACGGCGACGGCGACGGCCCCGCCTGCGGCGGCGAGCTTCACGACGACGTCCCGGCCCTCGCCGTGCTCGACGGCGTTGACGACGAGGTTGCGCAGCACCCGCTCGACCCGGCGGGCGTCCGCCTCGGCCACCACGGGCTGCTGGTCGCCGACGACCACGATCCGGGTGCCCTTGCGCTCGGCGAGGGGTTCGGCGCCGCCGATGACCCGGCGCACGACCTGGCGCAGGTCTATCGGCTCGGCCTCCAGGGCGGCCGCGCCCGCGTCGAAGCGGCTGATCTCCAGGAGGTCGGAGAGCAGCGACTCGAAACGGTCGAGCTGGTCGCCGAGGAGCTCGGCGGAGCGGGCGGTGATCGGGTCGAAGTCGACGCGGGCCTCGTGGATGACGTCGGCGGCCATCCGGACCGTGGTCAGCGGGGTGCGCAGCTCGTGCGAGACGTCGGAGACGAACCGCCGCTGCAGCCGCGACAGCTCCTCCAGCTGCTGGATCTTCAGCTGGAGGTTGGAGGCCATCTTGTTGAAGGCCTCGCCGAGCCGGGCGATGTCGTCCTCGCCGGTGACCTTCATCCGTTCCTGGAGGCGGCCCGCGGAGAGCCGCTCGGCGATCCCGGCGGCCATCCGCACGGGCGTGACGACCTGGCGCACCATGAGCCAGGCGATGGCGCCGAGCAGGACGACGACGAAGAGCCCGGCGGTCGCCAGGGTGCCCTTGACCAGGGTGAGGGAGTCCTCCTCCTGGGTCAGCGGGAAGAGGTAGTACAGCTCGTACTGGTCGCCGTCGGCGTCGTTCAGCCGCTTGCCGATCACCAGGCCCGGCTCGGACGCCTTGCCGCTGGTGTAGTGGATGCGCGTGAACTTCTGGAGGGTGCCCGTCCCCTGGGCGACCCAGTGCCGCAGGTCCGCGGGGATGCTCGTGGTCGGGTCGACCTCGCCGGAGGCGCGGGCGCCGCGGCTCGCGGTGTCCCCGGTGTCGAGGGAGAGCGCGACCACGTTGAAGGCGCTCTGGCCGCCGCTGGCGAGCTGCTCGACCAGCGTGGAGCGCCAGTTCACGGAGGCGCCGGTGCGTCCGCCGTCCTGCTGTCCGGGCGCCGAGGGGGTGGTCGCCGCCCGGTCCTGGGCGGCGGAGAACCCCCCGGCGGCCTGGCTCTGGGCGGCCTTCTCCTTGGCCTCGAGCAGGCCGTTGCGGACCTGCCCGATGACGACGATGCCGAGCAGCAGCACCACTCCGAGGGACATGAGCAGGGTGCCCGCGACGATCCTCAGCTGGATGTTCCGCCGCCACAGCCGCACGGTGGGCAGCAGCGGCCGGCGGACCCAGCGCGCGAAGAGCCGCAGGACCGCTCTGCTGCGGAGCAGACGGCCGAATCGCGAGCCCCCCCGCCCCGGTCCGGCAGTCCGCCCCGTACGGACTCCCGGATCCCCGGGCTTCGGAGCAGCACCGCCTCCACTCATGTCAGCTCGGTCCCGCCTTGTAACCGACACCGCGGACGGTCACCACGATCTCCGGGCGCTCGGGGTCCTTCTCGACCTTCGAGCGCAGTCGCTGGACGTGCACGTTCACCAGCCGGGTGTCGGCCGCGTGCCGGTAGCCCCAGACCTGCTCGAGCAGGACCTCGCGGGTGAAGACCTGCCACGGCTTGCGCGCCAGCGCGACGAGCAGGTCGAACTCCAGCGGGGTCAGCGCGATGGACTGGCCCTCGCGCTTCACGGAGTGCCCGGCCACGTCGATGACCAGGTCGCCGATCGTGAGCTGCTCGGGAGCCGGCTCCTCGGTCCTCCGCAGCCGCGCCCGGATACGGGCGACGAGCTCCTTCGGCTTGAACGGCTTCACGATGTAGTCGTCGGCGCCGGACTCCAGACCCACGACCACGTCGACGGTGTCGCTCTTGGCCGTGAGCATGACGATGGGCACACCGGACTCGGCCCGGATGAGCCGGCACACCTCGATGCCGTCCCTCCCGGGCAGCATCAGGTCCAGCAGCACCAGGTCGGGCTTGGCCTCTCTGAAGGCGGCCAGCGCCTTGTCTCCGTCCGCGACGAACGACGGCTCGAACCCTTCACCCCGCAGCACGATGCCGAGCATCTCGGCCAGTGCGGTGTCGTCGTCGACGACAAGAACGCGTCCCTTCATATCGACATCATCCCATTAGCCAATCGTTACCTGCCGTGACCTGTCCCACAGCCCCTCCCCCTGCCCGGGCCGCGCTCCCGAGGAGAACGGCCCGCTCGGCCCGGCGGCGCACGGTTTCGCGCGACCTGCTCGGGCATCCGCACAGTGTGCCGCCTGCCGCTCGCACATTGAAGGTCCGGACAAAGGTACGAAGGAGATCCGGGCTCAGGCCCACGGGCGGGCCCCGCGTGGCACGATGGCACCCGGCCCGCCGCCGTGTCAGGTGTCGGCCGCCGTGACCGAGCCGGTTCGCCGATCCGGCACCGCGACCATTCATCCGAGGTGGACGACCGTGAACGACACTCCGGGCTGGACCTCGCCCGGATCCGCCCCCTCCGACGGCCAGGACGGCTCGGGGGTCCCCGCGTCCCCGGCCCCGGCCGACGCGAACGGCTCCGCCGCCCAGTGGTCCAAGGACCAGCCGCCCGCCGGCCAGTGGTCCCCGCCCACCGACCGGACGCCGCCCCCCGGCCCCGGCCAGAACTGGGGACCCCCGCCGCCGAACGTCAGCTGGGGCAGGCCTCCGGCCGCCCAGCCCGGAGTCATCCCGCTGCGCCCGATGGGCATGGGCGAGATCCTCGACGGCGCGGTGAAGACCCTCCGCGCCTACTGGCGCACGGTCCTCGCCATCTCGGTCACGGTCGCGGTGATCTCCCAGATCGGCAACATCCTGGCCCAGCGGTACCTCGTGCCGACGACCCCGGAGATCCACCCGGACGCCACTCCCGCCGAGCAGCTGGAACAGACCCTCGACTCGCTCCAGTCCTCCTTCATCGGCCTGGGCCCGGCCCTCCTCGTGACGATCATGGCCTCGCTCGTGAGCGCCGCCCTGCTGACCGTCGTCATCAGCCGCGCGGTCCTCGGCCGCCCGGTCTCGCTGGGCTCCGCCTGGCAGGAGGCCCGCCCGCGCCTGCTCAAGCTGCTCGGCCTCACCCTGCTGATCACGGCGGGGGCCGTCGCCGTCGTGACCGTCGGTCTGCTCCCCGGGCTCCTGATCGGCGGCGGCGCGGGCGTGGCCCTCACCCTGATCGGTAGTCTCGGCGCCCTCGTGGCGGTCGTCTGGCTGCTGATCCGCTTCAGCCTCTCGTCCCCCGCCCTGATGCTGGAGCGCCAGGGCGTCGTCCAGTCGCTGAAGCGCTCGGCGAAGCTGGTGCGGGGCTCGTGGTGGCGGATCTTCGGCATCACCGTCCTGACCCAGCTGCTGCTCTCCCTCTTCGCCATGATCATCGAGATCCCGTTCATGATCATCGGCTTCGTGGTCGACAGCGACGGCTTCTCCGGCCTGCTCGCCGGCACGTCCACCACCTTCGGCTGGCCGTTCCTGATCGTCACGGGCATCGGCGGAGTGATCACCAGCGCGATCACCTACCCGATCTCGGCCGGCGTGATCGTCCTCCTCTACGTGGACCAGCGCATCCGCCGCGAAGCCCTGGACCTCGAACTGGCCCGGGCCGCGGGCCTCCCCGGCTACGGCCCCACCCCGGGCACCGACGCCGTCGGCGGCTGATGCGGTGACGGTCACGGGGGGAACGGTCGCGGCACTCGCACGACTGCGCGCCGACGGCGACGTACCGGTGGACATCTCCCGCGTCCCCGCCCGCGAGGCGGCGGAGCGGGAGCTGTCCGATCCGAGGTACCACGAGAACGACCCGAACCTCCTCCAGCGCGGCCTCGACCGCTTCTGGGAGTGGCTCGGCGACCTCTTCGGCACCGCGTCGGGGGCCACCCCGGGCGGCGTCCTCGGCCTCGTCGTCATCGCCCTGGTCGTGGCCGCTCTCGCCGCCGCCCTCTGGTGGCGCCTCGGCACCCCGCACCGGTCGCCCGGCACCACCGGCGACTCCCTCTTCGCGGACGGCCCCCGCACCGCCCGCGACCACCGCACGGCCGCCGCCCGCCACGCCTCCGCCGGCCGCTGGAACGAGGCCGTCCAGGAACGGATGCGGGCCATCGTCCGCTCCCTCGAAGAG
This sequence comes from Streptomyces sp. NPDC004284, assembly GCF_042874035.1. NCBI lineage: Bacteria > Bacillati > Actinomycetota > Actinomycetes > Kitasatosporales > Streptomycetaceae > Streptomyces > Streptomyces sp. NPDC004284. The sequence continues at coordinate 4,101 of NZ_JBIAMJ010000003.1, read as the reverse complement.
CGCACCCTCCTCGAACCCCGCCCCGGCCGCACCGCCGACGAGGCCGCCGCCGAAGCCGGCCGCTCCCTCCCCTCCCACGCGGACGCCCTGCGCCTCGCGGCCCGCACCTTCGACGACGTCACATACGGCGGCCGCACCGCCGACGAACCGGCGTACCGCCGCGTAGAGGACCTGGACACCGCTCTGGAGCGGACCCGCCCCACCCTCGACACCGCCTCCACGGGGACGCCCGCATGAGCCGCCCGGCCACCGGCACCACCTCGACCGCCCCCACCGCCCGCCAGGTGTGGACCCGCACCCGCGGCGCGGCCCTCGTCCTCGCCCTGGTCCTGATCGGCGGCCTCGTCCTCGCGACGGTCCGGTCCACCGACGCCCACGGCGCCCTCGACCCGCGCTCCGCCGACCCGCACGGCAGCCGCGCCGTCGCCGAACTCCTCAAGGCCCGCGGCGTCACCGTCACCCTCGCCACCACCCTCGCCGAGGCCACCACGGCCACGGACACCGGAACCACCCTCCTGGTCACCACCCCCGACCTGCTGACGGACACCCAGCAGGCCACACTCCGCACGGCCATGGAGAACTCCACCGGCCGCACGGTCCTCATCGGCGCCGGCCACGCCTCCCTCTCCACCCTGGCCCCGGGAGTCACCAGCGCCCCGAGCATCCCCGTGAGGGAACGTGCCCCCTCCTGCACCCTGGAGGCCGCCACCCGAGCCGGCAGCGCCGACCTCGGCGGCGAACGCTACGAGACCTCCCCCGGCACCACCGCCGAAGCCTGCTACCGCGCCGACGGCCTCCCGACCCTGCTCCTCCTCCCCGGCACCGGCGCGGGAACCGGCACGACGGACACCGTCCTCCTCGGCTCGCCGGACATCCTCTACAACTCCCGCCTCGACCAACGGGGCAACGCCTCGCTGGCCCTGCAACTCCTCGGCTCCCAGCCCCATCTCGTCTGGTACCTCCCCTCCCTCTCCGACACCTCGGGCACCGCCGACACCCCCGCCGACGACACCACGGGCAACTTCCTCGCCCTCATCCCCTCCGGCTGGCTGTGGGGCACCCTCCAACTCGCCCTCGCAGCCGTGCTCGCCGCCCTCTGGCGCGGCCGCCGCCTCGGCCCCCTGATCACCGAGCGCCTCCCCGTCGCCCTCCGCGCCTCCGAGGCCACCGAGGGCCGCGCCCGCCTGTACCGCAAGGCGAACGCCCGCGACCGCGCCGCCTCCGTCCTGCGCACCGCGACCCGCACCCGGATCGCCCCGCTGCTCGGCGTCCCCGTCCAGGAAGCCCACTCCCCCGACCGCCTCCTCCCCGCGCTCTCCGCACGTCTCCCCGAGACCACCGCGGACCCCAGAGACCTCCTCTTCGGCCCGGCTCCCGCCGACGACGCCACCCTCATCCGCCTGGCGGACCAACTCGACGCCCTCGAAAGAGAGGTACGCACCTCATGAGCGCCCCGACCCCCGAGACCATCACGGAATCGGACAGCGCCCGCGCCTCCCTGGAGGCCCTGCGCACCGAGATCGCGAAGGCCGTGGTCGGCCAGGACCCCGCCGTCACCGGTCTCGTCGTCGCCCTGCTCTGCCGGGGCCACGTCCTCCTCGAAGGCGTCCCCGGAGTCGCCAAGACCCTCCTGGTCCGCTCACTGGCCGCCGCCCTCGAACTCGACACCAAGCGCGTCCAGTTCACCCCCGACCTGATGCCGAGCGACGTCACCGGCTCCCTGGTCTACGACACCCGGACCTCCGAGTTCTCCTTCCAGCCCGGCCCGGTCTTCACCAACCTGCTGCTCGCCGACGAGATCAACCGCACGCCCCCGAAGACCCAGTCCTCCCTCCTGGAGGCGATGGAAGAGCGCCAGGTCACGGTCGACGGAGTCCCGCGTCTCCTCCCGGAGCCGTTCCTTGTCGCCGCGACCCAGAACCCCGTCGAGTACGAGGGCACCTACCCGCTCCCCGAAGCCCAACTGGACCGGTTCCTCCTCAAGCTGACGGTCCCTCTGCCCTCACGCGCCGACGAGATCCATGTCCTCACCCGTCACGCCGAGGGCTTCGACCCCCGCGACCTGAAGGCCGCCGGCGTCCGCCCCGTCGCGGGCCCCGCCGAGCTCGAAGCGGCCCGGGCCGCCGTCGCCAAGGTCTCGGTCTCCGCCGAGATCGCCGGCTATGTCGTCGATATCTGTCGTGCCACGCGTGAATCCCCCTCGCTCACGCTCGGGGTCTCCCCCCGAGGCGCCACCGCCCTGCTCTCCACCGCCCGCGCCTGGGCCTGGCTCACCGGCCGGGACTACGTCACCCCGGACGATGTGAAGGCCCTCGCGCTCCCCACCCTGCGTCATCGCATCCACCTGCGGCCCGAGGCCGAGATGGAGGGGGTCACCCCCGACTCCGTCATCAACTCGATCCTCGCCCACGTCCCCGTACCCCGCTGAGAACGGCGCCCCATGGCCCTCACCGGACGAACCGCGCTGCTCGCCGCCCTCGGATCGCTCCCCGTCGGCATCCTCGCCCCCAGCTGGGCGGGGATGCTGGCGGTGAACGCGCCCCTCTCCCTCGCAATTCTGTGCGACTACGCCATGGCGGCACCAGTACGAACGCTCCAATTCACCCGAAGTGGTGATACATCCGTTCGACTCGGTGACGCGGCGGAGGTCCAGCTCACCGTCACGAACCCGTCCCGCCGCCGTCTGCGCGCCCAGCTCCGCGACGCCTGGCCGCCCAGCAGCTGGCTCCCCGGCACCGAGCAGGACTCCTCGCGCCACCGGCTGACCGTCCCCGCCGGCGAGCGCCGCCGCCTGACCACGCGCCTGCGTCCGACCCGACGCGGCGACCGCAGCGCCGCGCGGATCACGGTCCGCTCGTTCGGTCCCCTCGGCCTCGCGGCCCGCCAGGGCCACCACGAGGTCCCCTGGACCGTCCGTGTCCTGCCGCCCTTCACCAGCCGCAAGCACCTGCCGTCGCGCCTGGCCCGGCTCCGCGAGCTCGACGGCCGCACCAGCGTGCTCACCCGCGGCGAGGGCACGGAGTTCGACAGCCTCCGCGAGTACGTACCCGGCGACGACACCCGCTCGATCGACTGGCGGGCCACGGCCCGCCAGAGCACCGTCGCGGTCCGCACCTGGCGCCCCGAGCGCGACCGCCACATCCTGATCGTCCTCGACACCGGCCGCACCTCGGCCGGCCGCGTCGGCGACGTGCCCCGCCTGGACGCCTCCATGGACGCGGCTCTCCTCCTCACCGCGCTCGCCTCCCGCGCCGGCGACCGCGTGGACCTCCTGGCCTACGACCGCCGCCTCCGCGCACAGGTCCAGGGCCGTTCCGCCGGCGACGTCCTGCCGGCCGTGGTCAACGCCCTCGCCCCACTGGAACCCGAGCTGGTGGAGACCGACGCCCGCGGCCTGGCCGCGACCGCTCTCGCCCGCGCTCCCCGCCGCTCGCTGATCGTCCTCCTGACCGGCCTCGACGCCGCCCCGATCGAGGAGGGCCTCCTCCCGGTCCTCCCGCAGCTCGCCCAGCGCCACACGGTCCTGGTGGCCTCCGTGGCCGATCCCCACGTCGCCCGCATGGCCACGGCCCGCGGCACGATCGAGGGCGTCTACGAGGCAGCCGCCGCCACCCAGACCCAGTCCCAGCGCGCCCGCACCGCGGACCAGCTCCAGCGCCACGGCGTCACGGTCGTCGACGCCACCCCCGACACCCTCGCCCCCGCCCTGGCGGACGCCTACCTCGCCCTGAAAGCAGCCGGCCGCCTCTGAGCACCGGCGGACCCCTCCGAACGAAAGGGGATCCGTACCGTAAACGCAGAAAAGCCCCGCACCAGAAGGTGCGGGGCTTTCCCACAATGATTGTTCGGCGGCGTCCTACTCTCCCACAGGGTCCCCCCTGCAGTACCATCGGCGCTGAAAGGCTTAGCTTCCGGGTTCGGAATGTAACCGGGCGTTTCCCTAACGCTATGACCACCGAAACTCTATGAAGTTACGAACCGCCGCACCACCCGACAAGGGGGGGCGTGTTCGTTGCTTCAGAACTAACACAGTGGACGCGAGCAACTGAGGACAAGCCCTCGGCCTATTAGTACCGGTCAGCTCCACCCCTTACGGGGCTT
>NZ_JBIAMJ010000002.1:567533-1005783 GCF_042874035.1 Streptomyces sp. NPDC004284 | reverse complement strand
TCGGCGTCGACCCCGGCCCCTCCCTGCGCCGACTCGAAGCCGCACTCCTCGAACAGGACGAGACGACGGCCACGCCCGTCCCCTCTGCCGTCGACATCGAGCTCGCTTCCCCGGCCCGCCACGGCCGCAACCTGCCCTTCGCGCTCACGGGGTTCGTGGGCAGGGAGCGGGAACGCGATCGTGTCTCCTCCCTGCTGGAGGAGCATCGGCTGGTGACCCTGACGGGTCCGGGCGGGGTCGGGAAGACACGGCTGGCGCTGGAGGTCGCCCACGCCCGCAACGACGACGACGGGCCCTGGCTGGTCGAACTCGCCGACCTGGAGGACCCCGACCCGGCCCTGCTCGTCGCCGGCATCGCCGACCTCCTCGGCTTCCGCGACGCCACCACCGCCGAACGCCTGGCGCAGGTCCTCGGCACGCGGCGGGTCCTGCTGGTCCTGGACAACTGCGAGCATGTCCTGGAGGCCGCCGCGCGGACGGTCGCGCACCTGCTCTCGCACTGTTCCGGACTGCGACTCCTCGCCACCAGCCGGGAACCGCTCGGGGTGCCGGGTGAGGTGGAGTACGAGCTGGGGTCGCTCGCCGCCGACTCGGCGCGTGAGCTGTTCCTGGCGCGGGCCGCGGCCGCCGTTCCGGGCTGGGTGCCGGACGGGCACGAGCTGGCCGCGGCCGAGCGGATCTGCCAGGGCGTGGACGGACTGCCCCTCGCCATCGAACTCGCCGCCGCCCAGTGCCGCATGCTGGCGGTGGAGCAGATCGCGCAAGCGCTGGACGATCCGTTCGCGGTCCTGATCGGCGGCCCGGAGACCGGCCCCACACGCCACCAGGCGCTCCAGGCCACCGTCGAATGGAGCCACCGACTCCTCCGACACCGCGAACGCGACCTCTTCCACCGGCTCAGCGTCTTCGCCGGCGGATTCGACCTCGACGCCGCCACAGCCGTCGGCGGCGGCCCCGTGCTCGCCGAACTCACCGCACTCGTACGCAAATCCCTGCTCACCACCGAACCCGGAACCCGCCCCCGCCGCTACCGAATGCTGGAGACGCTGAAGGAGTTCGGGCGACGCAAAGCCGCCCCCACGGTCCTGACCGCCGCCCAGAGCGCGCACCGCGCCTGGGTGCTGCGGCGCGCGGAGGCCACCGAGCCGCTGATGCTGGGGGCGGACGCGGGACCGGCGCAGGAGCGGACGACCCGGGATCTGCCGGAGATCAGGGCGGCGTTCACGTCCGCGCTGCTGGCCGGTGACGGGACGTACGCGCTCCGGCTGGGCGGTGCTTTGCAGCGGTACTGGTACCGGTGGGGCCACATCGCCGAAGGCCTCGGCTGGCTCAGGGCGGCCCTCGACATGTGTCCGGAGGCGGCTCCGGGCCCGCGGGCCCGCGCCCTGGTCGGGGTGAGCAGCCTGTCGTATCTGCTGGGCGACTTCGCGACCGCGGCCCGGTCGGCGGCGGAGGCTGCGGGGCATGCCCGGGAGGCGGGCGACCTGGTCACGGAGGCCGTGACGCTGGCGTACCGCGCGCTGTTCGAGGGGCTGGGGGGCGCAGCGGGCAGTGCGGCGCTCGCCGAGGCGTCCGTCGAGCTGGCCCGTACGTCCGGGCAGCCCTGGCTGGAGGCCGAGGTCCTGATGATCCACGGGATGCTGCTGCGGATGACCGGCCGGTCCGCCGACGCCAGGGCCGTGCTCACGGATTCCGGCGCTCTGGCCCTGGCCTGCGGACACCACTTCGTCGAGGCTTCCTCCGCCTGGCTGCTCATGAAGAGCGACATCGACGAGGGGCGGCCCGCGGATGCCCTCACGATGGGACTGGCCTCCCTCCGGATCCTGGAGGAGGACGGGGACGTCACCAGCTGGCTGGCCGGCGCCCATGCCACCGCGGCCGCGCTGGCGCTGCTCGGACAGGCCGAGGCCGGTGCCGTGCTCGTGGGGGTGGTGGAGGAGCGCGGCTCGCGGATCGGGTACTCGCCCGTGGTGATGGACCCGATCGACGGGCCCGGGCATGCCAGGGCCGTACGGGAGGCGCTGCCGGCCGAGGACTTCGACCGCTGCCGCGAGCGCGGCCGGGCCATGTCGCCGGCCGAGGTGGCGGAGCTGCTGTCGCCCTTCCAGCCGTCTTCAAGGGTCTAGCAGTGGATGCCCAGCGGTTTGCCAGGGGGGTGGGTGAATCTCGGGTCCTCGCCGACCGGCGGGATCGACCCGCCACCTGAAGAGGGCTCCCGATGAGGAACACCGTGAACACCACCGTGATCGAGGACATCGACGGCCTCGTTCCGGAGCTCGACGAGGAGCAGCCGGGCCTGGTCGGCGGCGGCGAGTTCAGCCGCAACCGGTCCGGCCTCGTCGTCCACGTCGACCCCGACACCTCGGAGGAGACCGGCCGGGGCACCGACGCCGGCTTCTGAGCCGGCGGCCGGGTTTCCGAGTGGAGGGAGTGAGGGGCGCGGTTCGTCCGCGCCCCTCCGGCCGACGATGACGACAGGAATCGAGTCATGACCGGGACAGAGCGATGACGGGCGGCCGGGGGCGGCGGATCCTCGTGCTGACCCAGCCGGGCGACGCGCACGCCGACGAGGTCCGCCGTCTGCTCGCCTCGCGCGGCGCGGACGTGGTGCTCTTCGACCCCGCCGAGTTCCCGGCGCGGGCCGGGCTGACGGTCCCGTACGGTGCCGGCGGCCTTGAGCACCGGGTGCTGCGCACCGAGGGTCGCCGGGTGGGTCCCGACGACCCCGAGGAGTTCCCGGGCTTCCGGGACCGCCGCGAGGGCCGGGTCATCACCAAGGCCCTCGGCCGGCCCTGGGGCATGCGCGGGAAGGAGGGGTGGGCCCGCATGACCGGGTCCGCCACCGCCCGCGGCATCGGTTGCGCCGACTCCCTGCGGCCGTGTCCGCTGATCGTCCAGGCGTACGTGCCCAAGCGGATGGAACTGCGCGTGACCGTGGTGGGCGACCGGGTCTTCGCCGCCGAGATCCACTCGCAGCGCAGCAACCACGCGCGGTACGACTGGGGCCGCCACGACCAGGGCACCACCCCGTACGCGGTGCACCGGCTGCCGGCGGACGCCGCGGACCGGTGCCGGCGCCTCGTCGCCCTGCTGGTGCTGCTGATCGCCGTGTTCCGCGGCCGTGCCACCCGGCTCGCCCAGCGGGAGCCGGCCGCCCGGGGCGCGGCGGAGGGCCGGCTCATCGAGACGATCGGCGGGATGGACGCGGTCGGCCTGGATCCGCGGTCGCTGCGCCGCCGGTTCGGCGTGGTGGCCCAGGACACCGTGCTGTTCACCGGCACGGTCCGCCAGAACATCCGTCCCGGGGATCCTGCCGCCCCGCTCGACAGGGTGGTCGGGGCCGCCCGGCTCGCCGGGATCCACGACGACATCGCCGCCATGCCCATGGGGTACGACGCCATGCTGCCGGAGGGCAACGGCCTGTCCGGCGGCCGGCGTCAGCGCGTCGCGCCGGCCCGTGCCTTCCTGTCGCGCCCGCGGGTCCTGCTCCTGGACGAGGCCACCAGCAGCCTCGACACCACGGCCGAGGCCCTGATCGAACACGATCTGGCCGACTGGCCGCACACCCGCGTCGTCATCGCCCACCGGCTCAGCACCGTGCGGGACGCGGCGCTCGTCCTCGTGCTGGACGGCGGAAGGACCGTCGAGCAGGGGACGCACGAACAGCTCCTGGTCCGGGGAGGCCGCCATGCGGCGCTCGTCGACGGCCAGCGGGAAACGAGGAGTTGAAGGGTGTCGAGCACGAACAAGCCCGACGGTCAGGTCGTGGGCGAGGGGCGTTACGTCCTGCGGAGCCTTCTCGGAGAGGGCGGCATGGCGACGGTGCACCTCGGTCACGACACCGTCCTGGACCGCCTGGTGGCGGTGAAACTCCTCCACGCGGACCTGGCGCGGCAGGAGTCGTTCCGCGAGCGGTTCATGCGCGAGGCCAAGGCGGTCGCCAGCCTCAACCACGTCAACATCGTGTCGGTGTTCGACTCCGGCGAGGGCGCGGAGCGCGACACGCCGGAACCGTACATCGTCATGGAGTACGTCGAGGGCTGGTCGCTCCGTGACCTCCTGGACCGGCACGTGGCCGACAGCGGGGCCATGCCCGTGCGGACGGCTCTCCGGATCGTGGACGGGGTCCTGGCGGCCCTCTCGGAGAGCCACGCGCGGGGGCTGATCCACCGGGACATCAAGCCGGGGAACGTCATGATGACCCGGCGCGACACCGTGAAGGTGATGGACTTCGGCATCGCCCGGGCGATGCAGAGCGAACTCGGCTCCATGACCCAGACCGGGATGGTCGTGGGGACCCCGCAGTACCTCTCCCCCGAGCAGGCGCTGGGCCGGCGCGTGGACGAGCGGTCCGATCTGTACTCCGTCGGCTGCATGCTCTTCGAACTGCTCACGGGCCGCCTGCCGTTCGAGGCCGACTCCCCTCTCGGCATGGCCTACCAGCACGTCCAGGCGCAGCCACCGGCACCCTCCCTGATCAACCCGCGCCTGCCTCCCGCCCTGGACCACCTGCTCGCGACCGCGCTGGCCAAGGACCCGGCGCAGCGGCACCGGTCCGCCGACGCCATGCGCGCGGCCATCGACGCGCTGCTCACGCACGAAGAGCCGTCGGGCACCCGTGGTTTCGGGCCTCCGCTCCAGCCGGCGGGCACTCCCTACACACCCACGTTCACCGCCGCCCCGTACCCGCAGGCGGCTCCCGCGCCGATGCCCGTACAGCGGAGCCGCAAGGCTCTCGTATGGGGCGCGTCCGCCGCGGCCGTGCTCGTGCTGGGCGTCGTGATCACGCTGACGCCGGACGGCGGAGACCGACAGGCCACGCCGCCGAGCGCGCACCCGGGCAAGAGCGCCACGGCGACCGCGGCGCCGAGCGGCACGCCCGACGGGCAGGTCGTGACGGGTGACACCTCCCTCACCATGCCGGCGACGGACTGCACGAAGCCCCAGCTCTCCCAGGACGGGAAGATCTCGGTCCCCTGGTTCAAGCTCCATCACATCGACTCGGTCCGCGCCTGCGCCACGGCCGGCGGCTGGAAGCTCACCGAGAAGGAGAGGGACGAGACGCTCTGGGGGAAGGGCATCGTCGTCGATCAGTCGCCGATCGGCACGCAGGTGGATCCGGACCTGAAGGCGGTCACCGTGTGGGTGTCGACCGGCACGACGGGGTGACGGGGCGGCGCCGATCAGGTTCCGGGGGGCGGTCCGTACCGGATGACCCGGGTGGGGACGACCGTTCTGCGGGACGGCTGGGGTTCGCCCGTGCCACGGCTGTCGATGCGGTCCAGCAGCATGCGGGCCGCGCGGCGGCCGATCTCGTCGGCGTCGTAGGAGACGATCGTCAGCGGCAGGCCGATGACATCGGAGAGTTCGAAGTCGTCGAAGCCGGACAGTGCGACCGGGCGGCCCAGCGCATGCACCGCGCGGATGGCGCCGTGGCTCATGCGGTTGTTGGTGCAGAACAGCGCCGTGGGCGCGTCGGGGCCGGACAGGAGCGCCAGCGCTGCTCGCTGGGCGGCCGCCACGTCGGCCAGTCCGCGCCGGACGTGCCGCTCGTCCGGCTGGAGACCGGCGGCCTCGTGCGCGGCCCAGTAGCCGCGGAATCGTTCCGCTCCGGTGTAGTCGGCCTGGGAGTCGCCCAGGAAGCCGATCCGCCGGTGCCCGTCGGAGAGGAGCTGCCGGGTGCCGTCCTCCGCCCCGCCGAAGTCGTCGACGAGTACGCAGTCGACGTCGATCCCGGCGGGCGGCCGGGAGGCCAGCACGACCGGCGTGTCGTGCAGGACGGCGGGCGCCAGGTGCCGGTGGCCGCTGCCCGCGGGGACGACGATCAGTCCGTCGACCCGATGGGCCGTCAGGTCCGTGACCAGTTCGTGCTCGCGCTCCGCGTGCCCGCCGGTGTTGCTGAGCAGCACGCGCAGGCCCCGCGCGGCGACGATCTCCTGGACGCCCAGGGCCAGGCGCGAGTAGAAGGGGTTGGCCAGGTTGGTCACGACCAGGCCGATCAGGCCGGTGCCGCCGCCCAGCCGCAGGCTGCGCGCGTTCTCGTTGCGGCGGTAGCCGAGCGCGTCCACAGCGGCCGTCACCCGGTCCCGGGTGCTCCGGCTGACTCCCGGATCGGCCTTCAGGACGCGCGAGACGGTCATCGCGCTGACCCCGGCGTGTGCCGCCACGTCGCGCATCGTCGGTGCACCGCTGTCGCCGGCCCGGCCCCGCGCCATGGTGATCCCTTCGTTCTGCCGACAAGGTCCGTCAGCGCTGTGCACCGCCGGCAGGTCCGTCAGCGCCGTGCTCGCCGCGCGCGGCCCGTTCCTCCGTGCCCCGTGGCGCCGGTCCGGTCACCGCCGTCGGCGTCTCCGCCGTCCTCGCGGCGCGGTGCCGGGCCGTGCCCGCCGGCGCCGTCATTCTAGAGGCGCACGCCCGGCCGGCCCGCCGCGGACCGCTCGGCCCAGTGGGCGGCGCCGACGAGCGGAGCGTCATGCGGCTGCGCGGCCGGCCGCAGCTCCATCCCCGCGGGCAGGCTCTCGCCCGTGGCCGCGAGGCCCGCGCGCAGCGGGGGCGCGATCAGGTCCCATGACGCCGTCAACGACCCGCCCGCCACCAGCACATCGGGCCGGAAGCGGGCGCACCACGGCGCCAGCGCCCGGCCGAGCGCCTCGAAGCAGTGCCGGAGCGTCGCGGCGGCGGCCGCTTCCCCGGTACGGGCGAGGCCGGCGATCTCCCGGACGTCGGGGTTCCCGGCGCGGGGTCCTGCCAGCCGCGCGTACCGGGCCCGGATCGCCCGTCGCGAGACGACGTCCTCGAGTGGCCGTCCGTCGATGGACAGCAGGTGCGCCCGGCCGTCCGGCGGCACCAGCGGACCCTCGGTCACGGGCGCCCCGGCGTCGAGGAAGGACGTGCCGACGCCGGTGCCGAGGGTGATGCCGAGCGCCCTCCGTCGGCCGGCGGCGGCGCCCGCGTGGTATTCGCCGAGGGCGAAGGCGTCCGCGTCGTTGAGGAAGGCCAGGGCCCGCGGGCGCGCCGGCAGCCGTGCGGTCAGCTCGGCCCCGACGTCGACTCCGTTCAGCGACTCGAATTTGCCCACGTCCCGGAACCGGCCGACGCCGGCCGGGTAGTCGAACGGGCCGGGCACGGCCACGCCCCACACCGACCCCGCCGGTGCGCCGACGCGGCGCCCCGCCGTCGCGACGGTGTCCAGCAGTGCGGCGGCGCCGGCGTGCGCGTCGAGCGGCAGGCGGACGGTCCCGGCCGCCCGGGGCCGGGGCCGGGCCAGGTCGACCAGGGCGGCCGTGACATGGGTGCCGCCGATCTCCAGGACGGGGACGGCGGTCATCGGGGGGTCACCAGGGCCTTGACGACATGGACGGGACGCCCGCCCACCGGGTGCAGCCGGTAGCCGCCGACCACGGCGGGGACGGTGAGCGTCTCGGCGAAGGACAGCGCGTGCCGGCGCCCGTCCGCGGTCTCGACCGTGACGCCGTCGCCCGAGGACACGTTGAGGATGTGGAAGCGGCCGTCCGTGTCGTCCTCGGCCGGCCCGTCCCCGTCGATGACGAAGCGGTGGACTGCGTAGAACATCTCGGGCAGCGCCCCGAGGACCTCCTCGCGCCAGCCGGCGCCCTCGCGCAGGGTCCGGGGCCGCTGCACCAGGTCCTTGAGCACGTCGTCGCCGCGCCGCTCGATGTCGAGGTTGGCGAAGGCGTGGGCGTGCGACAGCGGGCGCGGCACGCCCGAACCGGAACGGCGCAGCCAGTCGTAGAACCGCAGGGAGTACAGGTACGGCGTGGCGCTCACCTCCAGCACCACGTTGCCGGCGCCGGAGGCGTGGGGGGTGCCGGCCGGGATCATGAAGAGCTGCCCCGGCTCGGCGGGGTGCGCCTGCACGTGGTCCTCCACCCGCAGCGGAACCCCGTCGCGGGCGGACCGCTCCACGTCGCGGCGCATGGCCTCCGCGTCCGCGGTCTCCCGCAGTCCGAGGTAGACGAGCGAGTCGGGGCGGCTTTCGGTGACGTAGTAGGTCTCGTGCTGGGTGTACGGCCAGGCGAAGGCCTCGCGCATGTACGGCTCGCGGGGGTGCAGGTGCAGGGAGAGGTTGCCGCCGCCGACGGTGTCGAGGTAGTCGAAGCGGATCGGGAAGGACGTGCCGAACCTGTGGTGCACGTCCGGGCCGAGGAACTCCCGCGGGTGCAGCACGCAGAGCAGTGGGAACGGGACCTCGACCCGGGCGGCCCGGCCGTCGCCGATCAGGACGCCGGCCTCGGGCGCGATCAGCTCGTAGCCGAGCGCGGTGTTGCCGTGCCGAGGGGTGAAGCCGAGCTCGTCGGCGGCCCATCGGCCGCCCCAGGGTGTGGAGTTGAAGTACGGTCGGGTGCGGACCGGGCCGCGCGCCAGGTCGGCGAGGGTGGCGCGCAGCGCCGCGCCGTCCAACGAGGCCGGGGCGGCCATGTCCTGGAGGTCGATCCAGCGGTCCAGTCGCGGTGCGAGCGCGTCGCGGTGCCGGTCGGCCACCGGCCAGTCGGTGTAGAACAGGCTCCGCAGCTCGCCCGGGTCCCCGGGACGTCCGAGGTTCGCGCCGACCGGCAGCCGGCCTTCGGCGACGGCCTCCTCGGCGTACCGCTTGGGCAGGTCCGCCCACCACAGCAGGTCGGGCGAGCACAACGCGGCCCCGGGGCCGTGGACGAGCAGGACACCGTCCTCCGGCCGTTCCACGACCGGCCCGCCGGGGGCGAACAGGTCGGCCATGGAGAACTCGGCGAGCGGGAGGAAGAAGGGGTCGGCGTCCACGGCGGGCGTGCACAGTCGCTCGACGGCCTCGGCGGACCAGAGCGTACGGATGTCGAACGCGTCGACGGCGGTCCCGCGCGCCCGCAGCGCCGCACTCAAGTGCCCCACCGCGGCGTCCCAGTCCAGCGCCGCCGGGCCGTCCAGGGCCAGTACCGACGGACTGTGCGGCAGATCCGCGACGGCGGCGGCCCAGCCGGAGAGGACGTCGCCGGCCACGGCGGGGTATCGGGGTTCGCGTTCGTAGGGGCGACGCTCGGGCACGGGCACTCCAGACCTCAAGGGGGGCGAGCGGGCCAGAAGTTATCGTTAACTTTCACCGACGACAAGTCATCTCCCCAGTCGCGCAGCCCACATGGGCATGGAACTGCGCATACGCACGAGAGCAGAGATCGGCCTTGTTCCGCTCCGGATGGTGTCGTTAACATCCGGCACGCCCCGGCACCCGCGAGAGCAGAGAGAACCCCCATGCATCGCACATCATCGAAGACGCCGCCGAGCCTGGACTCGCTCATGAGCGAGTGGCTGCCGCGCGGGGAAGTGGCCCATCTCCCGGCGACCAGCAACTTCTGGGGTGGGGTCGGAGCCGCGGACAACGTGCTGGCGGTCCGCAACCTGACGCTCGCGCCCTATCTGGACGACGGGGGCGACTGGTGCGCGTTGGCCGTGGACGGCGTTCCCGTCCCGGCCGACGCGTACCGGTGGTCCGCCCACGAGATCACGCGCAGGGCGACCACGCGGGCCGGGGTCGCCATCCGGACCTCGACCAGGCTCGCCTTCGAGGCCAATCGCCTGCTGCTCCGGGTCACGGCGACGAACCCCGCCACGGCACGGACGGCGGCCACGGTGTCGATCGCTCTGGATCCGCGGATCGCCAAGGCCACCACCGGCTGGGCCTGGGACCCGCCGCGCCCCGAAGGCCACGAGTTCACGGCCCGGTCGACCGGTTCCCACCTGATGGTCTCCGACGGGAGCAGCCCGGCGGTGACCGTGCTGGCCCTCGCTCCCGCGCCCTCCCGCCTCGTCGAGGCGCGGGCCGACGCCACCGCCGAATGGCGGGTCGAACCGGCGCGGACCGTGACGATCGACATCGTCGTGGCGTTCGGCGAGACCTCCACCGGCGGCCCGCTGGTGTCCGCGTCCGACGGCGACGGCGTCCTGGCCGACGCCGACGCCACCGCAGGGTCGTTCCGGGAGGCGTTCGCCGCCGTCCACGCCGGATGGCAGAAGCGCTGGCAGGACGCCTTCACCCCCGGCAACGCCCACTACTCGGGATCCCTGCCGGTCCTCACCACCGACGACGAGGCCCTGAGCCGGCTGTACCACATGGGCGTCCTCTCGGTCCTGGTCAATGAACGCACCAACCTCGGCGCCGACTTCGGCGAGGTCCTGGGCCGGGCACCGGGCGGGTACAGCGGTTTCGACCGCGTCTACGTCACCGGTGCCCCCGAGTGGGCGAACACGGTCACCTACTTCTGGGACACCTCCTACTGCTCGGTCGTGCTCGCCCTGCTCGACCCCGCCATGCTGAAGGCCCAGACCAGGTACTGGCTCGCCTCGGGGATCCACGACGGATACGCCGTGGACTGCGTCCAGGGCGGGCTGGTCGGCCCGTGGTACAGCGCCAACGACCTCACCGTCTTCACGACGATCCTCAACCACCTCGACTACAGCGGCGACCGCTCCGCGCTGGACGCCGAGGTCGTCGTCGGCGGCGAGAGCGGCACGCTCCTGCACCAGCTGAAGGCCATCGCGACACACTGGCGGAAGCTGGTGCGGCCGGGACAGTCCCTGGCCGACTACGGAGCGGACCACAACCTCCTCGAAGTCCTGCCGAACTACGTCCACCAGGTGCCGTCGTTCAACGCGGCCAACGTGTGGATGCTGCGGCGGGCCGCGGCCCTGTGCGCGCAGGCCGGTGATCCCGAGGCCGCGGCCGTCCTCGGCGCGGAGGCGGACGCCCTCCTCCCCCACGTCCTGGATCTCTACGACAGCCGGAACGGCGGGGTGTGGAGCTGCCGGCACGAGGACGGCACCCTCGTGCCGGTGCGGACCGTCGTGGACTTCGTGATCGCGGGGAATCTGCTCGCCCGGTCGCTGACCGAGGAGCAGAAGACCGCCATGAAGAACTTCGTGGCCACCGAGCTCCTCGCCGGCGACTGGATGCGCGCGCTGTCCCGCGAGGACGCCCTGGCACCGGTCGACCGCGCGGACCACGGCACCGAGGGCGCGTTCGACTCCTGGCCCGCGCTCACCGCCCAGACCTTCGCACGCTTCGGCGACTATCCCGCGTTCCTCGCGCTGCTCCGGAGGTTCTCCGGCGTGACCGGCAGGGGACCCTTCGGCCAGTCCCACCAGCTCCGGGCCGACGACGGAAAGCCCGACGGCGGAAAGCCCGGTGACGGAAAGCCCGGTGACGGAACGTCCGGCGACGGCTCCTTCGCCGTGCTGTCCTCGCCCGACAGCCTGCAGGTGTTCAACAACCCGTGCGGCGGCAAGTTCGCCGACGTCGTCATCAGCGACCTCTTCGGCTACGCCCCGGACGGCGGCGGCCCTCGCCTGCGGGACGCCGCGGTTCCGCGGGGAGTCACCGCCACCCTGTCGGGCGTCTTCTTCCAGGGCGTCGAGTACACGATCACCAGCGACGCGGACGGCCTGTCCCTGTCCTGATCCGGTCCGCGGGCCCGCCCTCCACCTCGCGGGCGCCTCCGGTCGTGGCACGGAAGGCGGTGCCGTGTCCCGCGAGGGCGGCCTCCGCCCCCGCGGGGAGGTAGACGGAGCGTCCGGGCCCGATGCGCAGCGCCCGGCCCGCGGAGTCGAGCGAGAGCTCGCCCTCGGTGCACAGGACGATCTGCGGCGCGTCGAGGGTCAGCCGCCTCGGTGACGCTCCGGTACGCGGACGGAATCGGGACAGCCGGAAGTCGTCGACCGGCACCTGATACACCTCCTCGCCTCCTTCGTCCCGCGGAGTGATCACGGAGGCGGGCGGCGACGCGAAACGGACGACCCGGAGGAGCTCGGCCGGGTCGACGTGCTTGGAGGTGAGTCCGCAGCGCAGGACGTTGTCCGAGCCGGCCATGATCTCCACGCCGAGCCCGGACAGATAGGCGTGCGGGACGCCGGATCCGAGGAACAGGGCTTCGCCCGGCTCCAGTTCGACGTACCGGAGCATCAGGGCGGCGAGCAGCCCGGCATCGCCCGGATGCGCGCGGGCCGCCCCCGCGTAGGCGGCGAGGTCCGTCGCGTACGGACCGCCGGCCGTCGTCAGGGCTTCGGTGACGGCGGGGAGCAGGCCTGCGGGCGGGTCGAGGAAGGCCCGGAACACCTCGGTGAGCGCCTGTTCCTCCGGGACGAAGCGCAGGGTCTGGGCATACGCGCGCAGCCCCGGCACCTTCAGGGAGTCGAGCAGGGCGGCGCATTCCTCGGGAGCCCGGAAGCCGCAGAGTCCGCGGAAGGGGGTCAGGGCGACGATCAGCTCGGGTTTGTGGTGGGCGTCGCGATAGGTGCGGTGGGGCGCGTCCAGGGGGATGCCGAGCGCGTTCTCCCGCTCGTGTCCGGACCGGGCCCGGGCGAGGTCGGGATGGACCTGGAGGGACAGGGGTGCGTCGGCGGCGAGCAGTTTCAGCAGGAACGGGAGCCGCGGGCCGAACCGCCGCAGGGTCGCCTCCCCGAGTTCGCCCGCGGGGTCCCGGTCGATGACCCGGTCCAGCGGGACGGTCCCCTCGCCCCGGTGGACCCGCGACGGCGCGGCGGGGTGGGCGCCCATCCACAGCTCCGCCTGGGGCGCGCCGGTGGGCGGCAGGCCCATGAGCCGGGGGAGGAGGGTGGTGGAGCCCCAGTCGTACGGCTGCACGGTGTTCAGGAGGAGGTCCATGACGGCTTTCGGGGCGAGGGGACAGGAGGTGCGGGCGAGGCGGGGTCCGGCCCGGTTCGGACCGCCTACCGGAGCCCGTGCTCCTCGGGCGCGGGACGCAGCCGGAGGGTGAGGACCTGGAACGGGCGCAGGGTCAGGGCCACCTGTCCGGCGTCCGTCTCCCGGGCCGCTCCGGATTCCTCGGCAGGGGCGAGCGGGCGTTCCAGCAGATCGGTGACGGTCGCCGACTCCAGCGGGAAGCCCGTGCTCAGCAGGGCCGTGGCCCGTCCCCCGTGGGCCTCGTAGAGGCGTACGACGATGTCGCCGGAGCGGTCGTCGGCGAGCTTGACCGTGTCGATGACGACGGCGTCGTCGTCCGTGGCGACCAGGGGGGCGATCTCCGCCGGGGCACCGGGGACGACGCGCTCGGGCACGTTGAAGCCGTAGCCCTCGCGTACCGCGTCCGCGATGTCGGCGCCGATCACGAACCCGTACCGCAGGTGGTGCCGGCCCCGGTCGGCGTCCGGGTCGGGGTAGCGCGGGGCGCGGAGCAGCGAGAGCCGGACCGTCGTGGTGGTGCCGCCGTCGGGGCGGACGTCCCGGGTGACCTCGTGTCCGTAGGTCGAGTCGTTGACGAGGGCCGCGCCCCAGCCCCTCTCGCCGACGTGGAGGAAGCGGTGGGCGCAGAACTCGAACTTGGCCGCGTCCCAGCTGGTGTTGGTGTGGGTGGGGCGCTGGACGTGCCCGAAGGGGATCTCGGCGCTGGAGTGGTCCGCGCGGACGTCCAGCGGGAAGGCGGCCTTGAGGAGCTTCTCCTCCTCGTTCCAGTCGATGTCGGTGTCGATGTCGAGGCGCCGGGATCCCTCGTCGAGGGAGAGGAACTGCTCGATCCGGGAGTCGCCGAAGGTCCGCACGACCCGTACGCCGTCCGCCTCCGCGCGCACCGAGTCGGCCTCGTGGAGGTCGTGCATGGTGTTGCGGTAGAAGGCGTCGATGTCCCAGGCGTCGTACTCGTTGGGGAAGTCCTGGTGGAGCTGGAGGAGGTTGGCCGCCTTGCCGGGGGCCAGGGCCTCGCGGCCTGCCGCGATGTCGTGGGCCGAGGTCACCAGGCCCCGGTCGTCGATCCGGACGCGGACGAGTCCGTTGTCGAGGAGGTGGCCGCCGTCGACCGGTGTGGGCGCGACCGGGCGGGCCGACGGGCCCGGGTGCGGCAAGGCGCCGAAGGCGGGGATGCCGCCCCGGGTGTACGGGGAGGCGTTGAAGACCAGCTCCTCCTCGCCCTTTCCCGCCAGGGCGCGCTGGGCGGCTTCGACGATGCCGTGCAGCTCGGCGGTGACGGCCGCGTAGGTCGCCTCGGCCTCGCGGTGCACCCAGCCGATGGAGGAGCCGGGCAGGATGTCGTGGAACTGGTGCAGCAGGACCGTCTTCCAGAGCCGGTCGAGCTCCTCGTGGGGGTACGCGAACCCGGTGCGGACGGCCGCGGTGGCCGACCACAGCTCGGCCTCCCGGAGGAGGTGTTCGCCGCGCCGGTTGCCCTGCTTGGTGCGCAACTGGCTGGTGAGCGTGCCGCGGTGGAACTCCAGGTAGAGCTCGCCGAGCCACACCGGGGCGTCGGGGTACTCCGCGTGGGCCCGCTCGAAGAAGTCGGCGGGGCTCTCGATGGTGACCTTCGGCGAGCCTTCCAGGTCCTCCACCCGGGCGGCGCGGGCGAGCATCTCGCGGGTGGGGCCGCCGCCGCCGTCTCCGTAGCCGAACGGGAGGAGCGAGCTGCCGGCCGCCTCCTTGTCCTGGAAGTTCCGTACGGCGTGGGCGAGTTCCGCTCCGGTGATCTCGGCGTTGTAGGTGTCGACGGGCGGGAAGTGGGTGAAGATCCGGGTGCCGTCGATGCCCTCCCACCAGAAGGTGTGGTGCGGGAACTTGTTGGTGGTGTTCCAGGAGATCTTCTGGGTGAGGAACCAGCGCACGCCGGCCAGTTTCATCAGCTGCGGCATGGCCGCGTTGTAGCCGAAGGTGTCGGGCAGCCACATCTCCCTCGTCTCGACGCCGAACTCGTCGAGGTAGAAGCGCTTGCCGTGGATCAGCTGCCGGGCGAGGGCCTCGCCGCCGATGATGTTGGTGTCGGGTTCCACCCAGAGGCTGCCGACGGGGAGGAACTGTCCGGTCTTCGCCTTCTCCTGGACGCGGCCGTAGACCTCGGGGCGGCGCTCCTTGAGCCAGGCGAGCTGCTGGGCCTGGGACATGGCGAAGCGGAAGCCGGGGTGTTCGTCCATGAGGTGGGTGACGTTGGAGAGCGTCCGGGCGACCTTGCGCACGGTCTCGCGCAGCGGCCACAGCCAGGCCGTGTCGATGTGGGCGTGCCCGACGGCGGACATGCGGTGGGCGCTGGGGGCGGCGGGGGCCGCGAGCGCGGGACGGAGCACCTCGCGGGCGGCGGCGGCGCTGCCGGACACGTCCTGCAGGTCGATGCCGTCCAGGGCCCGCTCGACGGCCCCCAGGAGCTGCCAGCGGCGCGGCTCGGCCTCGGGGAGTTCGCGCATGAGCTCGCCGAGGACGTCCAGGTCCTGGGCGAGCTCCCACACCTCGGTGTCGAAGACCGCGAGGTCGAGGCGGAGCAGCTGGTAGATCGGAGCGTCGGCGATGCCGGTGCCGGCACCGGTGCCGGTCAGCCAGGAGGGACGGTCGCCGGTGCGGGTGGGTGCGTGGCTGTCGTTGATGTTCGGATTGGCGGCGGCCTCGACGTAGTACGTGAACTCCTCGCCGCCGACCGCCGGGTCGGCGACGGGGATGTAGGCGTTGCGGGGGTTGAGGGCCTTCACCACGGTGCCGTCGGCGCGGTGGACCAGGCCCTCGCTGGAGAAGCCCGCCCCGGTGAAGTTGAAGCCGATGTCGACGACGGCCTCGACGCGACGGCCGGCCCACTCCTCCGGCACCCTGCCGCTGATCCGGAACCAGCTGGTGGTCCACGGCGGCCCCCAGCGGTGGCCGAGCGCCACCGGCTCGTACGGTGCGGCCAGGCCCTCGGCCACGGAGACGGGTTCGCCGGGGACGTTCCAGATCGCGATGTCGAGCGGGACCGTACGGGCGTGGACGGCCGGCCGGATGCGCTGGTCGAGGACACGGGCGAGCCGCTGCTCGGTGAGGCGTTGCTTGCTGTGCATGGGGGTCTCCGTGGTCGTTCGGGGGTGGGGCTCGTGGCCGGTGACCGGGGTGCGGTCAGCCGGTCCACCACACGGTGGTGTCCGCGGGCAGGGCGAAGGCCGCGCCGGTCGGGTCTTCGGCCGCTTCGGTCGGGGAGCTGGAGAGCAGCGGGAGACCGGGCAGGGGGATGGTCAGCGCTCGGTCCGTGGTGTTCGTCGTGCAGACGAAGCCCGGCCGCCGCAGGACGAGAACGCCCTCGGGCGCGTCGCCCCATGCGACGGTGTCACCGGCGCCGAGGCCCGGATGCCGCCGGCGCAGGGCGAGCGCCGCCCGGTACAGCTCCAGCGTCGAGTCCGGGTCGCCGGTCTGGGCCTGGACGCTGAGCGTCCCCCATCCCTCGGGCTGCGGGAGCCAGCTGCCGCCCGCGCCGAAGCCGTGCGAGGGTCCTCCGGAGGTCCACGGGACCGGCACCCGGCAGCCGTCGCGGAATCCGTCCGTTTCCCCGCTGCGGACGAAGGCCGGGTCCTGGCGTGCCTCGTCCGGCAGGTCGGTGACCTCGGGGAGTCCGAGCTCCTCGCCCTGGTAGAGGTACGCGGAGCCGGGGAGCGCGAGCATCAGGAGCGCGGCGGCACGGGCCCGGCGCAGGCCGAGGGCGCCGTCCCCCACCTGCGGGCGCTGTCCCCCGGCCTGCGGACCGGCGAACCGGGTGGCGTGCCGGCAGACGTCGTGATTGGACAGCACCCAGGTCGCCGACGAGCCCACCGTCCGTACGGCCTCCAGCGAGGTGTCGACGACCTGCCGGATCTCCTCGGCGTCCCAGGAGGCGCCCATGAGGGCGAAGTTGAACGCCTGGTGCAGTTCGTCGGGGCGTACGTACAGGGCGGTGCGTTCCTCGGTCGGCGCCCATGCCTCGGCGACCGCCATCCGCTCCCCCGGGTACGCGTCGAGGATCCGGCGCCACGAGCGGTAGATCTCGTGCACGCCGTCCTGGTCCCACATCGGCGAGACTTCGGTCCCGAGCATCCTGCGCTGGTCGGTGCGGCCGATGTCGGGCAGCCCCTCGGCCTTGATCAGGCCCTGGGCGACGTCGACCCGGAAGCCGTCGATTCCCCGGTCGAGCCAGAACCGCAGGATCGACTCGAACTCCTCCCGTACGGCCGGGTGGTCCCAGTCGAAGTCGGGCTGCTCGGGGGCGAACAGGTGCAGGTACCAGTCTCCGGGAGTGCCGTCCGGGTTCTCCGTGCGGGTCCACGCCGGGCCGCCGAAGACCGAGGTCCAGTCGTTGGGCGGCAGCTCCCCCTTCTCTCCCTTCCCCGGGCGGAAGTGGTAGCGGTCGCGGTACGGCGAGCCCGGTCCTTCCTCCCGCGCGCGCCGGAACCATTCGTGCCGGTCGGAGGAGTGGTTGGGCACGAGGTCCACGATGACCCGTATCCCCAGCCCGTGGGCGTCCCGGATCAGCTCCTCGGCGTCCGCGAGGGTGCCGAGCGCGGGCTCGACCGCCCGGTGGTCGGCGACGTCGTAGCCCGCGTCCGCCTGCGGGGAGGCGTAGAAGGGGTTCAGCCACAGGGCGTCGACTCCGAGGTCCTTCAGGTACGGCAGTCGGCTGCGGATGCCGGGGAGGTCGCCCATGCCGTCGCCGTTCCCGTCGGCGAAGCTGCGCGGGTACACCTGGTAGACGACGGCTTCCCGCCACCACCCCGGTGGGGCCGCCGCCGGAGCGGCGGCGTCGGGTGCGTCGGAAGTGTTCGTGTACATCAGTTCGGAGTCCTGTCGGCGGATGGTGGTGACGTGTCCGAGGGCCGGCGGCGGTCTCGGTCCTCGGCGGGTCCCGGGTCGGGTGTCCCGCGGAGCTCGCCCCTCCGGGTGGTGGAGCCGTGCGGTCCGAGGACGGCGTCCCGCGCCCGGGACCGGGCGCGGGACGCCGTGTGCGTGGGGCCGGGGTCGCCGTCCTCGTCCAGCGGGGCGCCGTAGCCGCAGGAGGTGGCGGTGGGGCGGTGAGTCCCCTCGCCGTCGGCGCACATCAGCGGGCCTCCGGGCTGCTGCGCGCAGTGCGGCGATCTCCGGTCGAGGCACGGCCGTGGTGCTCCTGGCTCTCGGTGCCGGGGGTGTCGGTCAGTCCAGCGGGCGGCAGAGGAGGGCGTCGGGGGCCCCGCCGTGCTGCCACTTCCAGGTGTAGGCGACGCCGGCGAGGTACTCGTCGTCGTCGCACTGGCCCTTGTAGTACCCGGGTGCCCAGTCGCTGGCGGTCGAGCCGCCCCACGCGGGCCGGTTGTCGCCGTGGTCGAACCAGAGCAGGCGGTTCGTGGTGGACAGCGGTGTGGCGGAGGGGGCGCAGAGCAGGGCGGCCATCGCGTTGCCGTGGACGCTGTAGCCGACGGCGAAGGTGTTCTTGGGGCATTCGAGCTTGTTGTAGCCGCTCGCCCAGTCGCCGTTCTTGACGTAGCGCTCGTCGATGACGGTGATCCACATGCTGTCGTCCTTGGCGAGCTCACCGTCGGCGTCGGTGCACAGGCCGCGGTTGTTGCTCCGGGCGAGGGCGACGAGCCGCTGGCCGTCGGGGCAGTTGCCTTTGCGGTTGCCGACGCTCCAGTCCGCCTGCCGGCGCATGGTGGCGGACAGGTTCTGGTCGCCGTAGTCGAGGTCGACCATGTTCCAGTGGTCGACCTCGGCGACCCGGCCGGTCTTGCCGGGGGCGTTGACCAGCTTGTTCCAGGCGGTGGCGCGCCAGTCACCGCCGTCGTTGACGCCCTGGCGGTTGCCTTCCTCGTCGTAGGAGGTCATCGCCCAGTTGTCGTTGATCTTGCCGTCGGTGCTCCAGCCGACCAGCGGCCAGACCGCGAAGTCGGTGTCGTTCTTCACCAGGATGTCCGTGAACCGGTTGAACCAGTCGATCTCCTTGGCGTCCGTCTGGCCGCGTCCGGCGGTGCCGAACTCGCTGACCCAGACCGGAGCGGTGAAGTGCTGGCCCTTCTCGGTGACGAACAGGGCCTGGTCGTTCACGACCCGGACGAGGTCTTCCGGGCTGAGGTCGCGGTAGCGCGGATCGTTGGTCTCGCCGTTCTGCCAGCCACCGGTCGCACCCGTGTGGTTGGGGCCGGTGAAGCCGTAGAAGTGGGCCGAGTAGACCAGCTTGCCCGATGCGACCAGCGTGTTGGACAGGTTGCGGACCGGGGTCAGCGTCGGTCGGCCGTGGGGGAACATGCCCTGCGGGATGCCCTGCCAGTTGATGCCCTCCATGATGATCAGCATGTCGGGGTCGGCTTCGAGGATCCGGTTGCCGGCCAGCTGGAAGGCGTTGTACAGGTCGTGCTCGTTTCCCCAGCCCCAGTTGGGGTCGTCGTTCCAGTCCCGGCGGACCTCGTTGCGCAGATCCGCGCCGACGACGCGCTTGTTCGCCTTGTAGCGGTCCACCAGGAACAGCCAGTTGTCGATCCACTGCTCGGTGGTCTGGCTCGTGTTCCAGCGCTCGTTGCCGTCCAGTCCGCAGCACCAGCGGTAGGTCGTGGTGTGGTTGTTGAGGATGACCGCGAACCCGTCGGCGGTCAGCGCGGCGACGACGGCGTCGAAGACCTGCAGCGGCGTCTTGCCCTTGAGCTGCGGGTTGGCGGCGACGGCGGAGTCGGGAACCACCGTGGTGTCGCGGATCATCGCGTCGGCGTACGGCAGCCGGATGGCGTTGAGGCCGAGCTCGTGGAAGTCGGCGAGAAGGTTCGCCATGGGGGTGCGGTCCAGGGCGAGCGGGATGTTGTTCGACTTCTGGTCCGCCTGGTGGTTCGCCGGGTCGGCGGCGTCGCCGCTCCCCTCCCAGGTGCCCTGGGCTCCGGACCAGTTGCCGGCCTTCAGCTTGAAGCGGTTGCCGTCGGCGTCGACGACGTACCGTCCACGGGTGCTCAGCGGCGCCCGCCAGGACTCCGCGAGCTGTTCCCCGGTGAGCACGGTGATGCCGTCGGTCGCGCCGGCGGCGGAAGCGGCGGCCGACGTCGTGCCGGGGGTCAGGCCGACGAGCAGTGCCGCTGCGGCCAGGGCGGCGGGCAGTGCCCGCGCCATGACCCTTCTGCTTCTGCCGACAGAAGCGCGGTTGTTCCCTCTCATGGTGCTGCCCTCCGAGGCGTGGAGTGTGAAGGAGGTGCTGCCGTCCCGGACCTGCCGTCCGGGGTCGAGAAGCCGAAAGCCGGTTCAGCCCTTGAGGCCGGTGCGGGCGACGCCGAGGACCGTTGCGCCCGGATGCCGTGCGAGGTCACGGAACTCCGGCTCCACCTTGAGGAGTTGGGCCGGAGCGGTGACCAACGGCCGTGCACGTTTCAGAAACACGGCGGCAACGTACCGGCAAATAAATAAGTTCGTCCAGTATTGATTTTCGCGGACCGGCGCCCCTACTCTCGGGTCACTTCCGGGCCTCTCCGGAGGCTTTGCCGACGACCACCCCTCCGCCCGCCGATCCGCACGCCCGACCGGCACCCTTCCGGGATCATTCACGCCTCGAACGTCCTCTTCCGTCTCGTCCGACCGCGCCCTGCCGGACCCGACCGACCTCGCGCGCGTCCGGATCTGACAGAACGTGGTCATTGCGGCCCTCGCGGTGGGGCGAAATGATCGGCGCATGCTCCCACCGCACAGGGTCGTCATCGCCGCCTTTCCCGGCGTCGAACTGCTCAACGTCACGGGTCCGGCCGAGGTGTTCTCGGTCGCCACCCGGGTCGCCGGCACCGGCGGGCCCCAGTACACGGTCCGCATCGCGACCGCCGGGGGCGAACCGGTGGCCACCGCCGGCGGGATCCGGCTGATGGCCGACCTGACGCTGGACGAGGTGCACGGCGACGTGGACACCCTCCTCGTCTCCGGCGCCGTCCGCGTGGACGACCACGGGGTGGAGCCGGTGCTCGACGGCGGGATGATCGACTGGCTGCGCGAAGCGGCACCCGGTGCCCACCGGGTGGGCTCCGTCTGCACGGGCGCGCATCTGCTGGCCGCGGCGGGCCTGTTGGACGGGCTTTCCGCCACCACGCACTGGCGGACGGCCGCACGGCTGGCCGCCGACCACCCGCGTGTCACCGTCGATCCGGACCCGATCTTCATCCGGGAGGGCCGCCTGTGGACCTGTGCCGGGATCGCCGCGGGAATGGACATGGCGCTGTCCATGGTCACCGAGGACCACGGGCCCGAACTCGCCCTCACCACCGCCCGCACGATGGTGATGTACGTCAAACGCGCCGGTGGACAGAGCCAGTTCAGCGTCCCGCTCGCGATACCGGCCGATCCCGGCGACCGGATCGACAGCCTGCGGATGTGGATCGGTGAGCACCTCGCCGAGGACCTCTCCGCCGAAGCCCTCGCCACGCGGCTGCACCTGAGCGTGCGCCACTTCTCCCGGCTGTTCCGCCGGCGCACCGGCACCACCCCGGCCGCCTACGTCGAATCCGTACGGCTGGAGGCCGCCCGCCGACTGCTCCAGGACAGCGGCCACGACCTGCCGGGGATCGCCGCCCTCAGCGGCCTCGGCTCCGTGGAGAGCCTGCACCGGTCGTTCCGGCGCCGTCTCGGCACCACCCCCGCCGCCTACCGGCGTCGCTTCCGCTAGGCCCGACACCCCCCGTACCCCGCCCGCCCGCGGACCACCGCGCGGCGGAAGACAGCCATGCCCGAGGAGAGCACCGTGTCCCCGACCAAGGTCGTCCCGATCCCCGTCATGGGTCGGCACCACATCAACGCCTACCTGCTGCTGGGCCGTCGGCCCGTCATCGTCGACGCGGGGACGCCCGGCAGCGGCCGAAGGATCTGTGAGCAGGTCGCCGCGCACGGCGTCGACCCCGCCGACGTGGCGCTGATCGTCGTCACGCACGGCCACATCGACCACTTCGGCTCCGCCGCCGAACTGCACCGCCTCACCGGGGCACCCGTGGCGGGACACATCGCGGACCTGGTTCCGTTCCGCACCGGACGGGTCCGCGAGCCCTACCTGCCCACCGGCCCGATGGGCCGCCTCATGGCCAGGAACAAGGAACTGCACGTCCAGGCCGAACCCTTCGAACCCGACGTGCCCGTGACCGGCGAGACCGACCTGGAGGAGTACGGGATCTCGGCACGCATCATGCCCACGCCCGGGCACACCGCCGGATCGGTCTCCGTCCTCACCGACCGGGGGGACCTCGTCGCCGGCGACCTGATCGCCAACTCCTTCTTCGGTCTCGTCCGCGGCCGGCCGGCCAATCCTCCCTTCCACGACGACCCGCTGCGCAACCTCGCCAGCCTGCGGGAGATGCTCGCGCTGAACCCCACCAGACTCCACGTCGGGCACGGCACCCCCCTCGCACCCGAACGCGTCCGCCGCTGGGCCTCCCGGGAACACCGGCGGCTGTCCCGGCTCGAAGCGGCCGGGCGGATCCGCGCCCGTGCGGAGGACGAGACGGTCTGACCGGGATCGCGCGGCGGTCAGGTCCTCGCCTGTTCGGTGATCCAGCGGGCGGCGAGCAGGCCGGAGGCGGCGGTCAGGGCGGCGGCAGCGATGACGGTGGCGTTCAGGCCCAGGAGATCGGCGAGGACACCGGCGACGAGGGCTCCGGCGGCGTAGCCGATGTCCCGCCAGAACCGGTAGGTGCCCAGGGCGTTGGCGCGCCAGGCGGGGTGGGCGTGGTCGGAGATGGAGGCGATCAGCGCCGGGTAGACCATGGCGGTGCCGAGGCCGAGGGCGACGGCGGAGGTGACGCCGGCCAGCAGCGGCCGGTCGAGGAGCGCCAGGGCCAGGAGGAATCCGACGGCCTGGACGAGCATCCCGTACACGATCAGGGGTTTGCGGCCGATGCGGTCGGCCAGGTGCCCGGTCGGGATCTGCCCGAGGCCCCAGAGGATGGGGTAGAGGCCCTTGATGAGGCCGACGGCGGCCAGCCCGAGTCCGTGGTCGGTGAAGAGGAGCGGGAAGACGCCCCAGGTCAGGCCGTCGTTGAGGTTGTTGACCAGACCTGCCTGGCTGGCGCCGCGCAGGGAGCGGTCGCGCCAGGAGGTGCGGGCGAAGGTGGCCCTGAGGCCGGTGTCCTCGCCGGCGGGAAGCGGCTTGGGGTGCTGGGCGAGTTCGAGGGCGACGTGGGCGGCGGTGTCCCGTACGACGAGGGCCAGGGCGAGGCCCGCGACGACGAAGACGACGCCGATGAGCTCCGGGACGGGGCGCAGGCCGTAGGCGGTGGCGAGGTAGCCGGTGAGCAGGGCGGTGACACCGACGGCGGTGTAGCCGGCGGCTTCGTTCAGGCCGGTGGCCAGTCCCCGGCGGGCGGGGCCGACGAGGTCGATCTTCATGTTGACGGTCATCGACCAGGTCAGCCCCTGGTTCAGGCCGAGCAGGACGTTGGCCGCGACGATCCAGCCCCACGAGGGCGCGTACGCGAGCGCGAAGGGGACGGGGATGCCGATCAGCCAGCCCGCCACGAGGAGTTGCTTGCGGCGGAAGCGGGCGGTCAGTGCCCCGGCGGCGAGGTTGGTGAGCGCCTTGGTGAGGCCGAAGGCGATGATGAACGAGAAGATCGCCAGGTCGCTGGTCAGGCCGAAGGTCTCGGAGCCGATGAGCGGCACGGTGGTGCGTTCCAGGCCCACCAGGCCGCCGACGCAGACGTTGACGATGACGAGCAGGGTGAACTGGAGCCGGTTCTCGCGCAGGCCGAGCCGTACGGGACGCCCGGAGCGGGTGGTCGGCGGGGTCGGGGACAGGGTCGTCTTCACGGGCGGGTGTCCTCCGTGCCCTGGACGAGCCGCAGGTCGTGGGCGGCGGCGTAGTCGGCGGGTCCGCCGTGGAGGACGGTGACGTCCGTGTGGCCGGCGCGTTCGAGGAGGCTGGCCGCGGTCATGGCGCGCTCGCCGTGCCGGCAGGCCACGACGGCGCCCTCGGGAACCTCCGCGGCGACGCGGGCGAGGCCGCCGAGTTCGATGTGGACCGCGCCGGGAACGTGTCCGGCGGCGAACTCCGCCTCCTGTCGCACGTCGAGGTACGGGCGTCCGTCCGCCCGGTCTGCGGGGACGAACGCCGTGGTGGCCTGCCGGTGGCCGGCGGCCGTCCAGGCGTGCATGCCGCCGTCGAGGAGACCGGCGAGGCGCTCGTAGCCGATCTTGTACGCCTGCCAAACGAGCTCGCTCAGGTCCTGGCCGTCGCCGGTGACGAAGGCGAGCGGGGCGGTGTCGGGCAGGAGCCAGCCGAGCCAGGTGGCGAACTGGCCGCGCAGCGGGTCGGAGAGGGATCCGGGGATGTGGCCGGCCGCGTACTCCGCGGCGGGGCGTACGTCGACGACGTGTCCGCCGTCGGCCATGAGCGCGCGGACCCGCGCGACGGACAGGGCGGGCAGCCGCGGGGTGGCCGTCAGGACCTCGGGGCCCTTCCGGTTGATCGCGGCGAGCCGGTCGAAGTAGGCGGGATAGGTCCCCGGGCTCGCGGTGAGCCGGCGGACGAACGTGTCCTCGTCGGGTGCGGCGAGCAGCGGGTTGGCCCGCTTCTGGGCGCCGACCGTGGTCGTGCGTTCGGCGCCCGGCGGGGCGGAGCAGAAGGACCCGGCACCGTGCGTGGGCCACACGGCCGTCTCGTCCGGCAGGGCGGCCAGCCGCTTGAGGGAGTGGTACTGGGCCCGGGCCAGCTCCTCCGTGCGATCGGCGCCGAGGAGGTCGGTGCGGGCGGCGGAGTTCACGATCAGCGAGCCGCCGGTGAACACCCCGAGCTCGCGGGCGCCGTCGAGGAGCAGGAAGGAGAGGTGCTCGTCGGTGTGCCCGGGGGTGGCCAGGGCGCGCAGCGTCAGCCCGCCGAGGCCGACCTCGTCGCCGTCGCCCAGGCCCCGGTGGGCGAAGGCGCGGCGTCCGGCCGCGGAGGCGAGCACGGTGGCGCCGGTGTCGTGACGGAGCTGGACGGCGCCCGAGAGGAAGTCGGCGTGCAGATGCGTGTCGGCCGCGTAGGCGACCGTGAGACCGCGCCGCCGCGCCGCCTCGCGCAGGGCGCGCAGGTCGCGGCTCGCGTCGACGGCCAGGGCGCGGCCGTCGCCCAGGTCGACGAGGTAGGCACTGTTGCCCAGGCCCTGGTCGACCAGCGGCACCAAGTGGTCGTCGGCGAAGCCCATCACATGTCCTTCCACGGGAACGGCCGAGGGGGCGGTCACCCGCCCGAACCTCAATTACAATAATCCATGGATTTATGGAGGAAGCAATGCGGGATGCCACCACGGGCGGCGCGAAGGCCGCCCTCTACGACGCGTTCGCGGCCAGCGGCAAGGCGCTGGCCAGCGGAAAGCGTCTGGAGCTGCTCGATCTGCTCGCCCAGGGCGAGCGCACCGTCGACGCGCTGGCCAAAGCCTCCGGGCTGAACCTGACGACGGCCTCGGCCCATCTGCAGACCCTCAAACAGGCCGGCTTCGTCGCCACCCGCCGCGAGGGCGTCCGCATCCACTACCGGCTCGCCGGCGACGACGTCGCCCGGCTCTTCGCGCTGCTGCGCAAGGTCGCCGAGACCCATCAGGCGGGCGTCCCCGCCGCCCGCGACGCCTACCTCGGCGAGGACACCGCGACGGGGATGACCCGCGAAGAGCTGCACACCCGCGCGGCGGCCGGGGACGTCGTCGTGCTCGACGTACGGCCCGTGGAGGAGTACCTGGCCGGGCACATCCCCGGCGCGCTCTCCCTCCCCGTCGACGACCTGGCCGACCGGATCAACGAACTTCCCGAGGACACCGAGATCGTCGTCTACTGCCGCGGCGAGTACTGCGTCCTCGCCCACGACGCGGTACGACTGCTCACCGACCTCGGCCGCCGGGCCGTCCGCCTCGACGACGGCATGCTGGAGTGGCGCCTGTCGGAACTGCCCGTCGAGACGACGAGCCGGACGTGACCACCCCGCCGGCGCGCCCGGGGCGGGTCCGGGCCCGAGCCCTCCGGCCGGTACCGGAAGGGGGCCGTCCGGCCCTCCCTCCGCCTCCGGGGCGAAGCGGAGACTGGACGCGGACGAGTGGGCTCCGCCGAGCGCCAGGGAGGACGTCATGCCTGCTTCGCACTACACCGTCGGCGATGTCATGACCCGTACCGCCATCGCGATCGGCCGTGACGCGCCGTACAAGGAGATCGTCACGCTCATGGCCGAGTGGAAGGTGAGCGCCCTCCCCGTCCTCGAAGGGGAGGGACGCGTCGTCGGAGTCGTGTCGGAGGCGGATCTGCTGCCGAAGGAGGAGTTCCGGCTCGACGAGCCGCGCCCGGACGAACTCGCCGTCTCGGTCAAGGCCGGGGCCCTGCGGGCCGGGGAACTCATGTCGAGCCCGGCCGTCACCGTCCACCCCGACGCCACCCTCGCGGAGGCGGCACGGATCATGGCCACGCGGAGGGTGAAGCGGCTGCCGGTGGTCGACCGCGTCGGGATGCTGGAGGGCGTCGTCAGCCGGAGCGACCTGCTCAAGGTGTTCCTCCGCGCGGACGTCGAGATCGAGGAGGAGATCCGCCGTTCCGTCCTCGGCGAGTCCGCCGCCCCGGCGGGGCTGGACGTCTCCGTGCGGGAAGGCGTGGCCACCCTTCGCGGTCCGCTCGCCGACCGTTCGCTGGTGCCGCTGCTCGCCCGCGCGGTGCGGGCCGTGGAGGGCGTCGTCGACGTCCGGATGGATCTCGGTGCCCCTGCGGGCGCTTCATGACGGACAATCCTTGTGAGGACGGATAGCAGCTCACCGACCGCAGGGATCGCCATGTCCGATCTGCCGACAGCCGCCGCACCGACACGGGTCTTCCTCGTGGACGACCACGAGGTCGTCCGCCGGGGGCTCCACGACCTCATCGACGACGAGCCGGACATGGAGGTCGTCGGGGAGGCGTCGACAGCCGACCAGGCCTTGGCGCGCGGGCCCGCGCTGCGTCCGGACGTCGCCGTTCTCGACGTACGGCTGCCCGACGGCGACGGGATCTCCCTGTGCCGGGAGCTGCGCTCGCGCATGCCCGGTCTGGCCTGCCTGATGCTGACCTCCTTCGACGACGAGGACGCCCTGCTCGACGCGATCATGGCGGGAGCGTCGGGTTACGTGCTCAAGCAGATCAAGGGGTCGGACCTGGTGTCGGCGGTACGGACCGTGGCCACGGGGCAGTCGATGCTCGATCCCGCCACCACCGCCCGGCTGATGCACTCCCTGCGGGAGCCCGAGGCGGCTAAGCCGCTGGAGGACGAACGTCTCGCGGTGCTGTCCGAACGGGAGCGGTCCGTGCTCGACCTCATCGGCGAGGGGCTCACCAACCGGCAGATCGCCAAGCGGCTCTACCTGTCGGAGAAGACCGTCAAGAACCACATCTCCCGGCTGCTCGGCAAGCTCGGCGTGGAACGCCGCGTGCAGGCCGCCGTCATCGCCGCGCAGGCGCACGAGCACGGCTCCGAGGAGAAGTAGGGGGCCTCACTCCCGCTCGTCCGGGAGCGGGATCCGCCACTCCAGCGCCGTGCCGCCGCTCGGCTCCGCTCCCGTGCGGACCGACAGGGTGCCGCCCAGCCGCTCGGCCCTTTCGGAGAGGTTCCGCAGTCCGCTGCGGGCACCGCCCTGCGGGATGCCGATGCCGTCGTCGCTCACCGTCACCGCCAGCACGCCCTCCTCGACGACGACCGACACCTCCGCCCTGCGGGCCCGCGCGTGCCGGGCCACGTTGGTGAGGGCCTCGCCGATGACCGCGATCACCTCCTCGGCCACCTCACGGGGCACGTCCGTGTCGAGGAGACCCTCCATCCGCAGGGCCGGCGCGAACCCGAGCGTGGTCGCGGCCTCGTCGACCGCTTTGACCACACGGTTCCTGAGCTTCGGGGCTTCGGAGGGCTCGTGCTCCCGGAGGCCGAAGATGGTCGACCGGATGATCTTGATGGTGGCGTCCAGGTCGTCGATCGCCCGGGTCAGCCGGTCCACGGCCTCCGGGTGCTCGACGAACCGGCGGGCGCTCTGCAGCGTCATGCCGGTGGCGAACAGACGCTGGATCGCGAGGTCGTGGAGGTCACGGGCGATCCGGTCGCGATCCTCCAGCAGGCTCACCTGCTCGGCGTCGCGGCGCCGGCCGGACAGTTCGAGCGCGAGGGCGGACTGTCCCGCGAATCCGGGGAGAGCGGTGATCTCCAGGCCGGTGAACGGGGGCCGCCCGCGCCTGCGCGCGAGGATCAGCACCCCGCTCAGCCGTTCCTTGGTGCCGACCGTGACGGCCACCGCCGGCCCGAATCCCTTCCAGCGTTCGGGCTGCACCCTGATGCGCGGCTCGTTCTCGACGTCGGCGACCGTGAGCAGGCCCTCCTGCGCGAGGGCGGCCTCGGCCAGGGTGCCTTCGCTGGTCGGCAGGACGACGCCCCTGTGGGCCTCGGCCCCCTCGCCGCGGGCGAGCGAGCCCCGCAGTTCACCGCCGGCACCCACCAGGTAGAACACCCCCATGTCGGCGGCCGCGATGCCCACGGCCCGCTCCAGCATCCCGTCGAGCACCTCGGTCTCCTCCGCGCCGGACAGAAGGGCGCTGGTCAGGTCGGAGCTCGCGGCGAGCCACCGCTGACGGAGGCGGCCCTCCTCGTAGAGGCGGGCGTTCTCGATGGCGATGCCGGCCGCGACCGCCAGGGTCGTCACGACCACCTCGTCCTCGGCGTCGAACGCGGCGCCTCCGCGCTTCTCGGTGAGGTAGAGGTTGCCGAAGACCTCGTCACGGACCCGGATGGGCACGCCGAGGAAGGTGTGCATCGGCGGGTGGTGCCGGGGGAACCCGTACGAGGCGGGATGCTCGGACAGCTCGGACAGCCGCAGCGGTTCGGGGTTGCGGATCAGCTCGCCGAGCAGCCCGTGCCCGGAGGGCAGGTCGCCGATCCGCGCCCGCAGGTCGTCCCCGATGCCGACGGGGAGGAACTCCGCGAGCCTTTCGTCGTCCCCGATCACGCCCAGAGCGCCGTACTCGGCGTCCACGAGGGCGACGGCCGCCTCCACGATGCCCCGGAGCACCTGGGGCAGGTCGAGTTCCCTGCCCACGGACATGACGGCTTCCAGCAGCCCTCTGAGCCGGTCCCTGGTGCCCCGCACCTCGTCGATGCGTGCCTGGAGCTCGTCGAGCAGCTCGTCGAGTCGCAGCCTCGGAAGCCTGCTGTCCGCCTCCGCCGACCCCTCCTGCTCCATCGTCACCTCCGGGCACGTCGAGCACACGGTCCTCGCCCGACGGGCGCATATTCACGGTAGTTGCCGTGCCCTCGTCGCTCCAGCCGGATCCGTCCCGCGGAAGGCGGCGCGGACGAGTCGCGCGGCGAGGAATCCCGCGGGGGCAGCGGCCCATGCGATCCCGACGCCCGCCCAGCCGAGCGGCTCGGTCTCCAGGACCGAGTTCAGGAAGGGCACGTACAGCGCCGCCATGGCCAGCAGGGCGGAGGCGAGGACGGACAGGGGGAGGAACGGGTTCTCTCGGGTGAACAGCCGGCCGCGGAGTCCCAGGACGACCCCCAGCTGTGCGGCGAGGAGAGCGAGGAAGAGGACGCTCTGCCAGGCGAGGCCGAGTGCGCGGGCGCCGAGTCCCGCACCGAGGGAGGCTGCCGTGACGACCGCCGCCGACACGAGCAGGCGCTGCCAGGCACCGCCGCCGAGGATGTGCTGCTCCGGCGGGCGGGGCGGTCGTCGCATCACTCCCGGGGAGGCCGGTTCGGCGCCCATGGCGACACCGGTGAGGCCGTGCGTCAGGAGGTTGATCCACAGGATCTGCCCCGCCAGGAGGGGCAGGGGCAGTCCCAGTGCGGGGCCGGTCAGCATGACGAGGATCTCGGCCGCGCCGCCGGACATCCCGTAGACGAGGAAGCGGCGGATGTTGTCGTAGATGCGGCGTCCCTCCTCGACGGCCACCACGACCGTCGACAGCTCGTCGTCGGTGAGGACGAGGTCGGCGGCCTGGCGCGCGACCTCCGTGCCGCGTGTGCCCATCGCGACGCCGATGTCGGCGCGGCGCAGGGCGGGGCCGTCGTTGACCCCGTCACCGGTCATCGCGGTCACCGCTCCCCCGGCGCGCCACGCCTCCACGATGTCCAGCTTCTGCTGGGGGTCCGTACGGGCGAAGACCCGCACCGAGGTGAGGTCGGCGACCCGTCCCGCGGCCACGTCCGCCCCCGTGACGACATGGCCCTCCGTCTCGCCGGCGTCGCCCAGGAGCGCGATGCGGGACGCCACCGCCCGAGCCGTCGCCGGGTGGTCCCCGGTGATGAGCACGGGAGTGATGCCGGCCGCGCGGCAGGAGGCGAGGGTGGCGGCGGCATGCGGCTTGGGCGGGTCGCTGAGCGCGACGAGGCCGAGGAGCGCGAGCCCCGTCTCCGCCTCGGCGACCGGGCTCGGGAGGTCGTCGCGCACGCCCGACGCCACGGCGAGCACGCGGTGTCCCCGGGCGGCCAGGCGCGCGGCCTCGTGGCGGGCCGCCGCGAGCGCGTCCGGGGCATCGAGCAGGACGGCCGGGTCGAGGACGGCCTCGGGGGCGCCCTTCATGCAGACGAGCACCCCGCCCCCGCCGGTCTCGTGGAGCGTCGTCATGCGTCTGCGGAGGCTGTCGAAGGGCGCTTCTCCGAGCCGGGGCCGGATCGCCGACAGTTCCGCCGGCTCCGGGCAGCCCGTCTTGGCCGCGGCCGTCAGCAGGGCGGCTTCCATGGGGTCGCCCAAGGCCGTCCAGCGGGCTTCGGACGCCGTGCCGTCCGCCGGACGCAGCGTGGCGTCGTTGCAGAGGGCGGTCACCGTCAGCAGCTCGCGCAGCGGCTCCAGCTCGTCCGCCTCCGCCGGCCTCCCGTCGACCAGGACCTCGCCCACGGGCTCGTACCCCACGCCCGAGAGCTCGGCGCTCACCCGCGGCGTCCAGACGTGCTGGACGACCATGCGGCCCTCGGTCAGGGTGCCGGTCTTGTCGGTGGCGAGGACGGACACCGAGCCGAGCGTCTCGACCGCGGGCAGCCGCCGCACCAGGGCGTGCCGGGTGGCCATGCGCCGGGCCCCGAGCGCGAGTGCCAGGGTGACGACGGCGGGAAGGGACTCGGGGACCGCCGCCACGGCCAGGCTGATGGCGGTGACGGCCATCGTGCCGGGCGGGAGGCCCCGCACCAGTCCGAGGGCGAAGACCAGCACGCACAGGGCGAGCGTCACGGCCGCGAGGACGCGCCCGAGGGCGGCGAGGCGCCGCTGCAGCGGGGTCGGCTCGCGATGTCCGTCGAGAAGGGCCGCGATCCGGCCGAGCGCACTGGACGCCCCGGTCGCCGTGACCACGGCCACGCCCCGGCCCCGGACGACGACCGTGCCCGCGCTCAGCCCCGTACCGGGATCCTTGTCGACGGGCACGGACTCCCCCGTCAGCATGGACTCGTCCACCAGTAGGGCGGACGCCTCGGCGAGCTCGGCGTCGGCGGCGACGATGTCGCCCTCGCCGACCAGGAGGACGTCGCCCGGGACGACCTCCGCCGCCGGGAGGTCGCGGACGGCGCCGTCGCGCCGCACGCGCGCGTGCGGCGCGGTGAGGGCCGAGAGCGCGGCGACGGCGTCGTCGGCGCGGATCTCCTGCACCACCCCGACGGTCGTGTTCACGAGGACGACCAGCCCGATGACGACCGCGTCGGGATGGTCGCCGATCGCGAGGGTCAGTGCGGCGGCCCCGAGGAGCACCATGATCAGCGGGTCGGTCAGCTGGGCCAGGACCCGCTTGCGCAGCCGTACGGGCCGGCTCGCGGTCACCTCGTTGGGGCCTGTGCCGGCGAGCCGCCGGGCGGCCTCCTCCTGGGTGAGGCCCGTCGTCTCCCGCACCGGTACGGGCGTCCGGTCCGCTGCCGTCCCCTTCATGGCCCGCTCACCCCGCGGGTACGGTGATCACCGGGCAGTGGGCGCGGTGCAGCAGCCCGTGGACGGTGGAACCGACCCGCATCCCTGTGTAGCCGCCCCGGCCCCGACGGCCCACGACCACCGCCAGGGCGTGCTCGGCGGCGTCCGCGAGCCTCTCGACGGGGGAGCCGATGAGCACCTCGTGGGTGAGCCGGACGTCGGGACACCTCTCCGCCCAGCCCGCGGTGGTCTCCGAGAGCAGACGGCGTTCGGCGTGCAACAGCGTGTCGTCGCCGTGCGGGGAGAAGACGGGCGGTTGCCAGACCGCGATGGCCCGCAGGGCGCAGCGCCGGAGGTCCGCCTCCTCGAAGGCCCAGGCCAGGGCGGCCCGTGAGGACTCGCTGCCGTCGACGCCG
This sequence comes from Streptomyces sp. NPDC004284, assembly GCF_042874035.1. Classification (NCBI taxonomy): domain Bacteria; kingdom Bacillati; phylum Actinomycetota; class Actinomycetes; order Kitasatosporales; family Streptomycetaceae; genus Streptomyces; species Streptomyces sp. NPDC004284. The sequence goes on along the minus strand of NZ_JBIAMJ010000002.1, from coordinate 973,840 downwards.
ACCACGAGGTGGGGCGTCTCCTGGGTGATGTGTTCCGCGTCGCCCACGACGACCACCGGGCAGCGCGCCTTCGCGGTGACCGGGACGACCAGGGAGCCGGCGCTCAGGAACTCCTCGGTACGGCTGAGGTGCCGGGAGCCCAGCACGACCAGGTCCGCCTCGTGCGACAGGCCGGCCAGGACCGCTGCCGGGGAGCCGTCGAGGAGGACGGAGCCGGCCTCGACGGCCGGTCGCCGGGCGTGCGCCCAGGCGAGGGCCGTACGCAGGGCTTCCGTGCCGGCCTCCCGCCGTGCCGGGTGACGAGGGGGATCGTGCTGCGGGGGCACCGCGACGACGAGGCGCAGTCCCAGCCCTCGCAGGTGAGCCTCGTCCACCGCCCAGGCGAGGGCCAGGCGCCAGTTCCTGACCGGGTCGATGCCGACGACGATGTCATGGCGGTCCGTGGCGCGTGTCATGGCGTTCTCCCGTGTCCGGGCCCCTGCCGGGGGATGAGCTCCACGGGGCAGTGGGCGTGCTGCAGCAGGCCGAGCGTGGTCCGCCCGAGGGTGGGGCCGAGACAGCCGGGCGTCCGGCGGCCTCCGGCGACGACGAGGTCCGCGTGGTGCGACGCGTCGACGAGGGCTCCCGGCACGGTGTGGCTCTTCCGGCCCTCGGCGTGCACGATCAGGTCCGGGAACTCCTCCCGGATCCGGTCGGAGATCTCGGCCGGCCCGCGTACGTGCTCGCGGGCGATCTCCTCGCCGCCGTCGCGCGGCACCGTCCGCGAGCCGGCGGACGGTCCCACGGCCCAGATGTGCAGGAGTCGCAGGGGCACCTTGCGCAGCAGGGCCTCGCGTGCCGCCGCACGGGCACAGCCCACGTCGGTCTCGTCCCGTACCGCTGCCAGGACGGCACCCGCCTCGGCGGTCCCGACGGCTCCGCGGACCACCACCACGGGCGTGGTCGCGGCAGCCGCCGCTTCGAGGGCGACCGAGCCGAGCAGCAGGGCGGAGAACCCTCCGAGGCCCCGGTGTCCGACGACGATCGTGCCGGTCGGGGCGGCGGCCCGCCGCAGGCTGCCGGGGGCCGCGCCGTCCGTGAGTTCCGTGACGACGGTCAGCCCGGGGTGGCGCGCCGTGATCGCCCCGGCGGTCCGGTCGAGCAGTTCCCGCCCCGCCCTCCGGCTCCTGACGATCTCCTCCCGGGGCGGGAACGGGGCCGGTGCGTCCGTGTCCGCCGCGTGGACGAGGCAGAGCGTGCTGCCCCGCAGGGCCGCCTCCGCCGCCGCCCACATCGCCGCCGCGCGCGCGAACAGCGATCCGTCGACGCCGACGACGACCCTGCCGGGGCCGGGACGGGCCGTGGTTCCGTCCATGGCTCCTCCTCGCACGGTCCGGGGGACTCGCTCTTCACCCTGGCATCCGGTGCCGGGGCGGCCGGAGGGCCGCTGGGGCCAACGGCGGGACCAAAGGTCCCCACCCGGGCCGCTCGGAGCACGGACCGGGCGGGGACGTGCCCGTTCGGTCCTGCCCCGGGACCGTTCGGCCCTCGCCGGTCACGGGCGGGCGTTGGAGGCTGGTTGCGCGGGGCAGCACACCTTCCGGACCCCGAGCAGGAGGCGCCGCGATGAAGCACATGAAGATCGGCGGTCTCATGACCGGCGACGTGGTCTCCGCCGTCCCCACGACCTCGTTCAGGGAGATCGCGAAGCTTCTCGCCGAGCACGACATCAGCGGTGTCCCCGTGCTGGACGAGGACGACCGCGTCGTCGGAGTGGTCTCCGAGAGCGACCTCCTGGCCCGCCACGGGCTGACCGCACGGGGCCTGATGACCACGCCGGCCGTCACGGTCCACGCCGAGGAGACGGTGGCGGACGCGGCGCGGCTGATGGTGCGCCGCGGAGTCGAGCGCCTCCCCGTGGTCGACGTCGAGGAACGGCTGGTGGGCATCGTGACCCGTCGTGATCTGCTCTGCGTCTATCTCCGCCCGGACGCGGAGATACGGCGCCGCATCCGTGAGGACGTCCTCACGGATGCCATGGACCTGCCCGGGGACGCGGTCGACGTGCACGTCCTCGACGGCGTGGTGACGGTCGCCGGCCGTGTCCGGCGGCGCAGCCAGGCCCTGGCGCTCGTCGAACTCGCCGAGCGGGTGGACGGGGTCGTCGCCGTCGTGGACCAGCTGTCCTTCCAGGAGGACGACACGCGTCCCACGTCCCTCGCCCGGACTCCGTACGACATCTCCCGGTGACTCACCACAGACAGGACGAACCGTGTCTACCACCGCTCTGACCCGCCCCCTCGTGACGTCTCTGGTCGAGGACGCCGTCACCGCTCCGTCGATGCACAACGCACAGCCCTGGACGTTCGTCGCCAGGACCGGCACCGGCGTCATCGAGCTGCACGGCGATCCGCTGCGCGGCCTGCCGCGCGAGGACCCCGACCACCGTGCCCTCCATCTCGGTTGCGGTGCCGCCCTGTTCGGCCTGCGGGTCGCCGCCGCGCACCGGGCCCTGCGTCCGGTGGTGCGGCTGCTGCCCTCCCCCGGCGATCCCTGGCACCTCGCCGACGTGCGGTTCGACGGTCCCGCCGAGGCCGACAGCGAACTGGCCGTGCTCCATGACGCCCTGGCGCGGCGGCACACCAGCCGCTTCCCCTTCACGGAGGAGCGGATCCCCTCCGAGGTGATCGACGGACTGCGGGCCGCGGCCCTCCTCGAAGGCTGCCGACTGGTCGTACCGGGAGAGTGGCACACCGACACCGTCATGGGCCTCGTCCACGCCTCCGAACTGTTCGAAGCGGCGGACGAGGCCGTACGCACGGAGATCGCCGCCTGGACGCGCACCGGCGCGACCGGGGAAGGCCCTGACACCGAGGGCATCCCCGCGTACGCCTTCGGCCCGCGACAGTACGACGTGACCTCTCCCGTACGGGACTTCGGCGCGCCCCGTCAGGTGCCCGGCCGCGGGTCGGCACGCTTCGAGAAGAGGCCCCAGATCGTCCTGCTCGGCACGGTCGAGGACACCCCGGAGGAGTGGCTGAAGGCCGGCCAGGCCATGCAGCGCGTCCTTCTGCAGGCCACCCTCGACGGCCTCTCCACCTCCCTCATGTCCCAGCCGCTGGAGTGGCCCGAGCTCCGTTCCGACGCCCGCGATCCCGGCTCGGCGATCGGCTTCGTCCACATGGTGATCCGCCTGGGCTACGGCCCCCGGGTCCGGGCCACGCCCCGCCGGCCCGCCTCCGAGGTGCTCGCCTTCGACTGAACCGCCCCTCACAGACGGAACCAGCGCTCCTCTCCGGGCAGGACGGTGAGCCTCCGGTCGCCGGGAAGCACGACGGCGAGCGGGCCCTCCGGCGAGGCGGGGACCCGGACGGCCAGCCGTCCGGGCAGCATCCGCAGCCGCACCCCCCGATGACGGCCGACGCACAGGGTGAAGGTGAACCGCGGGATCTCCGCCAGGGGCACCGGAGCCACCCGAAGGCCCTCCGGTCCCGTCTCCAGACCGGTGATCCCCCGCTCGACGAGATCGATCGTCCCCGCCATCGCACCGAGATGGATGCCCTCGCCCGTCGTTCCGCCCTGCACGTCGGCCACGTCCGCGAGCAGGGCCTCCTCGCAGTACCGCCAGGCGTCGGCGCCCTTCTGCCGTGCCAGCACCCACCCGTGGACGAGGCTGCTGAGCGTCGAGCCGTGGCTGGTGCGGCCCAGGTAGTACGAGACGGTCGCCCGCCACGTCTCGTCGTCCAGGTCGTAGCCGAGCCGGTCGAACAGGCCGTACAGCTCCTCGGGCCGGAAGAGGTAGCCGAGCATGAGGGTGTCGGCCTGCTTCGACGCCTGGTAGCGGTTGACCGTGTCGTCCTCGGCCTCCAGGATCCGGTCGAGCCGGCGGATGTCGCCGTAACGGGCCCGGTACGCCTCCCAGTCGAGCTCCGCCAGGTCCCCGTATCCCTCGAACTGACTCACCACGCCCTGGTGGAACGGCACGTACAGACGGCGGGAGACGTCCTCCCAGCGGGCGAGCTCGCCGTCGTCCAGGGACAGCCGCTCCGAGAGTTCCGAGCGGCGGGCCCCGGACAGTTCGCCGAGCAGGTCGAGGCCGCGGGCGAGGACCCACGCGGCGGTCACGTTGGTGTAGGCGTTGTCGTCGATGCCCGGGCCCGGCGCCCCGGGATAGGCGTCGTGGTACTCGTCCGGTCCCACGACCCCGCGGATCCGGTAGCGCCGCAGGGCCGGGTCGAAGGCGGCGGCCCCGGCCCAGTGGCGGGCGACCTCGAGGAGGATCTCCGCCCCGGCGGAGTGGAGGAACCCGCGGTCCCCGGTGGCCCGCGCGTACCGCCAGACGTTGAACGCGACGGCGGAACCCACATGGCGCTGGAGTCGGGAGCGGTCGGCCAGCCAGCGTCCCGAGCGCGGGTTGAGGTGCAGTTCCTGGGTCTCCTCCCGGCCCGAGCTCGCGCTCTGCCACGGATACGCGGCCCCTTGGCCACCGGCGAGGCGGGCGGCCGCGCGGGCGGCCGGGAGCCGACGGTGCCGGTACATGAGCAGCGCCCTGGCCACCTCGGGAAAGTGCAGGGCGAGATGGGGCAGGACGAAGAGCTCGTCCCAGAAGACGTGCCCCCGGTACGCCTCGCCGTGCAGTCCCCGCGCGGGCACGCCCACGTCGAGGTCGGCCGTGTGCGGGGACAACGTCTGCAGCAGGTGGAACGCGTGCAGCCGCAGGATGCGGCCCGCCTCCCCGGGCACGTGCAGCTCGCCCTGCTCCCAGACGCGCTGCCACGCCGCCCTGTGGACCGAGAGCAGCCGGGGGAAGGCCGGAGCGCGGGCGATCGCGTCCCTGGCCGCGGAGAGGGGGTCGACGGCGGGCCAGTCGATCGAGCTGTGCAGGGCCAGGGTCTTCACGACCATCACCGACCGGCGGGGGACGACCGGCAGCAGGTACGTCTGCGCGGTGGCGGTCGGGGCGGCCGTCTCCCGTACGGGCCGCGCGGGACGGGTGACCGTGCGCACGGCCATGGCGATCCTGATGCCCGGGACGGCCGTGCGGCAGGCGATCCAGGCGACGCCGCCGGGCTCGCATCCGGTCCGGTGGTCCGTGAGGTGACGCCCGTCGAGGTGCCGGTAGCGCTCGACTCCGGCGTTGGTGACGGTTCCGTCGAGGACGGACCGCACCTCGACGGAGCCGCTCCAGCCGTAGGCGCGGAACAGGGTGCACTGGGCCGCGAGCCCGGGGTCTCCCATGTGGACGACGCGGATGTGGCTGACGCGCAGGCCCCGTCCGTCGGCGTCCTCGAAGAACAGGCGTCGGGTGAGGATCCCCGCGCGCAGGTCGAGGTGCACGTCGTAGTGGCGCAGTTCCCCGGCGTCGGGAGTGAGCCAGTCGCCCGGCGGACCGTCGTCCGGGAGGCGGCGGTAGCGCAGCAGCGTCCAGTTCGGGAGGTTGACGAGGTCCTCGTTCTCGACCTGCTGCCCCGCGACGGTCGAGGTGAGCCGGTCGTAGCAGCCGGCCAGATAGGTGCCCGGGTAGTGAGTGGTCCCGGCCGGGCACTCGGGAGCGGAGCCCCGGGTGGCGAACCGGCCGTTGCCGAGCGTGCACAGCGCTTCCACCAGCCGCTCGCGCGAGGGGTCGTACCGGTCGTACCTCCACGTCCAGCCGGTGGTCATCCGCGCTCACCCCACACGTTCCCGACCAGTGTCGTGAGGTCGGGCACCACCAGGTCGGCGCCCCGCTCCCGCAGGGCGGCGGCCGTGCTCCGCAGCGGGGTGCGGTCGACGCCGACGACGAGACCGAAGCCGCCGCGACGCGCCGCCGCGACCCCGGCGAGCGCGTCCTCGGCGACGGCGGTCTCCTCCGGACGGCTGCCGAGGAGGTCTGCCGCCCGCAGGAAGAGCGCGGGGTCCGGTTTGCCGGCGAGGCCGAGCCGGGCGGCGTCCTCGCCGTCCACGATCACGTCGAGGAGGTCGGCGAGCCCGGCGGCGCGGATCAGCGCCCGGGCGTGCCGGGAGGCCGACACCGCGGCGCACGGCACGCCCGCCGTGCGCAGGGCCGTGAGGGCGGGCCGGCTGTCGCCGAAGGCCGCGACGCCTTCCGTGCGGAGCAGCTCGGTGAACGCCTGTTCCTTGCGGGCGGCGACCGCCCGGATCGTCGCGCGGCCGGGTGGGTCGTGCGGCGTTCCCGGCGGGAGTGCGAGGCCCCGGGCGGCGAGGAAGGCCGCGGCGCCGTCGTAGCGGGATCTTCCGTCGACGAACCGGCGGTACTCGGCATCGGCGTCGAAGGGCGGCTGTCCCTCGCCCGCCACCGCTTCCAGGCAGGCGTCCAGTGCGGTCTTCCAGGCCGCCGCGTGGAGGCCCGCCGAGTCGAGGAGCACGCCGTCGGTGTCCAGGACGAGGGCGCGGAGGGGCCGGGATCCGGGCCCCCGGTCGTTCCCGGGGGCGCTCCGCCCGGGCTCGGCCCGGGGTTCGGGCGGCACATGGGCCGGTCGGCCCCCCGATGGGCCCGTACGGACTCTCCGGTCGGGCCCGGTCCGGGTGCGAGGGTGAAGACCGGTACACGTTCCGAAGGAGGAACGGCGATGTCCGAGGCAGCCCCGAACCCCGCTCCCACGACTCCGCGACCGGCTCTGCTCAGTTTCCTGGGCGGGGTGGGCACGGTCACGGGCAGCAAGTTCCTGGTCGAGAGCGACCATGCGCGGATCCTCCTCGACTGCGGTCTCTTCCAGGGTTTCGCGACCCTGCGGCGCCGCAACCGGGAGCGGTTCGCCCGCGATGCCGCGGACGTCGACGCCGTGGTCGTCACCCATGCCCATCTGGACCACTGCGGCTATCTGCCCCGCCTGGTCCGGCAGGGCTTCCGGGGGCCGGTCCTCACCAGCGCCCACACGGCCCGGCTCGCCGGGATCGTGCTGCGCGACAGTGCGCGCCTCCAGATGGAGGCGGCCCGGCACGCGAACGAGCACGGCTGGTCGAAGCACCGTCCGGCCAAGCCGTTGTACGACGACTCGGACGTCGAGAAGACGCTGTCGTTCTTCGACCCGGTCCCCGTCGGCGCCGACGTGGAGATCATGGCCGGAACCGGGCTCAGGCTCCACCACGGCGGGCACATCCTCGGCTCGGCGTGGGCGCACCTGACCCTGGAGGACGGCCACACGCTGGCCGTCTCCGGGGACCTGGGGCGGCCCGGCCACCCGCTGCTGCTGCCGCCGGAGCCGTTCTCGGGCGCCGACGTGCTGCTCATGGAGTCCACGTACGGCGACCGTCGCCACGACCAGGAGTCCGCGAGGTCGGAGTTCGCCGCGGTGATCGCGCGGACCCTCGCCCGGGGCGGCACCGTCGTCATCCCGGCTTTCGCGATCGACCGCACCGAGGTGGTCCTGCACGAACTGACCCGGCTGCGCGACACGGGCGTCCTGCCCCGGTCGGTCCCCGTGTACGTGGACAGCCCCATGGCCCTGGCCGCGCTGGACGTCTACCGGGACGCCGTGCGCGAGCGCTCGGCCGAACTGCGGCCGGAGATCCTGGCCCGGGGCGAGGCCGCGCTGAGCCCCGAGCCCTTCCTCGCCGCCAGGACGGTCCAGGAGTCCATCGACATCAACAGCGCGCACGGCCCCGCCGTGATCGTCTCCTCGGCCGGCATGGCCACCGGCGGCCGCGTCCTGCACCACCTGCACCGGCTGCTCCCGGACCCGCGCAACGCGGTCGTCGTCGTCGGCTTCGCCGCCGCCGGCACCCGGGCGCGGGACCTGGTCGACGGAGTCCGGACGCTGAAGATGTTCGGCGAGTACGTGCCCGTACGCGCCGAGGTCGCCGACGTCCCCCACTTCTCGGCCCACGCCGACGCCGGCCAGATCGTCGACTGGCTGCGCGGCGCCCCTCCCCCGCACACCACCTACCTCGTCCACGGCGAACCGGACGCGTCCGCCGCCCTGCGCGACCGCATCGACCACGAACTGGGCTGGACGGCCGTCGTCCCCCGCTCGGGGGAGGCCGTCCTGGTCCGCTGAACGGGCCCTTCGGTCCCGCCGGTGGGCCTGCGCGGCCCTCCCCGTGCCCGCCCGCCGCGCGCGAACCTGTGGGGGGAGGCCGGAGGACACCACGAGCACCACGAGGACGCCGCCGGACGGACTCGCCGCGGAACCCCTGGCCTACGCCCGCCGAGGAGAGAGCCATGAGCACCGAGCCGTTCACCGTCGCCGACGTGATGACCAAGAAGGTCGTCGCCGTCCGGCCCGGCACCGAGTTCAAGGAGATCGTCACCGCGATGGAACGGTGGAAGGTGACCGCCGTCCCGGTCATCGAGGGCGAGGGCCGTGTGGTCGGGGTGGTCTCCGAGGCTGACCTGCTCCTCAAGGAGGAGTTCCACGACCACCGCCTCGGCCTCGTCGAGCAGCTGCGCAGGGGCGACGCCCCGGCCAAGGCCGGCTCCCGCCGGGCCGGGGACCTGATGACCACGCCGGCCGTCACGGTCGGCCCCGGGGCGTCCCTGCCCCGGGCGGCCCGGATCATGGCCGCCCATCGCGTCAAGCGGCTGCCGGTCGTCGACGCGAGCGGCACCCTCCAGGGCATCGTCAGCCGCGCCGACCTCCTCAAGGTCTTCCTCCGCCCGGACGACGACCTCGCCGCCGAGGTGCGGCGCGACGTCGTCGAGCACCTGTTCCCGCTCTCGCACCGGGAGGTCGAGGTCCGTGTCGACGCCGGGGTCGTGACCCTGTCCGGAGAGGTCCGTGACAGTACGCTCGTCCCTCTCGCGGCACGCCTGGCCCGGGCCGTCGAAGGCGTCGTGGACGTACGGTGCGAGCTCACCGCCCAGGGCGGAAGCGGGTGATCCCGGGAGGCGGGGCCGCCGGTCGGGCGCGCGGACGGGCGACGAGCCGAGAAGGTGACGAGCGATGAGGCACCGCAGTGTCGCGGATCTGATGACCCCCACCGCCATCAGCGTCGTCCCGGACACGACGTTCAAGGAGATCGCACGGCTCCTGGACGAGTTCGACATCACCGCGGTGTGCGTGGTGGACGAGTCGGACCGGCCTCTGGGCGTGGTGTCGGAGGCGGATCTCGTACGCCGCCGTGCCGCCGGGGCGGGGCTCCACACGGCCGGCGCGCTCATGTCCAGCCCCGCCGTCGTCGCCCGGCCCGGATGGAGCGTGGTGCGGGCCGCCCGGGTGATGGACCGGGCCGGGGTCAAGCGCCTGCCCGTGGTCGACGACGACGGGCGGCTCGTGGGCGTCCTCAGCCGCAGCGACCTCGTCCAGCTCTTCCTGCGCAGGGACCGGGCGATCCAGGAGGAGATCGTCGAGGACGTCGTCACCCGCACCCTGGGGCTGAGCCCGTCGGCCCTCTCGGTGGAGGTCGCGGACGGCAGGGTCACCCTCAGCGGCACGGTCGGCCGCCGCAGCCTCGTGCCGGTGCTCCTCAGGCTCTGCAACAGCGTCGACGGCGTCGTGGGGGTCGTCGACCGGCTCACGTACGAAGACGACGACCTGACGAGGAAGTGACGATCATGGCCACCCCGAGTGCCCCGTACGTTCCCGTGGCGGTGACGGCCGAGCTGGACAAGCGGCTGTCCCGCTGGCTGTGGCTGGTCAAGTGGATCCTGGTGATCCCCCACTGGATCGTGCTGCTCTTCCTCTGGATCGGCTTCTTCGTCGTGACGGTGATCGCGTTCTTCGCCATCCTGTTCACGGAGCGCTTCCCACGGGGTCTCTTCGACTTCAATCTCGGCGTGCTCCGCTGGTCGTGGCGCGTGTCGTACTACTCGTACGGCGCACTCGGCACCGACCGCTACCCGCCCTTCAGCCTCGGCCCCGAGCCCGACTACCCCGCCCGGCTCGACATCGCGTACCCGGAGCGGCTCTCCCGCTCCCTGGTCCTCGTCAAGTGGTGGCTGCTCGCCATCCCCCACTACCTGGTGCTCGCCTTCCTCACCGGCGACGTGCACGCCGGCTGGTGGAGCGGCGGCCTGATCACCCTGCTCGCGCTCATCGCCGGCTTCGCCGTGACCTTCACCGAGCGGTATCCCCGCGACCTGTTCGCGCTGGTCGTCGGCCTGAACCGCTGGGTCCTGCGCGTCGCCGCCTACGCGAGCCTGATGACGGACGCCTATCCGCCCTTCCGCCTCGACCAGGGTGGTCACGAGCCGGCCGTGGGTGCGGTGCGCTGACGGCGCCGCCTGGCGCGCCGCAGCTCGTCCGTACCCCGCACCAGGACCGGGAACGTCGCGATGAGCAGGACGACGTCCAGGGGCAGGGCGGCCGTGCCGAAGAGGTCCTGCAGCGGGGGCGCGTAGACGAGGGCGGCGGTGAAGACGAGCTCGAAGGCGATGCCGGCGAGCAGCAGCGGGTTCGTGAGGACCCCGATGCCGCGGAGGGCGGCATGGTCGGCGCGGCCGCGAGGGCGGTCCCGGCCTGGCAGGTGACGATGCCGGCGAAGGCGGCCGTCGGGGCCGTCACGTACGCGTGGTGGAGCGGGCTTCCCGTGCCCGTGGGGTCGCCCGGCACCAGGTCGCGGGCCTCCACGGTGGAGGGCCGGCCGTCGCGTACGGCCAGGGCGTGCTCGGGCAGACGGCGCGCGAGGGTCTCCACCGCCCGCTCGGCCTGCCGTTCCTGAAGCAGCGCGAAGGCCGCGTTGACGACGATGACCGCGAGGATCGCCCAGCCGAGCACCCCGAGGTCCGCGACGAAGGCCAGGGCCGCGGCGGCCCAGAGCAACGGGGCGAGGGGGTGGACGAGCTGCCCGACCAGCTCCCGCGCGAAGGAGTTCCGGGCCTTTCGCCGTACCTCGTCGGGGCCGTGGACGGCCAGGCGACGGGCCGCCTCGCGGGCGGACGGCCCGTCCGGCCCGGTGCCCGGTCCCGGCGGAGCCTGGGCAGGGGCTCGCTGGGGTCGAACGGCAGCACCTCCGTGGACGTGGAGGTCCGGGCCCTGGCGGCGTGGTCAGTCATCGTCGCTCTCCGGAGCGCTCCCCCTTCGCCGGAGCCGGCCCGACCACGCGGGTTCGACCTCCTCCCACTCCTGTTCCCAGACCGCGAGCCGGCGGGCCTCGGTTCGCCGTCGTACGAGGACGAGCACGCCCGCCCCGACCGCGCCCGCGGTGACCGCGGCGAAGCTTCCGCCCGCGAACGAGGTCAGCGCGCGGTCGCCGGTCCCGCCCGGCGGGCGGGCGGGAGCGCCGGTGTCGTCCACCCAGATCGTCACGGTGCGGCCCTGGGGCGTCCGGGCGGGGACGTGGACCGTCCCGGACCGGGGGACGTTCTCGGGATACCGCCAGACCGCCGGTGCGACGGACTGCTGGTCCACGCCGAACCGAGCGGCCACGGGCGAGTCCTTGGCCTGGCCGGTCGTGGTCGCCTGCACCCGGTGGCGGTGGGAGGCGAGCTCACGGTCGGCCCTGGCCCCGGCGTTCCACAGGACCGCGGCTGCCACGGCCCCCCAGATCAGGGCGATCGCCAGGAGGAGGATCAGCGCGGCGCGTCCACCAGGGGCACGCCCGGACGGCGTGAACCCGGGGTCCTTCGGTCTGTCGTGGCCCATGTCGCGCCTCCTGGTGGAATGGCCGGGCGGACGGGTGGCACCGTTCAGTGCGTGGTGCCGAGGTCGGTTCCGATGTGATGGGCCCACTCCTGGATCCGTGCCGTGTCGCGGAAGTCCCCGCCCTTGCCGTGGCGGGCCATGGACCGGGCGATGAGATCCGGACTGTCGGCGGTCACGGCACCGCCGAAGGTGACGTGCTCCCGTGCGCCGATCTGCTTCATCCGTCGGGCGACACCGCGTACGGGCGGGATGTCGTGCTCCTCGGCCGAGCGGTCGACGGGGCCGCTGCTGAAGAACCAGACGGGCCGACCGCGGAGCTGCTCGGCGTTGCGCCGGGCGCAGCGGCGCGCCTTGCCGTTCCAGCGCCCGGCATAGAGGGCTCCGCCGAGGACGACTCCGTCGTAGCCGCCGACGTCGGTGACGGTGTCGGCCGGCAGGACGACGGCGTCGAAGCCGTCCTCCCGGAGCGTCTTGCCGATCTCCTCGGCGATGCCGGCGGTCGCGCCGGCCTTGCTGCCGTACGCGACGAGGACCCGCTTGGCGTTCATGACGTCGCTCCTCCGGCCGGCTTGTCCGCCCGCTTCACCGGGATGGTCCGGCCCGGGGTGGTCCGCTCCTCGGGCATCGGGACGCGGATGGTGAGGATGCCGTCCGCGTACGACGCCTCGACGTCGTCGGCGGGGATCGTGGCCGGGAGGCGCACGGTGCGGCGGAACGATCCGTAGCGGAACTCCGAGTGCTCCTTGTCCTCCGTGCTCTCGCTGTGCTCCGCGCTCACCGTGATGAGGTTGTCGTCGACGGTGATGCTGATGTCGTTGTCCGGGTCCATCCCCGGGAGCTCGGCCCGCAGCACGTACACGCCGCCACCGCTGGTCACCTCCACGGGAATGGAGTGGGCGGCCGCTCCCGGTCGCCACCCGGGCAGCCCCGGGAACTCCCTGCCGAACCAGTCGTTGAGGTCGGGGAAGAGGCTGTGCCTGCGTTCCACCTTGTCTCCGGTCATCGCTCTCCTCCTCCTGTGCGGGGCCCGGGCAGGTCGCCGGGGCCCGGTTCGTGATCGGCCCGTTCGCCGTCGTTCGTCCGCCGCCGTTCAGAGGAAGAGCGCCGACACCCTGATGGTGTGCACGGGGCGCCGGGGGCGTCCGTCGATCCTCTCCACCGGCAGCAGGCGGTTCCCGGCGCGGCCGGGCGGTACGTCCCCCGTGGCCGCCCCCGTGCCGTGCCGGGCCGGCGACTCGGTCTTCCGTGCGACTCGGTTCCGTGTCTTCCTGGGCATGGCCGCTCCTTCCTCTCGAGGACCGCTTCCACCAGGATCGCCGTGAATGCCGGATCGCCGCACGGCCGGGGGCCGGTCCGGGTGTGCCGCATGGTGCTCACCTCTCCGTGGGCCCGGGGGAACGGCCCGTACGAGGTTCTTCCGCTCCACGGTCCCGCCCTTCCCGTCCGGGGAGGGGCACGGTGATCACCGGGCACTCCGCGTGGTGCAGCAGCCCGCGGACCGTCGAGCCGAGCCGCGTGCCCGTGTGGCCGCCCCGTCCCTGGCGGCCGACGACCAGGGCGAGGGACTCCCGGGAGGTCAGGGTGAGTTTCTCGACCGGGTGTCCGTGGAGGACCTCCGCGGTGACGCGGACGTCCGGATGCCGCTCCGCCCAGGCCGCGACGGACTCGGACAGCAGCCGCCGGCGCTCGGCGAGCTCCTCCTCCGCGTCGCCGTGCGAGCGGAGGGAGCGGGGCCGGACCCACACCGCGCGGAGCCGCGCTTCCCGGAGGCTCGCCTCCTCGACCGCGAAGGCGACGGCCTCCCTGGACGCCTCGCTCCCGTCCACGCCGACGACGAGGGTCGACGGATGGACCGCGGTGTGTTCCGGGGCACGGCACACCACGACGGGACAGTCGGCGTGTGCCGTCAGCGGGACGGTCACCGATCCCTCGCTCAGGACCTCGGCGACCGGACCGAGGCGGCGTGATCCCACGACGGCGAGCGCCGCGCGTGCCGTCCTGGCGCGCAGCACCGCGGCCGGTGTCCCGATGACGAGCTCGGTCGCGGTCCGCAGTCCCGCGTGCAGTTCCCGTACGAGGTCCTCCGCGTTGGCCAGCGCCGACTCCGCGCGGATCCGCACGTCGTTCCGACGGGCGGGCGTGTCGTACCGGATCCGGTCGTGCACGGGCGGCACGGCCGCGACCATGCGCAGGGGCAGTCCACGGCGTGCCGCCTCGTCGGCGGCCCATATCAGCGCGTGGACCGACAGCTCGCGGGGGTCGACGCCCATCAGTACGTCGTTCATGGTTCCCCGTCCGGCTTCACGAAGGAGAGCGGGACGATCTCCACCGGGCAGTGCGCGTGGTGGATCAGGGCGTGGGCGACGCGTCCCAGGGACGGTCCGACGCCCAGCGGACGACGGCCGCGGCCCATCACGATCAGGTCGGTGTGACCGCTCGCCTCGATCAGGATGCCGGGCGTGCTCGTCCCCGTCTCCACGTGGTGCCCCACGATGAGGTCCGGATGGACCTCGCGGACCCGGTCGGCGAGCGCCTTCACCTCGTGGACGCGCTGCCGGGCGATCCCGTCGAGGTCGTCGAGCATGGTCGCGACATCGCCGACGTGGGTGAACACGTTCCAGACGCTCACGAGCCGCAGAGCCGCCTTGCGGGCCTCCGCCTCGGCCGCCGCCAGGAGCAGCCACCCCAGGTCCTCCGCGTCGTGCACGGCCGCGGTCACCGAGCCGGTCTCCGGGCGCTCGCCCTCCCCGCGCACGACGATCACGGGGACCTCGGCGCGGGCCGCCACGCCCAGGCCGACGGAGCCCAGCATGAGGGCGGAGAAGCCGCCGAGCCCCCGGTTGCCCACCACGATCGTGCCCCGGTGCCCGGCGGCCGACCGGAGACCGGCGACCGCTTCCTGGCGGCTCAGTTCCTTCGTGACCGTGAGGTCCGGAAAACGCTCCCGGACCGCGCTCACGGTCTCGATCAGCAGATCGCGCCCCGCTTCGCGCACCGCCTGAAGCGTCTCGGCGTTGGCGAAGAGGGCCCTTCGGTCGGTGTCGGCGGCGTGCACGAGATGCAGGGGCCGTCCTCGACGGTCCGCCTCGGCGGCGGCCCACAGCGCGGCCGTACGCCCGGTGGGAGAGCCGTCGACTCCCACGACGACGACGCCGAGCTCCGGTCGGACGGGGATCTCGCTGCTCATGGTTCCACCTCCGGAGAACGTCCGAGGCTCGGGAGCACGTCCCGAGGGGGGGACGCCTCCCACGCTGTCACGGCGGCGGGCCTCCCCGGGATGGGCCGTTCGGTCCCCACCCCGGCCTGCCCGGCCCCTGCTGCCGGGAGCGGGCGGGCAGCACCCTGGGGCTGTGGGCGTCCTCGTCGGTCCGGGCTCCGGACGAGGCGGACGGGTGTGAGGAGGAACGTCATGGCAGCGCAGGTCACCGTCGGTCTGGACGGCTCGGAGGAAAGTCTCGCCGCCACGAGGTGGGCGGCGGGAGAAGCGGTGCTGCGCGAAGTACCGCTCCGGCTGGTGTACGTGGAGGAGTGGCCGAACACTCCGGAGGTGCCGCTCGCGTACGCCCGCTCCTTGGCCGAGCGGGCCGAGGGGGTGCTGCGTGACGAGGCGGACCGGGCGCGAAAGGACCATCCCGACCTGGAGGTGTTCGTCGAACGCGCGCGCGGCCGGGCGGCCGGGGAACTGACGGCCGCCGCGAACGAGGCCGATCTGACCGTGCTCGGTTCGCGTGGGCTCGGGGGTGTCCTCGGCTTCGTCATCGGCTCGGTCTCGCTCGCCGTCGTCGGCGCGGCGCGGCAGCCGGTCGTCCTCGTGCGTGCGGAGGGCGGCGGGGAGGGCGAGGGGACGGATCCCGGGGGCGGGATCGTGGTGGGTGTCGACATCCACCACCCCTGCGAGGCCCTGCTCGCGTTCTCGTTCGGCGAAGCCGCCCGCACGGGCCTGCCGCTGCGGTTCCTGCACAGCTGGACGCTTCCCCCCTCGTACGGCCACGCGGCCGTCATGGACCCGGGAATCGGCGAAGAGCTGGGCAGCCACCGCCTGGGGGGTCTCGACGACCTGCTGGAACCGTGGCAGAGGCGGTACGCGGGCGTGGAGGTGACCGCGAAGGCGGTGGTGGGCTCGGCCGCGTACCAGTTGGCCGAAGCGGCACGGACCGCACGGCTCGTCGTCGTGGGCCGCCGGAGCCGGAAGGTCCCCGTCGGCCCGCATCTGGGCCATGTCGCCCACGCCGTCATCCACCACAGCCCCGCACCGGTCGCCGTCGTCCCCTGCCGTGAGCGGACGGCGGAGGACGTTTCGGGCACGCACGGCTGAAGGCGCCTTCCGCTCCGTCTGCCACGGACGCCACGGACGCCACGGACGCCACGGACGCCACGGACGATCGTGTCCGCCGGGTCGGGCGGCCACGGCGGGTCGGGCGGCCACGGCGGGAACGGGATGGTCGTGTCCGGTACGAGCGGACGAGCCGCCTCTGCGCCGGCGGCCCTCGCGCCGGCCGGCACGTCGGCCTCGGGATGCGCGGCCGGCGGCGTGTCCCTCGTCCCGGCCGCCGCCCGGCCCGGCTCCTCCGGCAGTGACCGCTGGAGACCGGGCGGGGCGGGCCACGACTGGGGCGCGCGGGGGCCCGGCACGGGACCGGGAGCGAGGGATCGGGACGACTGCGCATGGGGCCCGGCACGACGGGCGGGCATGGCCGGCTCCGTGGCGACGGCGCCCCGGTGACGCCCCTGGACCGGGCCCGGCAGCGGCCTTACGGCGGGCGAGGCCGTGGCGTTCCCCGGCTCCTGCACCCTGCGCACCCTGCGCTCGGGAAGAGCAGCGGCATGCTGGCGGTCGACGCCTCCACCGGCGGGCGCTGACGCCGGAGCCGCGTCACGCGGGCGCTCGCACGTGGTCACCCGGCGGTGGTCCCGCCGCCCTCCCCGGGCGGTGTGCCCGGCGCGCCCGGCACCGTGATGCGCCGTCCGGTCACCCGGCGGGGTGCGAGCGTGACGACGGTGTCCCTCCCGTCTCCCGCCCACGGCGCCGAGTGGACGGCACTCCTGGCCCTCCGTACCCCGGCCTCGTCCGACACCGTGTGCACCGGGCCGACGAAGAGCACGCTCCAGCCCTGACTGAAGGCCTCGTCCAGATGGTCCTCCTCGAAGGCGACCTCCGCGCCGGACACCGAGGCGCGCGCGAGGGACGAGTCCGCGGCGGTCATGAAGACGATCTCCCCGTCGACGACCTGGTAGTTCACGGGGAACACCGCCATGCCGTCCGGTCCTTCGACGGCGACCCGGCCGACGCCGTGGCCGTCGAGCAGCTCCCAGCACTCGGCCTCGCCGATCTCCTCCATCCTCGCCCCGTACCCGGCACGGGCCGCGCCGGGCGCGAGATCCGCGGTGTACCCGGTGAGTTCCTGGACGGTGGTCTCCAGGGCGTTCGCGAGGCGGACCAGGAACTCGATCCCGGGCACGGGCAGTCCCTCCTCCACGTAGGCGATGTAGCCGGGTGTGGAGCCGGCCCGTGCGGCCACCTCCTCCCGGGACAGGCCGAGTCGTACGCGTCCGGCCGCGACGCGGCGGCCGAGGTCGCCGGCGGCGTGCGGAGGGTTCCGGTCACCGTTCGTGCTCATCATCGCTGTCCTTCCGTGCTCTCCGAACGCCGCTGGGGCACGACGGCGACCGGGCACGAGGCGTGGTGCAGGGCGCGGTGGGCGACCCTGCCGAGCTCCAGACCGACGAGCCGCCCCTCCCGCCGCCGCGCCCCGACGACCAGGAGGTCGGCGGCGGCCGAGCGCTCGGTCAGCACCTTGTGGGCCGGTCCCTCGACCGAGCTCCTGCGCAGACGCACCTGAGGATGTTCGGACGCCGCGGACTCAAGGGCCTTGTCGAGCACCGTGGAGGACTCCTCCGTGAAGTACGCTCCCCCGGCGCGCCTCATCAGCAGGTGGTCCGCCGGTCCGTGCGCCGGCCGCCGCCAGGTATGGACGACATCGAGTTCCGCGTCCCGTACCGCCGCCTCGTGGAAGGCGAACCGTACGGCCGACGAGTCCACGTCGTGCTCTCCGATGCCGAGCAGGACGCGTCCGTGGCGTGCCTCCAGAGCCTGCCGGTCCCCGCGGACGACGACGACCGGGCCGAGTGCCCGGGCGGCCACGACGAGGCCGACGGATCCGAGCAGCAGGTCGGCGAACTCGCCTCGTCCGCGGGACCCCACGACGAGGATCGTGCTCTCCTGTCCCTCCCTGAGCAGCGCGGTGGACGCGTCCTCGGGGAGGACGTCCGTGACGAGGGGAAGGTCGGGGGCACGGCGCCGGGCGCGTTCGGCCGCGGTGGCGACGACGTTCTCGGCGAAGACCTGCCCCGACGGCCGGTCCGTGCTCCAGGCCGGCACGACTCCCTCGTACCGTTCCCACAGCGAGGCGTGGACGATGCGCAGGGGAAGCGCGTGCCGCACCGCCTCGTCGACGGCCCAGTCCAGGGCCGTGAGACTGGCGTCGGACCCGTCGACTCCTACCACCAGGGGCGATTTCATCGTGCCACCGCCTTTCCGGGTCGTGAGATGGCTTGCTGCCACACTCACACCGGGCCTCCGCGGCGCGGTAGGGCCGATCGGTCCCGGGCTCGGTCCGCCCGGACGGCACCGCCCGCGGTGCGTGCCAGGGCTGTTCGGGGCACGAGGTGCCCCGTTCGGCCCTTGTCGTCCCGTGACCCGCGGCGACACGCTCGCACGGACAGGACCCGGGGGCGCGGAAGAACCGGAGGCGCGCCATGAGGCATCCGCGTACCGTCGACGACGTGATGACCCACGCGGTGGTCTCCGCCAGGCTCGACGCGCCGGTCAAGGAGATCGTCCGGTCCATGCGGCGCTGGGGTGTGAGCGCGGTCGCCGTGCTGTCCGCCGAGGGGCGGGTGGTCGGTGTGGTGTCCGAGGCCGACGTGCTCGGCAAGCTTCCGGGAGAAGAACCCGGCGGTGCGGGACCGGTGACGGCGGGCAGCCTGATGTCGGCTCCGGCCGTGACCGTTCCGCGCGGTGCCACGATCGCGGGGGCCGCGCGGTTGATGGGGCGGGACCGTCTCAAGCGGCTTCCCGTGGTGGACGGGGACGGCCGACCGGTCGGCGTCGTCAGCCGGGGCGACCTGCTCAAGATCTATCTGCGCTCCGACGCCGAACTCGCCGAGGACGTGCGCCACGAGCTCCTCACGCATCTGATCCCCGGGGGCGACACCGCGCTCACCGTGCGGGTCGAGGACGGGGCGGTGACGCTCGCCGGACGCCTGCCGCAGTCCGTCAGCCCGGATCTGGCCCTGCGCCTGACCCGGGCCGTGCCCGGCGTGGTGGAGGCCGTGGCGGACTTCACGGCCCCCGCCTGAGGGCCTTCGTGCCGTGCGGCGGGAAGTGCTGGCCCCGGGCGTCCGGGCCCGGGAACACCGGCGTGACCCGGCCCGTGTCCGACCGGCGGACGTCGAAGGGCGGGGTACCCGTCCGCGTGGTGCGGCCCGACGATCCCGCCGTCGCGCCCTTCGTCCCCGACCGTGGCGCCGTCGGCGACCGGCCGGTCGCCGACGTGGGCCCACAGCCCGGCGCGGGGATTCTCCTGGGTCTGCAGTGTCCCGGTCGCCGTCATGGTTCTCGCCTCCTGGGCCCGTGCTCCTGCCTCCCACCGCGTGTCCCGGTCGGTCGCCTTCATAGGGGCCAACAGTCCCGGAAGGGGACCGTTCGGCACTGCCCCGGGCCGGGATCCACGCAGGAGGGTGAGATCTGCCGGGGCCGAGGCCTCCCGGGAAGGAGGACCGTCATGCAGCACCGCACGGTTTTCGAGGTGCTGACGCACGACGTGGTCACCGCCGCCCCGACGACTCCGTTCAAGGAGATCGAGCACGACGTCCTGGCCGACACCCCGCGCCCCGCCCCGACGCGATCCGTGTGAGTGTCGACGACGGAGTCGTGAGCCTGCACCGAAGGAGGACGTGATGCGGCACCGCAGGATCGACCGGCTGATGACCCGTGAAGTGGTGAGCGTCCTCGGCGACGCCCCGTTCAAGGAGATCGTCCGCGTGCTCGCGCGGCACCGGGTGACCGCCGTTCCCGTCCTGGACGGCAAAGGCCGGGTGATCGGGGTCGTGTCGGAAGGGGATCTGCTCCGCAAGACCGCCGACCGGGCCGCCGGGCCGGACGGTCTGCCGGCCGTTCCGGACCTGGAGGCGTGGGAGCGGGCGAAGGCCGAGGGGACGCGGGCCGAGGAGCTGATGTCCGCGCCCGCCGTGTGCGCCCGTCCGGACTGGACCGTGGCGGAGGCGGCCCGGCTGATGGAGGTCCATGGGGTCAAGCGGCTCGTCGTCGTCGACGGCGAGGACCGGCTGCTGGGCATCGTGAGCCGCCGTGACCTGCTGGGCGTCTTCCTCCGCGAGGACGACGACATCCGTCGGGAGATCGTCGAGGACGTGCTCGGCGAAACGCTGCGTCTCGGACCGGCCGCGCTCACCGTCGAGGTGCGGGACGGCCGTGTGGAGCTCAGCGGAACCCTTCCCTTCCGGCGCATGATCCCGGCCATCGAGCGCATGTGCGCGACCGTCGACGGCGTGGTCTCGGTCTCCTCCACCCGTCTCCTGTACGACGTCGACGACATCTGACGAGGAGGTGCACGGTCATGACGCGGAACATCGTGGTCGGTCTGGACGGCACGGAACAGGCGAAGGCTGCCGCGGAGTGGGCGGCCGAAGAGGCCCTGCTGCGCGGCACCGGCGTCCATCTGGTGTACGCGAAGGAACCGGTGCCGGAGGCCATGCTGTCGCTCGCGCCCCGGGAGTCCGAGGAGGCGTGGGCCGAAGAGATGGTGGCGCGCGTCGCCGACGGGCTGCGCGCGCGCCGTCCCGGTCTGTCGGTGACCACCCGGCTGCTGCCCGCGGGCCCCGTGCCGGGCCTCGTCGCCGCGGCCGAGGAGGGCGAACTGCTGGTCCTCGGCTCACGGGCCCTCAGCGGCGTGGCCGGCTATCTGATCGGCTCGGTCGGCCTGACGGTCGCCGGTGCCGTCGAACGGCCCGTCGTCCTGGTACGGGCCGGCGGCGAGGCGACCGCGTCGAGGGGTCCCGTCCTGGTGGGGACCGATGTGCGGCAGCCCGTGGACGCCGTTCTGGGTTTCGCCTTCGAGGAGGCCGCACGGCGTGGCTCCCCGGTCCATGTCGTGTACGCGGAGCAGCTTCCGCTGTTCGCCGGGCTCGGGCCCGCCATGGTCCCGGACATCCGCCTCGCCCTGGCTCCGGAGATCGAGCGTTCGCTGGAGGAGCTGCTGGAGCCCTGGCGCGCGAAGTACCCCGGTGTCGAGGTCGCCGCCCGTGTGGTGGTCGGATCGGCCGGTCTCGAACTGGTCGGGGCCGCCGGCGGGGCCTCGCTCGTCGTGGTCGGCAGGCGTACCCGCCGTTCCGTCCTCGGCGCGCACATCGGGAGCGTGGCCCACGCGGTGCTGCACCACAGCCCGGTGCCCGTGGCCCTCGTGCCCCATGACTGAGCGCGGTGCCGGTCAGTCGTCGGGGGCCGTCGGCCGCAGCCGTACCGCCGTGACCTTGTACTCCGGGCACGAGGTCACGGTGTCGGCGTGCTCCGAGGTGAGGGAGTTGACGCCGCTGGCCGGGAAGTGGAAGGCGCAGAAGACCTGACCGGGGGCGAGTTCCGTCCCGACGCGGGCGACGAGCCGGGCCTGTCCGTGGCGGCTCTCGACGGTGACCGGGGTGCCGTCCCGGACGCCGGACCGGGTGGCGTCCTCCGCGTTCAGGTCCAGGTGTTCGTACGTGTCGAGAAGGAGGTTGCCGCCGCGCCGGGTCATGCTCCCGGAGTTGTAGTGGGCCCAGCGGCGCCCCGTGACGAGGATCAGCGGATAGGCCTGGTCCGGTTCCTCGCCGGGCGGCAGGTAGGGGGCCGCCGACAGGTGGGCGCGCCCGTCGGGAGTGGCGAACTCCTCGGCGTACAGCGTTCGTTCGCCCGGCCGGTCCGGTGCGGGGCAGGGCCAGGGAACGGCCCCCTCCCGGTCGAGCCGCTCGTGCGAGAGTCCGGCGAAGAGGGGTGTCACGCGTCCGCACTCGGCGAGGGCGGCCGCCGGTGTGGGGCAGCCGAGGTCGGCGCCGAGGGCCTCGGCGACGGCGTGCACGGCCTCGAAGTCGGAGCGCGCCGTGCCGGGCGGGGTCACCGCCCGCCGTACGCGCTGGAAGCGGCGGTCGAAGTTGACGAAGGTCCCGTCCTTCTCCAGCCAGGAGGCCACGGGCAGGACGACATCGGCGTGCCGGGCGGTCTCGCCGAGGAACAGTTCGTCGACGACGACGAGCGGGCAGGCGTCGAGGGCCTCGGTGACGCGACGGCTGTCGGGGTCGGTCGCGCACACGTCCTCGCCGATGATCCACAGCGCCCGCAGCCGGCCCTCCCGCGCCGCCGCGAACATCTCGGGGATGCGCAGTCCCGGTGCCGGCGGGACCGGCCGGCCCCACACCGCCTCGGCACGGGCGCGGGCCTCGGGGTCGGTGACACGGCCGTAGCCGGGGAGCAGGTCGGGCAGGGCGCCCATGTCGGAGGCACCCTGCACGTTGTTCTGGCCCCGGAGGGGGCTGATGCCGAACCCGCGGCCGGTGCCGCCGACGGCTCCGCGCAGGATGGGGAGGTTCGCCAGGGTGCGCACGCCGTCGGTGCCGTGCAGGTGCTCGGTGACGCCGAGTCCGTACAGGACGGCCGGTCGTTCGGCGCGGCCGTAGAGCCGGGCGGCCTTCCTGATGTCGTCGGCCGGCACCCCGGTGATCCCGGCGACCCGCTCGGGCGGGTAGTCGGTGAGCAGTTCGGTGAGTTCGTCCAGTCCGGTGGCGCGGTCACGCAGGAAGCCCGGGTCGGTCAGGCCTTCGGCGACGAGGACGTGGGCGAGGCCGTGGAAGAGGGCGACGTTCGTACCGGGGCGCGGACGCAGGTGCACGTCGGCATGACGGGCGAGACCCACCGCGCGGGGGTCGGCGACGATCAGGGAAGCCCCTGCGAGTGCCCGCCGCAGGAGACGGGCACCGACGACGGGGTGGGCTTCGACCGGGTTGGCCCCGACGACCAGGAGGCAGTCGGCGGTCTCGACGTCGTCGAACGGGTCGGTGCCGCCGGCCCTCCCGAAGGACGCCGTGAGCCCGGCGGCGGACGGGGCGTGGCAGAGACGGGAGCAGTTGTCGACGTTGTTGGTGCCGATGACGGCCCGCAGGAACTTCTGGACGAGGTAGTTCTCCTCGTTGGTGGCGCGGGCCGAGGAGATCGCGGCGACCGCGTCGGGACCGCCGTCACGTACCGCGGCGCGCAGGCCGTCGGCGATCCGGGCCACCGCCTCCGCCCAACTGGCGGGTCTCAGAGCTCCGTTCTCGCGGATCAGGGGTTCGGTGAGGCGTTCGGCGGAGTCGAGGTATCCGTACGCGAAGCGGCCCTTGACGCAGGCGTGGCCCCGGTTGACCGGCCCGTCCCGGGCGGGGAGCACGGCGGCGACCCGCTCGTCGCGGACGACGACGTCGAGGGTGCAGCCGACTCCGCAGTAGCCGCAGGTGGTGCGCACGCGGTCGGCGGGCGGCCGCCGCGAGGTGAGGCCCTGGCCGGGTCCGGGCCGGGTGATGGCCCCGGTGGGGCAGGTGTCGACGCAGCCGCCGCAGGAGACGCAGTCGGACTCGGCCCAGGGGCCGCCGGTTCCCGGTGCGACGACCGTGTCGGCGCCCCGCCCGGTGAGGGTGAGCGCGAACGTGCCCTGGACGTCGGAGCACATCCGTACGCAGCGCCCGCACGCGATGCACAGGTCGCGGTCGAGGTGGACGTACGGGTGGCTCTCGTCCCGGCCGCGGCTCGGATCGCCGGCGGCCGTCTCGGCGGGTATCCCCAAGTCCCGGCAGGTGTCGGCAAGTTCACTGCGCGTGCTGTCGGCGAGCGCGTGCGGGGGAAGCGCCGAGGCGATCAGGGCGACCGCGTCCCGGCGCAGACTCCGCACGTCCTCGCCGGTGGTGTCGACGGTGAGGCCCGGCGCGGCGGGTGTGACGCAGGCGGCGACGGTCCGCCCGTCGGCGCGGACCAGGCAGGTCCGGCAGGAGCCGGCCGGCCGGAGGCGGTCGTCGTGGCAGAGGGTGGGCAGGTCGGCTCCGGCGGCACGTACCGCGTCGAGCAGCGAGGATCCGTCGGGCACTTCGACCGGGACGCCGTCGACCTGGAGCCGGGTCATCGGTCCCATCCTTCCAGGGCCGGACCGTACGCGCGGGCCAGGCTGCGGACGGCGGCGGGAACACGGCGGCCGAAGGCGCAGAGACTCGCCTCGCTCATCAGCCGCGCCAGACGTGCGTAGGACTCCCCCGGGAACTCCCCCGGCCCGCCCCGGCCTTGCGCGCCTTCGAGTCCTCGCCGGGTGCCGACCCGGCAGGGCGAGCAGGCTCCGCAGCTCTCGTCGGCGGCGAACTCCCAGATGTGCCGGAGGAGTTCGTGCGGGTCGACGGCGGCATCGAAGGCGACCATGCCGGCGTGGCCGAGGGCGGCGCCGTGCTCGGCGAGCGCTGCCGTGGCGAGCGGGACGGCGAGCTCCGTCCCGGCGAGGAAGCCGCCGAGGGGGCCGCCGATCTGGAGGGCGACGAGCTCACGGCCGTCCTTGAGGCCGCGGCCGAACCGGGCGACGATCTCGTCCACGGGGGTGCCGAGTTCGACCTCGTAGGCCCCGGGGCGGGCGAAGCGTTCGGACAGGCACACCAGCTTGGTGCCGGTCTCGTCCGGTGTGCCGCGGCGGGCGTAGGACGCTCCGCCGTGGGCGACGATCCAGGGCACGGCCGCCAGGGTCTCCACGTTGTTGACCACGGTCGGCGCGTCCCACAGGCCGTGGTCCGTGGGGTAGGGGGGCCGGGGGCGGGCGCAGCCGCGGGCGCCTTCGAGGCGGGCGACGAGGGCGGTCTCCTCGCCGGAGACGTAGGAGCCCGCTCCTTCGGCGATCTCGACGAACGGGCGCGGTCCGGCCGCCCCGGCCGAGGGGGCCAGGTCCCCCGCCTCCGTCGCGCGTTCCACCGCCCGGCGCAGCCGGGCCATGGCCTTCGGGTACTCGGAGCGCACCAGGACGATCCCGTGCCGGGCGCCGCAGGCGAAGCAGGCCAGGGCGAGTCCCGCGAGGACGCGTCCGGGGTCCTCCTCCATGAGCAGGCGGTCGGCGTACGAGCCCGGGTCGCCCTCGTCCCCGTTGGCGACGACGACGGTGTCCGGGCCTCCCTCCGCCGCGGCCCACTTGGCCGCCACCGGGAATCCGGCGCCGCCGCGCCCGCGCAGTCCCGAGACGGCGATCTCCTTCCGCACGTCCTCGGCCCGCCGCCCGGCCACCGTCTCGCGCCACACCTCCCAGGCGGAGTGGCCGCCCGCGATCCCCGCGAGCAGGACGGGCGCGCCGGTGGTGTCGGCCGTGGGGATGCCCGGCGCGCGCGGTTCCGCCCGCCCGCCGAGCTGGTCGGCCAGGTCCGGCCCCGCGCGGGGAAGGGCACCGTCGAGGGCGGCGGGGCCCGCGTAGCAGTAGCCGAGGCAGTGCACGGACTGCAGCGAGGTGGAACCCGTCTCGTCGACCGTGCCCGCCGCCGCTCCGAGCGCGTCCTCCACCTCCGCCAGATGCCTCCCGCCCCGCGCGGCGAAGCACGCCGTCGCGGTGCACACCCGTACGTGCCGCTCGCCGTGCGGGGCGGCGAGGTCGGCGAAGAAGGCGGCGGGGCCGAGCCCCGCGGCGGCCGGAAGTCCGGCTTCCTCCGCGACCCGGGGCGCCCATGCCCCGGGGGCTTCGGCGGTACGGGACCTGGCGCGCGCCAGCGCGGCCGGCAGAACTCCTCCGCGCCCTCCGTGCCGTGCGGTCAGCTCACGGAGCGCGTCTCGGCGTCCGCCTCGTTCCCCGGGCATCGGACCGCTCATGTCCTCAGGGTGACCGGCCGCGCCCCCGGCCGCATCCCGGTCGGTCACGGGATTCACGGTTCCGAGCCACGCAGCGCGGCCAGGCGCCGGCGGTACTCCTCCTCGTCGATGTCACCGCGCGCCAGCCGCTCGCCCAGGATCTGTTCGGCCGAGGTGGCGGGCCGGTGCTCCGGCGGGCGTTCCGCGGGACGGCCCACCGTACGGAAGAGCATCACCGCGACGGTGATGAGGAGCCCCCAGAACAGCAGCATCCCGGCGGACAGGGCGAACCAGCCCCATCCGTTCATGCCGTCTCCGTACCAGAACATCATCGCCGATCACGCTCCCGACGGCCGGACCGGGCA
This sequence comes from Streptomyces sp. NPDC004284, assembly GCF_042874035.1. Classification (NCBI taxonomy): domain Bacteria; kingdom Bacillati; phylum Actinomycetota; class Actinomycetes; order Kitasatosporales; family Streptomycetaceae; genus Streptomyces; species Streptomyces sp. NPDC004284. The sequence continues at coordinate 948,092 of NZ_JBIAMJ010000002.1, read as the reverse complement.
GGTGCCGGACCCCTTGCCTCCGGTCCGTCCGGCACCTTCAGGCTGCCCGGCCGGTGGCGCCCCGCACAGGGCCGGTCGGCCCCCGGCGAGGGGCCGGTCGGTCGGGGAAGGGAACGACCGGCCCTTGGAGTCCGGCCCCCCGCGTCCGGAGGCTGGGGACAGCAGCGCTCGCACCGCCCCGCGGATCGATGCCGGGAGGCCGCCATGTTCCGGAACTCGGGCAGCCCGCCCGCCGCGGACGCACCACGGCCGTGGCAGATGCTGCTCCTCGCCACCCTCGGGTTCACGCTCTGCTTCTGGGCGTGGGCGCTGCTGGCCCCGCTCGGCCCGCGGATCCGGGACGACCTCGGCCTCAGCTCCTTCGAACAGTCGCTGGTGGTCGCGGTGCCCGTGGTGGTCGGGGCGCTCGGCCGGATCCCGGCGGGGGCGCTGACGGACCGCTGGGGCGCCCGCCGGGTCTTCCCGTTCGTCGCGGCCCTGACGATCCTCCCCGTGCTGTACCTCGGTCACCTGGCCGACTCGTTCGCCGAGGTGCTCGCGGGCGGCTTCTTCCTGGGGCTCGGGGGAACGGCCTTCGCCGTCGGCGCGCCGTTCGTCAACGCCTGGTACCCGCCCGCGCGGCGGGGCGTCGCTCTCGGGATCTTCGGCATCGGCACCGGGGGGACGGCCCTGTCGGCGTTCACCACCGTCCAGCTCGCCGACGCCGTCGGTCGTGCCGCCCCTTTCGATCTCGTGTCCGCCTGCCTCGCCGTGTACGCCGGAGCGGCCTGGTCGCTGCTCCGGGACCGTCCGGGGCGCGCGACGGCGGCGGGAACGCTGCTCTCGCGCACGGCGCGGGCCCTGCGCACGCCGGCCACCTGGCACCTGTCCTTCCTGTACGCCGTGTCCTTCGGCGGCTTCGTCGCCTTCAGCGTCTACCTGCCGACCTACCTCACCAGGGCCTACGGGCTCGACCGCCCCGACGCGGCACTGCGGACCGCGGGATTCGTCGTCCTCGCCGTGGCGATGCGGCCGGTGGGCGGCTGGCTGTCGGACCGCCTCCACCCCGTACCCGTCCTGACGGTCTCGTACGGGCTCGTCGCGGCGTGTGCCCTGGTCGCGGCGTTCGAGGCGGAACTGGTGCCCGTCGGGACGGCGGCCTTCTTCGGCATGGCAGCGGGCCTGGGAGCCGGGTCCGGGGCGGTCTTCGCGCTCGTCGCGCGTCTGGTCCCGGCCGAGCGGGTCGGCGCGGTGACCGGGGTGGTCGGGGCGGCGGGCGGCCTCGGAGGCTTCTTCCCGCCCCTCGTGATGGGCGTGGTCGACAGCGTCGCGCACGACTACACGTGGGGGTTCGTCCTCCTCGCCGTCACCGCGACGGGCGCGGGCGTCCTGGCCGCCACCGTCGTCCGGCGGCGCGCCCGGGCGACCGCGGGCGCGTGACCACCGCTCCGGCGGGCCTCGCGACGGCGGCGGGCCCGGGCGCCGCGTCGGGCACCCGGGTCCGCCGTCTCACAGCGCTTCGACGATCATGGCGTTCGCCAGTCCCCCGGCCTCGCACATCGCCTGGAGCCCGTACCGTCCGCCGCGCGCCCGCAGGGCGTGGACCAGGGTCGTCGTCAGGCGGGTGCCGCTCGCGCCGAGCGGGTGGCCGAGGGCGATGGCGCCGCCGTGGACGTTGACCCTCGCCGGGTCGGCGCCGGTCTCCTGCTGCCAGGCGAGGACGACGCTCGCGAAGGCCTCGTTGACCTCGAAGAGGTCGATGTCGTCGAGGGAGAGCCCGGCGCGGCGCAGCACCTTCTCGGTGGCGGGGATGACGCCGGTGAGCATGAGCAGCGGGTCGGAGCCGGTGACGGCGAAGGAGTGCAGCCGGGCGAGCGGGCGCAGGCCGAGGCTGCGGGCGGTCTCGGCGGCCATGACGAGGACGGCGGAGGCGCCGTCGTTGATCGGGCTGCTGTTCCCGGCGGTGACCGACCACTCGATCTGCGGGAAGCGCTCGGCGAAGCCGGGGTCCTCGAAGGAGGGCCGGAGGCCGGCGAGGATCTCGGGCGTGGTCGCGGGCCGCACCGACTCGTCGCGGCGCACGTCCCCGTACGGCACGACCTGGTCGTCGAAGAAGCCGTCCGACCAGCTGCGCGCGGCCTTGAGGTGCGAGGCGGCGGAGAACTCGTCCATGGCCTCGCGGCCGATGGACCACTTGGCGGCGATGAGCTCGGCGCTGATGCCCTGTGGCACCAGGCCCTCGGGGTAGCGCGCGGCCACGCCGGGGCCGAAGGGGTCGGCGCCGGGCGGCACGTTGGACCACATGGGGACACGGCTCATGGACTCGACGCCGCAGGCCACGACGATGTCGTACGCGCCGGACATGACGCCCTGGGCGGCGAAGTGCACGGCCTGCTGGGAGGAGCCGCACTGCCGGTCGACGGTGGTGGCCGGCACGGTCTCGGGCAGGCCCGCGCCGAGCCAGGCGTAACGGGTGGTGTTCATGGCCTGCTCGCCGACCTGGTCGACGGTGCCCCCGATGACGTCGTCGACGAGGGCGGGGTCGACGCCGGAGCGGTCGATCAGGGCGCGCAGGGTGTGCGAGAGGAGGGCGACGGGGTGGACGTCGGCGAGGGACCCGCCCGGCTTGCCCTTCCCGATCGGCGTACGGACTGCTTCGACGATGACGGCGTCACGCATGACACGACTCCCACATGGAGGGTTGGAAATCTGGACCAACACGTGTGAGTAACATAGCCGAGTGAGTTGGATTATCAAACCCTCTCTTGCTCCCTTGTACTAGCCTGGGCGCATGAAGGCCGCGCCCCGCCCCTGCTCGATCGCCGACACCCTCGCGCTCGTCGGCGAGAAGTACTCCCTCCTCGTGCTGCGCGAGGTCTCCCTCGGCGTCCGCCGCTTCGACCGGATCGCCCGCAACACCGGGGCGCCGCGCGACATCCTCACCGCCCGCCTCAAGCGGCTCGTCGAGGCCGGGATCCTGGAGAAGGTCGCGTACAGCGAGAGGCCCAGGCGCTACGAGTACCGGGCCACCCCGGCCGGCGAGGAGCTGGGTCCCGTGCTGGTCACCCTGATGGCCTGGGGCGACCGCCACCTCAACGCGGAGGCCCGGCCGGTGGTCCTGGAGCACAGCTGCGGCGAGCCCCTGAACCCGCGCGTGGTCTGCGGGAGCTGCGGCGAGGAGGCCGACCGCGCCAGCCTGAAGCACCATGTGCACGCGCCGGGCTGGACCGTCTCGGGCCCCGTGGAGGACGGCCGGTGACCGCCACCGCGGCCTGACGCGCGCGGCGGCGCCCCCGAGCCGGGCGGGCGCCGGCATGACGGAACCCCGACCGGGAAGGCCACCCGCCCTGACACGGACCACTTCGACGTCGTGGTCATCGGCGTGGGCATGTTCGGATCGGCGCCGACGAGTACCTGAGCCGGGCGGGCGCCGGCGTACTCGTCATCGGCCCGGCCGAACCCGAACCCCTCGAACCCCTCGGGCCCGTCGGCCTCGGGACCGCCGAGGCGGCCGAGTGCGGCGCCCACCACGACGAGGCGCGGATCGTACGGCGCATGGGGCGGTACCAGGTCCGGGGCACGCTCGGCGCCCGCTCCGCACCGCGCCCGCGCGCCGTCGAGCACGCCTGCGGAATCCGTTTCTTCGAGGAGTCGGGACCCTGGCGCCGACGGCGATCGACGGCGGCGTCGACGTCCTCCTCGAACGCGAGCAGGCCGGCCGTCCCGACCCGCGCAGGCCGGGCGGGACGCAGCGCCCGGTACGGCGGCCGGCGCATCCACCCGGACCAGGCCGAACTCCCGGCCGTGCCGACCCGGTCCGACGATGCGCCCCGGTCCGAGACCACGAGCCGGTCCGAGGACGCGAGCCGGTCCGAGGACGCGAGCCGGCCGTCGTACCTCAGGCCGCCGTTCGGACTGTGCCGAAGGGGCGGACCGAAGCCGACTCGCGCCGTGCTCGCGTCACTTGGTCGCGGCGAAGCGCATCAGGGCCTGCTCGTCGCCCTGCTTGATCTTGCCCGTCTGGTTGATCACTTCGAGCTTCCAGCTGTCGCCGACCCTCATGGCCTTGGCCACGGCGCAGCCGTTGTCGTTGGTGAGCAGGCTGGGCCAGATGTCGGCCACCTGCTGGGAGCTGCCCCCGGTCGCGTCGTACACCTTGAAGCTGATGTTGCGCGCCTGCTGGAACGAACTGCCCTTCTTGTAGGCGGCGGCGATGAACACGATCGAGGTGACGTGGGGCGGGATCCGCGCGAACTCGACGGTCACCGTCTCGTCGTCGCCGTCGCCGTGGCCGGTCTGGTTGTCGCCGCTGTGGACCAGGGAGCCGTTGCCCATGGGGTCCAGGGAGTCGAGACCGGCCAGGCGCACCGGGTCGCCGTCGTGCATCGCGATGGCGATGAGGTCCAGGTCGGTGCCCTTCTTGCGGCGGAGCTTGCCCATCACCCCGCCGCTGCTGCCGGCCGTGGGGTCCCAGGACACGCCTATGGACATGTGGGTGACCCCGTCCAGGTCCGCCGGACCGTCTTCCTTCGTGAGCGTCATCATGCGGGAATCATCCTCTTCCTGACGGCGTCGCGGAACGTGAAGTGAGCACGGGCGCGGGTCAGTCGCGCGAGTTGCCGAACAGGAGCCGGTACCCGACGAGCAGGACGAAGGAACCGGCGATGGCCGCTCCCCACGTGGCCGGGTCGAAGAACTCGTTCGCCACGGGCCGGTCGAGGAAGCGGGCGGACAGCCAGCCGCCGACGAAGGATCCGGCGATGCCGATGAGGGTGGTGATGATCAGACCGCCCGGATCCCGGCCCGGGAGCAGGAGTTTGGCGACGGCTCCGGCAATGAGCCCGAGGATGATCCAGCTGATGACGCCCACGGCGGTTTCCTCTTCTCCCGCGCCGGAGGCGGACCCGATCCGCCCCGGCAACCCTGTATTGCGCAGTTGCGCAACCGTACACAGCGGGAATGACGCGAACGGGTCGTGGAGGGTTGCGGCTCCGGGTGGCTCGATCGAGGGCCCGATGTGGCTCGATCGAGAGCCATGCGGGCAGCGTTGGCCGCGACGTCACCCGGAGGCCGCCGCCCGTACACCGGGCGTGCCTAGCCTCGCAGCGCCTGGGGGACCCGGGTGCGCTCACGGCCGGGGAAGCCGTGGGCCGATCGTCGGAATGCCCGAGGAGGCATCTCTCACATGCGCAGAGGCATGAGGACCCTGATCGTGCTCGGTGTGACGGGCGCGGTGACCGCGAGTGTCGCCGTCACCGCCAGCTCCACGCCGCAGCACGGCGAGGGGAACCAGGAGATACGCAACGTCATCTACCTGCTCGGCGACGGCATGAGCCGTTCCCACGTGGCCGCCGGGCGCGAGCGCTTCTACGGCGCCACCGGCCGGCTGAACATGGAGAAGCTGCCGAACTACGGCGCCGTCGCCACGTACGCCGTCGAGAAGGACAGCGACCAGCCCGCGCTGGTCACCGACTCCGCCAGCTCGGCCACCGCCTGGTCGTCCGGCGTGAAGACCTACAACGCCGCCCTCGGCGTCGACGCCTACGAGAACCGCGTCGCGACGCTGATGGAGCAGGCCCACCGGGCCGGCTTCGCCACGGGCAACGTCTCCACCGCCGAGATCACCGACGCGACCCCGGCCGCCCAGTTCAGCCACGCGCTGCTGCGCGGCTGCCAGGGCCCGGTCTACTCGGACGCCTCCTGCCTGCCCAAGAAGGCCGACGGCACGTTCGAGGACAAGCCGGCCGACCAGACCCTGATCACGCCGATCGCCGAGCAGATCGCCCGCAACGGCACCGCCGACGTCATCCTCGGCGGCGGCCTGGCCCGCTTCGAGCCGGACGACCAGAAGGCGCTCCAGGCGCAGGGCTACCAGGTCCTCGGCAGCTTCGGCGACCCGGCGCTGCCCGCGCAGACCGCCGCCACCCAGAAGGTCGCCACCAGGGACGACCTGGCGGACGTCCGGAGCGGCAAGGTCATCGGCCTGTTCAACCGCGGCAACCTGACCGTCGAGAACGCCAAGGCGAAGCTGCCGGCCGACGCCCCGCAGAAGCAGGAGCCGACGCTCGCGGAGATGACCCGGAAGTCCCTCTCCCTGCTGAACAACCGCTCCGGGAAGGGCTTCCTCCTCCAGGTCGAGGGCGCCCAGATCGACAAGCGCTCGCACGCCAACGACGCCGCGCAGACCCTCGACGAGGTCAAGGCGTTCGACGACGCCGTGAAGGCCGCGGTCGACTTCGCCAGGAAGGACGGCCACACCCTGGTCGTCGTGACGGCGGACCACGAGTGCGCCGGCTTCAACATCATCGAGAAGGGCTCCTTCACCAACGCCGAGGCGGCCGCCCCGCCGGCCAACACCGACGCGGGCAACCCGGCGAACAACTCCACGCCGTCGCGCTCCTCCTCGGCCAACGCCAAGGACCCGGCCCGCTCCTCCGGCATCGTCAACGGCGCCGGCGCGAACGACCCGAAGAACTTCGCCCCGGCCACCTTCCGCACCCCGGACGACCCGGCGGACGTCCAGGACGGCAGCCCGGAGGCCAGCCTCTGGCTGTCGTACCTCTCCGGCAACCACACCGGTGCCGACGTGCCGCTGTACGCGTACGGCCCGGGCGGCGAGCGCTTCGCCGTCAGCCAGAACAACACCGACCTGTACACGAAGATGTACCGCTCGCTGTTCGGCCACGCTCCCCGCGGCCACTGACCCCGACCGTCCACGAGGGGCCCGGGTCCGAACCCGGGCCCCTCGCGACGCGCATCGTCTGGAGACATGACGGATGAGACTGCGCCCCCTGGCCGCGGCGGTGACCCTCGTCGCCGCCCTCGCCCCGCTCACCGGCTGCGGCGCCTCCGGCGGTGCCGGGCCCGCCGACGCCCGGCCGACGACCGCACGGCCCTCGGCCCCGCTTCCCGCCCCGCGCACGGCTCCCGCGCCCGCTCCCCTGCTGTCGGCGGCACCGAAGCAGGGGGAGGTACGCGTCGCGGAGGGGCCGTTCACCGACCGCGTGCGCTTCACCCGCCTCGTCCTGGACGGCCGACGGGCCCTGACGGGGCATCTGGTGATCACCTCCGACGTCAGCGACGTGATCACCATGGAACTGCGCGCCGCCTTCTACGACGGCGGCGGCCGCCTCCTCGGCTCGGAGAGCTTCACCTACGGGGAGGACCACGAGGAGGAGGGCCGTCCCGCCGCACCACGGGCGGAGGGGACGGGCATCGACTTCTCGATCCCCGCGAAGGCCCTGCGCGGGAAGCCCGCCGCGGCGGTGCTCTCCGTTCCCGTGCTCGTCAACGAATAGCCCTACCCGGCCTCGCCCCGGTCGGCGGAGGGAGCCGGCCCGGGACGGGCCTCCGCGCCGTCGTCGCGCATGGCGCGCGTCTCGCTCTTGAGGATGCGCAGGGACTTGCCCAGGGACCGGGCCGTGTCCGGCAGCCTCTTCGATCCGAACAGCACGATGAACACGATCGCCACGAGCAGCAAATGCCATGGTTCCAGTGCGTTGCGGAGCACTCGGCCACTCTCCCTCTTGTCGGCCGCAGACAGAACGCTTGCGGCATTGCGCAACTGTACAACCGAACGGAATGAAGCACGCCACCCCTCGGAGGTGTCGGCGAGTGACGGACTTCACGTGAGTTCAAGAGTTGCGCAACCTTTAAAGTTGCCTCATGGGGACGAGTGACATGGCGGCCCGCCGGAGCGCAGTGCTCTCGGGCGGGCCCGCGGACGGGGTGCGCGTGACGGTGGCCGGGCGGCCGCTCATGCTGCAGGTGACCTACCCGTGCACGGTCGAGGAGACCGGCGCCGAGGTCCGGGTCGAGGCGCTCCACGTCTACCGGCTCGCCGGGAGCACCGGGGACGGGCCGCTGCGATACGGATACGACCCGGCCAGTCCGTGAGCGGGGGCTCGACGGAGTCCGACTGTTGCGCAGCCGTGCAACCTTTTGGGGGAGCCCGCCGTCTCCTCATTACGGGGTCGGGACGAATGAGGCGGACAGATGACAGGCGGAAACCGCAGCACGCACGCACACCGGTCCGCGGCACGGGACCGGGGCCGCGGACGCGGTCGGGGCGGGCGTCTTCTCGCGACGGCGCTGGCGCTCCTCGTGCTGGTGACGGCCGGGGTGGGCTGGGTCTATCTCCGGCTGAACGGTGACATCGCCACCTTCGGCGAGGACGGCCTCTCCGACGACCGGCCCGCCGCCTCCTCCAAGGGACAGAACGTCCTGGTCATCGGCTCGGACGCGCGGACCGACGGGAACAGCGAGCTCGGCGGCGGCGACAAGCACGACATCGGCCGCTCCGACACCGCCTTCCTCCTGCACGTGTACGCGGACCACGAGCACGCCGTCGCGGTGTCCTTCCCCCGCGACACCCTCGTGGACATCCCGCCCTGCCGGCTCCCCGACGGCACCTGGACCCAGCCGCGCAGCGACACCATGTTCAACTCGGCGTTCACCGTGGGGCGGACCGCCAAGGGAAACCCCGCGTGCACGCAGAACACCGTCGAGAAGCTGACCGGGCTGCGCGTCGACCACACCGTCGTCGTCGACTTCCGGGGCTTCGCCTCCCTGACGGACGTCGTCGACGGCGTACGGGTGTGCCTGCCCAACGACGTGTACCAGCAGGACCTCAACCCGAAGCGCGCGACCCGGGGCGAGCGCATCTTCGCCAAGGGAGAGCAGACCGTCTCCGGGCAGAAGGCCCTGGACTACGTGCGGCTGCGGCACGGGATCGGCGACAACTCCGACATCGGCCGCATCAAGCGCCAGCAGGCGTTCGTGGCGAGCCTGCTCAAGAAGGTCAAGGGCGAGGGGCTCACCCCGACCAGGCTGCTGCCGCTGGCGAACGCGGCGACCGAGTCCCTGACCGTGGACCCCGGCCTCGGATCCGCCGACAAGCTGATCTCGTTCGCGATGTCGCTCAAGGACGTCGACCTGCACAACACGAAGTTCATCACGATCCCCTGGCGCTACCAGGGGGCACGCGTGGCGATCGTCGAGCCCGAGGCGGACGCGCTGTGGGCGGCCCTGAAGGCCGACCGCACCCTCGACGGCCAGAACGCCAGCGGCAAGAACGGCGACGCCGGCCCGTCCTCCACGGCCACCGCGTCCCCTTCGCCCGTCTCCGGGGAGGGCATCGCCGTCGCCGTCTACAACGGCACCCGGACCCGGGGCCTGGCCGCCCGGGCGGCCGAGCAGCTGAGGTCCGAGGGGTTCACCGTCACCGGTACGGCCACGGCGGCCGCCCAGAACCACATCGGCACCGTGATCGAGTACGGCTCCGCCCGGAAGGAACAGGCCGCGACGGTCGCCCGGCTCTTCGCCTCCGCCGAACTGCGTCCGGTGTCCGCCCCGGGCATCAGCGTGATCCTCGGGCAGTCCTACGCGGACAACCCCTCGGCCACCCCCGCCGGCACCCCGGCGGCCGTGCCGACCAAGGACACCCGCTCCGCGGACGACGACCCCTGCTCCAACCTCTCCTACGGATGAGACGGGGCCGCGGTCCGACGGGACCTGGCCACCTTGAGCGCCGTCGCGTAGAGCGAGAGGACGACGGCGAGGAGCAGGTGGTACAGCGGGGGCAGGGGGCTCATGGCGAGCATCGGGCCGAGCGGGGACACGGGCAGCAGGATGCCGGTCACGGCGAGGGCCGCAGCCGCGTACCGGACGGGACCGGGCGCTCCACGGCGTCCCCGGGTGCCGCGCAGAAGGAGCATCACCAGTGCCTGGGTGAGCAGGTTCTCGGTGAACCAGCCGGCGTGGAAGACGTCCTGGGCGTCCGACGCGGCCCGGGTGGTGAGGAGGAGCACCGCGAACGTGGCCACGTCGGCGACCGCGTTGAGCAGTCCGAAGCAGGTGAGGGAGCGCAGGAAGCCCCGGGGCCGCAGCCGGGTGGGGCGCCGGAGCGCGGCCGGGTCGGGGTGGTCGTAGGCGAAGGCGAGCTGGGCGGCGTCGAAGCACAGGTTCTGCACGAGCACCTGCGCGGGGAGCATCGGCAGGTACGGCAGGAGGAGCGCCGCGGCGAGCATGGCGATGACGTTGCCGAGGTTGGACGACAGGGTGACGTGCAGATAGGTGGCGATGTTCCCGCCGCTGTGCCGGCCGGCGGTGATCGCGTCGTCGACCGCCGCGAGGTCCTTCTCGGCCAGGACGACGTCCGCGGTCTCCCTGACGACGGCGACCGCGCCCTTGGGGCAGAGGCCGACGTCGGCGGCGCGCAGGGCCGGCACGTCGTTGACGCCGTCGCCGAGGAATCCGGTGACGTGTCCTTCGGCGCGCAGGGCGGTGACCACGCGGGCCTTGTGCTCGGGGGCGCAGCGCGCGAAGACGGTGGTGTGTCCGGCGGCCTCGGCCAGTTCGGTGTCGTCCAGGCGGTCGATGTCCTCGGAGGTGAGCACCCGGCCGGGGTCGAGTCCGAGTTCGCGGCAGGTGTGGGCGGCCGTGCCCGGGTGGTCGCCGGTCAGGATCCGGACGGCCACACCCCGGTCGGCGAGGCTGTCGAGGGCCCGCGCCGCGGTGGGGGCGAGGGCGTCGCGCAGGACGACGAACCCGAGGAAGGCCAGTCCGCGTTCGTCGGCCGGCGTGTAGTCGCGGTGGCGGGCCGGGCGCTCGGCGAGGGCGACGGCGAGGAGACGGGCGCCCGTGTCCGCCTCGCGCGCGGCCAGGGCGAGGAGACGCCGCCGTTCGGCGTCGTCCACGGCACACCGTTCCAGTACGTCCTCCACGGCGCCCTTGACGACCAGGGTGTGCGTGCCGAGGCGGTCCGGACGGCGTACGACGGCGGTGGCCAGGCGGCGCCCGGGGTCGAAGGGCAGTGCCGCGACCCCGTCGCAGTCCGGCAGGTCGGCCTCGTCGACCTCGTCGAGGACCGCCTCGTCGAGGGCGTCGGGGGTGGGCAGTTCCGCGAGCTGGAGCGTCCACCAGGCGTTGACGGCCGCCCAGTGCAGCACCTGGGGGGCGTCCTTCCCGTGCGCGTCCACGGCGCGGGCGACGACGGGCCGGTCCTGGGTGAGGGTGCCGGTCTTGTCCAGGCACAGGACGTCGACGGCGCCGAGGTCGTGGAGGGCGGGCAGGCGTGTGACGATCACCTTGCGGTCGCGGGCGAGCCGTGCGGCCCCGCGGGCGAGGATGGTCGTGACGACGACGGGCAGCATCTCGGGTGTGAGGCCGACCGCCACGGCGACGGCGAAGGGGAGTGTCTCCAGTCCCCTGCCGTGCAGCGCGGCGCCGGCCATGAGCACCAGCGGCGGGGTCAGCAGCATGAAGCGGATCAGCGTCCAGGAGATGCCGTGGACCGCCTGGTCGAAGGCGCTGTCCCGGCGCCGCTCGGTCCCCTTGTGGGCGGAGGCGAGGCGGGTGCGGGCTCCGGTGGCGACGACCACCGCGGTCGCGCTGCCGTACGCCACGCTGCTGCCGAGGAAGCACGTGTGGGGCTGGGCGAGGGGTCCGGGGCGCGCGCCGTCGGGGGCGTCGAGGGGGTACTTCGCCACGGGCGCCGACTCTCCGGTGAGAGCCGCCTCGTGCAGGCGCAGTCCACCGGCCCTCAGCAGCCGTACGTCGGCGGGGACCAGGTCTCCCGGCCCCAGCCGGATCACGTCGCCCGGCACCAGTTCGGTGGCGGGGAGCTCCCGGGGCCGTGCCGCCGGTCCGTCGGTGTCGGGGCGGCGCAGCACGGTCGCGGTCGTGGCGACCGATTCGCGCAGCGCCGCCATGGCGTGGTCGGCCCGGTGCTCGCCGGAGGAGCGCAGCAGGCAGCTGACCGCGACCAGGAAGAGGATGACGCATCCGGTGCCCCAGGCGGTGACGGCCACCGAGACCAGTCCGAGGCAGAGCAGGACCGCGGTGAACGGGTCGCGCAGGCTGCGCAGGAACCGCCGCGACCAGGGAACCGGCCGCCGGGCGGGCAGGACGTTCTCTCCGTACCGGGCGAGCCGCCGCTCCGCCTCGGCTTCCGTCAGGCCGCGCGGTCCGCTGTCCAGCGCCCGCAGCACCTGGAGCGCCGTGAGCGGGCCCGGGGCCTCCTGTCCGGCCGGTGTCCGGCTGCCGTCGGTGCGGGGGACGAGGGGGCCGGGAGCAGCCCTCTCAGGCACGCGAGCCGGTGCGTCGTACGAGCGTCAGCGACCGGTCGGTGCGGGCGGTGAGCTGGCCGACCATCACGCGGACGACGGTCACCACCTCGGGATCGTCGACGAAGTACACCTGCCGTCGCCCCTCGCGGCGGGAGCGCACCAGACCCGCGAGCTTCAGCTTGGTCAGATGCTGGCTGACCGCCGGGAGCGCGCCGCCGACCCGCTCCGCGAGCCCGGTCACGTCGCTCTCTCCCTGGGCGAGTGCCCAGACGATGTGCAGCCGTGAGGGCGAGGAGAGGAGCCCGAAGGCGGCGGCGGCCTCGGCCAGCACCTCGGCAGGAGGGTCCGTGAAGTCACCCGCGTCTGCCGCCACCGTTGCTCTCCCGTTCCACGCACGCCCGAACGTTCCCCAGTCTAGGGCCGCCCGGCGACGGGGCCGTCGTTCCTCAGGACGGCCCCGTCGCCGGGGCTCCCGCCGTGGTCGGCACGGGGGAAGGGCCGGGGCCCCGGTGGCCGGTCGCCGAGGTGGACGCCTCTTCCTCCTCGGCGAGCACGACGACGGCGTCCCCGGGTCCGAGGACCAGGGGGGCGGTCCTCGGCGGGTTGAGGAAGATCCCGTAGCCGGGCGGTTCTTCGCCGTGCCGGGCCAGCCGGTAGCCGATCGCCGTCTCGCCCTCGCGTCGTGCCGCTTCGACGACGGTGGCGAAGTTCGCCTCGGCTCCGGGGACGACGTAGTCGGAGGCGGGTTTGAGGTAGATCTCGGAGCCCTCGGGGTCGAAGAGGTCGGTGAACACGTCGTACAGGTCGCGGTTCTCCGTCAGCTGGGTGAGCAGGAGGCTGATCACCTTGGTGCTGACGATGAAGTCGTCGGCCTTGGTGACCTGGGCGACCTCGCGGTTGGCGTCGTCGTTCATCTCGGTGACGATCGAGTACGGGTCGCCGAGGCGTTCCTCGATGTCCCGCAGGTGGAGCAGCGTCACCAGGGTCCGGTCGTCGGCGGGCCCGGGGGCGATGGTGTCGTCCGAGAGGACGACGATGTGCTGGTAGCCGCCCAGGTCGAGGGACTCCAGGGAGGACCTGCGCGTCGGCTCGCAGGGCTTGAACCCCACGCTGAGGTTGACCACCGCCTGGTTCAGGGCGGCGTCCGGCCGTCGTGGCGCGGCGATGTCGAGGGTCGAGCCGGGCTGGACGAAGCTGTCGAGGAGCGTGACGAGTTTCGTCGTGCGGGAGTTCTCGCCGATGAGCAGGGTCCGGTCGATCCCGGGCCGCTCGGCCGGGGCGGAGGTGATGGCCGACTCGATGATCGGCGACGGGGTCCGTGCCATCCGGATGAGCAGGTCGTCCGCGGCGATCACGAGCAGTTGGTCGCCGGGCTCGATGACGGTGTCCATGGCGGGGTTGACCAGCACACGGCCGTCGCTCCTGCGCAGCCCGGCCGGCGTCCCGATCTCGAAGGCGTGGAGCGCCGCTCCGTACGTCGTCCCGATGAGGGCGGGCTCCTCGCGCAGGTAGAACTCGTTGCCGACGAAGCTGAGCAGTTCGTCGAAGACGCCGGACAGACCGGTCTGCCGGTGGGCCTGCGCCATGAGGCGTACGGCGATGTCCTCGGCGTCGATCACCAGGGCGCCCTCCCCCGCCGCGAGGCGGGCGGCCGCGAGGTTGTCCGAGTCGTGCACGGCGGACACGATGTGCGGCCGGGGTCCCCGCCAGGTACGGCTGTGCAGCAGCAACAGGGCCTTGATGACGTCGACGTCCCTGTCGTCGCCGACCGGCGGCAGCACCATGATCGATTTCGCGGTGTCCGGGCTGACCAGTTCCAGGTCCGCCCGTATCAAGGGGTTTCCGGAGCGGCAGACGACGCGGGTGCTGCCCATGTCGGGGATCCGCGTCCGGATCGCGTCCTCCATCGCGACCTTGTCGCGGTCGGCGAGAATCACCACGCAGGAGCGGCGTTCGCTCTGGTTCGCCTCGACGAGCTCCGCGATCACCGTGAAGACCTGGTCCGACCAGCCCAGGACGATCGTGTGCCCGCGCTCCATCAACTGGGAGCGGCCCTTGCGCAGTTCCTGGATCTTCTGGTTCAGGCCGGTGGTCAGCACACCGATGAGCGCGCTGACGATGAAGATGCCGCCGATCGTCACCATCAGCATCAGGCCGAGGAACACCGGGCCTCCGGTGTCCCCGCCCATGGTGCCCGGGTCGAGGGTGCGGAGCAGGCTCATCCAGGCCACTCCCGGCCAGCCGCCGTTGTCCTCGGCGTCGGTGTCCGTGAACAGGACGACCAGGGTCGAGGCCGCCACGATGAGCAGCACCGAAGCCAGGGCCAGCCAGCTGATCAGCGCCGGCGTCCCCCGGTCCATCGTGCCGTCGAACCAGTACCGGAACCGCGCCCGCAGCCTGTCGCGCACCACCGAAGACTCCCCCCGTCCGCACCTGCGCCGTATCCCCCCGCGACGGCGGTTCCGGCTTGAGCAGCGACGATACCGAGCCCGGTCAGGAGGACGGGTCCGGGGCGGTCGTGAGGAAGGGCGGGAACCGGACGCCCTGCCCGTCCGACTCCTTCACCGCACCGGCACGGCAGCGGCGAAAGGCGGAGGATGGGCGGACTGGACATACGCATGCGCGGAGTCGTCTGCCGGCACGGCCGCACCGAAGCCGTGGCGGGGGTCGACCTGGAGATCGCCGCCGGCGAGCGGATCGCGCTGACCGGGACGAACGGATCCGGGAAGACGACGCTGCTGCGCGCGGTCCTCGGACTGCACCGGCGGGTGGGCGGCACCATCGAGGTCGGCGGGCGCGGAGCGCGCTCCGCCGCCGAGTGGGCGTGGCGGCGGCGGTCGTGCGCCTGGATCCCGCAGAAGCCCGCGGCCGGACGGTTCCCGCTCCGCGGGGACGAACTCCTGGCGAGCAGCGGGGCCCTGGCCGAGGCGGCCGAGGCCGCGGGACGGCTCGGGGTCGGCTCCCTGGCCGCGCGGCCCGTGGACACCTTGTCCGGTGGGCAGTTGCAGCGCCTGTACCTGGCACGGGCGATCGGCTGCGTCACGGCGGGCGCACAGGTGCTCCTCGCCGACGAGCCGACCGCGGCCCTCGACTTCGAGGGCCAGGAGGAGGCGGCCGACGTGCTGACCGCGCTGCCGGTCACGCTCGTGGTCGTGACCCATGACCGGGCGCTGGCAGGGCGGTGCGACCGGGTCCTGGAGATGGCCGCCGGCCGGCTGCGGGAGGTGCGGTGAACGCGCTCGCGGCCGCCGATCTCGGCGCCGTGCTCCAGCTCGCGCCCGTCCAGCGGGCGGGGGTGGCACTGCTGCTCGCGGCCGTCGGACTGCCGGTGGTCGGGGTGGTGATCGTCGGGCTCGACATCATGCCGGTGCGGTTCGCGATGATGCACGTGGCACTGCTCGGCATCGCCGTCGGCCTGCTGACCGGGCTCGATCCGATGCTGTGCGCCCTCGTGGCCTGCGCCCTGTCGGGGGCGGGCGTCGCCCCGCTGGCGCGGACACCGGCCGGACTGTCCGGGGCGATGGGCCTGTTGATGAGCCTGGCGATCGCCGCCGCGCTCCTCCTCCTCGCCGTCTCCGGCGTCAACGCCTCGGGGGCCTTCGCCCTCCTCTGGGGGTCGATCCTCTCGGTCGGCACCGCCGACCTCGTGGTCCTCGGCGCGCTCGCCGTGGCCGTGCCGGCGCTGCTTCGGTGGCGGCGCCGCGAGGTGGGCCTGCTGCTGTACGACCGCGAGCTCGCCCAGTGCTCGGGCGTGCCCGTACGTCTCCTCACCACCGCCCTGCTCGTCCTCGTGGCCGTCGCGGTCGCCGGGGCCATCAAGCTGACCGGCGCGCTCCTCGTCGACGCCCTGACCCTGCTGCCGGCACTGGCCGCGCGCCGGCTCGGCCGCTCGCTGTGGTCGATCACCCTGTGGGCGGTCGGCATCGGCGTCGGCGTCAACGCGACGGGTTTCCTCCTGGCCCTGTGGCTGGACTGGCCCCCGGGCCCGGTCCTCGTCCTGACGGCGGGGGCCGTGGTCCTCGCCGCCCATCTCCTCCCCGAACGGAGAACCAGCTCATGGCGCGCACCCGCGTCCGTCACGTCCGCCTCGCCTCCCTCGTCGCACTGAGCGCGGCCCTGCCGCTGCTCACCGGGTGCGGCGGCGAGGACGCCTCCTCTTCCGGCACCACCGACCACGGGAACCACAAGCCGGTGGTCGTCGTGACGACCACCTGGGAGGGCGCCTTCGCCAAGGCCGCCGGAGCCGAGGACATCACGGTGATCGTGCCGCGGTCGGTGCACCACGCCCCCGACTACGACCCGAAGCCGTCGGACCTGGCCGCCGTCGCGAAGGCCGACTTCGTGCTGTACGCGCCCTTCGAGCCGTACGCCGCGAAGATCAAGGAGGCGGCCGGTTCCAGGGCGAGGCTCGTCGAGGTGAACCTCGACAACGACCCGGCGAAGGCCGGCGCCGAAGTGACCCGTCTGGGCGGTCTGTTCGGCACGAAGGACGCCGCCGCCCGGTGGAGGACCCGGCTCGACGGCGAGGTCGCGAAGCTGAACGGCGAGCTCAGGGCCGCCTGGCCGGGCGGGAGGAGCCCGGCCGTCGTCACCCAGGTCTTCACCGGCTGGGCGGCCCGGCTCGCGGGTGCCACGCCGGTCGGCACGTACGGCCCCGAACCGGTCACGCCCGCCCGGCTCGCCTCGCTCTCGGCGAAGAAGCCCGCGTTCGTCCTCGACAACGCCCACATGTCGACGGGCACGGTGCTGCCCGACTCGGGCGCCGAGCAGGTCGAGATCGTCAACTACCCGGGCGAGGACCTGGATCTCCTCGCGGTGTACCGCGACGCGGCGGCCGAGTTGAAGAAGGCCATGGGCTGAGCCGGGCGGATCACGTGCGGGAGGGGAGGGACGCCGGCGGCGTCCCTCCCCTCCCGTCCGCCGTCACGCCTCGACGAGGGCGGGTCCCCGCTCGACGATCCGGCGCCGCAGCGCGGCCCGGTCGGGTTTCCCGGCGGCGGTGAGCGGCAGTTCGGGCAGCACGAGCAGGTGCTCGGGGTGCTTGTGCCGGTCGAGTCCGCGCTCCTCCAGGTGGGCGCCGAGCTCCGCGAGCGTCGGGACCTCCGATCCCTTGCCCACCAGGCAGGCGGCGAGCCGCTCCCCCATCAGCGGGTCCGGCACCCCGACGCAGACGACGTCCCGCACCCGCGGATGGGAGACGAGTTCACGCTCGACCTCGGCGGGGCTGATGTTGGCACCGCCGCGTATCACGATGTCCTTCAGCCGCCCGACGACGTGGAGGACCCCCTCGTCGTCGAGGAAGCCGAGGTCGCCCGTCCTGACCCAGCCCTCCGGGGTGCGGTAGCGGGCGTCGAGGTCCGGGGAGGCCACGTAGCGGAGGGGGGTCATCGGTCCGCGCGAGACGATCTCCCCGATCCGCCCGTCGGGCAGCGGTTCCTGTGTGTCGGGGTCGGCGATGCGGATCTCGGCGACCCGGGGGTCGGGACGGCCCGCGACGACCCCGGAACGGTCGGTGGGCGGGATGGAACGCCCGAGTCCCGTATGGCAGTTGACGCCGTCCGCCGACCCGTAGAGGTTGACGACCGGGCAGCCGAACGCCTCGGCCGCGGCGGCCGCGGTGGCTTCGTCGAGGGGTGCGCCGCCCAGGACGAGCGCGGTGGGGGCGGGCAGCGGGTCGTCCGTCCCCTCCAGGGCCTCCAGCATCATCCGGATCATGGTGGGCACGCCGAGGACGTGGGTGGGTTCGTGCTCCCGTACGGCGGCGAGCGCGGCCTCGGGCGTGAAGTGGTCGAGCAGGACGAGGGTGCCGCCGTGCCGCGCGAGCGTGACGGCCGTGCCGTTCGACCCGAAGGCCGAGCCGAGCGGGACGAGGAACAGGCAGCGGGGCGGGGTGCCGTCGGGCATGAGGGAGGCGAGGAAGTTGCCGCGCCCGCCGGCCAGGGCGTTGTGGGAGTACGCCACCATCTTCGGCTCCGCCTCCGAGCCGGACGAGACGAGGATGCGCGCGGCGGTGTCGGGGTCGGGGCGGGCCGGGACGAATCCGGCGGGGTCGGTCCGCGCCAGCCGGGCCAGCGGAATCGTTCCGTCGGGAGCGGTGCCGCCTCCCGCGGCGATCACGTGGCGCAGGGCGGGCAGTCCCGGGGCGAGGGTCTGGAGGTCGGCCGCGTGGTGCTGCCCGCGGTGTTCGGTCACGGCGATGACCGCCACCGCCTCCGCGCGGCGCAGGAGGCACTCGGCCTCCACGGCGCCGCGCCCGACGGGGAAGGGGAGGGCGACGGCGCCCAGCGCGGCGAGGGCCAGTTCCGCGACGACGGCGCCGCGGTCGTTGGGGAGCTGGACCGCGACGACGTCCCCGGCGCCGATGCCGAGTCCGCGCAGGCCCTCGGCCAGACATCGGACCTTGCGGTCGAGCGCGGTGTAGCAGAGTGCGCCCTTGGCGTCGATCACGGCGGTGCGGTGCAGGTCGGCTATCTGTCTCGCCCGGTAGAGGCTGTAGAGGTCGAGGTCGGGGCAGGTGCCGTCCACCGCCCAGGAGCGGCGGAGTCCGGCGGGCAGCAGGTCGGTCAGGGTGACGGTCACGCGAAGCTCCAGGGGTCGGGAACGGCGGGGGCGCCGTGCGCGTCCCGGCCGATCGGGCCGGACAGGCGCGGGTCGTGGTGGAGCGCGGCCAGATCGGTGGTGACGGCGGTGGCCGTCAGGCCGTGGCCGCGCAGCTGGTCCAGGGCGTCCTCGGTGCACAGGCCCGAGACGTCGTACGCCGTGGCGGCCGGCGCGCAGGTGTCGCTGGGGGCGATCCAGCCGTCGGAGGTGCGGAGCGGGCGCCGGAATCCGGCGGGGCGGCGGGGGTCGGCGCCGGAAGCGGCCCGTCGCAGGGCGGGGGCGAGGAGGGTGTCGGCCGCTCCGAGCAGCGAGGAGTCGACCCGTACGCCACGGCCCGCGCGCTCGCGCAGGAGCAGGCCGGCGAGGACGGCCTCGGTTCCGTGCAGGCCGCCCAGGACGTCGAGGAGCGTCATCAGGGACGGCACGGGCGGTTCGCCGGCCGGATGGACGGCCTCTCCGGCGCCCGTGCGCGCCTGCGCCATGAAGTCGGTGCCCATGGGGGCGTCGGCGAGCCGGTCGCCCCAGCCGCCGGTGTACGCGTACACGAGGGAGGGGTTCACGGCGGCCAGGTGCTCGGCGTCGAGTTCGAGCGCGGCGGCCCTGCCCGGGGCCCAGTTGTGCACGAACACGTCGGCGTCGGCCACGAGTTCGCGGAGACGGCTCCGGTCGCCGGGCGCCTTGATGTCGACCTCCACGGCTTCCTTGCCCCGGTTGAGCGCGAGCCAGCGGGCGGAGATCCCTCCGCAGGCCGGCGGCATGCCCCGGAGCGGGTCGCCGCCCGGCGGCTCGATCCGGACCACACGGGCTCCGAGCAGGCCCAACAGGTGTGCGGCGAGCGGTGCTTGAATGCGGCGGCCCGCCTCCAGGACGGTCAGTCCGGCCAGCGGCCGGTCCGCCGTGACGGGCGCGACGGTCGCCGGGCGGCCCCGGCCCAGCGCGCGCAGGGTCCACGGATCGGCGCCGTCGTCCTCCCCCGCCCTCTCGGCGAGCGTGCGGAGACGGCACACCTCGGCTCCCGACAGCGCGGCGGCCCGCCGGATCCGTGCCCACGCGTGGCGGCGGGTCACCTCGTGCAGGTCGGCGGGGAGGGGCGCGCAGGCGGTGGCGTACCGGAACTGGAAGGGCCGCCAGCCCGCCCGTATCGCGTCGGCGGGAGCCTCCAGGGCGCGCCAGAACTCCGCCCAGGCCCCCGGGTCGAGCGTCTCCAGCTCGAACAGGACGCCGTCGGCGGAGGCGAACGGCGGTCCCCCGGGAGCGGGGTCGACGGCTTCCGGCTCGTCGGCACCGGCGGCGGCCACGTACTGGGACACGGCGAGCAGCCCGGCCCGGTCGGCCGTCGTCGTACACCCACCGGCCCGCGGACCGCCCCGGGCCTGCCCGATGAGCCCGGCGAGCAGGCCCTGGACGGTGAGGACGCCGGTGGCGGTGGCCAGACAGTCGACACCGAGGCCGCGCGGGGCCCCGTGGCGGCGGCCGTGGACGGCCATGACGCCGGTGGCGGCCTGCGCGGTGGCCTCGTCCTCGACTCCGGAGCCGGCCGCTCCCCAGGCGGTACGGGCCGTGACGGGCGCGAACCCGCCGCCGCCGAGCGCGATGTCCCCCCGGCCGCCGTCCCGCCCCGTCGCCGCCCCGAGCCTCCTCAGATGGTCGGAGACGACGCGGGTCAGGGCCTCGGGGCCGCCGATGTCGCACCGCAGTGCGTCGAGCGGGCGGTCTGTGTCGAGCGGACGGCGGACCGTCGCGGTGCGCGCGGTCGCTGATGACGCCATGGCTCTCCTCTCCTGGCGCGGCGGCGACGGCCGTCGCACGGGGACTTCACGGTCACGGGAACTGAGGGGCCGGTGCGCCCGACCCCTCCCACGGGCAGGCAGTCGGACGCGTGTTCTGCCGAGTTCCCGCAAGGGAGGAAAACAGTGACGGATCATGACGTAACGGATCACGATGTTCTGGATCACGACGCGGCGGGTGTCGATCTCCTGCGGAAGAAGGTCTCCGCGTTCGTCCGTGACCGCGTCTTCCCCTCCGAGCCGGATCTCGACGCCGGCGGCCCGACCGCCGGGGACCTTCGGGAGCGGCTGCGCGCGGAGGCCCGCGAGTCCGGTCTGTGGGCGCTCCCCCTGCCGGCCGGACTCGGCGGCGGCGGGCTGGCCCTGGGCGCGTACGCGGCGATCGCCGAGGTCGAGGGGGCCAGTGACCACGGTCCCGCGGCCCTGGGATCGGCGTCCCTCCTCGACGTGACCATGCTGTCCCGGCACGGATCCGCACGGGTGGGCACGGCGTACCTGCCGCGCCTGGTCTCCGGCGACCTCCGTGCCTGCTACGCGATGACGGAGCCGGACACGCC
Organism: Streptomyces sp. NPDC004284; assembly: GCF_042874035.1. Lineage (NCBI taxonomy): Bacteria > Bacillati > Actinomycetota > Actinomycetes > Kitasatosporales > Streptomycetaceae > Streptomyces > Streptomyces sp. NPDC004284. Next base: position 927,101 of record NZ_JBIAMJ010000002.1, on the reverse strand, counting down.
CGGGACCGAGCCCGCGCTCACGGCGACCCGGGCGGAGCGACGGCCCGGCGGCGGCTGGCGCGTCACCGGCCGGAAGTGGTTCGTGTCGCACGCGGGCGACGCGGACCTCGTGACCGTGCTCGCCCGCACGAGCGGATCGCCGGGAGACCGCACCGGCCTGTCCCTCCTCCTCGTGCCGACCGGCTCCCCCGGGTTCCGGGTGGTGCGCGAACTGCCGGTCCTGGGCGCGACCGGGCAGTACGAGATCGAGTTCGACGGCGTCGAGGTCGACGAGGACCACCTCGTCGGCGACACCGGGCAGGCCCTGGCCGTCGCGGGCGAACGCCTCCGACTGGGCCGCACCCTGCGGGCCCTGCGCTGGCTCGGCCAGGCGCAGCGGGCCTTCGCCCTCCTCTGCGACCGCGCCACGGCCCGGGAGGGCGTACGGGGGCGGCTCGCGGACCGTCAGCTCGTCCAGCAGCACGTCTTCGAGGCCCTGCTGGCGCTGAGGACGACACGGCCGCTCGTGTACGAGGCGATGGCCCTGGTCGCGGACGGACACGACGCCCACGTGGAGGTCGGCCTCGCGAAGACGGCGGCGGCCCGCACGCTCCAGGACGTCGCGGACCGGGCCGTCCAGGTCTTCGGCGCGGCCGGACTCGGCCCGGACACGCCCCTGCCGACGCTGTTCCGCACGGGCCGGACGGCACGGATCCTCGACGGTCCGGACGAGCAGCACGTCTCGTCCGTCGCCCGGCGCGTCCTGCGGGACCGCGGGGGCTCCGCCGCCGCACCCGCCTGAGGCCGCCCCGGCCGTCGGCCCTCCCGTCGGTACGGTCCGGCCGGGCTCCGTCCATCCGTTCCGGCGTGCGGGGGAGCACACTGGCAGGAGGGGGCGGAAGGCTTGTCCCGTCCGGGGTTCGGCTGGTCCGCCCGCTCGTGGAAGAGGGTGCGCGGATGCCCAGAACCCGGTCCTCGTCCCGCTCGCGCTATGCCCCGGACCGCGGGCTCGCGACGCGCATGGCGACGACGATGTTCCTGATCGGCCTGCTGTACGTGGTCTTCGTCGGCGTCCTGCTGGTGCTGCTGCGCGGATCCTGGCCGATCATCCTGCTGATCACGGGCCTGCTGTTCGTCGGGCAGTTCTGGTTCAGCGACCGGATCGCCGCGCTGGGCATGGGCGCGCGCGAGGTGACCCGCGAGCAGGCTCCCGAGCTGCACGGCACCGTGGACCGGATCTGCGCGCTGGCCGACATGCCGAAGCCGAAGGTGGCGGTCGCCCAGAGCGACGTGCCGAACGCCTTCGCCACCGGTCGCGGCGAGAAGACCGCCCTGGTCTGCGTCACGACCGGCCTGCTGCGGCGCCTGGAGCCGGAGGAGCTGGAGGGGGTCCTCGCGCACGAGATGTCGCACGTGGCGCACCGGGACGTCGCGGTCATGACCATCGCGTCCTTCCTCGGCGTCCTCGCGGGGATGATGACGCGGGTCGCGCTCTACAGCGGTCTCGGCCGTAGCAGGGACAGCACCATGGGGCTCGCCGCGATCCTCGTCCCCGTGGTCAGCGCGGCCGTGTACGTCGTCAGTTTCCTGCTGACCCGCGTCCTGTCCCGCTACCGCGAGCTGGCCGCCGACCGCGCCGCCGCGCTCCTCACGGGGCGCCCGTCGGCGCTCGCCTCCGCGCTCACCAAGGTGAGCGGCCAGATGGCCCGGATCCCGACGGAGGACCTGCGCAAGGCGGAGCCGTACAACGCCTTCTGGTTCGCGCCCGCCTTCTCCTCCAAGGAGAGCCTGGGCCGGCTGCTCTCCACCCACCCCACCCTGGAGCAGCGGCTCGAACAGCTCGCGCGGATCTCGGCGCAGCTCGGTGGGGCGTGACGGCGGTGGGTCTGCTCGACAGCATCCTCGGGCGCAGCCGGCCGGTGCGGCCCGATCTGGACCGTCTCTTCGGGCTCCCGGCCGCGGCGCTCACCCTTCAGGCGGGCACGGGCTTCGTCCCGGCCGGCGTGGGGTCGGTGTGCTTCGCCGCGGTGGAGGGCGGTGCCTTCGCCCGCCTCAAGGAGGACGTACGGGACCTCCTCGACGTCGAGGTCACGGCCCGGCCCGATCCGGGTGCGGGCGGCGGCGAGGACCGGAGCGCCGGGCCGGGGGCGCCCCCCGTGACGTACGCCTCGGACGCGTACGGCTACACCTGGCTCACCGTACGACGTCCCGGCGAGGACCTGGCCACGCTGGTCACCGACCTGCACGCGGTCAACGCGCTCCTCGAGGAGGCCGGCTTCGGCCCTGATCTGCTCTGCTCCCTGACCGCCTTCCGCGCCCCGGCCGCCGGGGCCCGGGGGCCGGGGACGGAGGACGCGGGGACCGACGCTCCGGCCGCCGACGGGCACCGGGCGCGCGACCTCGCGCTCGTGTACCTCTACAAGCGCGGCACCTTCTATCCCTTCGCGCCGCGCGCCGACCGCGCCGAGAGCCGCGACAACGCCCTTGAGCTCCAGGTCAGGGGCCTGCTGGCCGGTGACCTCGCGATGGAGCCGGACATGGAGCGGTGGTTCCCGGTCTGGGGCGCGCCGGGGCTCGGCGGGGCGGAGCGGCTCCCGGAGGCCTGAAGGCCGACGGCCGGCGTCACGGGAGCCCCTCATCCGTAGGGGTCGTGCGGCGCGCTCAGTCGGCGATCGGCCAGTTGAGCTCGGTCCGCAGGTCCCGCGGGTCCATGTCGGGCGTCGGCCGTGTCACGTACACCTCCCACCGGTCCTCGCCGCCGCGCAGCCCTTGTGCCCCGATCCAGGCCCCGAGCCGTTCCCAGGCCTCCCCGAGCCCGTCGAACCCGCCGTGATGCGTCACCCGTGCGACCCTCCCGCCGGGGAGCTCGCCGGCGACCACCCCGTCCTCGGCGTTCACCTCCCGCCCCGTGACGAACCCGACCTCCAGGTCCAGCGCCTCCCCCGGCGCCCCGTGGGACAGCCCGAAGGCGGCGCTCCTCGGCGGGACCTGCTGCCTCTGCAGCACCCGCCCGAGCGCCCCGAAGGCCTCGTCGAAGAAGGTGCGCAGTTCCCCGAGGGGCACGACGCCGCGTACGACGGCGGTGGTCTGGGGTGCGAGTTCCACGAGCCGGGGCTGCCGCTCGTCGTCCGGGGTGTCGCTGTCGTGGTCGTTCTGCGTGCTCATGTCGTTCCGGCGCTCCGATCCGCGTTGACGGCGTACGGGGAACGTACCGACCGGATGCGTGCCGGAAGGTCATCGCCGCGCCCGTGGCCGCGTCCTCCACCGGGCACGGCCCGGAGCCTCACGGGGTGCGGAGCCAGGCGTCGGTGAGCGTCCGGACCGCGGAGCCGTCCAGGTCGGCGAGTGTGGTGCCGACGAACTCGCGGGCCCACTCGGAGGTCTGGACGCGGAACGGGGGGCGGTCCCCGGTGAGGGCCTCGACGATCGGGGCCGCGGCCTCGAACGGCGTCTGGGCGTTGCCGAAGGACTTCTGGGTGCGGGCGAGGTACGCCTGGAGGGCCGGGGCGTACGGTCCGGCGTCGGCGAGCAGGGCCGGGACGTCCAGGCCGATGTTGGCGACGAACTCGCTGGCCACCGCGCCGGGTTCGACCACGGTGACGCCGACGCCGACCGTGGCGGCGACGGGGTCGAGCGACTGCATGAAGCCCTCGACGGCGAACTTCGCCGCGCAGTACGCCTCGTTGAAGGGCTGCCCGACCGCGCCGCCCACGCTGGTGACGGTGATCACCCGGCCCCGGGTCGCCCGGAGGTGCGGCAGGGCCGCACGGGTGGTGGCGACCACGCCGAAGAAGTTGACCTCCATGGCGGCGCGGAAGTCGTCGAGGCCCATCCGCTCGACGGTGCCGACCTGCGCGGCGCCGGCGTTGTTGACCAGCGCGTCGAGGCGGCCGTGCTCGGCGATCACCTCGTCCAGGCACGCGGTGATGCTGTCGGGGTCGACGACGTCGAGGCGCTTGACCTGGATCCGGTCGGTGACCGCGTGCTCGGCCGCCGCCTTGAGCAGGGCTTCGGCCTTTCCGGTGTCGCGCATGGTGGCGACGGCGGTCCAGCCGGCCCGGGCGGCGGCCACGGCGGTGGCCAGGCCGATCCCGGAGGACGTACCGGTGATCAGGACGGTCTTCTCGCTGGCCATCAAGGGGCCTCCTCGTCTGTCGTACGGAGCGCCGGCCCTTAACCGGGGAACTCCCCATTTAGGCGGGAGGCTAACCGGGGAACTCCCCGTTTGTCCAGATAGACTGGATCCCGACGAAGGGAGCAGCCTTGACCACCCAGCCGAGCGTCTTGCGCGCCGATGCCCGCCGCAACCGGGAGCGCATCCTCGAAGCGGCCGTACGCGCTTTCGCCGAGAAGGGCGCGGACGTTCCGATCGACACGATCGCCAAGGCCGCCGGCGTCGGCTCGGCCACGCTCTACCGCCACTTCCCCACGCGGGAGGCGCTGGTCGAGGCCGCCTACCGCAACGAGCTGGCCCGTGTCTGCGACAGCGCCGCCGAGCTGCTGGCCGAGTTCCCGCCGGACCGGGCCCTGCGCCTGTGGATGGACCGGTTCATCGACTACCTGGCCGCCAAGCAAGGCATGGCGGACGCCCTGCGGGCCGCCGTCGCGTCCGGCGCGGACCCCTTCGCCGAGACCCTCGACCGGCTCGGCGCGGCCATCGACTCCCTGCTCCACGCGGGAGCCGACGCCGGTCTCCTCCGTTCGGACGTCGACCCCTTCGACATCGGCCTCAGCCTCGCCGGCGTCGCGCTGATCACCAGCTCCCCGGCCCAGCGGAACCGCTCCGGCCGCCTCCTCGACCTGCTCCTCGACGGACTTCGCCACGGAGCGAACGAATAGCCCCCGCCGGGAGGACACCCCGCGGACCGAGGCGGAGACCGTGGTCCGGGCGACTCCTCGATTCGCTTGCGAACGCCCGGTCCGGCTGGGGCAGGATGCTCCCATGGACAGGGACGAGGAAAGCATCGTGGCCGAGGTCGTCGAGCGAGAGCTGCTGTTGATGAGTCCGGCCGTGCGGTCGTCCAGGGCGCTGGTGGATCAGCTCCTCGATCCGGAGTTCGTGGAGGTGGGCGCCTCGGGCCGCAGGTGGGACCGCCGGTCGATGCTCTCGGGGATTCCGGTCATGCAGGGTGCGGCCGACGACGGCCCGCAGTACGTGGCCTCCGGGATGACGGGCGCCGTGCTGGCGCCGGGGATCGTGCACCTGACGTTCGAGACCGTGCTCGACGGCAGGCGGGCCCGGAGAAGCTCGATCTGGCGGAAGTCGGACGACGCGACGGGGTGGCGGATGTACTACCACCACGCCACGCCGGTGCCGGACGCGTGAGGCTCAGTCCCCCGCCGGGTCCGGGGCGAGGTCGATGCGGGCCGCCACGGGAAGGTGGTCGCTCGGCGTCGCGGGGAGCGTCCAGGCCGAAGTGGCCTTCATGCCCCTGAGGAGGATCTGATCGATCCGGACGACCGGGAAGCGTGACGGCCAGGTGAAGCCGAAGCCCTCGCCGGCCGCGGACTGGGCCGAGGTCATGCGGGTGGTGAGCGGGCGCAGCGCGCGGTCGTCGGTGGAGCCGTTGAAGTCGCCCATGACGAGGACGCGCGGGGAGCGTTCGGCCCGCAGGATCCCGGCCAGGAGGCCGACGACCTCGTCGCGTGTGCCGGTGGTGAAGCCGGTGGGGCCGACGCGGACGGACGGGAGGTGGACGACGTAGACGGCCAGCGGCCCCTCGGGGGTGTCCACGGTGGCGCGCATGGCCCGGGTCCACGGCATGATCGGCACCGCACGCGCGTCCCTCAGGGGACGGGTGCTCCACAGGCCGACCGTGCCCTGGGAGAAGTGGTACGGGTAGGACGCGGCGAGGGCCTGCTCGTAGGCGGGTGCCGTGGCCGGGCTCAGTTCCTCCAGTGCCAGTACGTCGGCCCGGGAGGCGATCAGGGTCCGCACGGTGCCGGACGGATCGGGATTGTCCTGGTTGACGTTGTGGCTGACCACGGTGAGGTCCCCGCCCGGCGACGACCTGTCGGTCAGGGCACCGCCGCAGACCACCGTCCAGGCGCTCATCGGCAGCACCAGGGCCGCTGTCGCCGTCGGTGATCTCCGCAGCAGCGCCACGGCCGACAGCATCACGATCACGAGGGCGGTCCAGGGGAGCAGGGTCTCGAACAGGCTGCCCAGACGGCCCGGGGCGTCGGGGAGCCGGCGGTGCCCCGCGATGAGCAGGGCGAGGAGGAGGCAGCAGATCGCGGTCGGGGTGCCCCGACGGCGTGACGGCCTCGGACTCGGCCTCGACAGCGGGGGCGGGGACGCGCTCTCTCCGGCCGCCTCTGCGGCACTTGCCGGCCGTACGGTCGTCATCGCCGCTCAGCCTTCCGTCCGCGCCGGGTCCAGCCGGTCGCCGAGTGCGGCGATCAGCCGGCGGCTGCCGTCGACGGCCGCCCGGAGGCCTTCGGCGGGAGTGGTGCCGGCCCGCTGGTGCAGGACGGCGCCCAGGAGCAGACGCGTCCTGCCGCCGACGCGGACCTCGCGGGCCCACAGGAGGTTGCCGCCCGCCGGGGTGCTGGAGCCGGTCTTGAGGCCGACGACGCCGGGGGTGTCCAGCAGGGAGTTGGTGTTGGTGATCGGGCCGATGCCGGGGACGGTGACGGTCCGGCTGGCCACGATGTCGCGGAAGACGGGGTCCTTCATCACCTGGCGGGCCAGTGTGAGCTGGTCGGTCGCGGTGCTCGTGGTCGTCACCTCGATCCCGCTCGCCCCCGTGTAGGTCGACCGGTCCATGCCCAGCTCGTCGGCGGCCCGTTGCATCTTCTTCACGAAGCCCTCCTGGGTCCCGGAGTCCCAACGGGACAGCAGGCGGGCGATGTTGTTCCCGGAGGGGATCAGCAGCAGCTCGAGGAGCCGGCGTTGGGAGTAGCTCCGGCCGGCCCGGACCGGAACGGTCGACTCGCCGCCGACCCCGACCTCGTACGCGGCCTGCCGGTCCACCTCGATCCCGGGGCCCGCCTCCCCCGGCCGCAGCGGGTGTTCCTTGAGGATCACATGGGCGGTCATCACCTTCGCCAGGCTCGCGATCGGCACGGGCCGCTGCTCGCCCGGCACACCGACCGGCAGGGCGTCTTCGAGTCCGATGGCGGTCTGGCCGTCCTTCGGCCACGGAATCGTGGCGCCGTCGACGATCCCCTTCAGACCGCCGTCCGGGCCGGCGGGAGACACGACGTCGGTTCCGGTGCCGGTCGTGGAGGCGGAGCCGCCCTGTGTCCCGGCTGCGGTGACGCCGAGGGCCGTCAGCAGGAACAAGGCCAGCGCACCGCCGGTGACGCGGTTGCGGTGGGCGGGGGAAAGGGACATCGGGGGCCACCTCCGAAGGCTGCCGTACGGGATCGGTACGGCAGCAAGGCTGCGTGGCGGGTGTGTCCGCACGACGGACGCGGAACCGTCGCGAGCGCTCAGGAACCCATCGGTCGTGTATCAGGCCGGCCGTGTCTCAGGCCGGAGCCCTCTCGGGCCCTGCTCCCGCCGGACCCGCCTCGGGCAGACGCACGGTCGCCACCGCTCCCCCGTCGCCGGGGTCGTTGGTGAACTCCAGCGTCGCTTCGATCACCTTCGCCTGACCGGACGCGATGGTCAGTCCCAGGCCGTGGCCGCGCCCCCGCTCGGCCGCGCCCGTACGGAACCGCTGCGGGCCGTGGACCAGCAGGTCCTCGGGGAAACCCGGGCCGTGGTCCCGTACGGTGATCGTCCGGCCGGAGACGGTGACCTCGACGGGGCCGGCGCCGTGGCGGTGGGCGTTGACGACGAGGTTGGCGATGATCCGGTCCAGGCGCCGCGGATCCGTCTCGGCCGTCGCCGCGCCGCGGTCGGTCACCCCTGCCGCGAGGCCCGTCCTCGCGACCGATTCCCGGACGAGTTCGGTCAGGGCGACCGGCCGTGGCTGGGACTGTTCGGCGCCGGCGTCGAGACGGGAGATCTCCAGCAGGTCCTCGACCAGATCGCGCAGCACCCGGACCCGGTCCCTGACCAGGTCGGTGGCCTCGCCCTCGGGAAGCAGGCCGGCCGAGGTGACCAGGCCCATCAGCGGCGTGCGCAGCTCGTGCGCGACATCGGCGGTGAAGCGCTGCTCGGCGGCGATGCGCTGCCGCAGGCTGTCGGCCATCGAGTCGACCACGGCCGCGATCTCGCCGACCTCGTCGCCGTCACGGCGTCCCGTCTCGGTGCGGGCGTCGAGGTCACCGGCCGTGATGCGGCGGGCCGTGCGGGCCACCCGGCGCAGACGCCTCGCCGGCAGCTCGGTCGCCAGAGCGGTGACCGGGACGACGACGGCCAGGGTGAGCAGCGAGTACTTCCACATGTGGCGGTCGAGGGCCTGACGGGTGAGCCGGTCCGCGGTCATGTCCAGCTCGACCGCGTACAGCTGCCCGCCCTCCTTCTTCGCCGCCCAGAAGACGGGAGCGGGGGTCTTGTCCTCGTAGAGCGTGCCCGCGCCGTCACGTTCGACCTGCCGCAGCAGGGCGTCCGGAAGCTCCGCGGGGGTCACCACGGGAGCTTCCCGCCGGGAGGCCCGGGCTTCTCCCAGCGCTTCGTCCAGGGCGTTGCCCGCCCTGCCCGCTCCCTCGTGCATCGACCGGTTCAGGGTCGATTCGTGCACGAGCACGCCGACCGTCAGCGCCATCGCGGCACAGGCCAGGCTCACCAGCAGAATGATCTTCCAGCGCAGCGAACGGGGGTTCAGCAGCGCGCTCATGGCCGTCATCCGGGGCGTTCCGTTCAGCGCCGGAGTTTGTAGCCGAAGCCGCGGACCGTCTCGACGCGGTCGGCGCCGATCTTCTTGCGCAGCCGCTGCACGCACAGATCGACGACCCGGGTGTCGCCGTCCCAGCCGTAGTCCCAGACGTTGCGCAGCAGGGTCTGGCGGTCCAGCACGATCCCGGGGTGGGAGGCGAACTCCAGCAGGAGCCGCAGCTCCGTCGGGGCGAGGGCGATCTCCGCGCCGCCCCTGCGGACCTCCAGCGCCGCGGGGTCGACCGTCAGGTCGCCGAAGACCAGCAGGCCGTCGGCCACCCCGGCACGCTCGGTCCGCCCCGGTTGCCCGGTCTGCTCGTTCTGCGGGGGTACGAAGGCGGCGCGGCGCAGCAGTGAGCGGATCCGGGCGACCAGGACCGCGGTGTCGACGGGCTTGACCACGTAGTCGTCGGCGCCGGCCTCCAGTCCGGAGACCACGTCGAGGGAGTCGCCGCGCGCGGACATCATCAGGATCGGTTCCATGCTGGTCTCCCTGATCCGGCGGCACAGCCCGATGCCGTCCAGGTCCGGCAGCATCACGTCGAGCAGCAGCAGGTCGTGCCGGCCCTCCCGGGACAGCTCCAGTCCGGTCAGACCGTCGCCCGCGGCCATCACTCCGTAGCCGTAGCGCTCCAGGGCCATCGCGACGGATCTGCGGATCACCTCGTCGTCCTCGACGAGCAGGATCGTCACGGGAGCGGAATCAGACATGTGCATCCATCGGGCGGGGTACCGGTCGGTCCTCCATCATGCCTCACGCCCCGCGGGGGGCCGCCGGAGCCGGAACGCCCGCGGAACCGGCGAAGCGGTAGGCCTGACCAGGCCTGATACGGGACTGATACACGCCTGCGCGGCCTTCGACGCACAACTGCGCCGCCACTGCCGCACGGACACCCGCCGGCGTCGGCCGGCGGGTGTCCCCGCGGTCATGTCCGTGGTGCCGCCGCGTCCTTGACCCCCGGCTCGACGGGCTGCTGCGGAGCGGGCGGGGTGCGGACCAGCAGGGCGATCAGTACGGCCAGTCCGCCGATCACGGCGCCGACGCCGAATCCCCACCGGACGCCCGTCGCCAGGGCACCGGCGGTGTCGGCTCCGCCGGCCGCCGCCGTGGCGGCGTGTCCCGACATGACGCTGATGACCAGGGCGGTGCCGGCGGCGGCCGCGACCTGCTGGAGCGAGCCCAGAATGGCGGAGCCGTGGGGGTAGAGGTGCGGCGGCAGTACGGACAGGCCGGACGTGAAGACGGGGGTGAACACGAACGCCATGCCGGCGCTCAGGGCCACGTGCAGGACGAGTACCAGCCACGGCGAGGTCTGTTCGCTCGTGAGGAGGGCGAACAGGGCGAGGCAGACCGCGGTGAGCGCGGCTCCGGGTACGACGAGGCGGGGTGCGCCGAGCCGGTCGTAGAGCTTGCCGACCTGCGGTCCGAGCAGGCCCATGGTCAGGCCGCCGGGGATGAGGAGCAGCCCGGTCTGCAGTGAGGTCAGCTCGGACACCTCCTGGAGGTAGATCGGCAGCAGGATGAACGCGCCCATGAGGGCCATGAAGGACAGGCACATCAGGACGAGCGCCACGGAGAAGTGCCGGTGCGTCAGCGTGCGCAGGTCGAGCAGCGGTGTGGAGGAGCGCTGCAGTGCCAGCTGCCGCCAGGCGAACAGGCCCACCAGGACGACGCCTGCCAGGGTCGTGACCGCCGGGGGCACGGGGGCCTGGGCCGAGCCCTCGGCACCGAGCCCGCTCAGGCCGTAGACGAGGGCGCCGAAGCCCACCGCCGCCAGGGGTACGGACAGCCAGTCGATGGGGCCGGCCTGCGGCTCTCCGATGTTGACCAGTTGGCGCCGGCCGAGGAGGGCCATGGCTCCGGCGATGGGCAGCACGGCCAGGAACAGCAGGCGCCATGACCCCAGTTGCAGCAGCACGCCGGAGGCCGCGGGGCCGAGTGCGGGTGCGACGGAGATGACGAGGGTGATGTTCCCCATGACCCGGCCGCGGTCCTGCGGGGGCACGAGGGTCATCAGCGTCGTCATGAGCAGCGGCATCATGACGGCGGTGCCGCCGGCCTGGATGACACGGGCGGTCAGCAGCACGGGGAAGGCGGGCGCGGCCGCGGCCAGCGACGTGCCGGCGAGGAACAGCGCCATGGCGAGGCCGAAGGCGGTCCGGGTCGTCACGCGCTGGAGGAACCACCCCGTCACCGGGATGACGACGGCCATGGTGAGCATGAAGGACGTGGACAGCCACCCCGCGGCCGCCGCGGTGACCTCGAACTCGCGCATGAGCCGCGGGATCGCGTTGACCATGATCGTCTCGTTGAGGAGGACGACGAAGGTGGACAGCACGAGGATCCGCAGTACGGCGGTGACGCGGGCGGGTGGGAGCGCGGGCGCCGCGGGGGATGCGAGCATGGTGCCTTCCGTCATGTGAGTGTCCTCCGCTCGGGCGGGTCACATGGGCAGACCGCGGTGCCGGGAAGAACTCATCGGTGGTCTCCGATCCTCCCGATTCCGCCGACGGGGCTCAACCCATTTACCGTCACCGCCCGGCGCGTCCGGGGACGCACCGGGCGGTGCCTGTGGCGGTTACGGGGCGAAGGCGCAGTGGGGCATCCCCGGCGAGTAGCCGTCGGAGGCGACCACCGCGGTGTTCAACCACCAGTCGTAGACCCGGGTTCCGTCGGACAGGCGGTCCCAGGTCCTGAACTCCTGGCCGTTCAGGTAGTGCTGACCGTCCCAGCCTCCGTACGAGATCTGGCACTCGACGTAGACGCTCGCCCGTAGTTCGCCGATCCCACGACGGCGGCTCCGTACTGGACGCTCCACGCGGGATCGCGAGGGCCCGGTACCGCAGGGGTGCCGCCTACGCCGACCAGGGCCTCCACGCACAGGCCCTCGAAGCGGCGCAGGCCTCGCTCGCGCTGTTCCGGCAGATCGACGACGCGTGGGGGCCGGGAGGCGCCCACCAGGTCATCGGCCGCGCCCTGTCCGGTCTCGGGCGGCCGGACAGGGCGGCGGAGGCCTACCGGCGGGCGCTGGCGGTCTTCACGTCCGTGTCCGACACCCGGCGTGCGCATCAGACCGCGCACGCCCTGCGTCTGGCCGAGGACACGGCGTCCGCTTCCGCGCACGACGGAGGCGGCCCCTTCCTCTTCCTCTGAGCGGACCGGGAACCTCCTCTCACATGACGGTCCGGTACGACACCCACGGTCCCGTCCTGACCCCGTCGCGCAGATCCCCGATGCGGCGGTGCCATTCGGCGCGCAAGGAGGGGTGGGTGCGCAGGAGCGGCAGGACCACGGTGAGCACGTTGAGCGCGTGGACGCGGATCAGGGCGGGGAGGCCGGCCCAGTCGCGGGGGTCGAAACCGTACGCGTCGACGAGGCGTTGGTAGTCCGCCCAGGGGCGTCCGTACCGCAGGCAGCCGACGAGTTCGGGGGCCAGGTCCCATTCGGGCGGCCCGAGGCACATGAAGTCCAGGTCGCACAGGACGGCATGGCCCTCGGGCGCGCGCAGCATGTTGCCGATGTGGGCGTCGCCGTGGATGACCGCGCGCGGGAGCGCGAAGGGAAGGCGGGGCAGTTCGTCCGCCACTTCGTCGGCGAGGCCGTGGAGGAAGGCGAGGTCGTCGGGCGGGATGTCGTCCGGGGCCCGGCGGAGCCGAGCGCGGGCCACGCGCAGGGGGTTCCACTCGGGCAGGGGGTAGGGGGGTGGGTCGAGTGCGTGGATCCGGCGGAGGGGTGCGGCCAGTTCGGATGCGGTCGGCTGGTGTTCCGGGCGCTGGGGGAGGTAGCGCCAGAACGTGGCCGGCATCCCGTTCGCCGTGATGACCGGCTGGTCGACGGGGAGCGCGGCGAGCCGCACGGTGGGCAGGTCCTGGTCCTCCAGCCACCGCGCCAGGCGCACGATGCGGGTGGCGTCCTCCGTGGCCAGTTGAGGACCCGCGATGCGTACGACGAGGGGGGCGGAGCGGAGGCGGAAGACGGCGTTCACCGTGATGTGGAGCAGTTCTGCGCCTTCCGCGCTCACGCCCACGGTCCGGCAGGCGCCGTCCAGCGCGCGGTGGAACGCCTCGGCGTCGAACGGTGCCGTGCCCATCGTCAGTCCGCCGCGAGGTCGCGCCGGCGGAGCACGAACGGTCCGAGGACGAGGAGGTCCATCGGGGTGGTGGCGAAGCAGGCGACGGCGTCGCGCGGGTGGTCCGCGATGGGCATCTCGGCCACGTTGAAGCTGGTGTTGATGACGACCGGGACGCCCGTCTCCCGCTCGAACTCCTTCAGCATGCGGGCGACGACGGGTTCGTCGGCCGCGTCGACGGTCTGGATGCGGGCGCTGCCGTCGACGTGCAGGGCGGCCGGGATGCGCTCGGCCCAGTCGGGCCGGACCTGGTGGGTGAAGAGCATGTAGGGGCTGGGCAGCGGCCCGTCGAAGATCTCCGCGGCGCGTTCCAGGAGGACCATCGGGGCGACGGGCCGGAACTGTTCGCGTCCCTTGATGTCGTTGAGGCGTTCGAGGTTGCCGGGGTAGCAGGGGTTGGCCAGGATGCTGCGGTGGCCCAGGGCGCGGGGGCCGAACTCGCTGCGGCCCTGGAACCAGCCGATGACCTTGTTGTCGGCGAGCGCGCGGGCCGCGACCGAGGCCACGTCCGCCGGGCGCGAGTAGGAGATCCGGTTGGCCTGGAGCCAGGCCTCCGTCTCCGCGTCGCTCCAGCCGCGTCCCAGGGCCGCGGTGGTCATGTGCTTGACGGGGTCGCCCGCGGCCTGGGCGGCGTACAGGGCGCCGCCGAGCGCGGTGCCCGCGTCTCCTGCCGCGGGCTGGATCCAGACGGATTCGAACGGGCCGTCGCGGACGATGCGGGAGTTGGCCACGCAGTTGAACCCCACGCCTCCGGCGATGGCCAGGTTCCGTTCCCCGGTCTGCTGCTTGAGCCAGCGCGCGAGGTCGAGGAGGACCTCTTCGAGGCGTCGCTGGACGCTGGCGGCGAGGTCCGCGTGGTGGGACTCCATCTTCTCGCCGCGCAGCCGGCGGGGCATCAGCTCGTCCAGGCCGAGCGGCTCGACGACGAAGGTGCCGTCGGGGGTGGCGCGCACCCGCTCCCGGAAGCGGCGCAGATAGGCGGGCTGCCCGTAGGCGGCGAGGGCCATCACCTTGTACTCGTCGGCGGACCGGCGGAAACCGAGGTGTTCCGTGACGTCCTCGTACAGGTGGCCCAGCGAGTGGGGCAGCTGCTGACCGGCCAGGACGGTCAGCACGCCGTGCTCGGCGCGGCCGGCGAGGTGGGTCGCGTGCTCGCCGCGGCCGTCGAGGACGAGGACCGCGCAGCTGTCGTACGGGGCCGCCAGATAGGCCGAGGCGGCGTGGGCGAAGTGGTGGGGGACGAAGGTGACCTTGGCCGGATCGAGGTCGGGGAACATTCTGTGCAGAAATTCGGGTGTCGTCTGGGCGTAGGTCTTGTGGACCTTCTCCCAGAAGCCCCTCGGTTCACTGGTGTCCGGTTCCGGCACGAGAGACGGCTCGTAGGAGTAGACGACGGCGTCGAGGTCCCTCATGGACAGTCCAGATTCGGCCAGACAGCTCGCCGCGGCGAACTCCGGAAGTTCCCAGCGGTTGAAAGGAACGGGGGTCTTTCGAGCCTTCTTCCGCGTCAGCCGCTCTTCCTCCTGCGCGGTGACGATTTCACCGTCGACGACCAGGGCGGCTGCGGGGTCATGGAAGATCGCGTTGATGCCGAGAATTTTCATGTGCTCCCCTTCGTGCCTACCGTGCGCTCTTCGGGTGCGCCCTTCCAGTGAGCAGTGAACCGTTCTACCGTAAGGGAAGTCGGAGAGGAACGTAAGGTCGCCAACCCCCACATGCCATGACATCTCACCAGGGGACGATACGTGCGAATAGAGCATATTTCGGCCACGGTTCGGGTCCTTCCCACCCGCGAGAAACAGGAAATGGGGAACGACTCGCTGATCGATTCGGTGACCAATGCCTTCCTGCGGATCCGGAGCGACGAGGGGATCTGCGGATACGGCGAGGCAGCGACATGGGCCCAATTCTCCTCGGAAACACCGGAGGGAATATGCCAGGTGGCCGAGAACGTCATCGGCCGGATTCTGATCGGCCGTGACGTTCTCGATCTCAACAGCATCATGGCCGATGTGGACACCGCCATCGTCGGAAATCCGGGGGCGAAGAGCGCCGTGGAAATGGCGCTCTACGACCTGGCCGCGCGCAGCCTCAACGTACCCGTCTACACCCTTCTCGGCGGACTGCGCCGCGCCGATCTCGGTCTGTCGTACTCCGTGTCGGCCCAGGACGCGGCCGAGGAGGCGGACCTGGTCCGGGCCCGGTACGAGGAGGGTTACCGGATCTTCAAGGTGAAGACCGGCGTACGGGACTGGCGCACGGACGCGGCCCGGATCGCGTCCCTCGCCGGCCGCTACGACGACATCACCCTCCGGCTCGACTTCAACTGCACGGCGGACCCGCTGACGGTGCCCCGGCTGCTGGACGCGGTGGCGGACATCCCGATCGACTTCGTGGAACAGCCCTTCCCGCCCGAGCAGTCGCAGCCGCTGCGCCGGCTGCGGGACTCCTCGGGCATCCGCCTGTGCGCCGACGAGGGCTGCCGTACGCCCGCCGACGCCCGCCGGCTGCTCGCCGAGGGCTGCTACGACGTCATCAGCCTCAAGATCGGCAAGCTCGGCGGCTACGGCGCCACCGGGCGGATCGCCACCGCGGCGGCCCTGTCCGGGGTCTACGGCTACGCCGGGGCGTTCGAGGAGTCGCGCCTCGGCACGACCGCCGCGCTGCACCAGATGCTCACCCTGCCCTGCCTGGCCGACGGCTGCGACTACTACTTCTCGCTCGTCATCCTCGATCCCGACCACGGCCCCCAGGGGGGCTTCGAGGTCCGCGACGGTCGCCTGAGCCTGCCCTCCGCCCCCGGCCTCGGCGTCACGGTCCCCGACCACTGGTTCGCCTGACCCCCGCCGGCACCGCCGTCACCGGTGCCCGTCCCACGACGTCATCGAACGACTCCCACGTCATCGAACGACTCAACGGAGGACGCGTGACCGCCGCTGTGCAGGAGAGCGACACCCTCGAACACCTCGCTTCGGCGCTCGGCGCCGCGCTCGACCACGCCGTCGACGTCTCCGTGGGCGCCCGGCGGGTCAGGCTGCTGAGCAACGACCCCGTCGTCGTCGCCTACGCCGGCGCGGTCCTGGGGCCCGCCGCCCCGCCCGGACCCGGCGCCCGGCCGCCGGACGCCGTCTGTCTGGCGGCGCTCGTCGACCCGCCCGCGCTCGACCGGCTCGACGCCCCCGACGGCCGCCCCTCCGAGCCGCTCGCACTGCACCGGGGCCGTACCGGCCTCGGCACCGCACCGGGCGCGTCGAGCCGGTTCCGCATCGTCCGCGTGCCAGGCCGGAGGGACCGCTTCCTCGCCGACGCCGCGGCACGGACCGTGCTGTACGCCGGCGCCCGGGACGATCCGGGGGCCGTGCGCGAACCGGCCTGGCTCGCCGAGGCGCTCCTCGCGGCGGTGGCCGCGCAGGACGGTCCGGTGCTCGCGGCGGCGGCCGTGGGCTCCGCCTCGGGGACGGCACTGCTGCTCGACCACGGGTCCGGGACGGCCGGGGCGGTCCTGCCCCTGCTGTACGGGCACGCCGCGGACCTGGTCGCCTGGTCGGCCGTACAGCTCACCGCCGTCGAGGGCGAGCCGGACCGGATCCTGGTGCGCGGTCTGCCCGGGCCGTGCGAGGTGCCCGCCTCCTGGGTGCGGCGCAGTCCCGCCCTGAACGGGCGGACCTGTCTGGCCGATCATCCGTCCCTCGCCCTGCCCGAGCCGGGCCGGGGCGAGGAGGGCGCGAACGGCCACGGCGCACACGTCACGTTCACCGCCGACGAGCTCGTCCGCGCCCTGGGAGGCGCCCGTACCGGACAGGCCCCCTTGGCCCTGGTGACCGCACCGTCCGGGAGATCCCCCGAGACCGTCCCGGGGGCCGCCCGCGAGGCCGCGCTGCGCCGGGCCGCCGCGGTGGCGGCCGCCCGCTATCCGGCGTGGCACGGCATCGGCCCCACTTCGGCGGCCGCCGGCGAACACGTCTCCGGCTCCGTCGTGGCCGCCTTCCCGTGGACGACCGTGCCCGCGTACGACGGTCCGGCCGCCGAGCGGGTGAGCGCCGGACTGCGGGACCGCCGGCTGACCGCGCCCGTGCCCGATCTGCCCGACGCCCGGCGCTGGCCGCGCGCCCCGATGAGCGGGACATGGGTGGCCGTCATGGAGCACCGCCGCCTCTCGCGCGGCATGAGGCTGGAGCGCTGGCAGACCCGCGCGGTGTGCGCGGGCGCCGTGCACGAGCTGATGACCACCCCGGCCCCGCCACCGCCCGGCAGCGACCGGGTCGACGAGGTCGCCTACCTGGGCTTCGCCGCGTTCGACGCGGGGCTGCTCTGCGTCGGTGACGCGGTGCGCGAGGCCGACGGCACCCTCCTGGGCCACGTCCTGGGATTCGACGACACCCATCTGCCGAACCACATGAACGTGGTCCTGCTGTCCGAGGACCGGCGCACCGGGCGCCGGCGCGGGCTGACCCCCGGCGGCGGACTCCACGTCGTGTCACCCGCCGACGTCCGCCCGTCAGAAGCGTCAGAAGCGTCAGAAGCGTCAGAAGCGTCAGAAGGAGGCGAGCGCGCATGACCCGCCCACTCCGGCAGTCTCCCGCACCCGGCGGGGCGAGCGAGAAGACCGTCCGGGCGGTCTGCGTCCGCTGCGGCCGCACCCGCCCGTACGCCGCCGCCGAACCGTCCTGCGACTGCGGCGGACTCCTGGACCCGGTCTACGACCTGAAGGCGGCGACCGTCCACGAGGACGAGGCCGTTCCGGGCGCCCGCTACTTCGATCTGCTCCCCTTGCGCCGGCCCGAGTCCGTCCTGCACATCGGGGACGGCAACACCCCGTGCGTCCACGCCCGCACGCTCGGCGCGCGCATCGGGCTCGACCGGCTCTATCTGAAGGACGAGACGGAGAACGCCACGCGGACCACCAAGGACCGCATGGCCGCCTGCGTCCTGGCGGTGTTCCAGGAGCTGGGGGTGGACGAGTTCGTGGCCAGTTCCACCGGCAACAGCTCCAGCTCCTTCGCCTGGGGCCTGCCGTTCACGCGGGGCCTGCGGGCCCATCTCTTCGCGGGGCGCGACTTCGTCGACCGGCACCAGTACACCGACCACCCCGGCGTCACCCTGCACGTCGTCGACGACGACTTCGTCGGCGCAGCCAAGGCGGGGCGCGCCCACGCGGACGAGCACGGCCTGGTCTTCGAGGGCGGATTCTTCAACTCCGCCCGCCGCGAGGGCCTGAAGCTGGCCTACCTGGAGGCGTACGACCAGATGCCCGAGGAGCCGGCGGTGGTCGTGCAGGCCGTCAGCAGCGGCATGGGGGTCTACGGCGCGCACAAGGGCGCCCGCGAGTACCTGGAGATGGGCAGGCTGCGGAGGATGCCCCGCTTCGTGTGCGTGCAGCAGCGCAGCTGCGCCCCCATGTGGAACGCCGCCCAGGACGGCAGCGACCGCATCCTGCCGCAGCACGTCCTGCGCCGACCGCAGGGCCTCGCCAAGGCGATCCTGCGCGGGGACCCCACCAACACCTATCCGTACATGCGGGCCATCACCACCGGAACGGGCGGCTCCTTCGCCGCCGTGTCCGACGCGGAGATGATCGACGCACGCCGCTGGCTGGCGCAGGACGAGGGCATCGACGTGTGCTTCGCCGCGGCGGCCGCCCTCGCGGGCGCCGCCCAGCTCGCCGCGCGCGGGGAGATCCGGCGCGACGAGCCGGTCCTGGTCAATCTGACCGGCGGCGAGCGGAACGGAACCGCCGATGACTGAACCGTCGTACGACACACGGCACCTGCTCCGCGTCGAGACCCGGGCGCTGCGCATCCGCCTGGCCTCGGTGCGCGCCGTACGGGCCGCCCGCTGGGGCTTCCTCGGCTCCTGCCTCTCGGTGGCCGACGTCCTCGCGGTCCTCGCCGAACACCTGCGTCTCGCCGGTCCCGGAGAGGAGACCCCCGACCACGACCGGCTCGTCCTGTCCAAGGGGCACGCGGCCCCGGCCCTGTACGCCGCGGTCACCGACTGGCGGGGGGACGGGAGTTACGCCACTCAGGGCAGCCCCTACCAGGGGCACCCCAATCTGTCCTTCCTGCCGGCGGCGGGCATGACCAGCGGGTCGCTCGGCCTCGCCGTGCCCGCGGCCGCGGGACTCGCCCACGGTCTGTCGCTGCTCGGCGGCACGGGGCGCGTCGCGGTGGTCCTGGGCGACGGCGAACTCCAGTCCGGCATCGCCCTGGAGGGGATCCAGTGGGCGGTCCGCGCCGGTCTGCGCAACGTCCTGTTCGTCGTGGACGCCAACGGCTACCAGTCCGGCGGCGCCGTCCCCCCGACCGACGTCACCCGGCGGATGCTGAGCGCCGCCGCACCCGCGTTCGCCGCCGTGGACGGACACGACACGCGTCAACTCGGCGACGCGATCGGCGCGTTGCTCGGGGAGACGAAGGGCCCGGCCGTGGTGTGGGCCGCGACCACGCGCGGCAAGGGCGTTCCGGCCGTGGAGGAACGCCCCGTACCGATGAGCTGGATCCCCGACGACGCCGTCCTCGCCGCGGCGGAGGAGCACCTGACCGAGGCCCTGCGACGGGCCTGCGACCGTCTCGCCCGCCCCGTGACGGGGCCCGTTGTTCCCGGGAGGAGTTCGTGATGCGCACCGGATCGGACGTACTGGTCCACGCCCTGCGCGGCGCGGGAGTGGAGATGTTCTTCGGCCTGCCCGGCGAGTCCACGCTGCCGTGGTACGCCGCCGTGCGCCGTGCCGGGGTCCGGCACGTGATGGCCCGCAGCGAGACCGCCGCCGGGTACATGGCGGACGCCTGTGCCAGGTTCACCGGCGGGGTCGCCGTCGTGGACGCCCCCGGCGGGATCGGCTCCCCGCTGCTCCTGCCCGCCCTGCACGAGGCCCACAACAGTTCCGTTCCGCTCGTCGCGCTCACCAGTGGCGTCCCCGCGTCGCAGGAGGGCCGGTGGAGCACGGCGGCGTGCCGGCACCAGGAGATGTTCCGGCCGGCGGTGAAGGCCACCCTCGCGGTGCCGGACGCGGCCCGGCTGCCGGAGACGGCCGCGCGCGCGGTCCGCCTCGCGGTCTCGGGGCGCCCCGGTCCGGTCCACCTCGACGTACCGTCCGACCTCCTCGCCGCACCGTACGAAGGCCCGCTCGAAGGCCCGCTCGCGGCCGGGCGCTCCCCCGTCCGGATCCGTCCCGACCGCCGGGAGCTGGCCGACGTGGTGCGCCTGCTCATGGCCGCCGAGCGCCCCCTGCTGGTCGCGGGCGGCGGCGTGCAGCTCTCCGGGGCGTACGGACAACTGGCGGACTTCACCGACCGGTTCGGCATCCCCGTGGGCACGACCTTCAACGGCAAGGGCGTCCTGGCCGAGACCGACCCCCACAGCATCGGCGTCGTCGGCGCGAAGGGATCGACGGCCGCCAACGCCCTCGCCGAACGCGCCGACGTGGTGCTGTGGATCGGCAGCAAGGCGGGCGACAAGTCCACGGGGTACGGGCGGCTGCCGGGTCCCGGCGCCGTCTGCGTCCAGGTGGACGTCGACGAGGAGGAGCTCGGCCGCATCCTCGCCCCCCGGCACGCCCTGCACGCCGACGCGGGGGCGGCCCTGGACGACCTGGGCGAGGCGCTGGGCGCGGCCGGATGGCGGGGCTCGCCCCGCTGGACGGGCACCTCGGGGGGCCTGCTCGACCCGCCGCAGGACGGCATCAGCCCGTCGCCCGGCGCCCTCGTCCACGCCCTGACCGAGCTGTGCCCGGACGACACCGCCGTCGTCGCCGACGCGTCCCGCGCGTGCAGCTGGGCGGGGGCCCACTTCCGCTGCCGTACGGCCGGGCGGTCCGTGATCGCGCCGCGCGGCAGCGGAAGCATCGGCTACGCGCTGCCCGCGGCCATCGCGACGGCCCTCGTGCAGCCGGAGCGGACCGTCGTCGGCATCGGCGGCGACGGCGGGTTCGCGCTGGCCTGCCAGGAGCTGGAGACCGCCGTCCGCACCGGGGCCCGCCTGGTGTTCGTCCTCCTCGACGACAACGCCTTCGGCCTCCTCAACCGGGTGTCCTCGGTCAGCCTGGGCGATCCCCGGCTCGTGGAGTCCTTCGCCCCCACGGACTGGACCGCGGTGGCACGGGGCTTCGGCTGGCAGGCCCACACGGTGCGGGACGAGGCGTCCTTCGAGGCCGTCCTCAAGACGGCGCTCGCGGACCGGGGGCCGACGCTCGTCCACGTCCCCCTCGCGACGGACGTCGCCTCGCCCGACTTCCGGATGTACACCGAGCGGCAGGCGGGGCGCGGGTGAGCGCCCCGGCCGCCGAGACCCAGCTGGAGGCGTTCACGGGCGCCCTGTGCGAGGAGCTCCTCCGGCGTCCCGAGCCGTTCGTCGTCGTCACCTGCGACGCCACGCTCTCCTTCCGGCTCGGGGAGTTCGCCCGGAGTCACCCGGAGCGCGTGCTCGACGCCGGCATCTCCGAGGCCACCGCCGTCGCCGCCGCGTTCGGCCTGGCACGGGCCGGGCTGCGGGTGGTCGTCGCCGGCTTCGCGGCGTTCCTGTCCCTGCGCGCGCTGGAGCCGCTGCGCTCCCTCGTCGCCCTGCACGGGGCCGACGTGACCGTCCTCGCGGGCATGGCCGGACTGAGCGCCGGCCGCGACGGCGCCCAGCACCACGCCACCGAGGACGCCGCCCTCGTACGCGCCCTGCCGGGCGTCGAGATCGTCGCCCCCTCCGACGCGGCGGGGGCGCGTGCCCTGGCCGCGTACTGCGCCGCCCGTCCGGGGCCCCGCTGGGTCCGCCTCGTCCGCCGGCCCGTCGCGCTCGACCCTCCCGCGGGCACCGCCGAGGCCTGGGCGCCGGCGCGGTGGCTCGCCCGGCGGGACGGCCCCGTCCTGCTGTGCGCCCAGGGCGCCCTGTGCGAGCAGGCGCAGCGGGCCGCGCGGCTGCTGGGCGAGCGGTACGGGATCGCCGCGTCCGCCCTGGAGGTCGGCCGGCTCGCCCCGGCGCCCGACGGGCTCGCCGACCTGCTCCGGCCGTACTCCCTGGTGCTCGCCTGCGAGGACCAGACCGGTCCGGGCGCGCTCGCCGCCACCCTCGCGGAGGCCCTCACGACCGGTGGGACGCACGCGGTCCTGCCGCTCCCCCGGCTCCTGCGCTGCGATCTCACGGCCTCCCCCGGCTCCGGCGACTACGGCGCACTCCTGCACGCCTCGGGACTGACCGCCGAACTCATCGCCGCCCGCGCCGCCCAAGCCCTCGTCATCGACCCCGGCACGACCACAGGAGGAACGGCATGATCCACTGCGCGATCGTCGGAAGCGGCTGGTCCGCCGGGCGGCACGCCCGTGTCCTGCGCCGCGTCGAGCGGTCCGAACTCGTCCGCGTCGTCGTCGAACCCGGGCAGCCCGCCGACCTGCCCGCCGTCTTCGGCTCGCCCCGGGTGACGGACCGCCTCGACGACGCGCTCACGGACCCGGACGTCGACGCGGTGATCGTCTGCACGCCTCCGGACACCCATCTGGACATCGCCGAGGCGGTGCTGCGCGCGGGCAGGCACCTGGTGATCGAGAAGCCGGTGGGGCTGAGCCCGGAGCGCATTCCGGCCCTGGAGCGGCTGGCGGCGGAGCGGGGGCTGACGGTGATGGTGCCCTACCACTTCCGGTTCGTCCCGCAGCTGAGGACGCTGCACCAGCGGGTGCGGACGGGCGAGTTCGGCGCCGTCGCCCACGCCTACCACCGCATGTACAGCCTGCGGGACCGGGAGGGCGCGTGGCTGTGGGACGACTCCCGCAGCGGCGGCATCATCATGGAGTCCCTCGTGCACGGCATCGACCAGATCATGTGGATGCTCGACGAGCGGCCCGATGCCGTGACCGCCATGGTCCATCCGGGCCGCAACCAGGTGGCCGACGCGGCGACGGTACTGCTCCGCTTCCCCAGCGGGGCCGTCGGAACCGTCGAGGGCTCCTGGATCAGCGACGCGCACATCCCCTTCGGCAGTCTCGACATCGTGGGCACGGCGGGCTCGGCGGCGTTCGACCGCGGCCGGTTCGACAAGCGGTACTTCCGCACGGAGAGCGCCGCGGCCGACGCGCCGGAGACGCGGGTCGACGTCCTCGACGACGACGACGCCGGATTCGTCGGCCTGCACGAGCACTTCGCCGAGTGCTGCACGAGCGGCGAGCCGCCCCGGGCGGCCGGCCTCGGTGAGGCGTACGCGGCGGCCCTGGTCGCCGCCGTCGCCGTCGAGGCCGCCCGCTCGGGCCGTCAGCTGCCGGTCACCGGCCTGCTGCCGGAAGCTCCCTGACGAAGACGCGCTCGGGCCGCAGCCGCACCGTCACCCGTTCGGCACCGGCGTCGTCCGGGTAGGCGCGGCCCTTGTACCTCATCGACAACCGCTGGATGAGGTCCGCGGCGTCCTCCTTCTGGAGGACGACCGTGCCTTCCAGCGACACGTACGAGTTCGGATTGTCCCGGGGGTACACCAGCAGCGTGGCACGGGGGTCCCGGGCCAGGTGCCGGTACTTGATCCGCTCGCGCAGCGTGCTGACGAGGACCTCGTCCCCGTCCGTCATGCACCACACCACCGAGAGGTGCGGCTGCCCCTTCGACCTCACGGTCGCGAGGACCGCGTAGGCCTTGTCGTCGATCCACGTGCGCGCGATCTCGGGAATGGCGTCGTCCGGCACCGTCTCTCCTTCGTTCCACCCTGCTCAGGGCCGCCGGACTTCGCCCGGCGGCCGTCCTTCCGCCCCGGAAACCCAGCGTGACCGTGTCCGGCGCGGCTCGCAAGAACGCCTCGCGCCCTCGCGCAGTACGTCCTGATCGACGCGGTCCACCACGAACAGCAGGGCGAGACAGCCGAGCACGGCCATCAGCGCGGCCGACAGCAGTCCCGGGACGAACGATCCCGTCGCCCCCTTCAGGAAGCCGATCACCAGGGGGGAGGCGATGCCGGCGACGCCCGAGAAGGTGTTCTGGATGCTCTGGAGCGTGCCCGACACCGAGGATCCGGGCGGTGCGATGTCCGCGGGGATCGTCAGCAGCACGGACGTCGCGAACGACACCCCGGCGAAGGAGAGCGACAACAGGGCGAGGGCCGCACCGGCCCCGGGGACGACCGCCGCCGCCCCCACCGAGGCCGAGACCAGCAGGCCCCCCGCGCCGCAGCTCTTCCGGGCGAAGGTGACCGTCCTGCCGCGGCGCACCAGGGCGTCCGACGCCCATCCGCCGAGCCAGTTCCCCGCGACGGCCGCCAGCGCGGGAACCGTCCCGAGGAGGCCGAACTTGAGCAGGGTGAATCCCCGGGCGTCGATGAGGTACGAGGGGAACCACGTGATGAAGAAGTAGATGACGTACGACTGGGCGACGACGGCGACGACCGTGCCCCAGACCGTCCGGCTGCGTAACAGCGTGCTCCATCCCGGGTTCGCCGCGGCGGGCGGCGCCGTGGTGTCCCCCGCCGGGTCGGGCCGGTCGATCCGGCGCAGTTCCGCCGCGGACACGCCCGGGTGGCGGGCCGGTTCGTCGCGGAACATGCGCCACCACACCGCCGCCCAGACCGCACCGGCGAGTCCCACCGCGGCGAAGGCCACCCGCCAGCCCAGGCCGGCGATCAGCGCGGAGAACACGGGGATGGCGAGCAGGGTGCCCACCCGGGCCCCGCTGTCGTAGACCCCGCTCGCCAGCGCCCGTTCGTCCCGGGGGAACCAGCGCTCCACGCAACTGGTCGCCGCGGGGAAGAGGGCCGCCTGCGCGACGCCGAGGAGCAGCCGGAACCCGAGCAGCCAGGCGCCGGTGGCCGCCAGGCCGGTGAGCGCGGTGGCCAGCGACCAGCTCACGGCGGCGACGGCCAGGACCCTGCGTGCGCCCAGCCGGTCGACCAGGCGCCCGGTCGGTATCTGGAAGGCGGCGTACGTCCAGAAGAAGGCTCCGAGGACGAGGCCCGACACGCCGTCGTCGAGGCCGAGGTCGTCCGAGACGGCCGGAAGGGCGACCGACAGGCTCGACCGGTCGATGTAGTTGATCACCACGGCCGCGAACAGCAGTGTCACGACCTGCCATCGGATCCGGCTGCCCCGCGATGCGTCCGGGCCGCCCTCCGTGTCATACGTCTCCCGCAACGGCGAACCTCCCGCGTCGGTGTGACATCCTCCCGGCAGTATCTCCGGGAGCAGGGGATCCGACACCCCGCCCACCCTGCGCGAACAGGCCATTCACGGGCGGGGCGGCGGGCCCGGCCCGGGGCGTCAGACCGGTGCGGTCTCCGGCGGCCGTACGGCCAGGTGGCCCACACGGGCCAGTGCCGCGACCGAGGCGGCGCAGGCCAGGCCGAGGAAGGTCAGCATCCCCCACATCAGGAACTCCTCGTGCCGCGCGGCGTCCCACAGGGCGCCGACGGCGAAGTTGCCGCCGGTGATGCCCAGGCCCGAGACGGTGCTGTAGAGCCCGTAGTGCGTGGCGACGAAACGGCCCCGGGCCATCGCCACCACCATGTCCATCTCGAACGGGTAGACCACGGCCGATCCGGCCGCCAGGAGCACCGCCGCAGCGGCCAGGCATCCGCTCCTGACCGCGACGGCCCCCTGGGGGAACAGCGCGAGCGGGACGAACGCCAGCCCCATGAGCGAGAGGCCCCGTACCAGTGCCTGCCGGACGCTCCACCGGTGTCTCACCCAGGCGGTCAGGCGCAGCTGCCCCACGACGGCCACGGCCGAGGACACGACGAAGAGTCCACCGGTCACGAGGGGGCCGTCGGTGCCGAGCGTCTCGGCGGCGACGAGCGGAAGCGCCATGTAGGTCTGGAAGGCCAGGACGGAGGAGCCGGCCATGGCCACGGCGAACAGGACGAAGGGCCGGTTGGCGGCCACCTCCCGCCATTGCGCGGCGACCCCGCCCGGCGCGGTGCCGGTCTCCGGGCCGCGCCGGGCGGGCAGGGAACGCCACTGGAGGACCGAGAGGCCGGCGAAGACACCGGCCGCCACGGCGCACACCAGGCGGAAGTCGACGGCCAGCAGGCCGAGCCCGGCGACCGGTCCGAGGAGCATCCCGGCCTGGTAGTACACGTTGAAGACGGCGAAGGCGTCGACGCGCCGCTCCCCCGCCTCGGCGGCCAGGTAGGCGCGGACGGCGGGGTTGAACAGGGCGCTGGCGAAGCCCGTGGCGAGGGAGGCGAGGATCAGCGCGGGGAGGCTCTCCACCCAGCCCAGCATCCCGAAGCCCACGGTCCGCAGGAGACAGCCCGCCAGGATGGGTGCCTTGTATCCCACCCGGTCGGCGATCGTGCCGCCGATGAGGTACATGCCCTGCTGGGAGAAGTGGCGCAGGCCGAGGACCAGGCCCACGGCCCACGCGGCGAGGCCGAGACCGCCCGCCAGGTGGGAGGCGAGGTACGGCATCAGCATGTTGAAGCCGAGATTGATCGCGAACTGGTTGACCATGAGCAGCCGCACGGTCGGCGGGAAGGAGCGCGTCTGCCTCCAGAGTTGTCTCATCGGGGTCGCCGGCTCGCCCTCGGCACCACACGCCGACTACTGCCGGTGATCGGACTGGCATTCATGGATGCCGAGAGTAGTGAACGCGGTGGCGTCGGAGCCGTTCTCGTGCGGCGCGGGCGCATGATGGCGCGAAGTCGCCACATGACCGCTCCATGAGCAGGTGGTCCACTCCCGAGCGAGCACTCCATCGACCCTCGAACGAAGGGGCGTCCGGCGCCATCCGTGTGAGGGAGCGCCCGCCGTCACGATCAAGCCGTTCCCGGGGCGCGGGGCATGGCCCGGCAAGCGGCGGGGCACCGATGCCCGCGTGCCCATGACGGACGAGACACAGCGATTCACGGCCCTGTCGGCGCGACTGACGGGCTTCGACGCGGGGGACCTGGTGGCCACCGGGCTCATCGAGGCGTACCGGACGGTGGCGGAGCGGGAGCTCGGCTCGAAGCGGTACGGGCGGCTGCTGCGGGAACTCGGGGAGATGTGCGAACTCCCGCTGTCCGACGACGAGTCGACGGAGGGGGCCCGGGCGGTCGCGTACCTCTGGTACACGGGCAGCTGGCCGGGCTCGCCGCCGAGGCTGGTCTCGCCGCGTGCCTACGCCGAGGCCCTGGTGTGGAAGGCGGCCGGTCTGACGGCCCCCGCCGCCGCTCCCGGCGGGTACGGGAGCTGGGCCGAGGGGAGCACGCCGTGACGCGGTACGACGTGATCGTGGTGGGTGCGGGTGTCGCCGGCTCCCTCGTCGCGCACCGGCTCGGGCGGCACGGCCGGCGCGTGCTCGTCCTGGAGGCGGGTGCGGCGGACCCCGGCGGCCGCGGACCGGCCGCCGACCCGCTCACCGCGTACCTGACGGCCGCCGGGAGGCTGCCGGGGTCGCCGTACCGGCCCCGCCCGGCGGCCCCCGCCCCGGAGATGTCGGACCTCGTCGGCACGGACGGGCCCTCCGGCTTCCGGGCGGCCGGCCATCTGCTGCAGGACGGCCCGCTCCCGTACGCCAGCGGGTACGTCCGCGCCAACGGCGGCACCGGCAACGTCTGGACCGGCCTCGCGCCCCGCATGCTGCCGGAGGACTTCGACACCGAGTCCTTCGGGTACGGGCGGAGCTGGCCGCTCACCTATGACGCGCTCGAACCCCACTACCGGGCGGCCGAGGAGGAGTTGGGCGTGGCCGCCGACGCCGACGAACAGCGCGCGCACCTCGGCCTGCGCTTCCCCGACGACTACGTCTTCCCGATGCGGCCGCTGCCCGCCGCCCGGCTGGACCGCCTCCTCGCGGCCCGTCTCGACGGCAGGCGCGTCAAGGACCCCGTGGCGCTGCGGGAGGTGGAGCTGAGGGTGGTCGGCACCCCGCACGCGCGCAACGGCGTTCCCGATCCCCGCTACGACGGCGGCCGCGGCCACGTTCCGCGCGGGCGGGACGGGCGGCCGGATCCGGACAGCCGGTGCGTGGGCAACGCGAGCTGCATCCCGTACTGCCCGTCGTACGCGAAGTACACCCCGCTGAAGACCCAGGGGCGGTGGAGCGCCTCGGTCGCGCTCCGGGACCGGTCCGTGGTGAGCCGTGTCCTCGTCGACGGGCGGGGGCGCGCCACGGGCGTGGAGTACCGCTCGTACGACGGCGAGGTGTCCGTGGCGCACGCCGATGTCGTCGTGCTCGCCGCGCACGCGGTGGAGAACGCCCGGTTGCTGCTCCTGTCGGGGCTCGCGGACGGCAGTGGTCAGGTCGGCCGCAATCTGATGGACCATCCGGTGCTGCTGACCTGGGGGCTGCTGCCCGAGGGCGAGCGTGCCGGGGCGTACCGGGGTCCCGGCTCCGTCTCCGGTTTCGAGGGCTTCCGCGCCGGTCCGGGGCGTCGGCTGCGGGCGCCGTTCCGCGTCGAGTTCGGGACGTGGGGCTGGATCTGGGCGAAGGGTCCGGTCGAGACGGACGTGGAGCACTTCCTCGGTGAACGGGGACTCTTCGGCAAGGAGTTGAGGGAGGCGGTCGGGGACCGGGTCCGCCGCCAGTTCGCCCTCCAGTTCGAGATGGAGCAGGGCGCCGACCCCGCGAACCGGGTCACCCTCCACCCCACCGAGCGGGACGCGCTGGGCCTCCCCCGGCCCCTGGTCACCTACGACCTGGACGAGCACGTCAAGGAGGGCATGGTCGCGGCCCGGGCCGTCTCGGAGCAGGTCTTCGCGCTGCTCGGCGCCGAGGACCACACGGACTACGCGCCGCCGGCGGCCTGGCCGGGCCGCTTCGAGCACCGCGGGCGTACGTACGGCTACCGCGGGGCCGGTCATGCCGCCGGCACCCACATCATGGGCGACTCGCCCGCCACCTCGGTGGTGGACTCCTGGCAGCGCTGCTGGGACCACCCGGGCCTGTACGCGGTCGGCTGCGGCAGCATGCCCTCGGTGGCCACGTCCAACCCGACGCTGACGATGGCCGCGCTGGCCCTGCGCAGCGCCGAGCGCATCGAGGCGGACCTGACGGCCCGCGACCGCCCCCTCACCCTCGACCCGACCGCCCCAGGAGCCCCCGCATGAGCCCGCTTCCGCTGCCTCCCGTGCCCGAGCCCTTCCGACTCCCCTTCCATTACGGGGCCTTGCACCAGATCGGTGTCGACTGGCTGGTCGATCCGGACCCGGTCCGCGAGCTGCTGGCCAAGCACCATCCGGATCTGACGGCGGCGACGTTCGACGACGGACGTGCGCTGGTCTCCCTCAACTACCAGCTGTACTTCGCGCAGTACGCGTTCGGCGGCGGCGTCACCCAGGAGATCGAGTTCAACGTCATCGCCTTCCCGACGGCCGAGGCGGACCGCCTGCCGCGGCTGACCTACGCCGAGTACGCGCGGGGCTGGGACCAGACGAAGCTGCTCGGCATCGCCCGGCTCCACGTCGTGTGCGACAACCCGTTCGCGATCAGGGCCGGGCGCGAGCTCTACGCGGAGCCCAAGTACCCGGGCTGGTTCGAGGTCGACCTGCCGTCCCTCAACGGGCCCGGGGGCGACACGTGGACCGTACGGTGCAAGGCGGCCGAGGTCGGACCGGACGACGGCCTGGAGAGGGGTCCGGCCCCGCTGCTCGACCTCACGGCGAGGCTGGACGGCCTGACCTCCGTCGCTGCCGAATCCGCCCCGATCACCGGTTACGGGACCGACCGCGAGGGGCGGCTGCTCGCCGGGCCGATGAACGTCCACCAGCCCTACGACTGGTACGACCTGGCCTCCCCCGAGCACTCCGGGCGCACGCTCCTCGCGGTGCGCGCCCCGGACGGCGACCTGGGCCGTGACCTCCGCGCCCTCCTGCCGGACGGCACGCCGGCCACCGGCGCCTGGACCTTTCAGTCGGCGCCGGTGGCCGCCCACAACCGCCCGTACTACCCGAGGAGGGTCAACGGAGTTCGGTGAGGGCGCGGTCGAGGGTGTCGGCGAAGAAGTCGGCGGCCTCGCGGTCGATGCACAGCGGCGGCTTGATCTTCAGGACGTTCTGGTGGTCCCCCGTCGGCTGGACGACGACCCCCAGGTCCAGCATGCGGTCGCAGAGCTCCGCGGTCTCCTCGGGGGCGGGTTCGAGGGTGACGCGGTCGCGTACGAGCTCGACGCCGAGGTAGAGGCCGGCTCCGTGGACGGCCCCGATGAGCGCGTGGCGTTCCGCGAGTTCCTCGAGGCGGGCCTTGAGGTGGCCGCCGACGCGCACCGCGTTGCCCTGGAGGTCCTCGTCCCGGAGGGCGTCGAGGACGGTGAGGCCGGCGACGCTGGAGACGGGGCTGCCGCCGGTGGAGGAGAAGAAGTACCCCTGGTCGCGGTACCGCTCGGCCACCGCCCGTGAGGTGATCACCGCGCCGAGCGGGTGACCGTTGCCCATCGCCTTGGCCACGGTGACGATGTCGGGGATCACGCCCTGCTGCTCGAATCCCCAGAACCAGGAGCCGAGGCGGCCGTATCCGACCTGGATCTCGTCCGCGATGGCCAGTCCGCCGTGGCGCCGCACCGCCGCGTACACCTGGGCGAGGTACCGGTCGGGCAGCGCGACGGCGCCGGCGTTGCCGTAGAAGGACTCGCTGATGAACGCGCCCGGCGCCCGTCCCGCCGCCGCGAGGTCCTCGACGGCCCGGACGGCTTCGGTCGCGTAGGCCTTCGCGTCCTCGCCGCGGTGGCGCCCCCGGTAGGGATGGGGCGAGTCCACGGTGTGGACCCAGTCGGGGCGGCTGGCGAGGGCGTTGGGGTTGTCGGCGATCGAGGTGGACACGGCGTCCGAGGCGTACGTCCAGCCGTGGTACGCCTCGCGCAGGGCGACGACGTCGTGGCGGCCGGTGGCTCCGATGGCCAGCCGGACGGCCAGATCGACCGCCTCCGAACCGGAGTTGACGAGGAACACCGTGTCGAGCGGCTCGGGCAGCAGGGCGGCCAGCCTCTCGGAGAACTCGACGACCGCCGCGTAGTGGAACCGGGAGTTGGTGTTCAGCCGGCGCAACTGCCGTGCCACGGCCTGCTCGACGCGGGGGTGCGCGTGGCCCAGCGGGGTGACGTTGTTGACCATGTCGAGGTAGGCGCGGCCGTCGGTGGAGGCCATGTGGTGGCGCCAACCGCGCTCGATCCGGGGCGGGTTGCCGTAGTAGTGCTCCTGCACCGTGGCGAACGAGGCGTCGCGCCGGGCGAGCAGGTCCTCCTGCGGCCGGCCGTCGGCGGCCGGCGCGCCGACGAGGGGCGCGGGGTCGGTGGTGAGCGCCAGCCAGCCCGCGGCGTACTCGGGCCTGACCAGGGCGGGGACGTCGGGACCGTGCCGGTGCCGGAGGGTCAGGCGCAGACGGGTGCGGGAGGGCAGGGCGGCCAGCCGGTCGCCGGCGCGCAGCGGGGTGCCGGCGGGCGGGTACGGGGCGTCGGCGCCGTCCCACGACAGGTCGAGGAGCCGGGAACCGCAGGTGAGGGTGGCCCGGCCGGGTGCGGCGTGGACGATCTCGCCGTCGTGCGGGGCCCGGAGCTCCGAGGGCCCGCCGAGCCAGAGGTCGATGCCGGTGGGGACCGTCGCCGGCGAGGTGGCCGACAGCACGGTGGCGGCGCTCAGGCGCGGCTGCGCGTAGGCGGTGGTCACGGCGCCGGCGCCGCGGTCGAGCAGTTCGGCCGCCAGCCGGTCCTCCGTGCCGGGCTCCAGCCAGTTGCCGTGGTCCAGCGCGTCGGACTCGGCGGAGAGGTCGAGGAGGGTCGTACCGGCCTCGGCGAGGTCCGCCACGAGCGGTGCGAGGACCGGGAGGGAGGGGGCCGGGCGCCGGGGCGCTCCGAGCGCGTCGGCGATCAGGCCGGTCATCACGGCCGTGGGCACCGCGGTGGCCTGCTCGAAGATCCGCCGTTCCCGGTCCAGTGCCGCGTTCACGTAGGCGTTGTCCTGGTCGACGGCGGCCTGCTGGCGGCCGCTGACGACGAGGGTGGCGGCACGCAGCACGACGAGCGGCCAGAGCGCCTCGGTCTCCTCGGCGGACAGGGGGCGGATGTCGTGGAAGGCCCGGACGGCGGGGAGGAGGTGGTGGGGTTCGGCGCCGCTGTGGTGCAGCACGGACGACAGCGTCACCGCGAGCTCGGAGACGGCCCAGGTGTGCGTCAGGTCGCCGAAGTCGATGATCCCGTCGGGTACGGGGAGCGGGCCGTCCGGCGAGCGGACCAGGTTGTCGTCGGTGAGGTCCAGGTGCACTGCCTGGCGGGGCAGTCCGTCGCCGGTCTCGCGCACGACGGCCCAGGCTTCGGCGGTGGCGGCCTCGACGGCGGCGCGGTGGGCGGGGTCCGGCACGTGGCGGAGCAGGAGGTCCACGACCCGGTCCGCGTGCCGTATGTCCCACTGGAGGACGCGGTCGAGTCCGGGGTGCCGGAAGTCGCGGAGCGTGGTGCTCACCCGGCCGGCCGCGGCCCCCATCGCCGACACCGTGCGCGGCGAGAGGTGGCGGGGGCCGGAGAGGGTCCCGCCGGGCAGGTGGCGCAGCAGTCGCGCGGTGAGCGGTCCTTCGGCGGTGTCGACCGTGGCGGCCTGTCGCGCGCCGTCGGAGTCGCGCAGGACGGTCGCCACGCGCAGGGTGGGGTGGGCCGCGGCGACGAGGTCGGCGGCGGCGTCCTGGGCCTCGATCTCGGTCGTGCCGAACGCCGGGTTGGCGATCTTGAGTACGGCGGCGGGCGTCCCGTCCGGTCCGCGCAGCAGGAAGTTGGTGTCCTGCTGACTGCCCAGCGCATCGGCGTGCGCGGCGAGCCCGAAGACCTCGGCGGCGATGCGCCGCGCCTCGGCCTCCGTCACCCGCGGGGCCGGCAGTGCCTCGCGGGCGAAGAAGTCGACGCCGGATGACTGGGGAGAGGGCATGGCTGGTCTGGTCCTTGTCGGTGAGGTGCGGCGCCTGCGGAACGTGCGGGGGGACCGGGGCCGTCAGCCGACGTCCCAGAGGAACCGGTGGGTGTGGATCCCGAAGTAGGGGAAGTTCTCGACGGCGGTGACGCCCTCGACCGGGCGCACGACGTCGTTGACGAAGTCGAGGAGGTCGGACGGGCGACGGCAGACGACCTCGACGAACAGGTCGAAGGTGCCGGCGGTGAGGACGGTGTAGACGACCTCCCGATGGCGCGACAGCTCGTCGGCCACCGCCCGGGAGTCGCCGTCGACCCGGACGCCGAGGAGCGCCATCGCCTGGCTGCCCATGGCCACGGGGTCGGTGACGCCCACGATCTGGACCGCCTTGGTGTCGATCAGCCTCTGCAGGCGCTGCCGGGCCGCCGAGGGCGACAGCCCCACCTTGGGCCCCAGCTCCGCGTAGGGGATGCGCCCGTCGGTCTGGAGCTCCCGCAGGATGGCCCGGTCGATCTCGTCCATGACTGCCCTTTCCGGCTTGCCGATGAATCGACTGTACAACCGTTCCATGCACGGGAACAGGATAAGACGCTCGATTCCATCGCCACTACGACAGAATCGAGCGTGAAGGGGGTGTGCGGCGCGGCACACCGGCCGGGAGGCAACCCGGGGAACGGCCGACGCGTCCTCCCCCACACGATGTGCCGGCCGTACCCGCGCCCGGCCCCACCGGACAGGACACGTGATGAGCGACAAGGCCCGCCTCCTCTTCGACGCGCTCGACCTCGATCAGGACGGCACGCTGACCCGGACCGAGGTCATCCGGGCGCTGCGGGAGAAGGGGCCCACGCTGGCGGCCCAGGGGGTGATCCCCTTCTGGGGCGTCGGGGACGTCGACGACTCCGCGGCCCTCTTCGACGAGGCCGACCAGAACGGCGACCGCGTCCTGAGCTTCGAGGAGTTCGCCGCGGTGGCCGACCGCCGCTTCGGCTGGTGAACCACGCGTAGAGTGTGCGCGGGCGCGGCGTGATCACGAGGAGCATGTGTGACCACGGCCGGCCTTGAGCACGCCACCGTCCCCGCCGACACCGGCGAGGTGACCCTCCTGATAGCCCGCCGGGCGGAACCTGGCCACGAAGCCGCCTTCGAGGTGTGGGCGAAGGGCATCCTCGACAGCGCGGCCGCGTTCCCCGGCCATCTGGGGTACGGCCTCTTCCGCTCCTCCGGCGGCGACGCGCCCTGGTTCCTCGTGCACCGGTTCCGGGACGCGGAGGCCTGCCGGACCTGGCAGGAGTCGCCCGAACGGGCGGCCTGGTTCGCCGACTGCGAGGGGCACCACCACACCGAGATCGCGCGCCGCGAACTGACCGGCATGGAGACCTGGTTCGCGAAGCCGGGTTCGACGCGTCCCGCTCCGCCCCGGTGGAAGATGGCGATCAGCGCGACCCTGGCGATCTACCCGATCTCCGTGCTCGGCAGCCTGTTCCTCGTGCCCCGCCTGACGGCGCTGCCCCTCCTGCTCAGCAGCGCGGTCGTGGCCTGCGTCTTCAACGTGCTGATGACGTACGTGGCGATGCCGGCCGTGAGCCGTCTCCTGCGCGGCTGGCTCACCCCGTAGGCGTGTCGGAGGCGCCGAAGGCGCGCCGGTAGGCGGCGGGCGAGACGCCGTAGGCCGTCCGCATGTGCGCGCGCAGGGAGTTGCCGGAGCCGATGCCCGCCCGGTGCGCCACGAGGTCGATGGGGAGGGCGGTGGTCTCCAGGAGCTGCTTGGCCAGTTCCAGGCGCTGCGCCGTGAGCCACTGCACGGGCGTCATCCCGACCTCGTCCCGGAACCGCCGGGTGAACGACCGCAGGCTCATCCGGGCGTGCTCGGCGAGCCGGCCGAGGGTGAGCGGCTCCCCGAGGTGTTCGAGGGCCCACGCGCGGGTCGCGGTCGTGCTGGCGAGGGTCGGCTCGGGCACGGGCCGGTCGATGAACTGGGCCTGCCCGCCGTCCCGCCACGGCGGTACGACGCACAGGCGGGCCGCCCGGTTGGCGGCCGCGGCACCGTGGTCGCGGCGGACCATGTGCAGGCACAGGTCGACCCCGGCGGCTCCCCCGGCCGAGGTGAGGACGTCGCCGTCGTCGACGAAGAGCACGTCCTCGTCGACCTTGACCTCGGGATACGCCTGCCGGAACTCCGGTGCCAGGTTCCAGTGGGTGGTGGCCGGCCGCCCGTCGAGCAGACCCGCGGCGGCGAGCACGTACGACCCGGAGCAGATGGACACCAGACGGGTGCCGGGCCGGATCCCGGCGATGGCCTCGGCGACCTCGGGCGGCAGCGGGCCGCCGCGCCCCAGCTCCGGCATGGCGTGCGTCGGCGGGAGGACGACGGTGTCGGCCGCGGCGAGCTCCTCCGGGCCCGCCGCCGGCTGCACGACGAAACCCGCGTCGCTGGGGACGGGGGCGCCGTCGGCGGTGCAGACGGTGACCTCGTACAGGGGGCGGCCCCGCTCGTCCTGGACGCTGCCGAAGACGCGGGAGGGGATGCCGAGCTCGAAGGGCGGCACTCCGGGCAGCGCGAGGACCGCGACGCGGTGCACGCGGGGGGCCGCCTCGTCCGGTGTCGTCTCGTCCATGGCCAGATCCTGTCACATAGTGGCCAGGCGGCCAACACCGGGAGGGGGCCGGAGACGGGATCGTGAACGCGTCGCCGCCGGAGGGGTTCCGGCGGAAGCCGACCGAGAAGGAACGAGGCGGAGAGCATGCGCGCGGTGGTCGTGGAGCAGTGGGGCGGTCCGGAGAAGCTCGTCGAGCGCGAGGTGGAGCGCCCGGAGCCGGGACTGAACGAGGTGCTGGTGCGGGTGCACGCCGCCGGCGTGAACCCGGTGGACTGGAAGACCCGCGCGAGCGGCGGCCTCATCGCATGGGGCCCGCTGCCGGCCGTCGGCTGGGACGTCTCCGGCACGGTCGAGGCGGTGGGGCCGGGTGTCGGGATCTTCCGCCCGGGCGACGAGGTCTTCGGGATGCCGCTGTTCCCCCGGCAGGCCGGCGGGTACGCGGAGTACGTCGTGGCGCCGGCCCGCCACCTCGCGCCGAAGCCGGCGTCCCTCACCCACGTGGAGGCCGCGGCTCTGCCGCTCGCCGCGCTGACCGCCTGGCAGGCGCTGGTCGACGCGGCGGACGTACGGCCCGGCGAGCGGGTGCTCGTGCACGCCGCGGCCGGTGGCGTGGGCCACTTCGCCGTCCAGATCGCCAAGGCGCGCGGCGCGTACGTCATCGGCACCGCGAGCGCCGCCAAGCACGGGCTGCTCCGGGAGCTCGGCGCGGACGAGGTGGTCGACTACCGCGAGGCCCCGTTCGAGGACGTCGTCTCCGACGTCGACGTCGTCCTCGACGGCATCGGCGGCGAGACGGCCGAGCGTTCCCTGAAGGTGCTGCGGACCGGAGGCCGGCTCATCACCCTTCCCGGCCCGGACGACGTGCCCGCCGCGCCCGAGGGCCTGCGTGCCGCCTGGGTCATGGTCGAGCCCGACCACCTCGGTCTGCGCGAGATCACCGCCCTCGTGGACGGCGGCGCGCTCCGCCCGGTCGTCGACACCGTCCTGCCGCTCTCGGAGGCCGCGAAGGCCCACGAGCTCGGTGAGCTGGGACGCACCGCCGGCAAGATCGTCCTGTCGGTCGTCTGACGCCCCGTCCCGACCGGCCGCCGGGGGCGGGTCGCCGTCGTGCGGCGAGGGGACCGGCCGGGAGGCCGGCTGCGGTACCGGGCGGAGACGGGCCGGGGACGGCTCGTTACAGTGGGTGCATGCCTCGAACCTCTCCCTCGGTCGCTCTCGAAGCCATGCTGTCCGGCAACCGGCGTTTCGTCGCCGGGCAGCCCCACCATCCCAATCAGGACGCCGCCCGCCGCGCGCAGCTCGCACCCGGGCAGGAGCCGTTCGCGGTCATCCTCGGATGCTCCGACTCGCGGCTCGCGGCCGAGATCATCTTCGACCAGGGACTCGGCGACCTGTTCGTCGTGCGGACCGCCGGCCACGTGCTGGGGGCCGAGGTGCTGGGCAGCGTCGAGTACGCCACGAGCGTGCTCGGCTGCCGGCTGGTCGTGGTCCTGGGGCACGACTCGTGCGGCGCCGTCGCGGCGGCCCGTGCCGCGGTGGACGACGGGCTGCCGGCGGCCGGATTCGTACGGGACGTGGTGGAGCGCGTGACCCCGAGCGTGCTGGCGGCCCGCGCCGCCGGTCTGACGGACGACAGCGACATCATCGACGAGCACATAAGGCACACGGTGAAGTTGATCATGGACCGCTCCCGTGTCCTGTCGGAGCAGGTGCAGACGGGCGAGGTCGCGGTCGTGGGACTGGCCTACCAGCTCGCCGAGGGCAGCGCCCGGCTGGTGACGTCGCACGGCGTCGAGAGCGCGGAGTGAGCGGCCCCATGACCCAGCGCTTCGACTGTTCCGATCCCTCCGCCCGCTCCGCCGGCATCGACGCGGCCGTGGCCGCGCTGGGGCGGGGGGAGCTCGTCGTCCTCCCGACCGACACCGTCTACGGCGTCGGCGCGAACGCCTTCGATCCGGCGGCCGTCGCCGGTCTGCTGGCCGCGAAGGGACGGGGCCGGCACAAGCCCTCCCCCGTGCTCGTCGGCTCGAAGGAGGCCCTCGGCGACCTGGTCGCGGACCTGCCGGAGACGGCCGAGGAGCTCATCGGCACGTTCTGGCCGGGCGGTCTGACCCTGGTGCTCCGCCACCGGCCCTCGCTCTCCTGGGACCTGGGCGAGACCGGCGGGACGGTGGCCGTGCGGATGCCCGACCACCCCCTCGTCCTCGACCTGCTGGCCGCGGCCGGCCCGATGGCCGTCTCCAGCGCGAACCTCACCGACCGGCCCTCGCCGGAGGACTGCGACGCGGCCTTCCGGATGCTGGGCGACTCGGTGGCGGTGTACCTCGACGGCGGCCGGACCGCCGGACCGGTGTCCTCGTCGATCGTCGACCTGACCGGCGACGCCCCGGTCCTCGTACGGGAGGGCGTCCTCTCCGCCGAGCGGCTGGCGACGGTCGTCCCCGGTCTGATCGTGCGCTGACCGCCTCCGAGGCCGACCGCTTCCGGAGCCGACCGACCGCTTCCGAAGTCGGCCGGTCGCTTCCGGAGCCGGAAGAAGTCCCGCCACCTTCCCGGTGAGCGGGAACCGGCCCCTGCGCCGGACCGCCCCTCCCTGACAGGCTCCCCTCCGCTGTGGTTCCACCGCCCGCGCCCCGCCCGGGGGGTCGGGGCAGCAGGGAGGACGTGACAGATCATGAGGGGCGCGCAGACCGTCGCCAGGCTCGCGGACTGGGCCGCGGAGCGGTACGGGGATGAGGAGGCCCTCGTCTTCGGCGAGGAGCGCTGGACGTTCGCGGAGCTGCGCGACCGGGTCGACCGGGTCGCGCGCGCGGTGATCGCGCAGGGGGTGCGCCCGGGCGACCCGGTCGCCGTGTGGGCGCCCAACAGCCCCCGCTGGGTGGTGGCCGCGCTGGGCGCGGTGGCGGCCGGCGGGGTGCTCGTCCCGGTGAACACCCGCTACAAGGCGGCCGAGGCCGCCGACATCCTGCGCCGCTCCCGCACCCGGCTGCTGTTCACCGAGCACGACTTCCTGGGGACGGACTACCGGGCGCTGCTCGCCGCCTCCGGGGAGGAACTCCCGCTCCTGGAACGGACGGTGACCCTGCACTCCGCGGACTGGCCGGACTTCCTGGCGGGCGCGGACCGGGTGACCGGGGACGAGCGTCTGGCCCGTACCGCCGCCGTGCGCCCCGAGGACACCGCCGACATCCTCTTCACCTCCGGCACCACCGGCCGCCCCAAGGGCGTGCCCACCACCCACGGCCAGAACCTGCGCGTGTACGACGCCTGGGCCCGTACGGTGACCCTCCGGCGCGGCGACCGCTACCTCCTCGTCAACCCGTTCTTCCACACCTTCGGGTACAAGGCCGGCATCCTCGCCTGTCTGCTGCACGGGGCCACGATCGTCCCGGAGCGGGTCTTCGACGCCGATGCCGTCCTCGGCCGCATCCAGGACGAGCGGATCTCCGTCCTCACCGGCGCGCCCACGATCTTCACCTCCCTCATCCACCACCCCGAGCGCGAGGCGTACGACCTGACCTCGATGCGGATGGCGGTCACGGGCGCGGCGAACATCCCCGCCACGCTCATCGAGGAGATCCGGACGACCCTCGGCGCGCGGAGCGTCAACACCGCGTACGGGCTCACCGAGTCGACGGGCGTGGTCGCGATCTGCCCTCCGCACGAGTCCCCGGAGACCCTGGCCCGCACCTCGGGGACGGCCCTGGAGGGCACGGAGCTGCGCATCGACGCCCCGCCCGGGGAGCCGGGCGAGATCCTCACCCGCGGCTTCCACGTGATGCACGGCTACCTGGACGATCCCGAGGCCACCGCCCGGGCCGTCGACGCCGACGGCTGGCTGCACACCGGGGACGTCGGCGTCCTCGACGAGCGCGGCTTCCTGCGGATCACCGACCGCCTCAAGGACATGTTCGTCGTGGGCGGGTTCAACGTGTACCCGGCGGAGGTGGAACAGGTGCTGCGCGGCCACCCGGCCGTCCTGGACGCGGCGGTCGTCGGCGCGCCGGACGCACGGCTCGGGGAGGTCGGCGTCGCGTACTGCGTGCCGGCGGGCGGAGCGCCGGTCGACGCGGCCGAGCTGACCTCGTACACGCGTGAGCGGCTGGCCAACTTCAAGGTCCCGCGCGACTTCCGCTCCGTGCAGGCCCTGCCGCACAACGCGGCGGGCAAGGTCGACAAGAAGGCGCTGCGGCAGCTGGCGGAGAACACCACCACCCGATGAGGAGCACGAACGTGAACGACAGCAAGATCCAGTCCGTCGATGTCGTCGTCATCGGAGCCGGCGTCACCGGTCTGTACGCCGTGCACAAGCTGCGCGGTCTCGGCCACAGCGTGCGCGGCTTCGAGCGCGGGGGCGACGTGGGCGGGGTCTGGTACTGGAACCGCTATCCGGGCGCCCGTTGTGACGTGGAGTCCGTGGACTACTCGTACTCCTTCGACGAGGAGCTCCAGCAGGAGTGGGACTGGAGCGAGAAGTACGCCACGCAGCCGGAGATCGTCCGCTATCTCCGGCACGTCGCCGACCGCTTCGACCTGCGCCGCAGCTACAC
Organism: Streptomyces sp. NPDC004284; assembly: GCF_042874035.1. Classification (NCBI taxonomy): domain Bacteria; kingdom Bacillati; phylum Actinomycetota; class Actinomycetes; order Kitasatosporales; family Streptomycetaceae; genus Streptomyces; species Streptomyces sp. NPDC004284. The sequence goes on along the minus strand of NZ_JBIAMJ010000002.1, from coordinate 887,312 downwards.
CTTCGGCACCTCGGTGACCTCGGCCGAGCTGGACGAGGAGACGCTGCGCTGGACGGTGCGCACGGACGGCGGGGAGGTGGTGTCGGCCCGGTTCTGCGTGTTCGCCGTCGGCTGCCTCTCCAGCACCCACGTGCCGGACATCCCGGGGGCCGGGGAGTTCGCGGGGGCCACGTACCACACCGGCGCCTGGCCGCACGAGGGCGTGGACTTCGGCGGACTGCGCGTCGGCGTGATCGGCACCGGCTCCTCCGGCATCCAGGCCGTCCCGCTGATCGCCGAGCAGGCGGCGCACCTGACCGTGTTCCAGCGCAGCGCCAACTTCAGCATCCCGGCGGGCAACGGGCCCCTGGACGACGAGACGCGCCGCCGACAGAAGGCCGGCTACGCCGAGCGGCGGCGCCTCTCGCGGCTCAGCGGCGGCGGCTCGCCGCACGCGGCCCACGCGTCGGCGACGTTCGACGTGTCCGCCGAGGAGCGGCGGGCCGCGTTCGAGGAGCGCTGGGAGCTGGGCGGTGTCCTGTACTCGAAGACGTTCCCCGACCAGCTCACCGACCTCGCGGCGAACGACGAGGCGCGCGCGTTCTGGGAGGAGAAGGTGCGCGCCCTCGTCGAGGACCCGGCCACCGCCGACCTGCTGGTTCCCACGGACCATCCGATCGGCACCAAGCGGATCGTCACCGACTCGCACTACTACGAGACGTTCAACCGTGACGACGTCGACCTGGTCGGCCTGCGGGAGAACCCGATCGAACGGATCGACGCCACCGGCATCGTGCTGGCCGACGGCACCCGGGTGGAGCTGGACGCGATCGTGTTCGCGACCGGTTTCGACGCGATGACCGGCGCGATCGACCGGGTGGACGTCCAGGGGCGCGGCGGCCGGAGCCTGAAGGACGTGTGGAGCGGGGGTCCCCGCACCTATCTGGGGCTGGGCGTCGACGGCTTCCCGAACCTGTTCAACCTCACGAGTGCCGGCAGCCCGTCCGTCATGGCCAACGTGGTGCTCTGCGCCGAGCAGCACGGCGACTGGCTCGGCGACTGCCTGCGCCATCTGGACGAGCACGGCTACCGTGCGATCGAGGCGAGCGAGGAGGCCGTCGAGCAGTGGGTCGCGCAGTGCCGCGACCGGGCGGCGGCGACGCTCTTCCCGGCGGCGAACTCCTGGTACCTGGGCGCCAACATCCCCGGGAAGCCGCGGGTGTTCATGCCGTTCATCGGCGGTTTCGGGGTGTACGGGGAGATCATCGCGGACGTCGCGGACTCGGGGTACAAGGGGTTCGAGCTGATACGGGGCTGACGCGGGCCGTGACGTGAGAGCGCCCCGCCCCCACCGGATCCGGTGGGGGCGGGGCGCTCGCGTGTGTCATTCCCCGTGCAGTGCCGTGCGCAGGACGGCGAAGGCGGTCGCGCGGGCCTCGGCCGCCGCCGGCAGGGCGCCCGCCATGGAGAGGAAGCCGTGGAACATCCCGGCGTGGTGGCGGGCCCGCACGGGGACGCCGGCGGCGGTGAGGGCCTCCGCGTACGCCAGGCCGTCGTCCCGCAGGGGGTCGAAGCCGGCGGTGACGAGCTGGGCCGGCGGGAGCCCGGACAGGTCGGCGCCCGCGAGCGGGGCCGCGTAGGGGCTGGTGCGGTCCACGGGGCTCTGCAGATAGCCGTCCCAGTACCAGCGCAGGTGGTCGGCGGTGAGGAAGTAGCCCTGCGCGTTCTCCCGGTGCGAGGGGCGGGAGCGGGTGGGGTCGAGCATCGGGTAGTAGAGCGCCTGGCAGGCGATCTCGGGGCCGCCCCGGTCGCGGGAGAGCAGGGTGAGGACGGTGGCGAGGTTGGCGCCCGCGCTGTCCCCGGCGACGGCGATCCGGCGGCCGGGGAACCTCTCCGCCGCCCAGAGGAGGGCCGTGTAGGCGTCCTCGGGGGCGGCGGGGAAGGGGTGCTCGGGGGCGCGGCGGTAGTCGACGGAGACGACGATCGCCTCCGTGGCGCGGGCGAGGTCGCGGCAGAAGGGGTCGTGGCTGTCGAGGTCGCAGAGGACGAAGCCGCCCCCGTGACAGAACACGATCACGGGGGCGGTCTCGTGGACGGCCGGGTCGTAGACGCGGACGGGCACGCCGTCGGCGTCCTCGTCCGCGACGCGGGCGACGGGGGGCGGGGGGACGGCCGGCTTGGGGCGGGCGGCGAAGAAGGCGCGCACCTCGGCGATGTCCGTCATCTCCGTCGCCAGGGGCGGGAAGCCGGCGGTGGCCAGGTCGATGACGGCCTGGACGTCGGGTTCGGGTCGGTTCACTCGCAGGTTCCCTTCGGGGTCTGGTTCACGCGTCCGTTCCCTTCGGGGTGAGGAGCGGCATGCGGCCGGCCGACGCGCCTCCGTCCACGGCGAGTTCGGCGCCGGACAGATAGGAGGAGTCGTCGGAGGCGAGGAAGGCGACGAGGCGGGCGACCTCCTCGGGCTCCCCCACGCGTCCGAGCGGCGCGGCGGGATGCTCCTTGGTCTCCAGATGGGCGGTCATCGCGGTGGCGATGGCCCCCGGGTGGACGGAGTTGACCCGGATGCCGTCCGGGCCGAGTTCGAGGGCGGCCGTCCTGGTCAGTCCGCGCAGCCCCCACTTCGCGGCGCCGTACGCGCCGTGCCCCCAGATGCCCTGGAGGCCGGCCTGCGAGGAGATGTTGACGATGGACCCGCCGCCGCCCGCCCGCATCGCCCCGGCGACGGCGCGGACGCCGAGGAACGGGCCGATCAGGTTGACGCGGAGGATCGCCTCCAGGCGGGCCGGGTCCTCCTCGGTGATGAGCGCGGTGGAGTAGATCGCGGCGTTGTTGACGAGGACGTCGAGCCGGCCGAAGGCGTCCAGGGCGGTGGCGACGGCGGCCGCCCAGGACCGCTCGTCGGTCACGTCGTGGCGTACGAAGCGGGCGGCGGCGCCGAGGGAGGCGGCCGTCGCCCCTCCCTCCGCCTCCAGGACGTCGGTGAGGACGACCTTCGCCCCGAGGGCGGTGAGCAGGCGGGCCTCGGCCTCGCCCATGCCGCGGGCCGCGCCGGTGACCAGCGCGACCTTTCCTGTCAGATCGACGGGCATCAGCGGTTCTCCTCGGTCGGATCTTCGGCCGGGTCCTCGGCCGGATCTTCGGCCGGGGCCTCGGTCGGTCGGAGGGCCGGGCCGGTCGTCCAGCCGCCGTCGACGGCCAGTTCCGCGCCGGTGACGTACGAGGCGGCGTCGGAGAGCAGGAAGGCGACCGCCCGCGCGATCTCCTCGGGCTCGCCGACCCGGCCCATCGGTGTGTTCGGGTACTTCCCCTCGCCCCGCTCGATACCCACGTGGGCGGTCATCGGGGTGTGGATCATGCCGGGGTGGACGGAGTTGACGCGGATCCGGTCGGCTCCGAGCTCCACCGCGCCGAGCTTGGTGAGCCCGCGCACGCCCCACTTGGCCGCGCCGTACCCGGCGGTCCTGGCCAGGCCCATGAGGCCGGCGGCGGAGGAGATGTTGACGATGGAGCCGCCGCCGTTCTCCCGCATCACCGGGATCACGGCCCGCATGCCGAGGAAGACCCCGGTCAGATCGATGTCGAGCACCTGCCGGAACGCCTCGGCCGTCTGCTCCTCCAGGAGGTGCGAACCTCCTGAGATCCCGGCGTTGTTGACGAGTCCGTCGACCCGGCCGAAGGCGTCGACCGTGAAGCCGACGGCCTCGCGCCAGTCGTCCTCGGAGGTGACGTCGTGGCGGAGGAAGCGGGCGTGGCCGCCGAGCCTCCGGGCCGCCGCCCGTCCCTCCTCCTCCCGTACGTCGGTGAGGACGACCCGGGCGCCGGACTCGACGGCCACCCGGGCGGCCTCCGCGCCGATGCCCCGGGCCGCACCGGTGATGATCACGGTCCTGCCCCGCAGATCCGTCGTCGGGTTCGTCACCGGGCTCGTCACCGCGCCTCGGCGGAGCGCGTACGGGCGATGTCGTCGACCGCGAGCCAGCTGAACGTCATGGCGGGTCCGATGGTCGCGCCGGGACCCGGGTAGGTCTCCCCCATGACGGCGGAGGAGACGTTGCCGGAGGCGTACAGGCCGTCGATGGGCGTGCCGTCCTCCCGCAGCACGCGGGCCGTGGCGTCGGTGACGAGGCCGCCCTTGGTGCCGATGTCGCCGGGGTGGACGGGGATCGCGTAGTACGGGCCCTTCTCCAGCGGCGCCAGGTTGGGATTGGGCAGCGTCGGGTCGCCGTAGTAGCGGTCGTAGACGCTGTCGCCGCGGTGGAAGTCCTCGTCGCGGCCCGCTCGGGCGAAGCCGTTGAAGCGGTCCACGGTGGCGCGCAGCCGCTCCGGGGCGACGTCGATGCGCGCGGCCAGCTCCTCGACGGTCGCGGCCTTCTTCACGAAGCCGCTCTCCAGCCACGGCTTGGGGAACGCCTGGCCCGGGAACATGCCCATGAAGATGTAGCGGGCCCTGGAGGTGGCGTCGAGGATCAGCCAGGAGGGCACGGTGCTCGCCCCGGGCTTGTCGTTCGCGTACATGGCGTCGACGAACTCGTGGTACGGGGCGGCCTCGTTGGCGTAGCGCTCCCCCGCCTGGTTCACGATCACCATGCCGGGGACGCCCCGGTCGGCGACGAGGAAGAACGGCTTCCCCTCGGGCGGCACCACCGAGGGCGCGCCCCACACCCGGTCCATCAGGTCGGTCGCGGCGCCGAGGGCCACGGCCGGTTCCAGGGCGTCGCCGGTCTGTCCCTCGGCCGCGGAGCTCCACTCGGTGGAGGTGGGCGAGGGCAGGTGCTTCTCGCGGAGCCGCTGGTCGTGGGAGAAGCCGCCGGAGGCGAGGACGACGCCGCCCTTCGCCCGGACGGTGAGCTCCCGGCCGTCCCTGGTGATCCGGACGCCGGTGACCCGGCCGTCCTCCTCGACGAGTCCGGTCAGCGGGGCGGAGAGCCACAGTTCGGCGCCGAGGGCGTCGAGGGAGTGCCGCATGCGGGCGATCAGCGCCTCGCCGAGGGAGAGCAGCTCCTGGCCGGAGAGCCGCGCCTTGACCGCCTGGGCGCCGACCTTGACGGCGGTGCGGCGGCCGGCCCAGGTGCGTGCCACCATGTTCAGCTGCCGGAAGTCCTTGGAGGTGATGGTGAGGCCGTACGTGGGGAGTCCGGCGCGGCGCATGGTGGCGCGCTGCTCGGGGCCGAGCTTCTTGAAGTCGAAGATCTGCGGTTCGACGGAGCGGCCCTGCGGGTAGCCGCCGAGCCGCTCGGGGTAGTAGTCGGAGTAGCCGGGGGTGTAGACGAACCTCACGTCCGTGCGGTCGTGGAACTCCCTTACCATCCGCGGTCCGTGGGTGACGTAGGCGTCCTTGCGCTCGGCGGTGACCCGGTCGCCGACCGTGGCGTCCAGGTAGGCGCGGGCCTTCTCGGGGGTGTCGCCGAGTCCGGCCTCGTCCAGGTGGAAGTTGTCCGGGACCCAGATCGCGCCGCCGGACAGGGCGGTCGAGCCGCCGTAGACGTCGGTCTTCTCCAGCACCAGGGCGGTCAGGCCGCGCAGCCGGGCGGTGAGGGCGGCGGCCATGCCGGCGGCGCCGGAGCCGACGACCACCACGTCGTACGTGTGGTCCCACGTGTCGTTCATCGTGTTCTCCCTGGTCGTGTCAGGGCCTGTGCGGCAGGCCCCGGGTGGGTCGGCGGCCGGGGCGGGCCGTCCTCCGCCCCGGCCGCCGGGTCATCGCGCGGTGATCCGCGCGTCGGTGAGGACCGGCGCGTCCTCGCGCTCCGCCGCCGTGGCCGTCAGCCGGTAGCCGTCGGGGGTGTCCCAGACGCGCAGCCGCAGGGTCTCGCCGGGGAAGAAGACCCCGGCGAAACGGGTGCGGCAGGCGGCGACCGCGTGCGCGTCGCCGCCGAGGAGGCGGTCGGTGACCGCCTTGACCGCCATCCCGAAGGAGCAGAGTCCGTGCAGGATGGGGCGGTCGTGGCCGGCGCGGCGGGCGGTGGCGGGGTCGGCGTGCAGCGGGTTCCAGTCCCCGGTGAGCCGGTAGAGCAGGGCCTGCTGGCGGAGCGTGGGGACCTCCGTCACCAGATCGGGTTCCCGGTCGGGCGCGGGGAGGCGTTCGGAGGGACCGCGGTCGCCGCCGAAGCCGCCCTCGCCGTGGACGAAGATCTGGTTGCGCTGGGTGAGGAGCGGCTCGCCGTCCTCGCCGAGGAGGGTGGACTCCTGGACGATGACGGCGGCCTTGCCCTTGTCGTGCACGGCCGTGGCACGGGTGACCGCGGTCGCCCGTGCGGCGGCGGGCAGCGGGCGGTGCACCTCGATCTCCTGGCCGCCGTGGAGCACCTTCGCCAGGTCGATGTCGACGCCCGGCAGGTCGAAGACCTGGAAGCCGACGCCGCCGGTGCCGCCGGCGACCACCCCGAAGGTGGGCAGGACCTGGAGGCCCCGCTCGTGCCCCTCGTACACGTAGCGCAGTTCGCGCGGGTCGGTCTCGGGGACGCCCGCGCCGAGCGCCAGGTGGTAGAGCCGTACGTCGCGCTCGTCCCACCCGACCTCGGTGCGCACCGGCGGCGCGGAGAGCGCCTTGTCGACGTCGAGGGGCATCAGAACGCGCCCACGGCGTAGCGGCTGCGGAAGAACAGCAGCGGCCGGCCGTCCTCGCCGGCGTCGAGCGCCACCACCTGCGCGGTGACGAGGTGGTGGTCCCCGGCCTCGTACACGGCGTCGAGCTCGCACTCCACGTGGGCGAGGGCTCCGTCGATGCGCACGGTGCCGTGCTCGCCGGTGCTCCAGGGGATCCCGGCGAACTTGTCGGGGCCGCTGCGGCCGAGGGCGGCGCAGGTGGTCTGCTGGTCCTCGGCGAGGATGTTGACGCAGAAGCGGCCCGACCGCTCGATCCTCGGCCAGCTGGTGGAGTTCCTGCCGACGGCCAGCATGACCAGCGGAGGGTCGAGGGAGAGGGAGGCGAAGGACTGGCAGGCGAATCCGACGGGTTCCCCGGTGTCGGCGTCCCGGCTGGCCACGACCGTGATGCCGCTGGCGAAGCGGCCCAGGACGTCCCGGAACTCGGAGGGGGGGATCAGCCGTTCCACCGGTGGCCCCAGAAGCTGTCGGCGGTGATCTCCTTCGCGACCCAGGTGGTGGGGTCCACGACGAGGCCGTCCCAGCCGTACTCGACCTGGAAGCCGCCGGGGGCCTGGGCGTAGAAGGACACCATGCGGTCGTTGGTGTGGCGGCCGAGGCTGGACGCGATGGGGATGCCCGCTTCCTGCGTGCGGTCGAGGCCGCGGCCCACGTCGTCGAGGGTCTCCAGCTCCACCATGAAGTGCACGATGCCGGGGGGCAGGGCGCCGGGGTAGAGGCCGAGGCTGTGGTGGCGGCGGTTGGGGCTGAGGAAGTGCATCCAGTGGAAGTCCCGCTGCTCGGTGGCGGTCGGGACGGCCTGCGGGGGCAGCTTCATCGAGTCGCGCAGCTGGAAGCCGAGCAGGTTCTCGTAGAAGTCGAGCGCGGCCTCGATGTCCGGCACCGGGAGGACGACGTGGCCGAGGCCCAAGTCCTCCCCTGCGGGGGTCCCGGTGACGAAGCGGTTGCCGTACGGGGTGCCGAGCGCGGTGTGGTCCTGCGCCTGGCCCCAGTAGATCTCCAGCGGGTTGCCGCACGGGTCCGTGACGTGGATCAGGCCCTGGACGCGGCGCTCGGCGAGTTCGGCGGGGTCGGCGGCCTTGACGGCGACGCCGGCCGCCTCCAGCTCCTCGGCGGCGGTGGTGAGCGCGGCGGCGTTCGCCACCTCCCAGCCGGCCGCGAGGAGCCGGTCGCTCTCGCCGGCCTGGATGACGATGCGGTGGGCGCGGTCGTCCAGGCGGAGGCAGAGGGTGTCCTCGGTGGTGCCGGTCGCCTCCACCATGCCGAGGACGTCGAGGGCGTAGCGGCGCCACTCGTCCAGGGTGGTGGTCTCCAGGCGGAGGTAGCCGAGAGCACGGATGTCCATGGTGTGCACCTCTTCGATGAAGGGTTCAGCAGGTTCGGTGGGTTCGGTGGGTTCAGTGGGAGAAGAAGTCGACGGCGAGGCGGTTGAACTCGTCGGCCCGCTCGGTCTGCGCCCAGTGGCCGCAGTGCGGGAAGACGTGCAGACGCGCGTCCGGGATCGTCTTGAGGGCGACGAGCGCGCCGTCGAGGGGGTTGACCCGGTCCTCGCGGCCCCAGGTGAGCAGCACCGGCTGGGTGATCCGGTGGGCCTCGCGCCAGAGCATCGTGTCCTGGGCCCAGGCCGGATCGGCGAAGGAGGCGCCCATGCGGGCGCTGCCGAGCCGGGTGTCGGGGTCGGTGGCCGAGGCCCAGCGTTCCTCGACGAGTTCGTCGGTGACGATCGACTGGTCGTAGGCCATGACCCCGAGGAAGGCGCGCAGTTGCTCCTTGGTCGGCTCGGGTGAGGCGTTGAACTCGAAGAGCCGCTTGATGCCTTCGGTCGGGTCGGGGGCGAAGAGGTTGACGGAGACCCCGCCGGGGCCCATCAGGAGGAGCTTGCCGACCTTGTCCGGGTGGTTCAGGGCCATGCGGACGGCGGTGCCGCCGCCGAGGGAGTTGCCGATGAAGTGCGCCCGCTCGATGCCCAGTTCGTCCATGAGGGCGGCGACGGCGTCCGCGCTGAAGCTGAAGTAGTCCTTGTCGAGCTCCGGCTTGTCCGAGCGGCCGAAGCAGGGCTGGTCGACGAGCAGCGTACGGAAGTGCTCGGCGAAGGCGGGGAGGTTGCGGCCGAAGTTGCTCCAGCCGGAGGCGCCGGGGCCTCCGCCGTGGAGCATGATCACGACGGGGGCTTCGACCGGCCCGTCGGGTGCGGCCTCGTGGTAGTGGAGGGTGAGGCCGGCCGCCTTGGCGGTGCGGGAGGTCGACTCGTACGTGAGCTCTGTCATCGTCTCCGCCTCTCAGGCCATGGTGTCTTGGATGTCGATGCCGAGCGCGCTCTGCCCGTACATGACGAGGGCCCGCTCGGGGTCGTTGGCGGCGTGGCCGCGGCCGGTGTGGGCGTCGCGCCAGGCGCGCTGGACGAGGCCGGGGCCGGTGCGCATCGCGCTGCCGCCGGAGTTCTCCATCAGCAGGTCGACGGCCGCGACCGAGCGTTCGGTGGCGAGCACCTGGTCGCGGCGGGTGCGGGTGCGCAGCTCCATGGGGATCTCCTCGCCGCGCTCGGCGAGGGCGTACATCTCGCCGATGTTGCGGGTCAGTTGCAGCCAGCTCGCGTCGATGTCGCTGGCGGCGCGGGCGATGCGGACCTGCGCGAAGGGGTCCTCGGCGACCTTCTGCCCGTACGAGACGCGGAACCGCTTCCGGGTGGCCTCGGCGTACGAGTCGAAGGCGCCCTCGGCGATGCCGACGATGGGGGTGGAGATGGTGGTGGTGAACACGCCGGCGTACGGCAGCCGGTAGAGCGGCTCGGGGTTGATCTCGTGGCCGGGCACGCTCAGGGCGGTGACGGGGCCGAAGCTCAGGGCGCGGTGCTCGGGGACGAAGACGTCCTCGACGACGACGTCGTTGCTGCCGGTGCCGCGCAGGCCGACGGTGTCCCACACGTCGTCGATCCGGTAGTCGGACCTGGGGATCAGGAAGGTGCGCATGTCGACCGGGGTGCCCTCGCCGTCGGTGACGAGGCAGCCGAGGAGCGCCCAGCGGGCGTGGTCGCAGCCGGAGGAGAAGTGCCACCGGCCGGAGAGCCGGAAGCCGCCGTCGGTGGCGGTGGCCTTGCCGGTGGGGGCGTACGAGGAGGCGATGCGGGTCTTGGGGTCCTGACCCCACACCTCCTGCTGGGCGCGGGGGTCGAAGAGGGCGACGTGCCAGGGGTGGACGCCGACCACGGAGGCGACCCAGCCGGTCGATCCGCACGCCTTGGCGATCTCCTTGACCGCCGAGTAGAAGACCACCGGGTCGGCCGCGCGGCCGCCGAAGGCCTTGGGCTGGAGCAGCTGGAAGAAGCCGGTGTCCTCCAGTTCCTTGACGGAGGTGTCGGGCACGCGGCGCAGCGTCTCGGCCTCGGCCGCGCGGTCGCGCAGGGCGGGGGCGAGGTCGCGGATCGCTGCCAGGACGTCATCGGCCATGGGGCATCCCCTTTCGGGTCGTGGTGGGGGAATGCCAGGACCGTACGGCGTGCCGTACGGCGGCGAAATGCGCTGCTCCCACTGAGCGGGAACCCGCCCGGGGAAGGGCTTTCCGGGGTCAGAGCATGGGGTCGTGGACGTCCATGCCGAGGGCGTCCTGGGCGTAGAGGACGAGCGCCCGGTCCACGTCGTTGGCGGCCTGGCCGCGGCCGGTGTGCAGGTCGCGCCAGGCGCGCTGGAGGACGTCGTCGCCCACGCGCAGCGGGCCGCGGCCGGCGTTCTCCATGAGCAGGTCCACGGCGGTGATGGCGCGTTCGGTGGCGAGGGCCTGGTCGCGGCGGGTGCGGGCGCGCAGCTCCATCGGGATCTCCTCGCCGCGCTCGGCGAGGGCGTGCAGGTCGGTCATGTTGCGGGCGAGCTGCAGCTCGGCGGCGTCGATCTCGCCGGCGGCGCGGGCGATGCGGACCTGGGTGAAGGGGTCCTCGGCGGCCCTCCGGCCGTGCGGGGCCTTCAGGAGCTCGCGGGCGGCGGCGACCTGGTCCTCGTGGGCGCCTTCGGCGATGCCGACCATCGCGGTGGAGATGGCGGTGGTGAAGACGGCCGCGTACGGCAGCCGGTACAGCGGTTCGGGGTGGACCTCCTGCCCGGGGCAGCGCAGCGTGGTCACCGGGCCGTAGCCGAGCGTCCGGTGGGCGGGGACGAAGGCGTCCTCGACGACGACGTCGTTGCTGCCGCTGCCGCGCAGGCCGACGGTGTCCCACACGTCGTCGATCCGGTAGTCGGCGCGCGGCACCAGGAAGGTCAGCATGTCGACGGGCCGGCCCTCGGCGTCGTCGACGACGCCGCCGAGCAGCGCCCAGCGGGCGTGGTCGCAGCCCGCGGAGAAGTGCCACCGGCCGGAGAGCCGGTATCCGCCGTCGGCGACGGCGACCTCCCCGGTGGGGGCGTGGGAGGAGCAGATCCGGGTGGAGGGGTCCGCGCCCCAGACCTCCTCCTGCGCCCGCGGGTCGAACTGGGCCACGTACCAGGGGTGGACGCCGAGGACGGCTGCCGCCCAGCCGGTCGAACCGCAGGCCTTGGCGATCTCGTGCACGGCGGCGTAGAAGACGGCCGGGTCTGCGGCGAGTCCGCCGTACGCCCGGGGCCGGAGCAGCCGGAAGAAGCCGGCGTCCTCCAGCTCCCCGACGGAGGCGTCGGGCACCCGGCGCAGGGTCTCCGTCCCGGCCGCGCGCTCGCGCAGGGCGGGGGCGAGGGCGCGGACCGCCGCGAGAACGTCCTCGTCGCGCATGGGTGCCCCTCTCGGATTCCGGTCTCGTCCTGCCGTGACGACAGGGAACCTACGCGTTACTGTTCCGAGACGGAACTCCCCCTTCCCAGCTCCCGTCATCCTCTGGCAATCTCCACGCAATACCGGAGATTACGGACCCAGCCAGGGGTCGATCGGCTGTGCTGTCCGTGTGGGAGGTGCCGATGACGACCAGTGCTGTCGAGGCTGTCGAGGCCGGGACGGCGCCGCTGTCCCTGCTGGAGAAGGCGGCGAAGGTGCTGAGCGCCTTCGAGAGCGCGGGGCCACGACTGACACTCACCGAGGTCGTGCAGCGCTCGGGCATCCGCCGGTCCTCCGCGCACCGCATCCTCGACCAGCTGGTGCAGCTGCGCTGGCTGGAGCGCGAGGGCCGCGACTACCGGCTGGGCATGGGCATGCTGGAGCTCGGCGCCATGGCCTCGCACCACAACCGGCTCCGCCGGGCGGCCCTGCCCCATCTGCACGCGCTGCACGAGTCCACCGGCCATCTGGTGCACCTCACCGTCCTCGACGGCTCCGAGGTGGTCTATCTGGAGCGGATCGGCGGCTCGGACGACTCCGTCGTGCCCTCGCGCATGGGCGGACGGCAGCCCGCGTACTGCACGGCCTCGGGCAAGGCGATCCTGGCCTTCGGCGACGCGGGACCGGTGGAGCAGGTGATACGGGACGGGCTGCGGCCGCGCACCCCGCGCACCCTCACCCGCCCCGAGTCCTTCCGCCGCGAGCTGGCGATGACGCGGGAGCGCGGCGTGGCCTTCGACCACGAGGAGGGGTACCGGGGGGTCTTCTGCGTGGCCGCTCCGCTGCGCGGTGCCGGCCGGGCCATCGCGGCGATCTCGGTGAGCGGCCACGGCGTCCACCGGGAGATGGAGCGGCTCGCCCCGGCCGTGCGCGGCTGCGCGCGGTCGGTGTGGCAGTCGATGTTCGGGCCGGGGCGGCAGTCGGAGAAGCGCTCCCCGGCGGCCGGTGCGGCGGCCGCCGAGGCGCTGCCCCAGCCCTCGATGGACAACATGATGGCCTGGCTGCGGTTCAGCGACTGGATGTGAAGCGCGCCCGCAGGGCGGCGAGCCCGGTGCCGTAGGTCCCGTCCCCGAAGACCGCCTCCACCTGGGCGACGACCTCGTCCGCGCTCCGGTAGGCGGCGGACCACCGGACCTCGGCACCGTCGGGGTGCGGACGCACGGCGAGCGTCGCCACGTAGTCGTGGACCGGGAGCACGACGGGGTCGAGGAGGGCGTAGCGGTACGAGCGGGCGGCCTCGTCGCGGTCGAGCAGGCGCTCCCGGGCGACGGCCACGCCGTCGACCGCGAAGACCCGGACGGTGCCGGGGGCGGCGGGGTCGCCGCCGTCCTCAAGGGTGGACGGCGGCACGTGGGGGTGCCAGTCGGCGAGGGCGCCGAAGTCTCCGACGACCGCCCACACGGCGTCGGGGGCGGCCGGAAGGACGGCGGAGCGTTCGAGCGTACGGGGGTTCACGGGCGTCTCCTCAGGACGGACAGGAACTACGGGTACGGGTGTGCGGCCAGGGGCACCCGCGCGGGTGCCCCTGGCCGTCCGGTTCCGCCGTGTTCACCAGGTGCGGTCACCGCGCAGGACCGCGTCGGCGCCGCCGTCGGCGAAGACGACCTGCCCGGTCACGAGGGCGTTCTCGGGCGAGGCCAGCCAGGCGATCAGCGGGGCGATCTGCTCGGGGCGGGCGTGGCCGTGCAGCGGCATCGGCACGCTCTTCTCCACGAGCCCCCGCATCTCCGGGTCGTCGAGCAGGGGTCGGGTCAGCGGGGTGACGACCACGCCGGGGGCCACGGCGTTGAGCGGGATGCCCGCGCCGGCCCACGCGCCGGTGGGGGCGGCGCGGCGGACCCAGCGGGAGATCGACGCCTTGGAGGAGGAGTAGACGAGGTGTCCCTCGCCGCGGTCGACGGCCGCCCTGGAGGCGGCCACCGCCGTGTCCTCGTCCCCGGCGAGCGCGGCGTCCACGATCGCGGGGTCGGTCGGGTGGACGGAGTCGACGGAGCCGACGACCACGGCCCTCGGGTCGGTGCCGGCCGCGAGCAGCGGGCGCAGACCGTCGAGCGTGGCCACGGCGCCGAAGTGGTTGACCCTGACCGTGAGGGGGTCGAAGTGGGCGACGCCCGCGCAGGAGACGACGGCGTCGAGACGGCCGCCGGTCAGCTCGCCGGCCCGGGCGACGAGTGCCGCCCGGCCCTCGGGCGTGGACAGGTCGGCGTGGATGTCGCCTTCGGCGAGGTCGGCGCCGACGACGGTGTGGCCCCGCTCCCGGAGCAGGGCCGCGGTGGCTCGGCCGATGCCGGAGGCGGCTCCGGTGACCAGGCAGGTTCGGGACATGGCGGTCTCCTCGTCGGAAGCGTCAGGAGTAGGTGATCTCGACCCGGTCGGTGAGGGGCAGGGCCTGGCAGGCCAGGACGTATCCCTCGGCGATGTCCTGCTCGTCGAGGACGTCGTTGCGGAGCATCTTGACCTCGCCCGCCACGACCCGGCAGGTGCAGGCGCTGCACGCGCCTTCCCGGCAGGAGTACGGGGCGTCGACGCCCGCGGCCAGGAGCACGTCGAGCAGCGGCGCCGTCGACGGCCAGGCGACGGTGCGGGTCTCGCCGTCGAGTTCGACCTCGGCCGTGGCCCCGTCCTCCCCCGCCGCGTCCACCGGCACCGCCGGGGCGTCGAAGACGTCCGCGCCGAGGGAGAAGAACCGCTCCCGGTGGATGCGGTCGCCGGGCGCGCCGAGCGCGCGCAGGGCCCGCTCGACGGCGTCCATGAGCGGCTGCGGGCCGCAGACGAAGGCCTCGCGGTCGGCGTACGGCGCGAGCGCGGCGGCAAGGCGGTCCACGGAGGGCAGGCCCTGGAGCGACTCCAGCCAGTGGAGCACGAGCAGCCGGTGCGGGTGCTCCTGGGTCAGCGCCCGCAGTTCGTCGCGGAAGACGACGGAGGACTCGTCCCGGTTGGCGTACAGCAGCACCACCCGGCCCCGGCCCTCGGCCAGGGCCGATTTGGCGATCGACAGGACGGGGGTGATGCCGCTCCCCCCGGCGACGAGGAGCAGGTCGCCGTCGAGGGAGTCGGGGGTGAAGGTGCCGGCCGGGGGCAGCACCTCCAGTTCGTCCCCGGCCGCGAGCCGGTCGCAGACCCAGTTGGAGCCGTACCCGCCGGCGACGCGTTTGACGGTGATCTTCAGGGGCTCGCCGGTGTGGGGCGAGCTGGCGAGGGAGTAGCAGCGGGCGGCCGGTCTCCCGTCCGCGCCGGGCAGTTTCAGGGTGAGGAACTGCCCGGGGCGGTACGTGAAGCGGTCGGCGCTCTCCGGTGGCGCCTGGAGCACCAGGGAGTGCGCGTCGGCCGTCTCGGCGATGACCTCGACGACGCGCAGCCGGTGGGTGCGAGGGCTGGTCGTGGGCTCAGGCATCGTCGGCCTCCGTGGTTGCGGTGCCTGCCGTGCCGGACTCCGGGCCGACCGGCTCCAGCGTGCTGACCGTCAGGCTGCCGTCCTCGACCGCGCGGTCGATGCTCGCCCGCAGGGCCCGGCAGGTCCGCATCCGCGCGGTGGTCCCGCCGGGGGTCACCCGGTCGCGGAACTCCGCGCAGGCGACGGCCGCGTCGGCCGTCCACTGCACGGAGGTGTGGGCGACGCTGAACTTCTCGCACAGGACCTGGTTGCCACAGGCCGCGCACTCCACCGCTCGCATGTCAGGCTCCGGTTCCGGTCTCCGCCGTGCGGCGCGCGAGGTTCTCCTCGACCTCGGCGCGCCAGGCCGCGTTGGCGCGCTGGGTGTCGATCTCGAACTCGAAGCGGCGGGTCATCTCGTCCTTGACGTCGGCGACGTCGACGTAGAACTGCTCGTACCAGCGGCGCAGTTGGTAGACGGGACCGTCCTCCTCGGTGAGCAGGGGGTTGTCGATCCGGGTCTTGTTCCGCCAGATCTCGACGTCCTGCTCGAAGCCGACGGTGGCGCCCTCGGCGGTGAGCCGTGCGGCCTCGGCGGCCTGCTCGTCCGTCATCCCGGGGAGTCGCTTCACGATCGCCCCGTACTGGAGCAGGAAGCTGTTCTCGTCGATCGGGTAGTGGCAGTTGATGAGGACGATCTCCATCTCCGCGCCGCCGCCGACGTCGCTGTAGAGGTGGTCGATCATGTAGGAGGGGCCGAAGTAGGAGGCGTCGGAGCGCAGTCGGCCGGAGCTGAGGGTGCCCAGTTCCATGTCTCCGCGGGGGCTGCTCTCCATGTACTGGGTGGCGACGTGGCCGTCGAAGACGTTCTTGAAGTACTCGGGGAACGCGTAGTGGACGTAGTAGAAGTGCGCCATGTCCACGACGTTGTCGACGATCTCGCGGCAGTTGGCGCCCTCGACGCGGAGGGTCTTCCAGGTCCAGTCGCTCCACTGGTCGGCGTCCGGTCCGTGGATGCCGGCGATCTCGGGGACGGTGACCTCGGGGGGCGGCGGGTTGCCCTCGGGGTCGTTCCAGACGAAGAGCTGCTTGTTGCGCTCCAGGGAGATCCAGGCGCGGGTCCTGGCGCGGGGCGGGACCCGGCGGGCGTACGGGATGCCGGCGCAGCGCCCGTCGCCCGACCAGCGCCAGTCGTGGAAGGGGCAGGCGACGGCGTCGCCCTTGACGCTGCCCTGGGCGAGGTTGCCGCCCATGTGGGGACAGTAGGCGTTGAGGACGTGCAGCTGTCCGTCGTCCTGTCCCTGGAAGACCACCAGCTTGGTGCCGAAGGCCTCGATCTCGTGCGGCTGTCCGTCCTTGAAGCCGTCGGCGAGGCCGAGGCAGTGCCAGCCGCGGGCGAAGCGCGCGGGCGGCCTGCCCGTCTCGATGATTCTGACCTCGTCGTTGAGAGCAGTCATCTCGTCCCTCCTGGTTTCCGTGGGTTCAGTTCTGTGCGGCGAGTTCGACGGCGATGTCGATGAGCTGGTCCTCCTGGCCGCCGACGAGGCGGCGTTCGCCCGCGCGCAGGAGGATCTCGGCGCCGGAGACGCCGTAGCGCTCGGCCTGCCGGTAGGCGTGCTTGAGGAAGCTGGAGTAGACGCCGGCGTGGCCCATGAGCAGGGCTAGGCGGTCGAGCCGGCACTCCTCGTCCATGACGGGGCGGACGACGTCCTCGGCCGCGTCGATGATCTTCAGGACGTCGATGCCGGTACGGGTGCCCATCTTGGCGCAGACGGCGACGAGGGCCTCGACGGCGGTGTTGCCGGCGCCGGCGCCGAGCCGGCGGGTGGAGCCGTCGATCTGGAGGGCGCCCGCCTTGATCGCGGCGATGGAGTTGCCGGTGCCGAGGGCCAGGTTCTCGTGCCCGTGGAAGCCGACCTGCGCGTCGCCGCCGAGCTCGGCCACGAGGGCCTCGACCCGGGCGGTGACGTCGTCCATGACCATCGCGCCGGCCGAGTCGACGACGTACACGCACTGGCAGCCCGCGTCGGCCATGACGCGGCCCTGCCGGGCCAGCTTCTCGGGGGTGGTGGAGTGGGCCATCATCAGGAAGCCGACGGTCTCCAGGCCCATCTCGCGGGCGAGTCCGAAGTGCTGGTCCGCGATGTCGGCCTCGGTGCAGTGGGTGGCGATGCGGCAGATGCTCGCGCCGTTGCCGTGGGCGGCCCGGATGTCGTCCTTGACGCCGAGGCCCGGGAGCATCAGGAAGGCGATCCTCGCCCGCCGCGCGGTGTCGACGGCGACCTTGATCAGTTCCTGCTCGGGGGTCTTGGAGAAGCCGTAGTTGAACGAGGATCCGCCGAGTCCGTCGCCGTGCGTCACCTCGATGACCGGGACGCCGGCGTCGTCGAGGGCGGCGACGATCGACCGCACGTCCTCGGCGGTGAACTGGTGGCGCTTGGCGTGGGAGCCGTCGCGCAGCGAGGAGTCGGTGATCCGGATGTCGAGGGTGTCCGAGTAGGGCATGCGGGGTGCTCCTTACGCGCCGGGGGCGAGGATCGCCTTGGCGAACTCCTCGCCGACCTTGGTGGCGGCGGCGGTCATGATGTCGAGGTTTCCGGCGTAGGGCGGCAGGTAGTCGCCGGCGCCCTCCACCTCCAGGAAGATCGCGACGCGGGCCATCCCGCCGTTCTCGGGGCGGGGGTCGTCGAACTGCGGCTCGGCGCGCAGCCGGTAGCCGGGGACGTACGTGGCGACCTGCTCGGCGATCTCCTTGACGGAGAGGGTGATGGCGGCCCGGTCGGCGTCCTCGGGGATGGCGCAGAAGACGGTGTCGCGCATGATGACGGGCGGCTCGGCCGGGTTGAGGATGATGATGGCCTTGCCGCGCGCGGCGCCGCCGATGGTCTCGATGCCGCGCGAGGTGGTGCGGGTGAACTCGTCGATGTTCGCGCGGGTTCCGGGGCCGGCCGAGACGGAGGCCACGGAGGCCACGATCTCCGCGTACGCGACGGGGACGACGCGGGAGACCGCGTACACCATGGGGATGGTGGCCTGCCCGCCGCAGGTGATCATGTTGACGTTGGGCCGGTCGAGGTGCTCGCGGAGGTTCGCGGGCGGTACGACGGCGGGGCCGACGGCGGCCGGGGTCAGGTCGACCGCCTTGATGCCGAGTTCGGCGTAGCGGGGGGCGTTGGCCCGGTGGACGTAGGCGCTGGTGGCCTCGAAGACGATGTCGGGCTTCTCGTCCTGGGCGAGGAGCCAGTCGACGCCCTCGTGGCTGGCCTCCAGGCCGGCGCGGGCGGCGCGGGCGAGGCCCTCGCTGGCGGGGTCGACGCCGATCATCCAGCGGGGTTCGACGTGCTCGGAGCGGAGCAGCTTGTACAGCAGGTCGGTGCCGATGTTGCCGGAGCCGACGATGGCGGCGGTCGCCTGTGTCTTGATGGTCATGATCACCTCAGATGAACGAGAGGGAGACGGAGCCAAGGCCGGTGAACTCGGCGGTGAAGGTCGCCCCCGCCGCCACGTCGACGGCCCGGGTGCACGAGCCGGGCAGCACCACGTGCCCCTTCTGCAGGGGCACGCCGAAGCGGGCGACGGTACGGGCCAGCCAGGCGACGGAGAGGACCGGATCGCCGAGCACGGCGTCGCTGCGGCCCTCGGCGAGGAGCTCGCCACCGCTGCTCAACCGGGCGTCGATCGCCTTGAGGTCCAGCTCGCGGGGGTCCCGTCCTTCACCGATGACGTATCCGGCGGAGGAGGCGTTGTCCGCGATGGTGTCGGCGATGGTGATCCGCCAGTCGCGGATCCTGCTGTCGATCAGCTCCAGTGCGGGCACGACGCGCTCGGTCGCCGCGAGGACGTCCGCCGGGGTGCAGCCCTCCCCCGGCAGGTCGTCGCCGAGGACGAAACCGACCTCGACCTCGACGCGCGGCCGGCAGTAGCGGGCGGCGCGGACGGGGATCTCCTGCCGGAGCTCCATGTCGTGGAGCAGATGGCCGTAGTCCGGCTCGTCGACTCCCATCATCCGCTGCATGACCGGGGACGACAGCCCGACCTTGTGACCGCGCACCTCCGCCCCTGCCGCGAGGCGGTGCCGGATGTTGACGAGCTGGATCTCGTACGCGTCCTCGGTGTCGACACCCGGAAACGCCTCGGTCAGCGGGGCGATCGGCGCGACGTTCTCTTCGGCGGAGCGGAGCAGCTCGGCCGCCTCGTGTCTCTGGCGGTCCGTGAGCATGGCGGGTCCCTCCTGCGGGCGGTTGCGACTGTCCGGCGAGGCTAGGCCGGTGCCGCCACGCCCCGGGAGCGCCAGTTCCCGGTGAGCGGGAAACCCTCCCGGGACCGGCCACGACGAGGGCACCCGCCCCGGAGCCGCCGGGCCCGAGCGCTCCTGACGGAGCCAGGCCGATCCGGCAGCACCTGCCGCAGCGCCTTCGCGTGTCGTCGGGACGCTCCCGCAGGGGTCGGCCGAACGGGTTTCGCGGCTCCTCGGGGCCTTCACCATCGGATGAAGGCCCCGGGAGCGGATCTCGACGAGCTCGTCCCCCGACCCCCCGAGACGCTCAGCGTGCCGACCCCCGCCGTACGCGGGCCGGGGCCGATGCGGACCGGGCCACCGCGGCCGGTGGGCGCCGGCGCCGCACCGGCCGGGCGCGTCCGCCTCGGCTGCGCCCGGCCCCCGACCGCCCGGCGGTCCCGCGACGCGGCTCGACTCCCCCGTCGTCCACGAGCACAAGCGGCCCGGGCGTCACCGACGGGTCGACGCCGTCCATGGCCCTCCGCCTGCGCGATCAGGAGTGGGGGCTGCGCGATCAGGAGTGGGGGCTGCGCGATCAGGAGTGGGGGCTGCGCGACATCGCCGAACGCCTCGTTCTCATCACCGGCACGAAGAAGGTCCGGCACCCCTCACCCGCCACCGTCGTGCGCATGCCGCGTGAACACGACGGGCGCACCAGCGCGGTGGAAACCGCCGGCCGGCTCGCGGCCCAGCCCTCGACGCGGCCTGGTCTCACCAGGGAATCGGGCCGTCCTCGGTCAGAAAGGCGCCCGTCGGGCCGTCCTCGCCGGCGGTCGCCAGGTCGACCGCGACGGCCGCGCCCTCCTCCACCGTGCGGGTCCCGGTGTGGCGGTTGAGGTCGGTCGCGCAGTAGCCGGGGCTCACCGCGTTGACCAGGATTCCTTCGGCGCGCAGTTCATCGGCGTAGAGCGCGGTGATCGCGTTCAGCGCGCTCTTCGAGGTGCAGTACGGGAGGAGGACCGAGGAGTAGGCGGACCACGGGCTGCCGGGGTCGGCCAGGTGGGTGAGGGAGCCGAGTTCGCTGGACATGTTGACGATGCGGGCGGCGGCGGAGCGGCGGAGCAGGGGGAGCATGGCGTGGGTCACCGCGATGACGCCGAACACGTTGGTCTCGTAGACCTGTCGGACGGTGGCGGCGGGGGTTTCGCTCGGTTTCTGCGGTCCGGTGGCGATCGCGGCGTTGTTGACGAGGATGTCGAGGCGGCCGAACGTGGCGTCGATGTGCTCGGCGGCGGCCTGGACCGAGATCTCGTCGGTGACGTCCAGCGGTACGAACCGTACGTCGGCGCCGCCGGCGCGAAGCTCCTCGGCCGCCGCCTCGCCGCGCTCGGTGTTGCGGGCGCCGATCAGCACGGTGATGCCGAGGGCCGCGAGCCCGCGTGCCGTTTCCTTGCCGATCCCCTTGTTCGCGCCGGTGATCAGAGCGGTCTTCTGCGAAGTCGTCATGGCACCCAGCCTCCCCTCGCCCACGGGCTTCGGGGAAAGACCAGAAGACTCTGGATCTATAGTCCACGGATATGAGTGAGCTGGAAGTGCGGGAGCTGAGGTACTTCATCGCGGTCGCCGAGGAACTGAACTTCAGCCGGGCCGCGCAACGCCTGGGGATGGCGCAGCCCCCGCTGTCGAAGGCGATCGCTCAGATGGAGTCCCGGCTCGGGGTACGCCTGCTGGAGCGCACCACCCGGCAGGTGAGGCTGACCGACGCCGGTCAGGTGCTGCTCGACCAGGCCCGGATCGCGGTCGACGCGGTGCACGCGGCGGCCCGGCGCGCACGCCGGGCCGGTCAGCCGGCGCCCCGGCTCGTCGTGGCGGTCAAGCCGGGAGGCGATGCCGGGCTGCTGCGGGAGATCCTCGCCGCCTACCGGGACACGGGTGCGCATCTGCCGCCGCCCGAAGTCGTCGTCGGCGGCAGCGGAGAGCCGATCGCCATGCTGCGGGACGGCCGTGCCGATGTGGCGCTGCTGCGCAGCCCGTTCGACGGTCGAGGGCTGGATTTCCAGACGCTCGTGGTCGAGCCGCGCCTGGCCGTTCTCCCCGCCGCGCACCGCCTGGCCGGACGTCGGCGGCTGCGGCTGACCGACCTCGAGGGCGAACCGATCCCCCGCTGGAAAGGGGCCTCCCCCTCCCACACCGCCCACTACACGGGATGCGACGGAGCGGAAGCAGGCGACGGCCACCCGGGCTCGGCGCCGGCCGCCGCTCCCGAGGGGCCGCTCGTGGCCGGCGTCGAGCAACTCCTGGAGGTGGTCGCGCTGGGCCAGGCGGTGGCGTTCCTGGCACTCTCCACCACCGAGCGGCACCAGCGCCCGGACATCGCGTACCGGCCGGTCACCGGCCTCAGCCCCAGCGCGGTCGTGGTCGCCTGGCCGGAGACCTCGCGCTCCACGGCCGTCGCCGCCTTCGTCCGAGCCGCCCACGACGTCGCCGCCCGCCATCCCGACCACATGACCGCACTGGCCCACTGACGCCCCCCTCACCCGCCGCCCTGCGCGTGCCGCCTCGTCCCCGCGCCCGACCGCTCCCGCCGGAACCCGGACCGATCCTCCCCGAAGGCCGATCCGGCCGGTCCCGCACCGCACTTGTCCGTACGGGGCCCGGCACTCGTCGTGCGGATCAGGGCGCGGAGGGCGCCGTCCCGCGCGCCCGCCCGGCCCGCGGGACGGGCGGGCACGCGCGGGGGCGTCAGCGCGTGCCGTACACCGGCTGGGGCGGTTCCGAGGCGGCCAGGAGCTTCAGGGCCGTCTCGCCCGCCTCCGTCGGGGTCCAGCGGGCGCCCTTGTCGGCGGTGGGGCCGGGGCGCCAGCCCTCCATCACCGTGATGCGGCCGGCCTCGGCCTCGAAGACACGCCCCGTGACGCCGGCCGAGGCGGCGGAGCCGAGCCAGACGACGAGGGGGGAGACGTTCTCGGGGGCCATGGCGTCGAAGGCGGCGCCCGAGGGGGCGGCCATCGTCTCGGCGAAGGTCTGCTCGGTCATGCGGGTGCGGGCGGCGGGGGCGATCGCGTTGACCTGGACGCCGTAGCGGCTCATCTCGGCGGCGGCGACGAGGGTGAGGCCGACGATGCCGGCCTTGGCGGCGGAGTAGTTGCCCTGGCCGACGCTGCCGAGCAGGCCCGCGCCGGAGCTGGTGTTGATCACCCGCGCGACGGGCTCGCGTCCGGCCTTGGCCTCGGCGCGCCAGTGCGCGGCGGCGTGCTTGAGCGGCAGGAAGTGGCCCTTGAGGTGGACGCGCATGACGGCGTCCCAGTCGTCCTCGTCGAGGTTGACGAGCATGCGGTCGCGCAGGAAACCGGCGTTGTTGACGAGGGTGTCGAGGCGGCCGAAGGCGTCCAGCGCCGTGGTGACGAGGGAGGCCGCGCCGTCGGACGTGGCGATGTCGCCGCCGTGGGCGACCGCCTCGCCGCCCGCCGCGATGATCTCGTCGACGACCTGCTGGGCGGGCCCGGCGCCGCCTCCGGTGCCGTCGAGGCCGACGCCGAGGTCGTTGACGACGACCTTGGCGCCTTCGGCGGCGAAGGCGAGCGCGTGCGCGCGGCCGAGTCCGCGGCCTGCGCCTGTGACGATGACGACGCGTCCGTTGCACAGTCCGGTCATGGTGTGGGCCTTTCGGTGAGTGGTGAGTGAGGGGTGGGGTTTCACTTGTTGACCGTGGCCGCGTCCAGGAAGGCCGGACGCTCCCCGCCGCCGTGGACGAGCAGGCTGGCGCCGGTGATGTACGCGGCCCGGTCGGAGGCGAGGAAGACGCAGGCGTCGCCGATGTCGGTGGGCTCGGCGAGCCGACCGAGGGGCACGGTGCGGCCGACGGAGGCGATGCCGTCCTCGTCCCCGTAGTGCAGGTGGGAGAGTTCGGTGCGCACCATGCCGGGGACGAGCGTGTTGACCCGTACCAGCGGTGCCCATTCCACGGCCATGGACCGGGCGAGGTTGTCCAGGCCCGCCTTGGCGGCCCCGTAGGCGGCGCTGCCCGGTGAGGGGCGGGTGCCGCTGACGCTGCCGATCATGATGATCGAACCGCCGCCGCGCTGGAGGCGCATGACCTCGTACGCGGCGAGGGAGGCGGTCAGCGGCGCGACGAGGTTCAGTTCGAGGACGCGGGCCTGTTGCTCGGCGCTCCCGTCGCCGAGCATCCGGAACGGGGTTCCGCCGGCGTTGTTGACCAGGACGTCCAGCCTGCCGTGGTCCTCGCGCACCTGCTCGAAGAAGCCGGCGACGGCGGCCGGGTCGCGCAGGTCGACGGGGAGGAAGCGGGCCGTGCGCCCGCCCGCCTCGACGGGCTCGTCGGGGGCCCGGCGCGCGCAGGTCACGACCTCCGCGCCGGCGTCGAGCAGGGCTCTGGCGATTCCGGCGCCGACGCCTCGTGTGCCGCCGGTGACGACGGCGACGGATCCCGTCAGATCGATGGTGACTGGCAAGGGACACCTCCCGCAGCGCGCGAACCGCTGCTATCTTCCACCTAACAAACGTTTGGTGGAAAGGTAGCTGATCTGCTCATGGGTGTCTCCACCTCCGCCCCGGACAAGGGCATCGCCGTCGTCACCGTCGACTTCCCCCCGGTCAACGCCCTCCCCGTACAGGGCTGGTACGACCTCGCCGCCGCGGTCCGCGCCGCCGGAGCCGATCCCGAGGTGCGCTGCGTCGTCCTCACCGCGGAGGGCCGTGGCTTCAACGCCGGCGTCGACATCAAGGAGATCCAGCGCACGGCCGGGCACGACGCCCTCCTGGGCGCCAACCGCGGCTGTTACGAGGCCTTCGCCGCCGTCTACGACTGCGAGGTGCCGGTGGTCGCCGCCGTGCACGGCTTCTGCCTCGGCGGCGGCATCGGCCTGGTCGGCAACGCCGACGCGATCGTCGCCTCCGAGGACGCGACCTTCGGCCTGCCCGAGCTGGACCGGGGCGCGCTCGGCGCGGCCACGCACCTGGCCCGGCTCGTCCCGCAGCAGCTGATGCGGGCCCTGTACTACACCTCGCGCACCGTCACCGCCGAGGAGCTGCACCGGCACGGCTCGGTGTGGCGGGTCGTCCCGCGCGAGCGGCTGCTCGACGCGGCGCTCGAACTCGCGCGGGAGATCGCGGCCAAGGACGGGCAGCTGATCCGGCTCGCCAAGGCCGCGATCAACGGCATCGACCCGGTGGACGTCCACCGCAGCTACCGCTTCGAGCAGGGCTTCACCTTCGAGGCCAACCTCAGCGGCGTCGCCGACCGGGTCCGCGACGCCTTCGGCAAGGAAGACACCTCCGGCGAGGACAAGGAGCAGCAGTCGTGAGCAGGGACAAGACGATGACCGCCGAGGAGGTCGTGGGCCGCCTCCGGAGCGGGATGACCATCGGCATCGGCGGCTGGGGATCGCGGCGCAAGCCGATGGCGCTGGTCCGGGCGTTGCTGCGCTCGGACGTCACCGATCTGACCGTGGTCTCGTACGGCGGCCCGGACGTCGGGCTGCTCGCCGAGGCCGGGAAGATCCGCAAGCTGGTCGCGGCCTTCGCCACGCTCGACTCCATACCGCTGGAGCCGCACTTCGGCGCGGCCCGGCAGCGCGGCGACTTCGAACTGGTGGAGCTGGACGAGGCCATGGTCATGTGGGGCCTGACCGCCGCCGTGCACCGGCTGCCGTTCATGCCCATCCGGGCCGGGCTCGCCTCGGACGTGATGACCGTCAACCCGTCGCTGCGGACGGTGACGTCCCCGTACGACGACCGCGAGGAGCTCGTCGCCGTGCCCGCGCTGCACCTGGACGCCGCACTCGTCCACCTCAACCGCGCCGACGCGCAGGGCAACGGCCAGTACCTGGGCCCCGACCCGTACTTCGACGACCTGTTCTGCGAGGCCGCGGACGCCGCGTACGTCTCCTGCGAGCGGATCGTGGAGACCTCGGAGCTGCTCAAGGACGCGGGGCCGCAGTCGCTGCTGCTCAAGCGGGCGTTCGTCGACGGCGTCGTGGAGACCCCGAACGGCGCGCACTTCACCTCCTGCGCCCCCGACTACGACCGGGACGAGGCCTTCCAGCGCGCCTACGCCAAGGCGGCCCGGGACCCGGAGGCCTGGCGGGAGTTCACCGCCCGGTTCCTGTCCGGCGACGAGGACGCCTACCAGGCCGCGGTCGCGGCGTTCCAGAAGGAGGAAGCGTGAGCGGCACCGACAGCACCACGACGGCGGCCACGCGTGCCGAGTACTGCGTCGTCGCCTGCGCCGAGGCGTGGCGGGACGCGGGCGAGGTCCTGGCCAGTCCGATGGGCACCGTCCCGATGATCGGCGCCCGCCTCGCGAAGCTCACCTTCTCCCCCGACCTGCTCCTGACCGACGGGGAGGCGCTCCTCATCGCCGACGTGCCGGCGGTCGGCGCCGCGCCCCGGGTGGTGGAGGGCTGGCTGCCGTACCGGCAGCACCTGGCCCTGGTCTCCACCGGGCGGCGGCACGTGATGATGGGCGCGAGCCAAATCGACCGGTACGGCAACCAGAACATCAGCTGCATCGGCGACTGGGCACGGCCCAGGCGCCAGCTCCTCGGTGTGCGCGGAGCACCGGTCAACACCCTGAACAATCCCACCAGTTACTGGGTCCCCAAGCACTCGGCGCGCGTCTTCGTCGAGCGGGTCGACATGGTCTCCGGCGTCGGCTACGACCGGGCCGCCGCGGCCGGCCCCTCCGCGACCCGCTTCCACCGGCTCCCGGACGTCATCAGCGACCTCGGTGTCTTCGACTTCGAGACCCCGGACCGCACCATGCGGCTGCGCTCGCTGCACCCCGGCGTCACGGTCGAGGAGGTCGTGGCGGCCACCGGCTTCGCGCTGACCGTCCCCGACGAGGTGCCGTACACCCGGGAGCCCACCGCCGAGGAACTGCGGCTGATCCGCGAGGAGATCGACCCGAAGGGGCTGCGCGACCGGGAGGTCCCCTCATGAGCGACGCCACCCTCGCGACGCCGCTCACCGAACTCGTCGGGGTGCGGCATCCCGTCGTGCAGACCGGCATGGGATGGGTGGCCGGTCCCCGCCTGGTCTCGGCCACGGCCGACGCCGGGGCGCTCGGCATCCTCGCCTCGGCGACGATGACCGTCGACCAGCTCCGCTCCGCGGTGCGCGAGGTCAAGTCCCGTACGGACGCGCCGTTCGGCGTGAACCTGCGCGCGGACGCCGGGGACGCGGCCGAACGCGTGCGGATCATCATCGACGAGGGCGTGAAGGTCGCCTCCTTCGCGCTCGCCCCGTCCCGCGAGCTGATCGCCCGGCTCAAGGACGCGGGAGTCGTCGTCATCCCCTCCATCGGGGCCAGGCGGCACGCCGAGAAGGTCGCGGCCTGGGGCGCGGACGCGGTGATCGTGCAGGGCGGGGAGGGCGGCGGCCACACCGGCAGCGTCGCCACCACCGTCCTGCTCCCGCAGGTCGTGGACGCCGTGGACATCCCGGTCGTCGCGGCCGGCGGCTTCCACGACGGGCGCGGCCTGGTCGCGGCCCTGGCCTACGGCGCCGCCGGGATCGCCATGGGCACCCGCTTCCTGCTCACCTCCGACAGCACCGTCCCCGACGCGGTCAAGGCCCGCTATCTCGCCGCGGCGGTCACGGACGTCACCGTCACCACGAAGGTGGACGGGCTGCCGCACCGGATGCTGCGCACGGAGCTGGTCGACGCGCTCGAACGCTCGGGCCGGGCCGCCTCGCTCCTCCGCGCGGTCCGGCACGCGGCGGCCTTCCGGCGCGAGTCCGGCATGAGCTGGCCGCAGATGGTCCGGGACGGCCTGGCGATGAAGCACGGCAAGGACCTGACCTGGAGCCAGGTCCTGCTGGCGGCCAACACCCCGATGCTGCTCAAGGCGTCCATGGTCGACGGCCGCACCGACCTGGGCGTGATGGCCTCCGGGCAGGTCGCGGGCCTGATCGACGACCTGCCGTCCTGCGCCGAACTCGTCGACCGCCTCATGGCCGAGGCACGGGCCGCGCTCCGCGCCCTGCCCGCCGTGGACTGACCCGTCACACACAGGTCCGCCGGGGTACCTTCACCCCGGCGGACATGTGTCTCCACCCGCTCCACCCCGCACCTGACCCGAACGGAACCGCCATGCCCATCCAGCGGCTGAACCACGCCGTCCTCTTCGTCTCCGACCTGGAGCGCAGCCTCGCCTTCTACCGCGACCTCCTCGGCTTCCGGCCGCTTCCGCAGGCCTTCCCCGGGGCGGCCTTCCTCCAGACGGCGGGCTCCGCCAACGACCACGACCTCGGCCTCTTCCAGTCCCCCGAGCGCGGCTCCGGGCACGCCACCGGCCGGGTCGGCCTGTACCACCTGGCCTGGGAGGTGGACACCCTGGCCGAGCTGCGGCGCATGCGGACCCGGCTCGCCGAGGCGGGGGCCCTGACGGGGGCGAGCAACCACGCCTCCACCAAGGCCCTGTACGCCCGCGACCCCGACGGCATCGAGTTCGAGGTGTGCTGGCTGGTCCCCGACGCGGCGATCGCCGGGGAGCTCTCCTCGATGACCTCGCCCACCCGCCCGCTCGACATCGACGCCGAGATCGCCACGTACGGCGCGGAGACCCCCGGCGGTCCCCGCACCGATCACGCGGTCTGGCAGCAGCTCTTCGGCTCCGACTTCGGGAACGTCACAGACGCTCGATGATCGTCACGTTCGCCTGACCACCGCCCTCGCACATCGTCTGGAGGCCGTAGCGGCCGCCGGTGCGCTCCAGTTCGTGGAGCAGGGTGGTGGTGAGCTTGGTGCCGGTCGCGCCGAGGGGGTGGCCGAGGGCGATGGCGCCGCCGTTGACGTTGACCTTCTCCGGGTCGGCGCCGGTCTCCTTGAGCCAGGCGAGGACGACCGAGGCGAAGGCCTCGTTGATCTCGACCAGGTCGATGTCGTCGAGCGTCATCCCGGCCTTCTTCAGCGCGTACGCCGTCGCCGGGATCGGGGCGGACAGCATGCGGATCGGGTCCTCGCCCCGGACGGACAGGTGGTGGACGCGGGCGCGGGGCGTCAGTCCGTGTTCGCGTACGGCGCGTTCCGAGGCGATCAGCATCGCGGAGGCCCCGTCGGAGACCTGCGAGGAGACCGCGGCGGTCAGCCGGCCGCCCTCGACGAGCGGCTTCAGGCCGGCCATCTTCTCCAGGGTCGTGTCGCGGCGCGGCCCCTCGTCGGTGGTGACGTCCCCGTACGCGACGATCTCGCGGTCGAAGCGGCCCTCGTCGATGGCGCGGGCGGCCCGCTGGTGCGAGCGCAGGGCGAACTCCTCCATGTCCTGGCGGGAGATGTCCCACTTGGCGGCGATGAGCTCGGCGCCGTGGAACTGGTTGACCGGCTGGTCGCCGTAGCGGGCGCGCCAGCCCACGGAACCGATGTACGGGCCCTCGGTGAGGCCGAGGGGGTCGGCGGCCTGGCGGCTGGCGAAGGCGATGGGGATCATCGACATGTTCTGCACGCCGCCGGCGACGACCAGGTCCTGGGTGCCGGACAGGACGCCCTGCGCGGCGAAGTGCAGGGCCTGCTGGGAGGAGCCGCACTGCCGGTCCACGGTCGTGCCGGGCACCTCCTCGGGCAGCCCGGCGGCCAGCCAGCAGGTGCGGGCTATGTCGCCGGCCTGCGGGCCGACGGTGTCCAGGCAGCCGAAGACGACGTCCTCGACGGCGGCCGGGTCGGCGCCCGAGCGCTCCATCAGCGCCTTCAGGACGTGGGCTCCGAGGTCGGCCGGGTGGACGGCGGAAAGGCCGCCGTTCCGGCGGCCGACCGGGGTGCGTACCGCTTCGACGATATAGGCCTCGGCCATGGTCACTCCTTGTTCGTGCGTCCGGTGTCGTCACGGAGGGCGACGCCCTCCAGCACCATCGACAGGTACTGGCGGGCGATCTCCTCCGGGCTGTGCTGTCCGCCCGGCCGGTACCAGGACGCGGCGACCCACACGGTGTCGCGCACGAAGCGGTAGGTGAGCCGGACGTCGAGGTCGGTGCGGAAGACCCCGGCGGCCACGCCGCGCTCCAGGGTCCTGAGCCAGGCCTCCTCGAACCTGCGCTGCGAGCCGGCGAGGTAGCCGAAGCGCGGCTGCTCCCGCAGGTGCCTGGACTCCTTCTGGTAGATGGCGACGGCGGCGCGGTGCCGGTCGATCTCCCGGAACGATTCGGTGACGAGGGCCTCCAGGGTCTCCCGGGGGCCGAGCAGTGCGGCGAGCACGGTGTCGTAGCGGGCCCACAGCTCGTCCAGGAAGGACGAGAGGATCTCGTCGAGCATCGACTCCTTGGAGTCGAAGTGGTAGTAGAGGCTGCCGGCGAGCAGGCCGGCCGCGTCGGCGATGCGGCGGACGGTGGTGGCGTCGTACCCCTGGGCGGCGAAGACCTCGGCCGCCGTGTCGAGGATCTCGCGGCGCCGCTCCGGCGCCGGTCTCACGGGTGCTGGCTGCTGACGGAGAGGACCTCGCCCGTCAGGTACGAGGAGTAGCCGCTGGCCAGGAAGACGATCACGTTGGCCACCTCCCACGGCTCGGCGTAGCGTCCGAAGGCCTCGCGCGAGGTGAGCTCTTCGAGGAGTTCGGGGGTGGTGACCTTCACCAGGTGCGGGTGCATGGCCAGGCTCGGGGAGACGGCGTTGACCCGTACCCCGTAGTCGGCGGCCTCCAGGGCGGCGCAGCGGGTGAGCGCCATGACGCCGGCCTTGGCGGCGGCGTAGTGGGCCTGCCCCTTCTGGGCGCGCCAGCCGATCACGGAGGCGTTGTTGACGACGACGCCGCCGGCGCCCGCGGCCTTCATGCGGCGCAGTGCGGCGCGGGTGCAGCGGAAGGTGCCGTTGAGGGTGACGTCGAGGACCTTGTCCCACTGCGCGTCGGTCATGTCGACGAGGTCGGCGGTGCCGCCGAGGCCGGCGTTGTTGACGACGATGTCGAGGCGGCCGTGGCGTTCGGCGGCGAGGTCGAAGAGGGCGGCGACCTGGGTCTCGTCGGTGACGTCGCAGGGCAGGGCGGCGACGCGGTCGGCGCCGAACTCGGCGGCGAGTTCGGCTTCGGTCTCCTTGAGCCTGCGGGCGTGGGCGTCGGATAGGACGACCCGCGCGCCCTCCTCCAGGAGGCGCCGTGCGGTGGCGCCGCCGATGCCGGCGCCGGCGGCGGCGGTGACGACGGCGTCGCGGCCGGCGAGCAGACCGTGGCCCGGCACGTAGGGGGGTGGGGTGCCGGTCATGGGCGGACCTCCTTGGGCAGGCCGAGGACGCGCTCGGCGATGATGTTCCGCTGGATCTCGTTGGAGCCGGCGTAGATGGTGTCGGAGCGGGAGAAGAGGTAGAGCCGCTGCCAGTCGGTGAGGTCGTACGGCTCTCCGTCGGCGAGCATTCCCTCGGCCCCGCAGACGTCCATGGCGAGTTCGCCGAGCTCGCGGTGCCAGGTGGCCCAGAAGATCTTCCCGATGGAGGCCTCGGGGCCGGGGGCTCCGGCGGCGACGCCGTCGAGCATGCGCAGGGCGTTGAACCGGATGGTCTCCAGGCCGATCCAGGCGCGGGCGATGCGGTCGCGGATCAGCGGGTCGGCGGCCGCGCCGTTGCGCTTGGCCAGTGCGATGAGGGCCTCCAGCTCGCGGCGGAAGCCGACCTGCTGGCCGAGGGTGGAGACGCCCCGCTCGAAGCCGAGGGTGGCCATGGCGATCCGCCAGCCGTCGCCGGGGGCGCCGACGACGTGGGAGGCGTGGGTGCGGGCGCCGTCGAAGAAGACCTCGTTGAACTCGGAGGTCCCGGTGAGCTGGACGATCGGCCTGATCTCGACTCCGGGCCGGTCCAGGGGGACGAGCAGGTAGGACAGGCCGTGGTGGCGGGTGGAGCCGGGTTCGGTGCGGGCGACGACGAAGCACCAGTCGGCCTCGTGCGCGAGTGAGGTCCACACCTTCTGCCCGGTGACCACCCACTCGTCGCCGTCCAGCTCGGCGCGGGTCCGTACGTTCGCCAGGTCCGAGCCGGCGTCCGGCTCGGAGTAGCCCTGGCACCACTGCTCCTCGACGCTGACGATCTTCGGGAGGAAGCGCTCGCGCTGTTCGGGGGTGCCGAAGGCGATGAGGGTGGGTCCCAGGAGCTGTTCGCCGATGTGGCTGACGCGGGCGGGGGCGTCGGCGAGGGCGTACTCCTCGTGGAAGGCGACCTGTTGTTCGAGGCTCGCGCCCCGTCCGCCGTACTCCTTGGGCCAGCCGACGCAGGTCCACCCGGCGGCGGCCATGTGCCGCTCCCAGGCGAGGCGTTCGGCGTGTGCCTCGTGTTCCCGTCCGGGGCCGCCGCGCCCGCGCAGGGCGGCGAACTCGCCCGTGAGGTTGGCGCTCAGCCAGCCGCGGACCTCTCTGCGGAACTCCTCGACGTTGCTCATGGCCGTACGTTAACCTACCAAACACTTGTTAGGGAAGGAGGGCGGATGTCCGCTGCCCGCACCGCATCCACAGCGCCGGTCCGCTACGAACGCCTCGGCCCGGTGGCCGTGGTCACGATGGACCGGCCCGATTACCGCAACGCCCAGAACTCCGCGATGACGTACGCCCTCGACCGCGCCTTCTACCGCGCGGCCGACGACGACGAGGTCAAGGTCGTCGTGCTCGCCGGAGCGGGGAAGCACTTCTCCGCCGGCCACGACATCGGCACCCCCGAGCGGGACGCCCACCTGCCGTTCGAGCGGCGCGCCGGGCTCTGGTGGGACCACTCGGACAAGCGGGGCGCGGAGAGCCGCTTCGCCCGCGAGTCCGAGGTCTACCTCGGCATGTGCCGCCGCTGGCGCGAACTGCCCAAGCCCATGGTCGCGTCGGTGCAGGGCGCCTGCGTCGCGGGCGGCCTGATGCTCGCCTGGGTGTGCGACCTCATCGTCGCCTCCGAGGACGCGTTCTTCGCCGACCCGGTGGTCCGCATGGGCATCCCCGGCGTCGAGTACTTCGCCCACCCCTGGGTGATGCCGCCGCGCATCGCCAAGGAGTTCCTCTACACCGGCGACCGGATGGACGCCCGCCGCGCCTACGAGGTCGGGATGGTCAACCGGGTCGTCCCGGCCGGTGAACTGACCGAGAGGACCATGGAGTTGGCGCACCGCATCGCCGAGATGCCCCGCATGGGCCTGGCCCTGGCCAAGCGCGCCGTCAACCAGGCCGAGGACCTCCAGGGCCTGCACACCGGCATGGACTCCGTCTTCGGGCTGCACCACCTCGCGCACGCGCACAACGCCGAGACCGCCCCCGACGCGCTGGGCGGCATGGACATACGCGCCATGAAGGAGGCGGGAGCCTGATGGACCTCGACTTCTCCGCGGCGGAGGACGCCTTCCGGGCCGAGGCCCGCGCCTGGCTCACCGCCCACGTGCCCGACGTCCCCCTGCCCTCCCTGGAGACGGAGGAGGGCTTCGCCGCCCACCGGGAGTGGGAGGCGGCCCTGTCCGCCGACCGCTGGTCGGTGGTCTCCTGGCCCGAGGAGTACGGCGGCCGGGGCGCCTCGATCCTCCAGTGGCTGGTCTTCGAGGAGGAGTACTTCGCGGCCGGCGCCCCCGGCCGGGTCAGCCAGAACGGCATCAACCTCCTCGCCCCCACCCTCTTCGAGCACGGCACCGACGAGCAGCGCGCCCGCATCCTGCCGTCCATGGCGAGCGGCGAGGTCATCTGGGCCCAGGCCTGGTCCGAGCCCGAGTCCGGCTCCGACCTCGCCTCGCTGCGCTCCACGGCCGTACGGACCGAGGGCGGCTGGCTGCTGCGCGGCCAGAAGACCTGGTCGTCCCGGGCGGCCTTCGCCGACCGCGCCTTCGGCCTGTTCCGCAGCGACCCCGACGCCCCGAAACCGCACCAGGGCCTCACGTACCTGATGTTCCCGCTGGACGCCGACGGGGTGACCGTACGGCCCATCGGGCGCCTCGACGGCAAGCCCGCCTTCGCCGAACTCTTCCTCGACGACGTGTTCGTGCCCGACGAGGACGTGATCGGCGCGCCCGGACAGGGCTGGCGGGTCGCGATGAGCACCGCGGGCAACGAGCGGGGGCTCACCCTGCGCAGCCCGGGCCGTTTCACGGCCGCCGCCGAGCGGCTCACGGCGCTGTGGCGGGAGACCGCCGACCCCTCCGACACCGCCCTGCGCGACCGGGTCGCCGACGCCGTCATCGGCGCCCGCGCCTACCGGCTGTTCGCCTACGCGGGCGCCTCGCGCATCGCCGCCGGGGGCTCGATCGGCGCCGAGTCCAGCCTCAACAAGGTCTTCTGGTCCGAGCTCGACATCGCGCTCCACGAGACCGCCCTCGACCTGCTCGGACCGTACGGCGAGCTCTCCGACGGGGCCACCGACGCTCCCGCGCACGGCGGTTGGGCCGATGGATACACCTTCTCCCTCGCCGGACCCGTCTACGCCGGCACCAACGAGATCCAGCGCGACATCATCGCCGAGCGGCTGCTCGGCCTCCCGAAGGGACGCCGGTGATGCGGTTCCTCCTCGACGACGAGCAGCGGGAGTTCGCCCGCTCCCTCGACGCCATGCTCACGGCCGCCGACACACCCGCCGTCGTACGGGCCTGGGCCGCCGGGGACACCGCGCCCGGCCGCGCGCTCTGGTCCCGGCTCGCGGAGGCCGGCGTGTTCGCCCTCGCCGTGCCCGAGAGCCACGACGGGCTCGGCCCGCTTCCCGTCGAACTGACCGTCGCCTTCACCGCATTGGGCCGCCACGCCGTGCCCGGCCCGCTGGTGGAGACGGTCGCGGCGGCAGCGCTCCTCGACCGACTCGGAGGCGACCGACTCGGAGAAGCGGGGGCGGCCGCCGCCTGGCTGCCGCAGATCGCCTCGGGGAAGGCGGTCGTCTCCCTGTGCGCGCCGGGAGCCGGCAGCCCCTACGCCCTGGACCCCGACGCCGCCGACGCCGTGCTCGTCGTCGAGGGCGACACCGTGCGCCTGGCGGAGACGGCCGGCCCCGTCCAGCCCTCCGCCGACCCCGCGCGCCGCCTCGCCCGCCCGCTCGGCGGCACCGTCCTGGCCCAGGGCCCGGCGGTGCCCGGTGCCGCCGCGCACGCCGCCGAGGTCGCCGCCCTGGCCACCGCCGCCCAGTCCCTCGGCCTCGGCCGCGCCCTGCTCGACCGGACCGTGGAGTACGTGAAGCAGCGCACCCAGTTCGGGGTCGCCATCGGCTCCTTCCAGACGGTGAAGCACCGCCTGGCCGACACGCTCCTCGCCCTGGAGTTCGCCCAGCCGCTGCTCCACTCGGCCGCCCTCGCCCTGGCGGAAGGGGCGAAGCACGCCACGGCCGAGGTCGCCGCGGCGAAGGTCACGGCGGGCGAGGCCGCGTACGCCGCCGCCCGCACCGCCCTCCAGCTCCACGGGGCCGTCGGCTACACGGAGGAACTGGACCTCGCCCTGTGGATCCGCAAGGCCCGTCCGCTCCGCGACGCCTGGGGCACCCCCGCGGCCTGCCGCGCCCGCGTCCTCGCGTCCTGAGCACACTGCGCACTCCGGCACGACGCCCGCTGCTCCGGGCCGGGCAGCGGTCGCCCACCCGCTCCCCGCCCGGCCCGCCACCGCTCGCCCCTCCCCACCGTCCCTACCGCACCCGGGAGTTCAGCGTGTCCCCCGCACCGTCCCCGCACGTCCCCGCGAGACCCTCCGACCCCGCCCCGCTGCGCAGGGTGGCGCTGTCGAGCCTGCTCGGCACCGTCATCGAGTACTACGACTTCCTGCTCTACGGCACGATGGCCGCGCTCGTCTTCGGCGAGCTGTTCTTCCCCGAGTCCGATCCCACCGTCGGCACGATCGCCGCCTTCGGGACCCTCGCCGCCGGCTATGTGGCGCGCCCGCTCGGCGGCGCCGTCTTCGGCCACTTCGGCGACCGGCTCGGCCGCAAGTCCATGCTGGTCCTCACCATGGTCCTCATGGGTGTGGCGAGCTTCCTGATCGGCGTCCTCCCCACGTACGGGACGATCGGCGTCGCCGCCCCCGTCCTCCTGGTGCTGTTCCGCGTCGTCCAGGGCATCGCCATCGGCGGGGAGTGGGCCGGCGCGACGCTCATGGTCGTCGAGCACGCCGACCCGGGGCGCCGGGGCCTGTGGAGCGGTGTGATGCAGATGGGTTCCCCGATCGGCTTCCTGCTCTCCACGGTCGCCGTCACCCTCACCTCGCTGCTCCCCCACGACTCCTTCCTGTCCTGGGGCTGGCGCGTCCCGTTCCTGTTCAGCGCGGTGCTCCTCGGCATCGGCCTGTACGTGCGCGTCAGCATCGGCGAGAGCCCGCTGTTCCGGCAGGCGGCCGAGGCGCGCGACACCGGTGAGGCTCCCGGCGTGCCGCTGGCGCAGGTGCTGCGCAAGCCGCGCAACCTGGTCCTCGCGTGTGCCGTGGGCATCGGCCCGTTCGCCCTGACGGCGCTGATCAGCACGTTCATGCTCACGTACGCCACGGCCATCGGGTACGCCACCTCCGAGGTGATGACCGGACTGCTCTTCACCTCGGTCACGGGCCTCGTGTCCATCCCGCTGTTCTCCGCGCTCTCCGACCGCGTCGGCCGCCGGGCCGTCGTGCTGGGCGGCGCGGTCGGCGTCGTGCTGCTCGCCTACCCGGTCTACGCGCTGGTGGACGCGCGCTCGATCACGCCGCTGATCCTCGGCATGGTCCTCGGCCAGGTGGTGCAGTCCGCGATGTACGCGCCGCTCGGGCCGCTGCTCTCGGAGATGTTCGGCACCCGCGTCCGCTACACCGGCGCCTCGCTCGGCTATCAGCTGGCCGCGCTGATCGGCGGCGGATTCACCCCGGTGTTCGCCGGCGGTCTGCTCTCCGGCTCCGAGGACATCCGCAGCACGCCCCTCGTGGTGCTCGCCGTCGCCTGCGGGCTCGTGACCGCGCTCGCCGTCTGGCGCACGGCCGAGACCCGGGGCCGGGACCTGACGGCGGAGGACCCGGAGGACCCGGCGGCGGCCGGCCGGCCCCGTACCCGTACGACATCGAGAGGAGCACAGGCATGAGGCCGACGGAGGAACAGGAAGAGCTGCGGTCCGCCGTACGGGCCGTGCTCGGGCGGCACCCGGGGGACGCGGCCTGGCGGCCGCTGACCGAGCAGATCGGCGTCGCGGGGCTCGCCGTGCCCGAGGAGTACGGTGGCGCCGGCTGCGGGGCCGGGGAGGTCCACGTGGTCCTCGAGGAGCTGGGACGGGAGCTGAGCCCCGTCCCGTACCTCGGCTCCGCGGTCCTCGTGACGCGG
Source organism: Streptomyces sp. NPDC004284 (assembly GCF_042874035.1). Taxonomy (NCBI): domain Bacteria; kingdom Bacillati; phylum Actinomycetota; class Actinomycetes; order Kitasatosporales; family Streptomycetaceae; genus Streptomyces; species Streptomyces sp. NPDC004284. The sequence goes on along the minus strand of NZ_JBIAMJ010000002.1, from coordinate 851,165 downwards.
GCGCTGCTCCTCTCGGAGGACGCGGAGGCCTGTGCGCGGCTGCTGCCGGACCTGGCCTCGGGCGCCGTGGTGGGGGCCCTGGCCTGGGCCGAGGGCGGCTCGTGGGATCCGTCGGCGATACGGGCCGGGGCCGCCTCCGGGCCCGGCGGTACGTGGCGGATCACCGGGACCAAGGAGCACGTCCTCGACGCCGCCGGAGCCGGGGTCCTGCTCGTGGCGGCCCGTTCGGCAGCGGGGGTCTCGCTCTTCGAGGTGTCCGCCGATGGCGCGGGCGTGCGCCGTGAGCGGGCCGTGACGATGGACTCCACCCGGGCGCAGGCGCGCGTGGTGCTCGCGGAGGCGGAGGGCCGGCTCGTCGGGGCGGAGGGCGCGGGCGACCGGGTCCTCGCGCACGTCCTGGACCTGGCGTGCGCGGCGCTCGCCGCCGAGCAGGTCGGCGCCGCCGCCCGCTGCCTCGAACTCACCCTGGCCTACGCCCGGGAGCGGGTCCAGTTCGGCCGGCCCATCGGCTCCTTCCAGGCGGTGAAGCACCGCCTCGCGGACGCGTACGTCCTGGTGGAGTCGGCGCGTTCGGCCGCGCTCGGCGCCTCCTTCGCCGCCGCCGCGGGCGACCCGGAGCTGCCCCGCCACGCGGCCGCCGCCAAGTCCGCCTGCTCGGAGGCGTTCTCGGCGGTGGCGGGCGAGATGATCCAGCTGCACGGCGGCATCGGCATCACCTGGGAGCACGACGCCCACCGCTACTTCAAGCGGGCGCACGGCTCGGCCCGGCTCTTCGGCCCGCCGTCCTGGCACCGCGCCCGCCTGGCGGCGGACCTGGGGCTGCTCACGGTCTGACACGGAGGCACCGACGTGACCCGTCCGTCCGGAGTGATCGTTTCTTCCTGCTCCGGACGGATGACGCCGTGTGTCCGCGCCCAACTCCCCGGGGAGCAACGCCCCGACGAGATGAGGTGCGGCATCGCGTGGGAACGGATGCGCCCGCCGCGGGGCCGCGGCTTCGGGGACAGGACTTCGCGCACCGCGACGGCGGGAATCACCCCCGGCACCTGGCAGCCGGCGCGGGACATGCCGTACGCCGGGTTCCGGGCGCAGCCCGCCGACGCGGCGGCCGTGCTCGGCGACGACGAGGTGCTGATCGCGGGCGGCGAGGACGGGCGGCGGCTGCCCACCGGCGGCAGCATGGTCCTCACCGTGTCGACCGGTGTCTGGAGGTCCACGCCGCCGCTCGCGCAGGCCCGCCGGCTGCACACCGTGACCCGTAGGGAGAACGGCCGGATCCTGGTGACCGGCGGCATCGGCGCCGGACCCGGAGTGCCCCCGGTCGGTCTCGCCACGGCCGAGCTGTACGACCCCGGAAGCGGTGGCTGGATCCCCGTCGGCGGGCTCGCCCAGGGCAGGTTCTCGCATTCGGCGACGGCCCTCGAGGACGGCCGCGTCCTCGTCGCGGGCGGCTGCACGGCCCGCGACGACCACTCCCTGCGCACCCTGCGGTCCGCCGAGCTGTTCGACCCCGACAGCCGGCGGTGGACGAGGGTGCGCGCCCCGATGACGGACGCCCGGTTCGGTCACCCGGCGGTGCGGCTCGACGACGGCCGGGTCCGAAGCCGTCCTCGCCGAGCGAGGGGTGCCAGACCAGGGCGTCGTACTCAGCGACGAGGACGTCGGCGAGTCCATCGCCGTCGAGGTCGACGAAGCGGAGGTTCGGGTCCGCCCAGTCCCGGTCGGGCAGCGAACCGAAGGGGGTGCGCGGCTCCCCGGTCCCGTCGGCGGCGTGTTCCTGGAAGCCGGGGGCGGATCCGACGAAGCTCACCAGGTCGGGGCGTCCGTCTCCCGCGAGATCGAGGAACCGGGCTCCGGGGGCCGGGGTCAGTGAGGGGCGGGGGACGGACTCGGCTCCGAAGCCCGAACGCCCGGGGTGGCCGCGACCGGCACGGCCAGGGCTCCGGCGCCGGTCACCGGATCGGCCGCGAACTTCTCGCCGATGCCCTTGAGGGCTCCGCCGCCCTTCGGCAGGGTCACGGCGGGCGCCGCCCGCGGTGCGGGGACGGAGGCGGGGGTGCTCCCGGTGCCGGGCCCGCCGCCGGCCGCGCTCGTCGTGGAATCGCTGCTGACGGCCACCACAGCCCCCACGTGATCATCGGCCCGGGTGTACGGAAAGCTAGTGCACCGATGCTTTCTGAGGCATCCACGACATCCACGCCATTCGAAGCACACCCCGCACCTCGCACGCCGGAACGCGCCGCACGCGCCCCCGCGGCGGCCGGCGTCGTCTCAGCCGATGTGGGCGAGCAGCGGAGCGGCTCCGTCCTCCGCGGCGATCGCGCGTCCGAGTGCGGCCGCGCGGTGGCGGAGGGCCGGGTCGGACAGGCAGGCCGTGATCGCGTCGGCGAGGGCTTCGGCGGTCAGGTCCCGGAACGGCACAGCCCGCGGGGCGACGCCCAGTTCGCGCAGCCGGGCGGCCCAGAACGGCTGGTCGTACATGACGGGTACGGGCACGGCGGGCACCCCGGCCCGCAGCCCGGCCGCGGTGGTGCCCGCCCCGGCGTGGTGGACGACGGCGGCGGTGCGCGGGAACAGCCAGTCGTGCGGGACGTCGCCGATGGCCAGGACGTCGGCGCCGCCGACGCTCAGCCCGGCCCAGCCCGCCTGCACCACCGCGCGCACGCCCGCCCGCTCCACGGCCTCGGCCACCAGTTCGCCGAGCCGTTCGCCCTGGCCCGCCGCCATGCTGCCGAAGCCGATGAACACCGGGGGCGGACCGGCCTGGAGGAAGTCGACGAGTGCGGCCGGGGGCTGCCAGGCGTGCGGCCGCGCGGGCCACCAGTAGCCCGTGACCTCCACCCCGGGCGGCCAGTCCGCGGGGCGCGGCACGACCAGCGGGCTGAAGCCGTGGAAGGCGGGGCGGATGTCCGCCGCCGCCGAGGGCGTGTCGTCGGGCAGTCCGAGGCGGTCGCGCAGCCGGGTCAGGGCGCCCGCGAAGACCCCTTCGGCCCGCCGCAGCACGTCCCGGCCGGCGGCGAGGTTGTCCTCCGGGCTCCGGCCGTCGGTGTTCCGGGCGTGGGGCAGCGGGAACTCTCCGGTGGCGAACGACGGTACGAGATAGGTGCCGATGACGGGGATGCCGAAGGCCTCGCCGGCCGTGCGGCTCAGCGGCGCCGGGCCGTGGGCGGTGAGGAGCAGGTCGGCGCCGCCCTCCACGGCCTCCGCCACCCCGTCGGCGATCCCGTCCGCGTACGCCCTCGTCAGCGCCTGGGCCTCCTCCCGCGAGGCCGCCCGGGCCCAGTCCCGGACCAGCCCCTGGGGGTCTCCCGGCACCGGCCGGTGTTCCAGACCGCAGTCGCCGACGAGTGCGGCGAAGGACGGGTGTGCGGCCACGGCGACCTGATGGCCGGCGTCGAGCAGGCGCCGTCCCAGGCCGGTGAAGGGGGCGACGTCTCCCCGGGAGCCGGCGGTGATGATCACGATGCGCATGGCGCGATTCTCCGGCCTCCCGGCCTGGTCACGCCCGCGATTTCTCCGCCTGGCCGATCGTCAGGACGTCGGGCCGATGGTCAGAACGTCCGGCTGATGGTCAAGACGTCCGGCCGACGGTCAGGACGTCCGGCTGATGGTCAGGACGTCCGGCCGGCGGTCAGGATCGGCTCACCGGCGGTCAGGACGTCTCGCCGATGGCCAGGACCGCCTTGCCGTGCAGGTCTCCGGCGCGCAGGGCGGCGACCGCGTCGGCCGCGTCGTCCCAGCCGCCCCGCCAGGTGATGCCCGGGTCGAGGGTCCCGTCGGCGACGCGGTGGGCGAGCCAGCTCAGGTCGCGGTCGAGTCCGGCGCAGTTGAGCAGGAAGAAGGTCACGACGGACCGGTCGTGCCGTCCCTGGTCGCCGAAGAGCGCCCCGAACGGGAAGTCCTCGCCCGTGCCGGCGGAGTGCCCGAGGGCGACCAGGGTGCCGCCCTCGCCGAGCGTGTCGTACGCCTCCACGAGCAGCGGGCCGCCGACCAGGTCGATCACCCCGTCCACCGGCCGGGCGGTCTCCTTCGGCGTGCCGACCACCTCGTGCGCCCCGAGGCCGCGCAGGAGCGCGCCGTTGGCGGCCGGGGAGCTCGTGGACGCCACGACGTGGGCACCCGCGGCGCGGGCGAGCTGGACGGCGTACCGTCCGACGCCGCCGGTGGCCCCGGTGATCAGGACGTCGCGTCCGAGGAGCGGACCGAGGCGGTGCAGGGCGCGCAGGGCGCTCGCGCCGGCGACGGGGACGGTCGCGAGGGAGGCGGGGTCGGACCCGGCGGGGGCGGTGCCGATGAGGGCGGTGTCGACCGCGCGGAGTTCGGCCCAGGCGCCGTCGGGCATCAGGGTCACCACAGGGGTGCCGACGACGGGGCCCGAACCGTCCGCGGCGGCCCGTTCGACGATTCCGGCGGCGTCCCAGCCGAGGACCGAGCCCTTCGGGGCGGCGTCGAGGCCGAAGGCGATCTCGCCGTGGTTGAGCGAGGTCGCGGTCACCCGGATCAGGGCCTGGTGGGGGGCGGGCTCGGGGTCGGGGGCGGTGCCGAGCCTGAGGCCGCCGGGGGCGGAGGGGTCGACGAGGAGCGCGCGCATGGGAGACCTCCAAGATTCTGCCACTGAGTGGCATAAGCCTATAGGTAGCGTTCGCCGCTCCGATACAGTGGTCACGATGACGGCCGAAACCTCCTCCCCCTCCCCCTCGCTCCGCGAGCGCAAGAAGCTGCGCACCCGGCAGGTGCTGATCGACACCGCCCTCGACCTGTTCGGTGCCCACGGTTTCGACGGGGTGACGCTCGACGCGCTCTGCGACGCGGCCGAGGTGTCGAAGCGGACCTTCTTCCGGTACTTCGACAGCAAGGAGGACGTCGCCATGGCCCCCACCCAGGACCTGTGGGTGGCCTTCCTCGACGTCCTGGAGACCTGCCCGGCCGACGGCCGGGGGCTTCTTCCGCTGTTCGAGGACGCCCTCGCCGAGGCCGTCGGCCGGATGCCGGCCGACGGCTGGGCCGGGCGCGTCCTCACCAGCCGTCACCTCGCCGCCCGTACGCCCTCCATGGACGCGCACGGCCTCGCCTTCTGCGACCGCACCACGCGGTCCGCGCTCGCCGTGACCGAGCGGCGCTTCGCCCTCCCCGGCCCCGGCGGGCAGCTGCACGCCCGGCTGGCCCTCGACCTGCTCGTCGTGCTGTTCCACCGGGCCCTGGACGCCTGGGTGGCGCAGCCGGCCGGGCACACGCCCGAGGACCTCGTGCGCCGGCTCCGCGCCACCGCGGCCGAACTGCCCTCGGCGCTCGCCGCGACCGCCGAACCGCGGGCCTGAACCCGGCGGCGGCCTCACGGAGTGGCGGTCAGCCCCCGGAGGAGGGTGAGGTCCACGTCCAGGAGGCTGCGCGCGATCGTCCTGCGCGGTGCCGGGGCGATGGCGGCGTACGAGGGCACCGCCAGGACCGCGCAGCCGGCCGCCTCCGCGGACGCGACGCCCGTCGGGGTGTCCTCGACGGCGACGCAACGGGCCGGATCGACGCCGAGGGTGGCCAGGGCCGCCCGGTAGGGGTCGGGGAACGGCTTGGTGCGCGGGGTCTCCCCCTCGGCGACGGAGGTGGTGAAGCGGTGCCGCCCGAGGACGTCGAGGACGGTGTCCACGACCGTCCGCGGCGAGGCCGAGACGAGCGCCGTGGGCACCCCCGCGGCGCGGATCGCCGCGAGGAGCTCCACGGCCCCGGGCAGGGGCTCGACCTGTCCTCGTACCCGCTCGGTGAAGCCCCGTTCGAGGGACGCGCCGATCCGCGCGGTGTCGGTACGGCCGGGGGCGCGCCCGGAGAGGTGCTCCGCGCAGACCCCGATCGCCTGGCCGAGGACGAACGCGCGGTCGGCCTCCGTCAGGTCGAGGCCGAGGCCGAGGGCCTCCTCCTCGACCGTCCGCAGCCAGAGCCGCTCGGTGTCGACGAGGGTGCCGTCCATGTCGAAGAGGACCGCGTGGAGTTCGGTGGGCACGGAGGGCTCCCTGGGGGTCGGGGCGGAGGGCTGCCGGCTCACTCCTCGGTGGCCCCGAGGGCGGGCGTGTCGCGCAGGTGGACCCGGCGCGTGGCGGAGGCGTGGAGTTCGAGGACGGTGACCTCGTTGACTCCGGGCCTGAGGACCGGGGCGGGGACGTACAGGCTCGCCTGGGGGCCCCGGGACCAGTGGCGGCCCAGGGGGAAGCCGTTGATCCAGGCCAGGCCCTTCGTCCAGCCGTCGAGGTGGAGGAAGGTGTCGGCGGGCTCCTCCACGGTGAAGGTGCCGTGGTGGAAGGCCGGTCCGACCGGCGGACGCCCGGCGTCGAAGGGCCGGAGGTCGAGGGCGTCCAGGGCGTCGAGGGGCAGGGCTCGGCTGTGCCAGACGGCGGGCTCGGCCCCGTTGACCGTGGTCCGGCCGAGGAGCCCCTTGCGGTCGTGGAGCGCCTGCCCGTAGTTGACGCGGCCCTGGTTCTCCACCAGGACGGCGAGCCGGGCTCCCGCGCGGGGCACGGTGAACGCGAGGGCGTGCTCGTGGTTCTCCCGCTCCAGGACGCCGACCGGCTGCCCGTCGACGAAGACCTGGGCGCGGTCGTGGACGTCCTCGACGTGCAGCAGCGCCGGTCCGGGCGTGGCCAGCTCGGTCTCGTGGAGGACGAATCCGAACGGCTGGCCGAGCTCCTCCATGGTCAGCGGCCGGTCGGCGGCCACCGGGGTGCCGAGGGCGTCGGCCTGGTCGAGCAGCCCCGCCGTACGCGTGAGTTCGACCGCGCCGTACGCGGCCTTCGGCCCGGCGGCGGGCGGCGGGTCGGCGGGCACGGGCGCGTGGCGGGCGATGACCTCGCGGAAGGCGGCGTACTTGGGGGTGGGGTCGCCGGCTTCGTCGAGGAGGGCGTCGTAGTCGTAGGACGTGACGGTGGGGCGGTACGTCCCCTTGTCGTTGGCGCCGTTGGTGAAGCCGAAGTTGGTGCCGCCGTGGAACATGTAGATGTTGACGGAGGCGCCGGCGGAGAGGAGGAGGTCGAGCTCGGCGGCGGCGTCGGCCGGGTCGCGGCGGGCGTGGATGCCGCCCCAGCGGTCGAACCAGCCGATCCAGAACTCCATGCACATCAGGGGGCCCCGGGGCCGGTGCTCGCGCAGGGCGGCGAGCCCGGCGGCGGTGCGGCTGCCGAAGTTGGCGGTGGCCAGGACGCCGTCGAGGCTGCCCGGGGCGAGGTCGGAGGGCTGGTCGGAGGTGAAGAGCGGGACGTCGACGCCGTGGCGGCGCAGCAGGGCGGCGAGTTCGGCCAGGTACGCGGTGTCGTCGCCGTACGCGCCGTACTCGTTCTCGACCTGGACCGCGAGGACGGGCCCGCCGTTGCTGCCGAGGTAGGGCTTGATCGTCGGCATGAGGGCGCCGAGGTAGTCGTCGACGGCGCTCAGGAAGCGGGGGTCGCGGCTGCGCAGGACGATGTCCTCGTCGGTGAGCAGCCAGGAGGGCAGGCCGCCGCCCTCCCATTCGGCGCAGATGTACGGGCCGGGGCGGAGGAGGACGTGGAGTCCTTCGGCGGCCGCGGCGTCGAGGAACCGGGGCAGGTCGAGGCCGCCGTCGAGGTGGAACTCGCCCCGGCGCGGGGCGTGCAGGTTCCACGGGACGTAGGTCTCGACCGTGTTGAGGCCGAGGAGCCGTGCCTTGCGGAGGCGGTCGGCCCACTGGTCCGGGTGGATCCGGAAGTAGTGCAGGGCTCCGGAGATGATGCGGAACGGGCGGTCGTCGAGACGGAATCCGTCGTCGGCGATCTCCAGTCGGGGCATGGTGGTGGTGCTCCTCAGGTGCGGGAGGACGGGCCGGCCGCCCGGGTTCGGGTCGGCCGGCCGAAGGGGAAGGTGTGCGGTCAGGCGAGCGGACGGCACAGCAGGGCGTCGGGGACGCCGCCGTGGCTCCACTTCCAGGTGAAGGCGACGCCGGCGAGGTACTCGCCGTCGGTGCACTGGCCCTTGTAGTGGCCGGGCGCCCAGTCGCTGGCGGTCGAGCCGCCGGTCGCGGGCCGGTTGTCGCCGCGGTCGAACCAGAGGACGCGGCCGCTGGTGGGGAGGGCGGTGGCCGCGGGGGCGCACAGGAGCGCCGCCATGGCGTTGCTGCGCACGCTGTAGCCGACGGCGAAGGTGCGGTCGGGGCACTGGAGCTTGTTGTAGCCGCTGGCCCAGTCGCCGCCGGTCACGTACCGCTCGTCGGTGACGACGGTCCAGGTGCCGCTCGCCTTCGCGGGCTGTCCGGCGTCGGTGCACAGTCCCCGGCTGCTGCTCCGGGCGATTCCGGTCACGCGCTGGCTGTCGGGGCAGGTGGCCTTGCGGTTGCCCGGGGACCAGTCCGGCTTGGCGAGCATGGTGGCGGAGGTGTTGTAGTCGGCGTAGTCCAGGTTGAGCATGTTCCAGCGCGGGGCCGGGGCGATCCGGCCGGTCCGACCGGGGGCGTTGACGAGCTTGTTCCAGTCGGTGGCGCGCCAGTCGCCGGCGTCCATGACGCCGAGCCGGGTGCCGTTCGCGCTGTAGTTGACCATGGCCCAGTTGTCCTGCGGGGTGCCGCTCGCGTCGGTCCAGCCGACGAGGGGCCAGATGGCGAAGTCGGCGTCGTTCTTCACCAGGATGTCGGTGAAGTGGGTGAACCAGGCGCGTTCCGGGGCGTCGACGGCGCCGCGGCCGGCGGCGCCGAACTCGCTGATCCACACGGGGGCGGTGAAGTGCTGGCCGGACCGGGTGACGAAGAGGGCCTCGTCGTCGACGGCCTGGGCGAGCTGTTCGGGGGTGAGCTCCTCGTAGCGCGGGTCGTGCGTCTCACCGGTGCCGGTGGCGCCGGTGTGGTTCGGGCCCGTGTAGCCGTAGAAGTGGGCGGCGTAGACGAGCTTGTCGGAGCGGATCAGGGTGTTGGACAGGGTGGCGACGGGGGTGAGCATCGGGCGGCCGTGGGGGGTGATGTCGGTGGGGATGCCCTGCCAGTTGATGCCCTCCATGATGACGAGCATGTCCGGGTTGGCCTGGAGGATCTTGTTCCCGGCCTCCTCCATGGCCTTGTTGAGGTCGTGGTCGTCGCCCCAGCCCCAGTTGGGGTCGTCCCAGGTGTCGCGACGGACCTCGTTGCGCAGGTCGGCTCCGACGACCCGCTTGTCGGCCTGGTAGCGCTTCGCCAGGAACACCCAGTCGTCGATCCACTGCTGGGTGGACTGGCCGCTGTTCCAGCGCTCGTTGCCGTCCAGGCCGCAGCAGAAGCGGTAGCTGGTGGTGTGGTTGTTGAGGATGACGGCGAAGCCGTCGGCGGTCAGGGCGCCGACGACGGCGTCGAGGACCTGGAGCGGGGTCTTGCCCTTGAGCTGCGGGTTGGCGGTGACCGCCGAGTCCGGGACGACGCTCGTGTCGTGGATCAGCGCGTTGGCGAACGGCAGCCGGATGCTGTTGAGGCCCAGGGCGTGGAAGTCGGCCAGGATGTCGGCGATCGGCTTCCGGTCGAGGCCGAGCGGGATGTTGTTCGACATCTGGCGCGCCTGGTGGTTGGCGACGTCGTTGACGTCGCCGCTGCCCTGCCAGGTGCCCTGAGCGCCGGCCCAGTTGCCGGACTTGAGCTTGAACCGGTCGCCGTTCGCGTCGACGACGTACCGGTCCCGGGTCGACAGCGGGCCGGTCCAGGAGGCGGCGAGCTGTGCGCCGGTGAGGGCCGGCGGCGGGGCCGTCCCGGTGTCCGCCACGGCGGCGTCGGGGATGAGGGTGCCGAGGAGGAGTGCGGACGAGGTGGCGAGGACTGCGGTCGCGCGTCGGAGCAGGGTGAAACGGGAGGTCACGGGGGCTCCTTACGGGTGGGGGAGAGGTGCCTGCCTTGTGCGTGGTGCGGACGGTGCGGTGCGGGGGTCAGCCCTTGAGGCCGCTGGTGGCGATGCCTTCGACGATGTACCGCTGGGCGACGAGGAACATGACGACCAGGGGCGTGATGGTGACGACGGCACCGGCGAAGAGGCCGGGCAGATTGACGGTCTGCGAGGTGAGGAAGGTGGACAGCGCGATCTGCGCGGTCCAGGCGGAGGGGTCCTGTCCGATGACCAGCGGCCACAGGAAGGCGTTCCAGCTGTCGATGAAGGACAGCGCCCCGAGCGAGGCGAGCATGGCGCCGGAGCTCGGCAGGGCGATCCGGCGGTACAGACCGAGCCAGCCGAGGCCGTCGAGCCGGCCGGCCTCCTCGATCTCGCTGGGGAACTGGAGGTAGAAGTTGCGGAAGAGCAGGACCGCGAACGGGTTGAAGAGGCCGGGCACGATGATGCCCCACAGCGTGTTGACGCCGCCCATGGAGCCGACGACGACGAACGTCGGGACGAAGGTGACCGAGCCGGGGATCATCAGCGTGGCCACGATCAGGGCGAGCACCACGCCGCGTCCCGGGACGGGGATCCGGGCCAGGGCGTAGCCGGCGGCGGAGGCGAGGAGCGTGGAGACGGGCGCGGTGACGGCGGCGATGAGCAGCGAGTTGCCGAGGGCCCGGCCCATGGAGACGACGGGGTCGGCGAAGAGGTCGGTGAAGTTCTCGAAGTGCATCGTCGAGGGCCACCACGTCCACTCCGGCGCCGTCAGGCTCCGCGAGTCCATGAGCGAGTTGCGGAGCATCAGGTAGAACGGCGCGAGGAAGGCCGCGGTGAGGAGGCCGACGAGCAGGCCGCGCGCGAGGAGGCGCGCGGATCGGGTCAGTCCGGGCAGGGTGATCATGCGTGTCTCATTCTCCGCTCCTGCCGAATCCGGTGAACCGGCCCTGGAGCAGGGTGACTCCGACGATGAGGGCGGTGAGCACGAAGGCCCCGGCGGAGCCGATGCCGTAGTTCTGGCTGCCCATGGCGGTGTTGTAGAGGTGGACCAGCGGTGTCTGCACGGGGGCGGTGCCCGTGCCGGAGAGACCGCTGCTGAAGAGGTTGTAGAACTCGTCGAAGGCCTGGAAGGCGGCGATGAACAGCAGCATCAGTACGGCGACGGAGGTGTTGCGCAGCATGGGGAGGGTGATCCTGGTCAGGAGTCGCCGGCCGGTGGCGCCGTCGAGCGCGGCGGCCTCGTACACCTCCTTGGGGATGCCCTGGAGGCCGGCGAGGAAGAGCACCATGTAGAAGCCGACCTGGAGCCAGAGGCGCAGGGTGACGAGCACGATCCAGTAGAGCGGCGGCGAGGTGGTCTGCAGCCAGGCGACGGGCTCCGCTCCGAACCATCCTCCGATCGTGTTGGCGATGCCCGCCGGCAGGCCGTTGAACAGGGACATCTTCCACAGCAGTGACGCGGCGACGTACGAGACGGCCGCCGGGATGAGGAAGGTGGTGCGGAACAGGGCCCGGCCGCGCCGGATCCGGTGCACGATCAGCGCGAGACCGAGCGAGGCGGCGAAGGTGAGCGGCACGATGAAGACGGTGAACAGCAGGATCTGGACGAGGGAGGAGCGGAACGCCTGGTCGGACAGGAGGCGGCGGTAGTTCTCCAGGCCGACCCAGTGGCCGAGGGCGATGGTGCCGCGGGCGTCGCTGAGGCTGAGCAGGAAGCTCCAGCCGATCGCGATGTACTTGAAGAGGCCGAGGCCGACCAGCGTCGGCGCGGTCAGCAGGATGAACGCGACCCAGCCCGAGCGGCCGGGACGGGCCCGGCCGGTCCGGGCGGCGCCCCGCGGATCGACCGCGGGGCGCCCGGCACGCTCGGGCTTCAGCGTGGTGTTCGTGGCCGAGCTCATCGGCCCTGCTGCTTGTCGATCTCGCTCTGGGCCTTCTTCACCGCGTCGGCCATGAGGGCGGCGGGGTCGCCCTGGCCCTCGACGATCTTCATCGCGGCCGCGTTGAAGGCGTTGCTCACGGCGGTGTCCCAGGTGCCCGGGTTGTGCTTCCCGTGCTTGTCGGCGAGCACAACGGCCTCCTTGGCGGCGCCCTCGGAGAGCTTCTCGGCGGTCGCCGCGACGGACTTGCGGGGCGGGACGTGGAAGCCGTAGCTCTCGGCGAAGTCCTTCTGGAGGTCGGACTGCTGGACCCACAGCCACTGGACGAACTTCTTGGCCGCGGCCACGTTCTTGCCCTTGGCGTTGACGACGCTGGTCCATCCGCCGACACGGACGACGGGGGTGCCGCCGGCCTTGAAGGCGGGCCAGGGCAGGATGCCGAAGTCGTCGCCGAGCGCGTCCTTGATCCCGGGCATCGCCCACAGGCCGCACCACTGCATGGGCACGACGTTCTGGGTGAGGGCGGCGGGGTCCCACCAGTCGGTGGTGAACCCGAGCAGCAGCGACTTGTCGTCGTGCAGGCGCTTCAGGCCCTTGAGCGCTTCGAGCGCCTGCGGCGAGCCGAAGGCCACCTTGCCCTCGCGGGTGACGAGGTCGCCGCCGTTGGAGAAGACGGAGAGGACCGCGGAGTCGCCGAGACCGTCGTTGCCGACGAACAGGCCCTTGTTCTTCTTCGTGGACAGGGCCTTCGCCGCGGCGACGAGCTCGTCGAAGGTCTTGGGCGGGGCGATCCCGGCCTTCGCGAGGACGCTCTTGCGGTAGTACAGCATCATGACGTCGTCGATCATCTTGACGCCGTAGAGCTTGCCGTCGACGGTGACCGAATCGATGGCGTTCGCGTTGAAGTCGCTCTTCGCGTTGCCGTACACGTCGTCGAGGGCGGCGATCTGACCGCGGTGGACGAGGCCCTCGCTGAAGTCGCCGATCTCGAAGACGTCGGGGGCCGCGTCGGTCAGCAGGGTCGCGTTGACCTTGGCCGAGTAGTCGCCCGGGACCCACGTCACCTTCACGGCTATGTCGGGGTTGGCCTTGGTGAAGGCGGTGGCGTAGCGGAGGACGGCCTGCTGGGTCCCGGTCTCGCCGTAGGCGTGGTACCAGACGTTGAGGGTGGTCTTGGCTCCGGATCCGGCGGCGCCGCCGACGGGGTCGGTGCTGCACGCGGTCGACAGGACGCTTCCGGCGGCGACGAGCAGCGATCCCGTGAGGAATCCGCGTCGGCTAAGCTCTGGTCTGCGTGTGCTCATGTCGCGTCCTTCTTTGTTGGGGGTGTGGCAGGGCGGATGTGCTGCCTGGCCGACGCCTTCGTCAGTGCTTGCCGGCAGAGGAGGGCGTCGGCCAGGGAGTGGTGCGCGACGGCTGCGGATCGCTCAGCCGTCGCCGTTCGTGGTGGTGACCGCGTACTGCGGGAAGAGGGCCTGGATCGCCACGGCCGCGCCGCCGCGGGCCCATTCCTCCCAGGGGAGCGGCCGCAGCGACAGCGGGCAGCGGGAGGCCGCCCCGAAGACGTGCTCGGCGTACGCGTCCTGGATGTGGCCACCGAACAGGTCGTAGGCGTCGACGCCCTCGCCGCTGACGACGACACGCTCCGGGCCGACGAGGTTGACCAGTACGGAGATGCCGACCCCGATGGCCTGCCCGGCCCGGGCGAAGGCCTCGCGGGCCGCGGGGTGGCCGTCCCGGGCCAGATCGGCTACCTCGCAGAACGTGAGGTGCGGGTTCCCGGTGGCCCGGCGGACGGCCGCGAGGATCGCGTCGATCGAGGCGATCGCCTCGACGCAGCCGCGCCCACCGCAGCGGCAGCGCGGTCCGGCCGGATCGACACAGACGTGTCCGACCTCGCCCGCGACACCGTACGCGCCCCTGAGCAGCTGCCCGTTGACGACGAGGGCGGACCCTATGCCGGCGCCGATGGTGACCAGGGCGAAGTACTCGGTGCCGATGCCTTCGCCGAACCAGTGCTCCGCGACGGTCAGGGCCCTGACGTCGTTCTCGACGGTGACGGTCAGACCGGTGGAGGCGGTGAGCAGTTCGGCGAGCGGAACGTCGCGCCAGCCGAGGAGGCCGGAACGCCGGAGCCTGCCGCTGTCCCGGTCCACGTCCCCGTTCACCGCGACGCCCAAATGGCGCGTGCGGGCCCGGAACGCGGGTTCGGAGTCGAGCAGTTCGTCGACGAGTCCGGCCGTGACGGCGGCGGCGGCCTCGGGGGTGCAGTCGTCGAGCGGCCGGACGGCCGTGGCCCGGATCCCGGCCCGCAGATCGCATACGGCGCCGAAGACCTGGTCGGAGCTGATCTTCAGCCCGATGAAGTACTCCCGGTCGGGTGCGACCGCGAGGGGGTTGACCGGCCGACCGGCACCGGGTGCGGTGCGCTCCGGCGGGAGTTCGTACAGATAACCGTCGTCGATGAGGGGCCTGGCCGCCTTGGTGACGGCGGTCGAGGAGAGCCCGGTCCGCCGCGCCAGTTCCACTCTGCTGAGGGGGCCCTCCGCGAGGAGCAGGGCCAGGACCGCGGTCTCGGCGGGCGCACTGACCAGAGGCCGGGAGCGATGTCGAAACACGGGAGCAACATAGAGCAAATAAATAACTTCTTCCAGTATTGATTTAGGAGTTGGCACGGCCCTACGCTCTGGCCCGCCTCCGTGCCTTTCCAGGACCACGCGAACACCGCACCCGCTTACCGGTGTCGTGTCGCCATGCCTCCATGTCGCCCTGGATTCCACCCTGTTCCTCACCACACCTCAGGGGTTGCCTCCGTGCACGCCACGCTCCCGCCCGTCACCTTCGATCCCGGACTCGGCCTCGCGGTCCTGCGCACCCCGAACAGCCTCTACGCGCTGCGGCTCGCCTCCGACGGCAGCCCCCGGCACCTCTACTGGGGCCCGCCCCTCGACACCGCGACGCTCGCCGGGCTCCCGGACGCGGTCTCCCCCGCCGCGAGCAGCTTCGAGGCCGACGCGCCGGCCGACGAACTCGCGCCGCAGACCGGGGCGCGCTTCGGACCGGCCGGCCTCCAGGTCCGCTTCGCCGACGGGACCAGGGGCGCCCAGTGGCGGTTCACGGGCCACAGCGTCGACGGTGGCGAGCTGCGGTTGCGCCTCGACGACCGGCACCGGCCCCTGCGGGCCGAGCTCTGCTACCGCGTCCGCGGCGGCACCGACGTCATCGAGCGCTGGACGGAGCTCACCCACACCGGGATCCCGGACGGCACCCCGGAGCCGATCACCGTCGACCGGCTCGACTCGGCGTCCTGGACCGCTCCCCCGCTGCCCGACTACCGGCTCAGCCACCTGGTCGGCGGCTGGAACAGCGAGTTCCAGCTCCAGCGCGACCGGCTGCCCGTCGCCGAGACCGTACTGACCAGCCGCCGGGGCCTCACCAGCCACCACGCCAGTCCCTGGCTGGCCCTCGACGACGGCACCGCGACCGAGGACCGGGGCGAGGTGTGGAGCACGGCGCTCGCCTGGAGCGGGAGCTGGCGCGTCACCGTCCACCGCGACCCGACCGGCCGCACGACCTGGACCGGCGGCTTCGGCCACGAAGGCCTCAGCTGGACCCTCCAGCCGGGCGAGAGCCTCCGTACCCCGGTGTACGCCGGGCTGTTCACCCCGCACGGCTTCGGCGCCGCCGGCCGCGCCTGGCACCACTACGTACGCGCGCACGTGCTGCCGGAGCCCGAGCGGGACCGGCCGGTGCTCTACAACTCCTGGGAGGCCACCGGATTCGACGTCGACGAGGCCGGCCAGATCCGCCTCGCCCACCTGGCCGCCCGCGTCGGCGCCGAACTCTTCGTCCTGGACGACGGATGGTTCGGCACCCGCAGCGACGACCGGTCCGCGCTCGGCGACTGGACTCCGCGGCCCGAGGCCTTCCCCCGGGGGCTGCGCCCGCTCGCCGACGAGGTGCACCGCCTCGGCATGGACTTCGGGCTGTGGGTGGAGCCGGAGATGGTCAACCGCGACAGCGAGCTGTACCGCGCGCATCCCGACTGGGTCGTCCACTCCTCCCGGCTCGACGCGACCGAACTGCGCAACCAGCTGGTCCTGAACTTCGCCCGGCCCGAGGTCGAGGCCTGGGCCCAGCGGACCCTGGACCGCCTGGTGCGCGAGAACGACGTCGACTGGCTCAAGTGGGACGCCAACCGGGCCTTCACCGAGGCGGGCTGGGACGGCCACCCCGACCCCGACCGCCTGTGGATCGACCACACGCGGGCCGTCCACCGCATCATGGACCGGCTCCGCGCCGCCCACCCCGGCCTGCGCATCGAGGCCTGCGCGGGCGGCGGCGGGCGCGTCGACCTCGGCGTCCTCGCCCGTACGGATCAGGCCTGGACCTCGGACAACACCGACCCGGTCGACCGCATCGGCATCCAGAACGGCTTCAGCCAGCTCTTCCCCGCCCAGGCCATGGCCGCCTGGGTGACCGACAGCCCCAACACCGCCACCGGCCGGCACACGCCCCTGCGGTTCCGCTTCCACGTCGCCATGGCCGGCGCGCTGGGGCTCGGCGGGGACCTGACGTCCTGGTCCGAGGAGGAACTCGCGGAGACCGCCGAGCTCGTGGCCGCGTACAAGACGATCCGGCCGCTCGTGCAGCGCGGGCACCAGTACCGGGTCGCCCCGGCCGACGGGCCCGTCACCGCCGTCCACTACGCGGCACCGGACGACAGCGAGCACGTGCTCCTCACCTGGCGCCCCTCCACCCGCTTCGGGCACCGCCCCGACCCCGTACGGCTGCCCGCCCTCGACCCCGAGGCCCGCTACCTGGACGTGGACACGGACCGGATCCACAGCGGCGCCGTCCTCGTACGCCACGGCATCGACCCGCGCCTGCCCGCCGGCGACCACGCCAGCAGCCTGATCCGGCTCCGCCGCGTCGCCCCCTGAAAACCCCCGCCCACGACCCCCTGGAACCACTCATGGACAACGCCCGCGTACTGGTGATCGGCATCGACGGCGTACGCCTCGACCTGCTCCCCGAACTGCACACGCCCCATCTCGACGGGATCGCCCGCGCGGGCTTCCTGGCCCCCGTCGAGGTGGACTCCGCGACGCCCACGATGTCGGGACCGTGCTGGACCACCATCGTCACCGGCGTCGGTGTCGCCAAGCACGGCGTCTGGGCCAACCGCTTCGACGGCAACCGGCTCGACGTCTTCCCCGACTTCACGACCCGCCTCGCGCACGACTGCGGACGACGGACCTTCGCCGTCGGCGGCTGGGAGCCGCTCTTCCTCGCCCAGCAGGGCGGCCCGCTCTTCGTCGCCCCCACCCGGCTCCGCTACATCGCCCCCGCCGCGGACACCCCCGAGGCCTGGGAGGAGGTCGACGACCGGGTGACCGAGGACGCGGAACACCTCCTCGGCCTGGACGAGGACCTCCACGCCGGCTTCGTCTACCTCGGCGCCGTCGACGAGACCGCCCACTTCCTCGGCTGCGGCAAGGAGTACCGCGAGGCGATCGAGGCCGCGGACCGGCGCCTCGGCCGGCTCCTCACCGCCATGCGCGAGCGCCCCGGCCACGCGGCGGAGCAGTGGACGGTCATCGTCGTGACGGACCACGGTCACCGCGACGAAGGGGGCCACGGGGGACGGAGCGACCAGGAGCGCACCGCCTGGATCGCCGCGTGCGGCCCCGGTCTGCCGGCGGGCGAGGCGCCGTCGTCGCTCCACCACGCCGATGTCGCCGCGCACGTCTACACGGCCCTCGGGATCACGCCGGACCCGCACTGGACGCTGGACGGCACCGCGTTCACGAAATGACCGGACGACCGGACGGGCGCAACCGCCGTCCGGGCGACCCGCACGATCGTTTCTGTGGTGATGTTCCGTGCTCCGCCGGTGTGGCACGCCGCCGGAGCACGACTCCCACCCGTACAACCACCCTCATGATCAACCGATTCGTACGGCGCGGAGTCCCCGCCCTCGCGCTCTTCCCGCTGCTCCTGGCCGGGCCCGCCGCCGCCCGGCCCGACGTGGCGGGGACGGGCTCCGCGCCGGCCGCCCGCACCCCCGTCCAGCTGCTCGCCCTCAACGACCTCCACGGCAACCTCCTTCCCGTGGACGGCGCGGCCGGCCGGATCACCCACCGCGGTCCCGCGATCCAGGCCGGCGGCCTCGCCCAGATGGCGACGCTCCTCGACGCCGCCCGCGCGGGCCAGGCCAACAGCCTCACCGTCGCCGCCGGCGACATGATCGGCGGCAGCCCGCTCCTCTCGGCGCTCTTCCACGACGAGCCGACGGTCGACGCCCTCGAAGAACTCGGCCTCGGCGTCTCGTCCGTCGGCAACCACGAGTTCGACGAGGGCCCGGCCGAACTCCGGCGCATCGTCACCGGCGGCTGCCACCCGACCGACGGCTGCGCCCCCGGCGATCCGTACCAGGGCGCGGGCTTCCCCTATCTCGCGGCCAACGTGACCGAACGCGGCAGTACGACGCCGCTGTTGCAGCCGTACACCGTGAAGACCCTGCCGAACGGGCAGCGGATCGGTTTCATCGGCCTGGTCACCAAGGACGCCCCCAGCGCGATCAACGCCGCCATGATCCGGGACGTCGAGTTCCACGACGAACTGCCCGCCATCGAGCGGTACTCACGGGAGCTGACCCGACAGGGCGTGCGCGCCCAGGTCGTGCTCGTCCACGAGGGCGAGTCGGTCTCCGGGCAGGCCGACGGCAGCTGTGACGACGGCGGCCCCGGCGCGAAGCTCGAAGGCCGCATCAAGGAGATCGCCCAGCAGGCGGTGCCGGCCGTCGACCTGATCGTCAGCGGCCACTCCCACGCCTCGTACGAGTGCACGGTGAACGACCCGAGCGGCCGCCGTCGTCTCGTCACCCAGGCCGACTCCTTCGGCCGCTCCTTCACGGACCTGCGCTTCGAGCTCAACGCCGCCGGTGACGTGGTGCGGAGCACCGTGAAGGCGCAGTACCGCCCCGTGCCCGTCGAGACCGCCCAGCAGCCGGCCATGGCGAAGCTCGTCGACACCTGGAAGACCCGCTCCGACGAGGTGGCGAACCGGGTCGTCGGCCACATCTCCGCCGACATGCCGGGCCGCGGCTCGACCCTGCCCGAGACGCCGCTCGGCAGCTTCATCGCCGACGCGCAGGCCGTCGCCGGCAAGGGCCACGGCGCCGAACTCGCCCTGATGAACCCCGGCAGCATGCGCGCCGACCTCGTCTTCCACGACGGCGGCGCCGTCACCTTCGCCGACGCCTACCGGGTCCAGCCCTTCGAGAGCCCCCTCTACGTCCTGCCCGTGACCGGCGCCCAGCTCATCACGGCCCTCCAGCAGCAGTTCACCGGCGAGAACGCCGCCAGCCCCCGCTTCCTCCAGCTCTCCGACGCCCTCCGCTACTCCGTCGACATGAACCGCACCGGCGCCGACCGGCTCCTCACGGACACCGTCCGCGTCAACGGCCGGCCCGTCGCCCCCGACACCACCTACAAGGTGGCCCTCAACGAGTTCCTCGCCAACGGCGGCAACGGCTTCACCGTCTTCGGCGACATCACCGCCCGAGAAGGCGGCGAAGTCACCGACCTCGACGCCCTGGTCACCTACCTGGAGACCGCCACCTCCCCCACCGCCCCGGCCGCTCCCCCGGCCCCGGGCCGCATCACCTTCGTCACCGGCTGATCCCCCCGACCGGAGCGCCGGGGGGGGGGGGGGGCCGCCGCCCGCCCCCCCCCCCCCCCCCCCCCCCAAACCCGCCGCCGCGCCCCCCCCGCCGCCCCCCCGCCCCCCCCCCCCGCGCCGCCCCCCCCCCCCGGGCGCGCCCCGGCCCCCCCCCCCCCCCCCCCCCCCCCCCCCCCGCCACCGCGACTTCAGCAGAGGTGCACGGACACACCGCACAGGCCCAGCCCCTCACGGGCGGCTGTACGCCAGACACGCAGGGGACCGTCGAGAACGCTCTCCTCGCCCTCGCCGTAGTACAGCCGGTCCTGGTCCTCCGCGGCGGCCCGCTCGGCCGGGGTGAAGGCCAGCGCGCGCTCCACGCGCGGCAGGCTCTCGCGTACGTCGGCGGCGGAGAGCAGGAACGTGCCGCACCAGCCCGGCAGCAGAGCCGCGCGCGCCGGTCCGACGGCGTGGAACAGGGACGAGACCGCGTACTCCTTGCCGTGGACGGAGATGAACATGCTCTCGTCGCTCTGTCCCTCCCACACGGCGTCCAGCACGTGGAAGGAGGGATCCACCGTCCCGCCGCACACCTCGTCGACATGAGCCCCGGGCGCCGTGAGCTCGCGGAACGACTCGATCGCGTCGGGATCGGCTCTCCTGCCACCGCCGTGGGAGTACCAGGTCCGGTGGTCGGGGAGCGGGTCCCGCCGCCACACCTGCCAACGCCGGTCGGCCTCCGGGTGGGCGCGGTCCGCCCGCATCGCCGGCAGCAGGCGCGGGGAGAGGTCGGCGACGACCTCATCGGTGTGACCGCTGATCGCCCACGCGCTCGTGAATCCCATGCCGGGGACGCTACCGCCCGCCACCGACAAGGCCGTCGGGCTCGGCCGGGCCGTCCGGCCGTGACGACCACGCCCGCGCCGGTGTGCTCGTCCGCGGGGAGGCGGAGTTCGGCGACCGGATGGAGGCCGCGGGCGTTCCCGATCACACGGGGGGGGGAGGTCGACGCCGGAGACGTCGAGTCCGCGCCCGGCGAGGTGGGGGTCACCGTGCGGGTCCCGTGCCGATCAGGCGCCGAGGACCTCGGCCGCGTTCCCTCTCCGAACGGCGTCCGACTGCGCGGCGGACCCCGGACGGAGGGGCGTTCCCTCCGGGTGTGGATACGGCCAAGGGGAGGGGCGCGCTCCGAGCACGGGGGCTCCGGTCGTCGAAACCCGTGCGGGGCCTGCGCCGGGAGGCGATGTGGCGGGGGCGGAGGGCGTCGCCGTCGCGGAAGGATCGCGCCGCTGTCACGCTGTCGTCACACGGTCATCGTCGGCCCGTCGCACTGGGCCGTCGCGCGATGGCTTGAAAGTGTGGGAATCGACGCCCTGCTCCCCCACCGGCGTTGATCACGCCTTTCCCGCCTCACATACTGCGCTGACCGACGGCGGGCGCCTACGCACCCCTGGCCGGAACTGACCACACGACCTCATCCCAAGCTCCTGGGGGAGACTTGCGCGCACACGTGCAGAGAGCACGCGCCTTCACCATCACGGCGGCCACATCGGTGGCCCTCGTGGCAGGAATGACCAGTCCCGTGACGGCGATCACCGCGAACGCGGTGGCCGCGGCGGGCGACAGCACACGCATCGGCGGCACCCAGCGGATCCCGCTCGTCACGGGCGACCGCGTGGTGGTGAACGCCAAGGGCCGGATGGTGGGCTTCGAGTCCGCCGAGGGCCGTGAGCACATACCCGTACAGGTGCAGCGCACCGGGGACCACACCCTCGTGGTGCCCGCCGACGCGCGGCGCCTGATCGCCACGGGCCGCCTCGACCAGCGGCTCTTCGACCTCGACGTGCTCACCGACCCGCGGCTGCGCGAGAGCCACCGCGCCGGGCTCAAGCTGATCGTGCAGTACGAGGGGAGCGCCGGCGCCGCACGCGCCGAGGTGCGCGCGGCCGGTGACACCAAGCTGCGGCGCACCTTCCCGAGCCTCGACGCCGACGCCATCCGTACGCCCCAGGACGACGTGGCCCGGGTGTGGGAGGCGCTGACCGACCCGCGGGCGAACGGCCTGCGCGCCACCGCCGCCGGCATCGAGAAGGTGTGGCTGGACGGGGTGCGGAAGGCGACCCTGGACCGCAGCGTCCCGCAGATCGGCGCCGACAAGGCGTGGGAGTCCGGATACGACGGTACGGGCGTCAAGATCGCCGTCCTCGACACCGGTGTCGACAAGACCCACGACGACCTGAAGACCCAGGTCGTCGCCGAGAAGAACTTCTCCGCCTCCGCCGACGCCGTGGACCGCGTCGGGCACGGCACGCACGTCGCGTCGATCGCCGCCGGCACCGGCGCGAAGTCCGGCGGCCGGTACAAGGGCGTCGCCCCCGGCGCCAAGGTGATCAGCGGGAAGGTCCTCGACGACGAGGGCTACGGGGACGACTCCGCCGTCATCGCGGGCATGGAGTGGGCCGCCGCCGAGGGCGCGGACGTCGTCAACCTCAGCCTCGGCGGCCCCGACACCCCCGGCACCGACCCGCTGGAGGCGACGGTCGACCGGCTGTCCGCCGAGAAGGGGATCCTGTTCGCCGTCGCGGCGGGCAACGAGGGCGAGTCCGGTGCGTCGAGCCTGGGTTCGCCGGGCAGCGCGGACGCCGCGCTGACCGTCGGCGCCGTCGACAAGGACGACAAGCTGGCGTCCTTCTCCAGCACCGGCCCGCGCGTCGGTGACGGCGCCGTCAAGCCGGACGTGACCGCGCCCGGCGTCGCCATCACCGCGGCCGCCGCCCCCGGCAGCATCATCGACACCCGCCCCGGCACGCCGCACCCCGCGCCGGGCTACCTCACGATCGACGGCACCTCCATGGCGACCCCGCACGTCGCGGGTGCGGCCGCGATCCTGAAGCAGCGGCACCCCGACTGGAAGTCCGCCGAGCTCAAGGGCGCGCTGACCGGCTCGGCCGAGGGCGGCGCCTACACCGCCTTCCAACAGGGCTCGGGCCGAATCCGGGTCGACAAGGCACTCGCCCAGAGCGTCATCGCCGAGCCGGTGTCCCTGAACTACGGCACGGCGCTCTGGCCGCACGCCGACGACAAGCCGGCCACCCAGAAGCTCGCCTACCGCAACCTCGGGTCCACGGACGTCACTCTGGACCTGTCGGTGTCCACTCTGGACCCCTCGGGCAAGCCGGCCCCGGCCGGGTTCTTCGCGCTCGGCGCCTCGAAGGTGACCGTTCCGGCCGGCGGCAGGGCCGAGGTGGACCTCGTCGCCGACACCCGGATCGGCGACGCCGACGGCACCTACTCGGGCTACGTCACCGCCACCGGCGGGGGCCAGTCCGTCCGTACGGCCGCGGTGGCCGTCCGCGAGGCGGAGTCGTACGACGTCACGGTCCGGACCATCGGCCGCGACGGCACCGACGCCCGGAACTTCTCCAGCACTCTGACCGGTGTCGGCGGGCCCGCCGCAGGCTTCGGCGCCCGCATCGACGACCAGCCGGGCACCCACACGCTCCGGGTGCCCAAGGGCTCGTACACCTTCAACTCGGCCGTCTACCAGGACCCGTCGAACTACGCCGCGGGCACCGACTGGATCGCCCAGCCGAAGCTGGACATCACGGCCGACACCACGGTCGTCGCCGACGCCCGCACCACCAGGCCGGTGGACCTCACCGTGCCCGGCATCGACAAGGCGGACTACGCGGGGACGTACTACGAGGTCGCCACCGAAAGCGGTCACGTCGGCAACGGCTGGGTCCTGAGGGGCTTCACCGGCTTCCGCACCGCCCACATGGGTCCGGCCGTCACCGACGGCTCCCTCCTGCAGACCTGGGACGCGCACTTCCTGAAGGACGCCACCAGCCAGTACTCGGTGGCCTTCGGCGGCAAGGTGAACACGGTCGCGACCGGCTACACCCGGCACGTGAAGGCGGACGAGCTGGCCACGCTCAAGGTCGGTCTCGGTGCCTCCGCCCCCGGGAAGACCGCGTACGCCTCCCCGTACGCCCATCTGCCGGGCGCGCCGGAGGGCAACGGGTTCTTCGCGCTCCAGCCGGCCCCGGGCACCCGCACCTTCTACGTCTCCACCGCCGACGGCGCCACGTGGCTCACCCGGTTCGACCAGCTGGGCGAGAAGGACCAGTGGGGTTACCCGGCCCTCGAGGGCTCGTACGAGATGGCCCGGCCGAAGCGTTACGAGGCCGGCAGGACGTACCGCGAGAACTTCAACACGGGTGTCGTCGGACCGCTCCTGGGCAAGGACATGGGGGTCTTCCGTACCGCTCCGGACCCGGTGACGGGCGAGCAGCAGCTCGTCGGCGCCCTGCCGTTGTTCGCCGACGGCACGGGTCACGCGGGGCTCGTCCGGTACTCCTCGGCCACGTCGACGCTGTACCGCAATGGCGTGAAGGTCGCCGAGAACGACGACCCGCTGAGCGGCTCGAAGCCGTTCACGGTGGACGGAGCCGACGCCGAGTACCGGCTGACGACCTCCGTGGAACGCCCGGCGACGGCCGCCGCGGCCTCCACCCGGATCGAGACCGGCTTCACGTTCCGTTCGCAGCAGGTCGCGGCCACCACGGCGCTTCCGGTGTCCACGGTCCGCTTCGCGGCCCCCGTCGACCTCGCCTCGCGCATCCCGCAGGGCACGCAGGTCCTCGTCCCGGTGACCGTGCAGGGCGCGGCGGCCGGCGGGAACCTCAAGTCGCTGTCGGTGTCGGTGAGTTACGACGACGGGAAGACCTGGCAGGTCGCGAAGGTCGTCGGCGGCCTGATCTCCGTGAAGAGCCCGGCGAAGGACAGCGGTGTCTCGCTCTCCGCCGAGATCACGGACAAGCAGGACAACGTGTCGACGCTGACCGTCCACAACGCGTGGCTCGGCAAGTGACCGATTGAGCATGACGCGGCGTCACCACCTCGGGTGGTGGCGCCGCTTCGTCGTTCATGGGGCCTGTCCGAGGACGCGTACGGCCTCCACGATCAGGTCCCAGAAGGCGTCCGTGTCGACCTCCATGCCGACCTCGGTGTCGGCGGGCCGGCCCGTCACCCCGTGCAGGTCCACCACGGTCGCGCCGCGGGTGTGCGTGCCGGTCAGCTCCACCGTCACCGCCGCCCGCGCCAGGCTGACCAGTGACGGGTCGATCAGGTGGGCGACGGTGAGCGGGTCGTGCAGCGGGGGCGCGTCGAAGCCGTACACCTCGCGGTAGGTGGACGCGAAGTAGGTGAGGAGGTCGACGCAGAGCCCGCTCAGCGGGGTGCCGAGCGCGGAGATCCGGGCGATGACGTCGGCGGTGGCCCGTACCTGGTGGGTCGCGTTGAGGCCGAACATCGTCACCGGCAGACCGCTGCGGAAGACGATGTCCGCCGCCTCCGGATCGCACAGGATGTTGAACTCGGCCGCGGGCGTGGTGTTGCCGCGTTCCGTCGAACCGCCCATGAGCACGATCCGCTCGATCCGGTCGGCGAGTTCGGGGTGGGCGAGCAGGAGGACCGCGATGTTGGTGAGCGGCCCGGTCGGCACGAGCGTGACGGGCGCCGGGTGCGCGAGCAGGGTGTCCCTGATGAGGGTGAGCGCGTCGCGCGGGTCCTGGGGCACGTCCGGCTCGTCCTTGGCGAAGCCGGGCCCGTCGAGACCGGAGTCGCCGTGGATGTTCTCGGCGATCCGGGGCGGTCCGTGCAGCGGGCGGTCGCGGCCCGCCGCGATGGGCACGCCCCTGATCCCGGCGACCGAGCAGACCCGGCGGGCGTTGAGCGTGGTCTTCTCCAGCGTCTGGTTGCCCGCGACGGTGGTGATGGCGAGCAGGTCGATCGCGGGGTGCGCGGCGGCGAGGAGGATGTTGAAGGCGTCGTCGTGACCGGGATCGCAGTCGAGAATCACGGGGACCGGCATGTCTTCACCGTGCCACATCCGGCCCGGCACGCGAAGGACCCGGGCTCGGGACGTGGCCGGTTCGCGCCCCTGCCTCCTACCCCGGAACTCGCCCGTCCGGCCGTACGGACGTTCTAGCGTGCGGGCATGACCTCGCTCAGGCACTGGCGGGCCCCCTTGCTCGCCCTCGCGTCCGCCCTGCTGCTCCTTCCCCAGACGGCCGCGGCGCAGGGCCCGTCGGCCTCCCCCGCCCCCGTGGGGGCGGCGACACCGGACCGGCCCTCGTACACCGTGTCGCTGCGCGGCGACGCGGACGGCTCGCACTGGACCGGCCGCCAGACGGTGTCGTTCCGCAACGCCTCCCGCACTCCCCTGCGGTCCGTGGACATACGGCTGTGGGGCAACGGCACCGACGGCTGCGGAGCCCCGGGCAGGCCGTCCCCGGTCCGGGTGGGCAAGGTCGCCGGGGGCACCCCGGCGGCGCTCACCGTCGGCTGCACCGCGCTGCGGATCGACCTGCCCGAGCCGCTGCCGTACCGGGCGCGGGCCCGCGTCTCCTTCGACCTCGCGATCACCGTCCCGGACCGCGTCCACCGCTTCGGCCGGGACGGCGCATACCGCTACCTGGGCAACGCGCTGCCGCTGCTGTCCGTACGCGACGCGCGGGGCCGGCACCTCGACCCGGACGTCGGCTTCGGCGAGAGCTTCTACACCCTGGCCGGTGACTTCCGGGTCGTGCTCGACCACCCGAGCACGCTGGTCGTCCCCGCGACGGGCAGCACCACCCGGCACCCGGGCGCACCCGGCCGGACGGTCAGCACCAGCGTCGCGCACGGGGTGCGGGACTTCGCGTGGGCGGCGGGCCCCTTCCGGTCGAAGTCGGTGACGACGCCCGGCGGCGTGCGGCTCGGCGCGTACTGGACGGCCACCACGTCCCGTACGGGCGTCGACGCCGCCCTGAAGGACGCCGCGGGCTCGGTCGACGCGTTCGGGAAGCGGTTCGGGCGCTATCCGTACGGGGAGCTCGACCTCGTCATGAGCGACCGCCTCGACGACTTCGGCAGCATGGAGTTCCCGGGCCTCGTCCTGCTGTGGACCGAGCCGGAGGGGTCGGGCGCCGTGCACGAGATCGCCCACCAGTGGTTCTACGGCATCGTCGGCAACGACCAGTTCTCCTCGCCCTGGCTGGACGAGTCCTTCGCCCAGTACGCGACCCAGACGTACCTCCGGGAGCCCACGGCCGGCTGCTGGGAGGACCAGGGCGAGTGGCCCAGCGGCACGGCCGCCCTCACCCGGTCCATGGGCTACTACGCGGACGGTCACCGTCGCGAGTACGTCCAGGTCGTCTACCGGCGCGGCTCCTGCGCCCTGCACGATCTGGAGCGCGTCCTGGGCGGCCCGGCGATGGCGGCCGTGCTGCGCGGCTACGTACGGGACCACTGGCTGGGCGTCGCCACCACCGCGGACTTCAAGCGCGCGGCGCAGGCGGCGACGGCGAAGGACCTCGGCCCGTTCTGGACCGCGCACCGGATCGGCTGAGTCACACGTCCCAGGTGACCGGGAGGCTCTTCACCCCGTAGATGTCCGCGGTCTCCGGGCGCAGGGCGACCTCCTCCGCCGGGACGGCCAGGCGCAGGGTGGGGAAGCGCCTGAACAGCGCGGCGAACGCGACCCGCATCTCGACGCGGGCCAGTTGCGCCCCCAGGCACAGGTGGATGCCGTGGCCGAAGGCCAGGTGCCCGCCGGCGTCCCTGCGCAGGTCCAGCGCGTGGGGGTCGGCGAAGCGCTCGGGGTCGTGGTTGGCGGTGTGGTACGAGAGGACGACCGTGGTGCCGGCCTCGATGGTCACGCCGCCGAGCTCGACGTCCTCCAGGGCCGTCCGCATGAAGGACTTGGCGACGGTGAGGTACCGCAGGAGTTCCTCGACGGCCCCGTCGACGAGCGCGGGATCGGCGCGCAGCGCGGCCAGTTGGCCGGGGTTGCGCAGGAGGGCGAAGGCGCCGAGGGAGAGCATGTTGGCGGTGGTGTCGAAGCCGGCCGCGAGGAGGATCAGGCTGATCCCCTTCAGTTCCTCGTCGGTGAGGTCGCTGTCCGTGAGCTCGCTGAGGATGTCGTCGGTGGGGTTCGCGCGCTTGGCGGCGACGAGCCGGGCGAGGTACTCCTGGGTGGCGGTGTAGGCCGCCATCAGGTCCTCGTCGCCGGTCTCCCCGTTCATGAACTTGTCGATCTGCTCCTGGAAGGAGTCCCGGTCCTCGTACGGCACGCCGAGGATCTCGCAGATGACGATGGTGGGGATGGGCTTGGCGAACGCGGTCACCAGGTCCGCCGACGGCCCGGCCGCCTCCATGGCGTCCAGGCGGTCGGCGGTGATCTGTTCGACGCGCTCGGTGAGCAGGCGCATCCGCCGCGCGGTGAACTTGCCCACGAGCGGCTTCCGGTAGCGCCCGTGCTGCGGTTCGTCCATGAGGAGGAACTCTCCGGGAGGCGCGGGCGGCAGCGCGAAGTCGACCACGTTCATGAGGTCCTTGCGCGAGCTGAACCGCGGGTCGGCCAGGACCGACCTGACCAGGTCGTAGCCGGTGACGAGCCAGCCGGGTATCCCGCCGGGGTGGGTGTAGCGGCTGATCGGGCCGTGGGCGCGGGCTTCGGTCAGCTCCGCCGGCGGGTCGAAGGGGCGGTCGGCCGGACGCCCGGTCGGCAGCGCGGTGACGGTGTGGACGGAGTCGCTCATGGTCGTTCCTCGTCTCGTGGCATCGACTCTTTGACGCATAGAGAAAGCTACGTTGCGTTCAGAGTTTCGTCCATCACCGCGAAGCCATAACACCAGGTGAATGGCGCTAAATTGATGCAATGACGCTGCACCTTAACGCAACGTTGCGTTGCAATGAGCTTCTTCTTCAGGGCTCTCCCCGCGGGCGACCCGCAGGCCGACGGCCCCGACCAGGAGCAGGACGGTGACCGTGCCGAGGGTGAACGCCTCGAACGCCGCGCGGGACATGCCCCAGATGTCGTCGAAGGCGTACTCGATGCCGAGGAGCGCTTCGAGGGTTCCGGGGAAGAGGGCGCACCAGGAGCCGACGAGGATCCAGGCGTAGACCAGCGCCGCGCAGGTCATGAAGCCGCGGTGGCCGAAGGGGACGCGGTAGGGCCGTACGACCTCGGGCCGGCGCAGGCGGAGCAGGACGAGGGCGGGGACGATGACCAGGTAGGACAGCAGCAGGGTGGTGACCGCCACGGTGAGGACCACGGCGAACACGGCGCCCGCGTCGCCGCCCGCGACCCGCATGGCCACGAGCATGAACACCGTGGCCACCGCCCCGGAGAGCAGGTTGGTGCGCACGGGCGTGCCGAGCCGGGGGTGGAAGGCTCCGAGCTTGCGGGTGAAGGAGCCTCCGTCGGCCGCGGCCATCGCCTGCATCCGGTCGCTGACGATCATCCACGCGCTGCCCTGGGTGAGGAGGGCGAAGACGAACATGACGGCGGTGAGCGTCAGGAGCGGGCCGGCCGCTCCTCCGTAGATGCCGAACACGAGGCGGGCGCCCTCCATGAAGCCGCCGATGCCGGTGACCTGGTGGGCGGGGACGACGGCGAGGAGCGCGAGGACCGGCAGCAGGTAGCAGCAGGCCGCGACGGTCGCGGAGCGTCCGAGTGCGGCGGGCACGTCGCGTTGCGGGTCGTGCATCTCCTCGCCGGCGGCGTTGGGGGCCTCGAAGCCGACGTAGGCGAACAGCAGGATCGGCACGAGGGCGAGGAAGCCGGCCGCGGTCGGGGTGAAGTGGGCTTCGGTGAGGCCGTGGAAGCCGTGCTCCATCCCGTAGACCACGGCGGTGAGCGTGAACACCGCGAGCGTGAGGACCTTCACGGCGGCGCCGAGGGTGGTGATCCATTTGCCGCGGCGCAGGGAGACGACGGCGGTGAGGATGGCGGTCCAGACGAACAGCAGCTTGAACGCGTAGTCGGCGAAGGTGCCCGAGCCGAGGGGGAAGACGAAGCCGTCCCAGGTCTCGGCGGCGAGGAAGACCAGGGAGCCGCCCAGCCAGATCGGGTTGGTCACCCAGTACAGCAAGGTGGTGAGCGCGGCCGCCGAACGGCCGAGGGCGAGCTTGACCCAGACGTACGGGCCGCCCTCCTGCGGGAACGCGGCGCCGGTCTCGGCGAACAGCAGGGCGTACGGGACCAGGAAGAACAGTGCGAGGGCCGCCGTCCAGGTGGCGGCCTCGCCTCCGCCGGTGGCGATCTGTCCGACGGTGTCGAAGGAGATGACCGCGGCGATGGCCAGGGCGGTGATGTCCAGGCGCTTCAGGCTTCGCTTCAGGACGGCCGTGGTGTGGGGGGCGCGCGGTTCGGTGGTGGGGAGAGGGGAGGACACGGGCAGTTCCTAGCGGGGAGAGGGGTACTGCAGGCAGGCGCGCGCGAGCGCGGTGACGGCGTGGCGTCCGTGTCGGGGAGGCCCGGCGGGGCACCGGGCCTCCCGTGGGTCGTCAGGCGGAGCGGATCGCGCCGTCGGGTCCGGTGCGCTCCAGGACGCCGCGCAGCGCGGTGGCCACTTCCTTGGCCTCGGTCTCGGTCATGACGAGCGGCGGGGACAGGACCAGGCTGTGGGCGGAGTCGCGCACGATCACGCCGGCCTCGCGGCGGATGACGTCGTGGGGCATGCGGGCGGGGTCGAGGGGCAGGGGCGTGCGGGTGGCGCGGTCCTGGACGAGCTCGACGGCCAGCATCATGCCGACGGAGCGGATCTCGCCGACGATCGGCAGGTCGCCGAGCTGTGCCCGCAGTTCGCCGTGGAGGAAGGAGCCCAGGCTCGTGGCGCGGGCGAGCAGGCCCTCCCGCTCGATGATGTCGAGGTTGGCGGTGGCGACGGCGGTGGCGACGGGATGGCCGTTGTAGGTGTAGCCCATGGGGAAGCCGTGGTCGCGCAGGAGCACCTCGGCGAGCCGGTCGCTCACCAGGAGGGCTCCGAGCGGGACGTAGCCGGAGGTGATGCCCTTGGCGGTGACGATGATGTCCGGGACGACGTCGAAGTACTGGGCGGCGAACCACTCGCCGACCCGGCCGTACGCGGTGACGACCTCGTCGAAGATCAGCAGGATGCCGTGCCGGTCGAGGACCTCCCGCACCCGGGGCCAGTAGTCGGCCGGCGGGACGAGCATGCCGCCGACGCCCATGATGGGCTCGCCGATCATGGCGGCGATGTTCTTCGGGCCGATCTCGGCGATGCGCTCCTCCAGTTCGCGGATGAGGAAGTCGGTCACCTGCCCGGGGGTGAGCGGCTCGTCGCCGTAGAGCTCGCTGCGGTACGGCCACGGGGGCGTGAGGTGGGAGACGTGCGGCATCATCGGGGCGAAGCCCTCGTGGTAGACGGGGAAGCCGGTGGCCGAGCCGCCGCCGTAGCCGATGCCGTGGTAGGCCTTGCTGCGCGCCAGGATCCAGGTCCGGCTGCCCTCGCCCCGCCGGTGGTGGTAGTAGCGGGCCATCTTGATGGCGGCCTCGTTGCCCTCGGAGCCGCCGGAGGTGAAGTAGACGTGGTTGAGCGGCTCGGGGGCGATCTCGGCCAGGCGGGCGGCGAGCTTGATGGCCGGCTCGTTGGAGAACTCCCAGAAGCTGGTGAAGTACTCCAGCTTCTTCATCTGCTCGTGGGCGACGTCGGCGACCTCCTCGCGGCCGTGGCCGATCTGGGCGAGCCAGAGGCCGCCGGTGGCGTCGAGGTAGTCGCGGCCCTCGCTGTCGGTGAGACGGCAGCCGGAGCCGGAGGTCATGACGACGCGCTCGGTGGCGCTGCCCGGCAGGTAGGGGTGGATGATGTGCGCCCGGTCGAGGCGGATCAGGTCTGCGGTGTCGGTGGTCATGGCGGTGTGTCCCTCGCTGGGGTGGGGGTGGGGGTGTCGGTTCGAGTGCCGGGCGGCGGTCCTCCGGCCGCCGGCGGGGTCAGCCGTACGCGATCCAGGTCGTCTTCAGGCCGGTGTACTTGTCGAAGGAGTGCAGGGAGAGGTCGCGGCCGTGGCCGGACTGCTTGAACCCGCCGAAGGGGGTGTACGGGCTGAGCGCGTCGACCGTGTTGACGGACACGGTGCCGGCGCGCAGGGCGTCGGCCACGCGGTGGGCGCGGCCGAGGTCGCGGGTCCACACGGAGGCGGCGAGGCCGTAGGCGGAGTCGTCGGCGAGGCGGATCGCCTCGGCCTCGTCCCGGAAGGGGAGCACGGTCAGCACGGGGCCGAACAGCTCCTCCCGGACGAGCGGGGAGTCGGGGCCGAGGCCGGTGACGACGGTGGGGTCGAGGTAGGCGCCGTCCCGGTCGGGCCGCGTGCCGCCGCACACGAGGGTGCCGCCCGATGAGCGCACGGCTTCGAGGACGCGTACCGCCTGGGCCTCGTCGACGAGCGGTCCGAGCCGGGTCGCGGGGTCGAGCGGGTCGCCGGGCAGCCAGCCGCGGGCGTGCTCGGCGACACGGGCCGTGAACTCCTCGGCGACGGAGGCCTCGACGAGCAGCCGGGTGTTGGCGGAGCACACCTGTCCGGCGTTGTACGCGAAGCCCCAGGCGGCGCGCTCCGCGGCCGCGTCCAGGTCGGCGTCGGCGAAGACCACGTTGGGGCTCTTGCCGCCGGCCTCGGGCCAGACCTGCTTCATGTTGGACTCGGCGGCGTAGGCGAGGAAGCGCTTGGCCACGGCGGTGGACCCGGTGAAGACCAGGGTGTCCACGTCCGGGTGGAGGCCGAGCGCCCGACCGGTCGTCTCCCCCGGGCCGGGGACGACGTTCAGGACGCCGTCGGGCAGTCCGGCCTCCGCGGCGAGCTCCGCGAGGAGCAGGGCGGAGAGCGGGGACTGCTCGGCGGGCTTGAGGACGACGCTGTTGCCGGCGGCCAGGGCCGGCGCCAGCTTCCAGGCCGCGAGGTCGAGGGGGAAGTTCCAGGGCACCACCGCGCCCACGACGCCGAGCGGGGCGCGGCGCACGAGGGCGAGGTTGCCCGGCGGGGCCGGGGCGACCTCGTCGTACAGCTTGTCGACGGCCTCGGCGTACCAGGCGAAGACTCCGGCCGCGCCGGGGACGTCGGTGCCGTGGGACTCCGCGATGGGCTTGCCCATGTCGAGGGTGTCGCAGAGGGCGAGCTCCTCGCCGCGCTCCTCGATCAGACGGGCGAGGGCGAGCAGGACCCGCTTGCGCTCCGCGGGCGCGGTGCGCGACCAGCGGCCGTCCTCGAAGGCGGTGCGGGCGGCGGCCACGGCCCGGTCGACGTCGGCGGCGGAGCCGGCCGCCACCTGGGCGGTGGTCTTGCCGGTCGCGGGGTTGACGGTCGGGATCCACCGGTCGTCGGTGGGGTCGGTCCACGCTCCGTCGATGAAGAGGCGCGTGCGGGGCGTGAGTGCGGCGGCGCGCTGCTGCCAGTGGGCGTACGTCTGCATGCTGTGGCCTTCGATTGCGTCGTGGGACGTGGGGCGAGCCGATGCCCGTTTTCGGGGCGGGGAGGCCGCGGCCCGGGCGGTGTGCGGGGGCGGCGGGGAGGGAGAGGAGCCCGGCGGGGGTGGCCGCGCCGACTTCTTTGAGTTGGGATTCAAACAATTGGTGAAGCGGCCGTCAATGCTCTGGACGGGAACTTCTTGCACAACCTGACGCGGGCGTCAGAGAATGGGCGCCATGAGGAAAGCAGGCAGACCACGCGACCAGACGGCACGCAGGGAGGCCCTCGTCTCCGCCGCGGGGCGGGCCATCGCGGAGCGCGGCCTCGAAGCCCTGCGCATCAAGGACATCGCGGAGGCCGCGGGCGTCTCCCAGGGCTCGGTGCTGTACTACTACCCCGAGCTCGACGACCTCGTCCTGGAGGTGCACCGGGGTGCCGTGGAGGGCTATCTGGCCACCCGGCAGCAGGCCTACGACGACGCGGCCGCCGACGATCCGGCGGCGCGGCTGCGGGCCCTGCTGGACAGCGGCCTGCCGGGCATGACCGACGATCCGGTCCACGGGCTCCTGTACGAGCTGCACCGGCGCGCCGGCCGCAGCCCCGGGCACGCCGAGCTGATGGCCTCGCTGTTCGCCCGGGAGGTCGCGCTCTACACCACCGCCCTCGCGGTCGGCGCCGCGACCGGCGGGTTCACGCTCGCCGCGGCCGCGTCCGACCTGGCGCACGGACTGGTGGCCCTGGAGGACGGCTACGGACTGCACATCATCAGCCGCAACGCCGCGCTGCGCCCCGACAGGGCCCGCGAACTGCTCCTGGCCCACGCGCGGGCGGTGACGGGCCGCGCCGATCTGTAGCCCCCCGGGGGGCTCCGCTCAGGCCCCGGCGGGCCGGGCGGCGATCTCCCGGAGCAGGTCCATGACCGCCCGGGCGCGGGCGGTCACGGCCACGCCCCCCACCGTGGCGAGCTTGACCTCGAGCGGCGGGCCGCCGTCCGTCAGCCGGAGTTCCGCGATCTCGCCGCCGCCGTAGGTCTGGCTGGTCGCCGGCCGCTGGTTGAGCACGGAGTAACCGAGTCCGCGCGCCACCAGGGAGCGCACGGTCTCGTAGCTCCCGGTGCGGTAGCGGACGTCCGGCGCGGTGCCGGTGGCGGCCACCAGGGAGCGGAAGTAGTCGCGGCTGTGCGGGAGGTCGAGGAGGACGAGCGGTTCCGCGGACAGCTCGGCCAGTGCGACGCCGTCCCGGCCGGCCAGCGGGTGACCGGCCGCGACGATGACGTACGCCGGGGCACGGGCGACCGTCTCGGCGTCCAGGTCCGGTTCGGCCGACAGGCCGAGGTCGTAGGTGAGCGCGAAGTCGACGCGTCCCTCCGTCAGGGCCCGCACGAGCTGGTCCGACTCCCCCTCCATGACGTCGAGTTCGATGCCCGGATGGCGTCGGGTGCACTCGCTGAACAGCGCCGGCAGGTAGTACGGGGCCAGGGTCACGAAGCAGCCGACGGCCACCGGCCCGGACAGGGCCCCGCCCTCTCCCCGGGCCTCCCGCTCGACCTCGCGGGCGCGGGCGAGGAGCTCCCGCGCCTGCTGCCGGAGGCGCTCCCCGGCGGGCGTGAGGGTCAGCCCCCGGCCCCGCCTGCGGATGAACAGCTGGACCCGCAGGTCCTGCTCCAGGTTGTGGACGGCGGTGGACACGGCGGACTGCGCGATGTGCAGTTCCGCGGCCGCCTCCGTCATCGAGCCGCGTTCGGCGGCGACGAGGAAGTAGCGGAGCTGAACGAGTGTGAAACCCACTGGTGACGTCATGCGTGGCCCTCGTGCCTGGTGATCCGGTCGACTCCGACCCTATGCGGCACGGGCCGGCTCCGGCCCTATGCGGCACCGGTCGGCGACAGGCCCGTCAGGGCCGCGGGGCTGAGGAGCCCGTCGAGTTCCGCCTCGGTCAGCAGCCCCCGTTCGCGTACGAGGTCGAGCGCGGGCCTGCCGCCGTGGTGGGCCTCGAGGGCGATCGCGCAGGCGGTCTCGTAGCCGAGTGCGGGGCCGAGCGCGGTGACGAGGCCGGTGGAGGCGGCGACGGTCTCGGCGAGCCGCTCCCGGTTGGCGGTGATGCCCCGCACGCAGTGCTCGGTGAGGACGCCGATGCCCGCGGTGAGGTGGTCGAGGCCGGCGCCCAGGCTCCGGTGGATGACCGGCTCGAAGGCGTTGAGCTGGAGCTGTCCGCCCTCGGCCGCGAGGGTGACGGTCACGTCGTTGCCGATGACCTCGAAAGCGATCTGGTTGACCGCCTCCGGGATCACCGGGTTGACCTTGCCGGGCATGATGGACGAACCGGCCTGCCGTGCCGGGAGGTTGATCTCGCCAAGTCCGGCCTGCGGCCCCGAGGACAGCAGCCGCAGGTCGTTGCAGATCTTGGACAGCTTCACGGCGACGCGCTTGAGCACCCCGGACAGGTGGACGAAGACGCCGACGTCCTGGGTGGCCTCGACCAGGTCCGGCGCGGACCGGAGCGCCGGGATGCCGGTCAGCCGGCGCAGGTGCTCCACCGCGCGCTCCCGGTAGCCCGGGCGGGCGTTGAGTCCGGTGCCGATCGCGGTGCCGCCGAGGCCGAGCTCGTACAGCAGCGGTCTGACCTCGGCGAGCCGCTGCTCGTCCTCGGCGAGGGTGGCGGCGTACGCCCCGAACTCCTGGCCCAGCGTCATGGGCACCGCGTCCTGGAGCTGGGTGCGGCCCATCTTCAGGACGCCGGCGAACTCGGCGGCCTTGTCCTCGAAGGCGCCCCGCAGCCCGGCCAGGGCGGTGAGCAACTCGGCGACGTGCGCGTCCAGGGCCAGTCTCAGGGCGGTCGGATAGACGTCGTTGGTGCTCTGGCCGAGGTTGACGTGGTCGAGGGGGTGCAGGACCGCGTACGCGCCGCGGGGGCGGCCGAGGAGTTCCAGGGCGCGGTTGGCGATCACCTCGTTGGCGTTCATGTTCGTCGACGTGCCCGCGCCGCCCTGGATGAGGTCGACCACGAACTGGTCGTGGAGCGCTCCGTCGCGGATCTCGGCGCAGGCGTCCGCGATCGCCGAGGCGAGCGTGGCGTCCAGGGCGCCGACGTCGGCGTTGGCGCGGGCCGCGGCCCACTTGACCGCCGCCAGGGCGCGGATCATGTGGGGGCGGGCGGCGAGGGTCTCCCCGGTGAGGGGGAAGTTGACCACCGCCCGGGCGGTGTGCGCGCCGTAGTAGGCGTCCGCCGGGACGTCGACGTCGCCGAGCATGTCGTGTTCCGTCCGGTGCGCGCGGTCCGGCTCGTGTCCGTGCTCCGTCCGGTGTACGCGGTCCGGCGGGGCGGTGCGCCGGGGGGCCGGGGTGAGGGTCATCGGGGTCCTTCGGATCGTCGCGGTTCGAGGGCTCGGTCCACGCCGGTCCAGGCCAGCGCGATCGCCCCGTCGAGCAGGGCCCGCTCCGCCGCCCCGCCCACGCAGTGCGCGGCGAAGGCGCGCTGGTGGTTGGTGGCGGGCAGGGAGCCGATGCCGATGTACGGGTGGATGGCGGGCACCAGCTGCGAGACGTTGCCCATGTCGGTGGAGGCGCGGTTCATCCGGGCGGCCTGGCCGGGCGGCGCGAACTCCCGCCCCAGGGCGAGGGCGTTCGCACGGTAGTGGCCGAGGGCGCTCTCGTCGGTGCGGAACTCCGCGTACGGCTTGCTCTCGGGCTCGATCCGGAGCTCGCAGCCGGTCGCGAGGGCCCCGGCCTCGAAGGCCCGCGTCACGCGTGGTTCCAGCGCGGCGAGTTCGGCGAGCGTCTCGGCCCGTACGTACCAGCGTCCGGCCGCGCGCTCCGGGATGGCGTTCGGGGCGTCCCCGGCGTGGGTCACCACGCCGTGCACCCGTGCCGAGGCGGGGAGTTGCTGGCGGAGCAGTCCGATCGCGACCTGCGCCACGGTGAAGGCGTCGGCGGCGTTGACTCCCGCTTCCGGATAGGCCGCGGCGTGCGCGGACCTCCCGGTGTAGGAGATGTGGGAGTGGCTGACCGCGAACGGGCGGGCCTCGGCGACGTCGACGGGCGCGGGGTGCACCATCATCGCGAGGTCGGTCCCGGCGAAGGCGCCCCGGTCGAGCAGCTCGATCTTGCCGCCGCCGCCCTCCTCGGCCGGGGTGCCGTAGACCTCGACGGTGAGTCCGGCCTCGTCGGCGACGGCCGCGAGGCCGAGCGCCGCGCCGACGGAGCTCGCCGCGATGAGGTTGTGCCCGCACGCGTGGCCGAGGCCGGGCAGCGCGTCGTACTCGGCGCACAGCGCGATCCGTACGGGCCCGCCGCCGAACCGGGCGTGGAACGCGGTCTCCAGGCCCAGGTAGGAGGAGGTGACGTCGAATCCGGCCCGGTCGAGGAGTTCCGGCACGGCGGCCGCGGCCCGGTGCTCCTCCCAGGCGGTCTCCGGGTCGGCGTGCAGCCGCTCGGAGAGGCCGATGAGCCGTTCGGCCCGGCGGTCGACCGCCTGCCGTGCCGCCGCCTTCATCGCCGCCGTCACAGGTCCCCCGGCACGCCGTACGAGGGTGCGGTGGCGGGGTCGAGGCCGCGTCGCACGTAGTCGTCGCGCTGCGGCAGCCAGACGTCGAGGAGGTCGCCGAGCCGGTCCACGGGGTCCTCGGCCCAGTCCACCCGCAGATCGGTCACGCGCCAGCCGGCGTCCGCGACGACCGCCAGGCCCGCGGAGTGCACGGGCCCCTCCTCTCCGCCGGCGGCGACGGCGGCCTTCAGGGCGGCGAGGAGACGCTCTTCGAGTTCCCCGCCCGCGGCGGCGTAGGCGTCGAGGAGCACGCCGGGGATGTGCGGGCCGGACAGCATGTTGCCGGCGGCGACCGCGCCGTCCGCGGTGGCCGAGGCGTACGTGCCGAGCGTCCGTGCCCCGCTGTGCGCGAAGCCGGGGCCGGTGCGGCCGAGGACGGTCAGCTGCCGGTACGCGATCGTCCCGGCGTTCCGGGCGGCGCCGGTGACGTCGGCCAGGGCGCGCTCCGCGTCCGCGTGCTCCGCGAGGCCGGCCAGGAGGCTCGTGCCGAGCGTGGGGTCGGTGATGTTCTGCGAGGCCGCCGCGCCGACCCCGGGCCGCAGATGGGCGACCCGGGCGAACACGGCCGGGCTCGACGAGCTCGCCACGACGCCGAACCGCTCGCCGTCGCGTACGAGGAGGGAGAAGGTCACGCCCGTCCCTCCTCGGGGATCACGGCGACGGCGTCGATCTCGCACAGCCACTCCGGGCGGGCGAGGGCGGAGACCACCAGGCCGGTGGAGATGGGGTGGACGCCCTTGGTCCAGCGGCCCACGGTGCGGTAGACGGCCTCGCGGTAGCGCGGGTCGATCAGATAGATCGTCAGCTTGACCAGGTGCTCCATGCGGCTGCCCGCCTCTTCGAGCAGCATCTTGATGTTGGCCATGGCGCGCTCGGCCTGGGCCTCGGCGTCGCCGATGCCGACGGACTCGCTGGTGTCGAGGTCCTGGCCGATCTGGCCCCGGACGTACACCGTGTTCCCGGCGACGACGGCCTGGCAGAGGTCGTTGTCGAGGTGCTGCTCGGGATAGGTCTCGCGGGTGTTGAACGGGCGGATCCGGGTGTGTCCGCCGGCGACGATCGGGGCGTTCGGGGTCGTGCTCGGGGTCGTGTTCGGATTCGTGGAGGTCATGGTCCGCTCCTCAGTGCTTCCGGTCGGTGGGCTCGTACGCGAGATAGCCGCGCTGCCGCGCGATGTGGTCGGCGACGTACCGGGCGTCGTGCCAGACGCCCCAGATGAAGCTCGATCCGCGACGGGACAGCCAGGGCAGGCCCAGGAAGTAGACGCCGGGCTCGGCGGACACGCCCCGCCGCTGGTCCGGCCGGCCGTTCCCGTCGAACGCGTCGACGTCGAGCCAGCCGTAGTCGCTCGCGAAGCCCGTCGCCCACACGAGGGACGTGACGCCGGCCTCGTTCAGGTCGAGCTCCAGGCGGGGGCTGGTCACGCACTCCGGGTCCGGCCCGAGGACATGGGCCTCCGGCTCCTCCGGGAGGTCGAGCCCGTTGCGCTCGGCGTACGCGTCGGCGGCCCGCAGGAACTCCAGGTACTGGGCGTCGCCGAAGGCGATGTTCTCGGCGAGGTCCGGCGCGAAGCCCAGGACGCCGTCGTCGTAGGAGGCGGTCAGGCCGACGAGTTCGATGCCGGAGGCCGCCAGGTCCCGGAAGTCCACCGTGTGGCCGCCGCGCGCGCCGCTGACCGCGATGGTGACGTGTTCGGCGCCCTGGGGAGGCGTCTGCGCGTCCCAGATGCCGAGGACGCCGAGCCACCAGCAGAAGTCGCGTCCCCGGTAGGCGCGGGGCGGACGGTCGTGCGGACCGACGGAGAGGAACACCCGGCGCCCGGAGCGGCGCAGCTCGTCGGCGATCTGGACCCCCGAGGAACCGGCCCCGACGACGAGGACCGCGCCCTCGGGCAGCTGCCCCGGATTGCGGTACGCGCTGGAGTGGATCTGCGTGGGGACGGCGCCGTCCGGCACGACGGGCGGGATCACGGGCCGCTGGAAGGCTCCGGTCGCGGCCACGACGAAGCGCGCGTCGATCGTGCCCTGCGAGGTCTCGACACGGAAGCCGGGCCGGCCGGTGTGCTTCCGCACCGAGGTCACCTCGACGCCGGTGCGGACCGGGGCTCCGATCTTCTCGGCGTACGCGGCGAAGTAGTCGGCGACCTGCTCCTTCGACGCGAAGGCGTCGGGGGCGAGGTCGGCGAACTCCAGGCCGGGGAAGCGGTCGTGCCACGCGGGCCCGTTCGCGACGAGGGAGTCCCACCGCTCGGAGCGCCACCGCTCGGCGATCCGGTGCCGCTCCAGGACGGTGTGCGGGATGCCGTGGGCGCCCAGGTGCTCGCTCATCGCCACGCCCGCCTGGCCGGCTCCGACGACGACGACTTCGGTCTCTTCATGCGGCATGTGTGCCTCCGCTCTCGTGGACTGTGCAACCGCACGGCACATCCTTGGAGCGGCCCTGGAAACTGTCCAACAGATGTTTTCGTTGGGAGTCATCCGATTCTCAGATGTACGCAGCTCGGACACCCCTTGACCGGCGTGATCGCCGGGCGTTAATTTGCGGTCAGCATCGACCCGTGGGACCGAGAGGAGGCGATCGGCGGATGAACACCAGCTCCGACCTGAGTCGCCTCGCCCACTGCACGGCCTGGGTTCCGGGTCGCATCGCCCACGGCTGCTGACGACGCCGTTCTCCCGTGCCCTTTCGCGGCACGTTCCGGTTTTCCCCTCACCTCTTTCCGGCACGGCTCTGTCGCGTGCCGTTCCGCGCCCGCTTCTCCGCCGTGGCGCGTCCGAACACAGAAAGCTGCCGACATTGGCGAACATGAGGAACCGACCCATCGCGCACGGAATCGAGGGCCCGTCATGGTAGAGGCGCGCATCACCGTCAACGGGGAAGAGGCACCGCTCGCACCGGCCGCACCCCACACCACGGTGCTGGACTTCCTGCGCGAGCGCGGTCTCACCGGCACCAAGGAGGGCTGCGCCGAGGGCGAATGCGGCGCCTGTTCGATCCTGGTCGCCCGGCCCGGGGTGAACAAGCCCACCGACTGGGTGGCGGTCAACGCCTGCCTGGTGCCGGTCGCGGCACTCGACGGCCAGGAGATCGTCACCTCCGAAGGCCTCGCCGCCGCCGGCGCGCCCGGCACCGCGCCCGTCCTGCACCCCGTGCAGGAGGAGATGGCGGTCCGCGGCGGATCCCAATGCGGTTACTGCACACCGGGGTTCGTGTGCAGCATGGCCGCCGAGTACTACCGGCCCGACCGCTGCGCCCCCGCGGCCGCGGAGGACGACGCCGAGCACGGGCCGAACGGTTTCGACCTGCACGCGCTGAGCGGCAACCTGTGCCGCTGTACGGGCTACCGCCCCATCCGCGACGCCGCGT
This sequence comes from Streptomyces sp. NPDC004284, assembly GCF_042874035.1. Classification (NCBI taxonomy): domain Bacteria; kingdom Bacillati; phylum Actinomycetota; class Actinomycetes; order Kitasatosporales; family Streptomycetaceae; genus Streptomyces; species Streptomyces sp. NPDC004284. Next base: position 810,649 of record NZ_JBIAMJ010000002.1, on the reverse strand, counting down.
TCGCCGTCGGCGCGCCCTCCGAGGACGACCCCCTCGCGCGGCGCCGCGAGCAGGCCCCGCCCGCGCCGGTCGCCACCGCGTACGCCCAGGACGACCACGTGTTCCTCCGGAAGGACACCCTGGCCGAGACGCTGCGGCTGCTGCGCGAGCGACCCGGGGCGGTGGTGGTCGCCGGCTCCACCGACTGGGGCGTCGAGGTGAACATCCGCTCCCGGCGGGCGAGTTGCGCGGTCGCCGTCGACCGGCTCCCCGAACTGCGGGAGTTGTGCTTCGGATCCGATTCGATCGAGATCGGGGCGGCACTGTCCCTCACCGAGATCGAGCGCCGCCTCGACGGACAAGTCCCGCTCCTCGCCGAGCTGTTCCCCCAGTTCGCCTCCCGGCTCATCCGCAACGGCGCCACCCTCGGCGGCAATCTGGGCACCGGCTCCCCCATCGGGGACAGTCCGCCGGTGCTGCTCGCCCTCGACGCGTCGGTGGTGCTCGCCGACGCCGACGGTGAGCGCGAGGTCCCCCTCGCGGAGTACTTCACCGGCTACCGGCAGAGCGTGCGCCGCCCCGGCGAGCTGATCCGCGCGGTGCGCGTCCCGCTTCCGCTGTCGCCGGTCACGGCCTTCCACAAGATCGCCAAGCGGCGTTTCGACGACATCTCCAGCGTGGCGGTCGCCTTCGCGCTCGACGTCGAGGGCGGGATCGTGCGCAAGGCCCGCATCGGCCTGGGCGGCGTCGCCGCCACCCCGATCCGCGCCCTCGCCACCGAGGCGGCCCTGGAGGGCAGGCCGTGGACGGCGGAGACCGCGGAGGCCGTGGCGCCGGTGCTGCGGGACGAGGGCACGCCGATGGACGACCACCGGGCCAGCGCCGCGTACCGCTCCGCGATGCTCGGCCAGAGCCTGCTGAAGCTGTACGCGCGAACCACCGAGGCGGTGTCGTCATGAGCCAGTTGTCCGAACGTCCCGAGAAGTCCGTCGTCGGCCTCCCGCTGCCGCACGAGAGCGCCGCCCAGCACGTCACCGGCACCGCGCTCTACACCGACGACCTGGTCCACCGCACCAAGGACGTCCTGCACGCCCACCCCGTCCAGGTCATGAAGGCCCACGGCACCATCACCGCGCTGCGCACCGGGCCCGCGCTCGACGTGCCCGGTGTGGTGCGCGTGCTGACCGGTGCCGACGTGCCCGGCGTCAACGACGCCGGGATGAAGCACGACGAGCCGCTCTTCCCCGACGAGGTCATGTTCCACGGGCACGCGGTCGCCTGGGTGCTCGGGGAGACCCTCGAGGCGGCCCGGCTCGGGGCCGCCGCCGTCGAGGTGGACCTCGACGAGAAGCCCTCCCTGATCACGCTCGGGGAGGCGATCGCCGCGGGCAGCTTCCACGGCGCCCGGCCCGTGATGGAGACCGGCGACGTCGACGCCGGGTTCGCCGACTCCGCGCACGTGTTCACCGGCGAGCTCCGGTTCTCCGACCAGGAGCACTTCTACCTGGAGACGCACGCGGCCCTCGCCCACATCGACGAGGCCGGGCAGGTCTTCGTCCAGAGCAGCACCCAGCACCCTTCCGAGACCCAGGAGATCGTCGCCCACGTCCTCGGTCTGCGCAGTCACGAGGTGACCGTGCAGTGCCTGCGGATGGGCGGCGGCTTCGGCGGCAAGGAGATGCAGCCGCACGGCTTCGCGGCCGTCGCCGCGCTCGGCGCCCGGCTGACCGGACGGCCGGTCCGGGTCCGGCTCAACCGCACCCAGGACCTCACCATGTCCGGCAAGCGGCACGGCTTCCACGCCCAGTGGCGGATCGGCTTCGACACGGAGGGCCGCATCCAGGCCCTCGACGCCACCCTGACGGCGGACGGCGGCTGGAGCCTGGACCTGTCCGAGCCGGTCGTGGCCCGCGCGCTGTGCCACATCGACAACACGTACTGGCTCCCCAACGCCCGTGTCACCGGCCGCATCGCCAGGACCAACAAGGTCTCCAACACCGCCTTCCGCGGCTTCGGCGGCCCCCAGGGCATGCTGGTGATCGAGGACATCATGGGCCGCTGCGCGCCGCTGCTCGGCCTGGACCCGGCGGAGCTGCGGGAGCGCAACTTCTACCGGCGCGGCCAGTCCACGCCGTACGGACAGCCCGTCGTCCAGCCGGAGCGGATCTCCGCCGTCTGGGAGCAGGTCAAGGAGAACGCGGCCTTCGCCGACCGCCGGCGCGAGATCGCCGCCTTCAACGCCGCGCACCCGCACACCAAGCGGGCCCTCGCGCTCACCGGCCTCAAGTTCGGCATCTCCTTCAACCTCACCGCCTTCAACCAGGGCGGCGCGCTCGTGCTGATCTACAAGGACGGCTCCGTCCTGATCAACCACGGCGGCACCGAGATGGGCCAGGGCCTGCACACCAAGATGCTCCAGGTGGCGGCGACCACCCTGGGCATCCCGCTGCACAAGGTGCGCCTGGCCCCGACCCGTACCGACAAGGTGCCCAACACCTCCGCCACCGCCGCCAGCGCGGGCACGGACCTCAACGGCGCGGCGGTGAAGAACGCCTGCGAGCAGCTGCGCGGGCGGCTGCTCCAGGTGGCGGCGACCCTGCTCGGGGTGAACGCCTCGGACGTACGCATCGTCGAGGGCGTCGCGCGCGGGCTCGGCGGCGACGAGGAGCTGGCCTGGGACGACCTCGTGCGGACCGCGTACTTCCAGCGGGTGCAGCTGTCGGCGGCCGGTTTCTACCGGACCGAGGGGCTGCACTGGGACGCGAAGACCTTCCACGGCTCGCCGTTCAAGTACTTCGCCCACGGCGCCGCCGCGGCCGAGGTGGAGGTGGACGGCTTCACCGGCGCGTACCGGATCCGGCGGGTGGACATCGTGCACGACGTCGGCGACAGCCTCTCCCCCATGATCGACATCGGTCAGGTCGAGGGCGGGTTCGTGCAGGGCGCGGGCTGGCTGACCCTGGAGGACCTGCGCTGGGACGCCGGTGACGGGCCGAACCGGGGCCGGCTCCTCACACAGGCGGCGAGCACGTACAAGCTGCCGAGCTTCTCGGAGATGCCCGAGGAGTTCCACGTCACGCTCCTTCGGAACGCCGGCGAGGAGGGCGCGGTCTACGGCTCCAAGGCCGTGGGCGAGCCTCCGCTGATGCTCGCCTTCTCCGTACGGGAGGCGCTGCGGCAGGCCGCCGCCGCGTTCGGCCCGGAGGGGATCGGCCTCGAACTGGCCTCGCCCGCGACGCCGGAGGCGGTGTACTGGGCGATCGAGGCGGCCCGCGACAGGGCCAGGGCCGGCGCGGAAGTGCCGAGCGGTGCCTGACATGACGTGGTTCGCCGCGGTCGCGCGGCTGCGGGCACGCCGGGAGGCCGGCGTGCTCGTGACCGTCGCGGCCGTGCGCGGCCACGCCCCGCGCGACGCCGGCGCGAAGCTCGTGGTCGGACGCGGCGAGACCTGGGGCTCGATCGGCGGCGGGAACGTGGAGGCCGTCGCGATCGACCGGGCCCGGGAGATGATCGCCGCGTCCGAGACGGCGCCGGAGCTGATCGACTTCGCCCTGAACGACAAGGTGACCAACCGGCACGGCGTGCAGTGCTGCGGCGGCACGGTGTCGGTGCTGCTCGAACCGCTGCCGGTGGTACGGGCCGTGGCGATCTTCGGGGTCGGGCACGTCGGGCTCGAACTGGCCCGGATCCTGGCCCGCCAGGACCTCGACCTCCATCTGGTCGACAGCCGCTCCGACACCCTCGCCGAGGAGCGGCTCGGGGTGCTCGCGGACGCGGTGGCGCAGGTGCGCGTGCACCACACGCCGCTGCTGCCCGAGGAGGTCCTGGAGGAGCTGCCGCCCGGCACCCACGTCCTGATCATGACCCATGACCACGCCGAGGACGCCGCCCTGTGCGACGCCGCCCTGCGCACGCCCCGTCTCGGGTCCATCGGGCTGATCGGGTCGGCGGCCAAGTGGGCGAGGTTCCGCAGGCGCCTCGCCGTGGAGGGCGGTCACGACGAGGCCGACATCGACCGGATCAAGACCCCGATCGGTCTCGCCGACCTCTCCGGGAAGGAACCGGCGACGATCGCCGTGAGCGTCGCCGCCGATCTGCTGCGCGCCTTCGAGACCGGGGGGAGCTGACCTCCGCCCGCCGCGGGGCGTGCCGGCGCGGGCCGGACCGGCTCACCGCCGCAGCTTGAGCCGGACCGCCTCCGCGTCGTCGTGCCGCAGCGCGTCGAGGAGTTCCCAGGCCTGCCGCCAGGCCTCCCGGGCGCTCTCGGGCCGGCCGGCCGCCGACTCGACGTCGCCGAGGTGGTCGAGCGAGACGGCCTCGTGGTAGGGCGCGCCGACCTCCCGCAGGCCCTCCGCCGATATCCGGAAGCAGTGCGCCGCCCGCTCCAGGTCGCCCGTCTGGTGGTGCACCACGCCCAGGCTGTCCCAGGTGAGGGCCAGGCTGCGCCGGTCCCCGAGCTCCTCGAAGACCTGGCGGGCGGCGTCGCACATGGCCAGCGCCTCGGCGTGGTTGCCCAGCAGGGCCTGGAAGTAGCCCACGTTGTTGAGGGCCTTCGCCTCTCCGCTCCGGTGGCCGAGCTCCCGGAACAGCTCCAGTGCCCGCTGGTTGTGGTGCAGCGCCTCCCCGGGGCGTTCCTTCGCTTCGTACCGGCCCGCGAGGTCGAGGTGGACGTCGGCCTGGCCGAGCAGGTCCCCCTCGGCGGTGAACAGGTCGAGCGCCCGGCGCAGATGCGTCCCGGCCTCGGTGTCCCGGGCCGCGTTCCAGCGCAGGGACGCGGCCAGGCTCCGGTGCGCCCGGGCCCGGGCCGTCGTGTCGGCCATGCGCTCCGCCGCCTCCAGGGCGGCCGTCTGGACGATCGCGCCGTCCGCCCAGTGCCCGCCCCAGGCGAGGTACGTCTTCAGGACGTAGGCCAGCTGCCAGCACGCCAGGTCGAGCCCGCTCGCGCCGGCCCGGACGACGGTCTCCACGAGGGCCGCGTGTTCGCCGGTGAACCACTCCCGGGCCGCGCCGATGTCCGCGAGGTCCTCGGGGCGCACGCCCCGCCCCGGCTTCGGGGGCAGGTCGACGGGGGCCAGCTGGGGGTCCATCAGGAGCGCGCCCCGCTGCGCGGTGTGGAGGTAGTGCTCGGTGATCCTCTTCAGGGCGGTGCGGCGGCTCGCCCCGGAGTCGACCTGTTCGCCGAGCTCCACCGCGTACGTGCGCAGCAGGTCGTGGAAGGCGTACCGGCCGTCGGCGCCCTCGGTGACCAGGTTGGCCTCGGCCAGTTCGGTCAGGAGCGGGTGGACCCGGGCCGACGGGAGCGCGGAGAGGCTGCCGGCCACGGACACGGTGATGCCGGGCCCGGGGTGGACGGCGAGCAGCCGGAAGAGGCGCGCGGCGTCGGTGCTCAGCGTCTCGTACGACCAGGAGAGCACCGCGCGGACGTCGCTCCAGGCGTCGCTGCCGGTGAAGGCGTCGAGGCCGCGGGCGAGGCGCAGCCGTTCGACGAGCCGGGTCAGGCTGAGGGCGGGGGTGACGGCCGCCCGGGCGCCCACGACGGCCAGGGCCAGCGGGAGGCGGGCGGCCAGCTCGACGGCCTCGTCGACGGCGCGCGGGTCGGCCGTGACGCGGGCACGGCCGACGCGCGCGGTGAGGAGCTCGCGCGCGTCGTCGGGCGACAGCACGTCGAGCGCCACGGGCTGGGCGTCCTCGACGGCGACGAGGCCGAGGAGCTGGTCCCTGCTCGTCACGACGGTCAGGCTGGTCGCGGACCCGGTGAGGAGCGGTCGTACGTGGGCGGCGTCGCGGGCGTTGTCCAGCAGGATCAGGTAGCGGCGTCCGTCCGTCAGGGTGCGGAAGAGGGCCGTCCGGGCCTCCTGGGAGGCGGGGACGCGCGCGCGTGGCACGCCGAGGCCTTCGAGGAGGCTGCGCAGGGCGCTGTCGGGGGTGACGGCGGATCCCTCCGGGGCGAAGCCGCGCAGGTTCAGATGGAGCTGGCCGTCGGGGAAGTCGGCGCGGACCCGGTGCGCCCAGTGGACGGCGAGGGTCGTCTTGCCCACGCCGCCGGGGCCGGAGACGACGATGGGCCCCGTGCCGGCGTGCCGGCGGGCGTCCTCGAGGAGTGCGTCGAGCCGTGCCAGTTCCGCCCGCCGGCCGGAGAAGTAGCGGGAGACCGGGGGAAGCTGGGCCGGGACGTGGGCCCCGTCGGGGACCGGTGCGGGTTCGGGCGCGGGCGCGGGGGCCGGGGTCTTCGGCTCGGGCTCGCCGTGGCCCCGGAGGATGTCCGCGAGCGCCTCCTGCACGGCGCGGCCGGGCGAGACGCCGAGCTCCTCCGCCAGGATCCTGCGGAGCCGGTGGAAGACGGCCAGGGCCTCCGCCTGGCGGTCGGTGCGGTGCAGGGCCAGCATCAGATGGCGGTGGAGGCCCTCGCGCAGCGGGTGCTGTTCGGTGAGCGCGTACAGCTCCGCCGCGAGGCCGTCGTACCGGCCGAGGCGCAGGTCGGCCTCGCAGCGCCATTCCAGGGCGACGAGCCGGGCCTCGTCGAGGGCCTGGAGGCCCGGCCCGTACCGCAGGCTCTGGCCGAGTCCGGGAAGGTCCGCGAGCGGGCTCCCCCGCCAGAGCCCCAGGGCCGTCGCGCACGCCTCCCGTACGGTCTCCCAGTCCTCCTTGTGCCGGGCGGTGCGGGCGGTGGCGAGGAGCTCCTCGTGCCGGTCGCTGTCGAGCGCGCCGCGGTCCACGTCCAGGACGTATCCGGGCGGCACCGAGCGCAGCCGGGCGGCTCCCTCGGGGCCCAGCGTCCTGCGCAGACGCGTCACGTGGTTGTGCAGCGAACTGGAGGCCGTCGCGGGCAGGTCGGTGCCCCACAGGGCGGCCTTGAGCTCGTCGGAGGAGACCACCTGGCCGCGTTTCAGGAGCAGGATGCCGAGCAGGATCCGGACCTTCGTGCTGCCGATGACGAGAGGGCCGGCGGCGTCCTGCGCCGTGATCGGGCCCAGCAGGCCGAAACGCATCTGTCTGACTCCAGGGCTCGGTGGTAGCGAGTGCCCGCGCACCTCGTTGAACGGACCGGTCACAGGTTGTACGCCACACATCCTGACCGAAGCGAACCGGACACACGTTCACGTCTCAAACTTGTGTTCCCGGACGGGTGCCATAAGGGGCATGGAGGCCCCATTCCCCTGCCGGACCCGCGAGTCCGCCCGGCCACGGGCCTGCGCCGCGCGGCCCAACGCGTGTCCCCCGTGCGTGGGCGAGCGAACGTTTCCTCTGTTCCCGCCCCATGACACCTCGGGCGATGATCGGCTCCCCGCCGGAGTCACCGGAGACTTCCGGCCGTTCCCGGAGGTGTCCCTCTCGTGCTGCTCGTCATCGTCGTCGCCGTCGTCGCTCTGCTCGCAGGTCTCGCGGCGAACCGGTTCCTAAGGCCGAGGCTGCTCAAAGAGGACGACGACACGGGCATGGCGGTGAAGGACCTCGTCGGCCCGCTCCTCACGATGACCGTCCTGCTGCTCTCCTTCGTCCTGGTCACCGCCAACGGCTCGTACGGCAAGGCCGAGGTCGCCTCGCGCGGCGAAGCCCGGGCCCTGGACCAGCTCGTGGAGACCGCCGAGTACGCGCCGCAGGTGCAGCGGGCGCGGATCCAGGCCGACGCCGTCTGCTACGCCCGAGCCGTACGCGAGCAGGAATGGCCGGCCATGTCCGACGGCCACGGATCGCCGGCGCCCAGTGTGTGGTCGACGGACTTCCGCCTGACCTTCCGGACCCTGCAGGGCCAGCCGGTCTTCGGCATGCTGGTCTCCGCCGACAACAAGCGCTCCGACGAGCGCGAGGAGCGCCTCACCCAGGCGAGCGCGAGCATTCCCAGCGCCATCTTCTGGTTCCTGCTCGCCACCCTCTTCATCACCGTGACGGCCCTGGGCATCTGTCTGCCCCGGAAGAACAACCGCGGTCAGCTGGTCACCCTGACGGTGATCACCGCGCTCCTGACGACGATGCTGGTCATCATCCGGGACGTCGACCGGCCCTTCGGCGGCATCATCGACGTGGAGCCGACGGCGATCACCGAGGTGGAGAGGCAGGCCACCCGCGACTTCCTCGCCCACAGCCCGGCCATCGGCCTGCCCTGCGACGACCAGGGCACCAAGGTCGCCTGACCACCGGCGGCCGAATGCGGCGATCACTGGCGCCCCGCACCGGAGTTGTGTTCTCCTGAACCCATGAGCCTTCTCGTGACGCGCCGGCACGTGGACTACGTGCGCGTCACGACCATGGCGTGTTCCGGCTGACACCGAGGCCTCGACCCGGCGTCCGGACACCGACGCGCACGCCCCGGCTGATCCCGGGCGCCTCCTGACGGCCTCGTCCTGCCCCGCGCTCCGTTGCCCCCCGCCTTCGCGGCGGGCCACGCGACCGCGCGCATCACACCATCCACCGCAGCAGGAGGAGACGCATGAGCGTCCGCGACATATCCGTTCCCGATCCGGAGGTCTTCGCCGAGGAGTGGGAGGCGTGGCACCGGGACAAGGACGCCCGGCTCGCCTCGGAGCACGGCTTCCTCGCGATCACCGGTCTGCACTGGCTCTCCGCCGAGCCCGAGTCCTTCCCCGGCGTGCCAGGGACCTGGTCCACGGGGCCCGAGGGCGTCGCCGTGGAGCTCGGCGAGGGCGACGAACTCGTCGTCGGCGGCGAAGCGGTCCGGGGGCGGCACCTCTTCGGCGTCGTCCCGGAGCGCGGCGGCGTCGACGCCGTCTGGGGCGACACCGTGATCGAGGTCGCCAAGCGCGGCGGCAACGACATCGTCCGCCCGCGGCACCCCGGTCACCCGCTGCGGGTCGCGTTCACCGGCACGCCGGCGTACGAGCCCGATCCGCGCTGGGTGGTCACGGGCCGCTACGAGGTCTTCGACGAGCCGCGGCCGACGACGGTCGGCGCCTCCGTCGAGGGCCTCCAGCACGTGTACGACGCTCCGGGACGGGTCGTCTTCCGGCTGGACGGGCGGGAGTTGAGCCTGACCGCCTTCAACGGGCACGCGCCCGGCAGCCTCACGCTGCTGTTCACCGACGCGACCTCGGGCGTCACCACGTACGCGGCCAACCGGAACCTCACGGTCGGGGCCCCCGGGCCCGACGGCACGGTCGTGCTCGACTTCAACCGCGCGACCAATCTGCCCTGCGCCTACACCGACTTCGCGACCTGCCCGCTGCCGCCGGCCGAGAACCGGCTGCCCGTCGCGGTCGAGGCCGGGGAACGGATCCCCCACGAGCGCGGCCCGGTCGCGTAGGCCGTCGTCCGGTGTCGCCACGACGGGACGGCGTCGTGGCGGCCCGGCGGTGAGCCCGTCCGGGTTCCCCTGAGGGCCGGCCCTGAGATCGGGTCCCGAGGGCGGGCCCCGGGGCGCGCATCGAGTCGTGACCGTCGGGTGGTCCTGGTGAGGTCTTCGATCCAGACCGTCGAGGCGTGCGGGCGGAGACCGGCGAGACAGCTGTCGGGGGTCTTGTCGTATCGGGTGTCCCACCGTCCCGGTTCCGGCCTCCTGGTACGTCACGCTCCGGGGCGGGCGAGGCACGTGGAGCCGACGTGAGCCGACCGGTGCGCCGATGCCCGGGCGGGGACTCAGGGGACACGGCCCGGCACCCGGCTCAGGTTCCGGGGAGGATACGGCGCGTTTCGTAGGCCCACATCGCGATCTCGACCCGGTTGCGGGCGCCGAGTTTGGCCATCAGGCTGGCCAGATGCGTCTTCACCGTGCTGAGGCTGATGTGCAGCACATCGGCGATCTCGGTGTTGGTCAGCCCGCGAGCGACGGCGAGGAGCACCTGCTCCTCGCGGGCGGTGACGGGGGAGACCGGCTGGGCCACGGGCCGGCCGGCGGGCAGGTCCGCGAATGCCTGGAGCAGACGGACGGTGACGCTGGGCGCGATGAGCGCCTCACCGTCGGACGCCGACCGTACGGCCTGCGCCAGAAGGTCCGGCCCCGTGTCCTTGAGGAGGAATCCGCGGGCGCCGGCACGCAGCGCGCCGTAGACGTACTCGTCGAGGTCGAACGTCGTGATGACGACCACGGCCAGCGGGTCGGCGACGCCCGGGCCGGCGACCAGCCGGGTGGCCTCGAGCCCGTCGAGTACGGGCATGCGGATGTCGAACAGGCAGACGTCGGGGCGTAGTTCGCGGGCCAGACGTACCGCTTCCCGCCCGTCGGCGGCCTCGCCGACCACCTCGATGCCGGGCTGGGCGTTCAGAATGATCCGCAACCCGGTGCGGATGATCGTCTGGTCGTCAGCGACGAGGACGCGCATGGACACGGATCTCGTTCCTCGCTCTCGGCAGTTCGGCTTCGACATGCCAGCCCCGGTCGGCACCCGGGCCGGCTCGTAGTGTGCCGCCGAGCAGGGTAGCGCGCTCCCGCAGTCCGGTGAGTCCGTACCCGTCGCGCCCCCGGCCGGTGCGCCGACCGTCGTCGCGCACGCTCACCCGTACCGTGTGCCGTTCCGCGGAGACCCGGACGACGAGCTCGGTCGCGTCGACCGCATGGCGCAGCGCGTTGGTCACCGACTCCTGCACGATGCGGTAGACGGCCGCGTCCAAGGCCGGGGGCAGCGCGTCCAGTTCGCCGTCGAGCCCCAGGTCGACCCTGAGGCGACCACCCGGGGTGCGCACCAGGCGCTCCAGATCCGCGACTCCGGCAGGGGGCGCCAGCTCGGCGCCGACCCCGCGGTCGCGCAGCGCGGCAACCATGGCGCGCATTTCCTCCAGCGTGCGCGCCCCTTCCTCCTCGACCCCCTCCAGCGCCGCGACGGCGGCGGACGGGTCGGTGCCCGCGAGCACCCGGCCCGCCTGGGCGATGATCACCATGGCCGACACGTGGTGGGCCACCGTGTCGTGCAGTTCCCGGGCGAGCTGCTCGCGCTCGCGGGAGCGCACCTGCTCCACCTGCCGCTCGCGAGCGGTCCCCCGGAACCGTACGGCGGCCCCGATCACACCGGGCAGCAGCAGGAAGGCGATGCCCACGAGGTTCTCGAGGAACGGGGTCTCGTCCGTGACGGAACACAGCGCGCCGGCCGCGAGGATCACCGAGGCGCCCAGCACGACCTCGCGTCCCGATCCCCACCGGGGCAGCGCGTACACCAGCACGAGCACGACCGCGCCGGTGTACAGGCCGACGGGCTCGCGCGGTGCGGCGACGAGCGAGGCCACCGGAAGCAGGACCACCGAGCCGAACGCCAGCGTCACCATGGCCAGCGGGTGGGTCCGGCGCCACAGGAGCAGCAGGCACGGCCATACGGCGAGCACCACCGCCACCGGCCGCCACACGACGTTCTCGCGCAGGGTGGCCTCCAGCGCCACACCGGCCAGGCCCGCGGCGAGCAGCGCCCAGTCCCGCCGCACCCGGGCGGGCGCGTCGGGCGGCCGGGGTTCGGTCCACAGGGTTCGCAGGTCGTCTCGGAGCACGGTTCTCAGCGTACGGACTGCGGCGTGCCGCGCATCGGCCGAAAGGACGGGTCGTCACTCCGCCCCGGGGCCGACGGATCCGCGGCCCGCGGGCCGATGCCGCGGAGCGCCGTGGCGACGAGCCTCGGTGTCGGCGGCCGTACAAGGACGGCCGACGAGGTGGTTGGAGGACCCGATGCTCTCGAAAGCCCTGTTGCGCCTGGGCGCAAGCGCCGCCCGCCATCCCTGGCGGGTGATCGCGGCATGGCTGGTCGCCGCCACGCTCGCCGTCCTCGCCGCCGTCGCCTTCGGCGGGCGGACCGCGGACTCGATGACCGCTCCGGGCCTGGACTCCCAGCGGGCCGCGGAACTGATCGAGCGGGCGGGCACCGGACAGGAGGGGATGACCGCCCAAGTGGTCGTCACCCCCCTCGACGGCGGTGCGACGTTCTTCGACGACGGCGCGCGCACCGCTCTCACGCGGCTGCGGGCCGAGGTGAAGCGGCTGCCTCACGTGCTCGGCACGAGCGACCCGGCGGGGGCGCTCGACGCGGGCGGGGACACCGCCGTGCGCGGCGGCCTCGTCTCGGCCGACGGGCGGATCGCGGTCGTCCGGGTGCAGTACCCCGACCAGAGCCGACTGTCGGCCGAAGACCTCGACGCCCTCGTCGAACTCGGCGACCGGCTGCGCGCCGAACTGCCCCTGCGCATCGAGATGGGCGGGAACCTCTTCTACGCCTTCTCCGACCCCGACGGCGGCGCGAGCGAACTGATCGGCCTCCTCGCCGCGGCCGCGATCCTGTTCCTGGCGTTCGGTTCGCTCGTCGCCGCCGCGCTGCCGATCGGCATGGCGGTCTTCGGGCTGACCGTCGGGGTCGCCACGATGACGGTCCTGGCGGGGGTCACGGACGTCCCCGCCTTCGCACCGGTCCTGGGCAGCATGGTCGGGCTCGGAGTGGGCATCGACTACGCGCTGTTCGTGCTCGCCAGGCACCGGGAGTACCTCGCGCGCGGGCTCGATCCCCGCGAGGCGGCGGGGCGAGCGGTGGCCACGGCGGGGCGGCCGGTGGTCTTCGCCGGCGGCACCGTCGTCGTGTCGATCCTCGGCCTGGCGGTCGCGAACGTGCCGTTCATGACGGTGGGCGGGCTCGCCGTCTCGATCGTCGTCCTGATCATGGTGCTCGCGTCGGTGACGCTGCTGCCGGCCTTCCTCGGCGCGGCCGGCCCGCGCCTTGGCCGGGCCGGCCGGATCGGCCGGGCTCTTCGGGCCGGGCGGCTCGGCCGGCGGCAGGGCGCGGCGGCGGGCGCCGTCCCCGCCGCCGGGTGGCGTCGCTGGATCGGGCACGTCAGCCGGCACCCGGTGCCGTACGCGGTCGGCGCCGCGGCGCTGCTGCTGACGGCGACGCTGCCCGTGCTCGGCCTGCGCGTCGGCCTGCCCGACGACGGCTCACTGCCCCACAGCCGTACCGAGCGCCGGGCCTACGACCTCGTCGCCGAGGGGTTCGGCCCGGGCACCAACGGTCCCCTCGTCATCGCCGCGGACCCCACCGGTGATCCGGGAATGCTGGACCGACTCGTCGCGACGGTCGCGGCGGATCCGGGCATCGCATCCGTCGCGCCGACGCACATCGATCGGGCCACCGGCATCGCGACCCTCGTGGTGTTCCCGACCACCGGTCCTCAGGACAAGGCCACGGCCGACACCATCGCCCGGCTGCGCAGCAAGGTGCTGCCCACGGCGATCGGGCACGGCCCGGCCAGGGCCCACGTCGGCGGCGCCGCCGCGAGCCTGTCCGATGTGGGCCGACGCACCAGCCAACGCCTGCCGGTGTTCGTCGCCGCCGTGCTGGCGATGTCGTTCCTGCTGCTGATGCTGGTCTTCCGCTCGGTACTCGTACCGCTCAAGGCGGTGCTGCTGAATCTGCTGAGCATCGGCGCGGCCTACGGCATCATGGTCGCGGTCTTCCAGTGGGGCTGGGGAGGCGCACTCATCGGGCTGGAAGCGACGGTTCCGATCGTGTCGTTCATCCCGATGTTCCTCTTCGCCATCCTGTTCGGCCTGTCGATGGACTACGAGGTGTTCCTCCTCTCCCGCGTACGCGAGGAGTACCTGCGCACCGGCGACAACGGCACGGCGATCGTCGAGGGCGTCTCGCGCACCGCCCGGATCATCACCTCGGCCGCCCTCATCATGGTGGCGGTCTTCCTGTCCTTCGCCGTCGCCGAGGACCCCTCCGCCAAGATGTTCGGGCTCGGCCTGGCCACCGCGATCTTCATCGACGCCACGGTCGTGCGCATGGTGCTGGTACCGGCGACCATGACACTCCTCGGCCGGACCAACTGGTGGCTGCCGAAGTGGCTGGACCGGATGCTTCCCCGCGGCCCGGTCGGCACCGACGACACCGACGCGGAATCCACGGGTGGGGCCCCGCGTCCACGGCTGGTCGACCGTTGACTCGACTCCTGCCCTCCCTTGGCGTCCGGCACCTCGGCGCGCAGTTGGCGGCCTGGTCCTTCTCCTCCGGGATGACCGCCTCGGTACGGCGTTCGCGCAGGTGGGCGCGGATCCCCGGGACGGGCACGCCTTGTCCCCGGCGACCGCGTCCGGCCGGATGCGGTGGTGGACGGTCGACCAGGCGCCGGACTCCGTCGGCATCCCCCGCCACTGCCCGCCCGTCCTGAACCGCCAGATCACGCCCTCGAACTGCTGCCGCAGTCGCTCGGGGTACGGGCCGTACTCGCCGATCGGCAGGTACGGCTCGATGAACTCCCGATCCGGATCGGCCGGTTGCACTCGCGGCGCGTAAGACCGTCTGTCGGACCGGACCGTGCCACGGAGGCACGTCCCGCACATTGATCACGACTCGATACGCGCCCTAAGGGCCGGGGTCGGGCTCCCCGGGGCGGACGCGGCCGAGCAGTGCGGTGAGGAGGACCGCCGTCAGGGTGCCGGCGACGACGCCGCTGCCGAGGATCGTCCGGGCCCAGCCGGGGAACCCCGCGTACAGGTCCGGGCTGAGCAGCGGCAGCAGTCCCACGGTGAGGGCGAGCGCGGCCGTCAGCGAGCCCGGCCCCGTGCCGGACAGATCGGCCCGGCGGAGCATCTCGACGCCCATGACGGCGATCACGGCGTAGACGACGAGGGCGGAGCCGCCCACGACGGCCTCGGGGATGCCCGCCAGGGCCCGGGAGACGGGCGTGGCCAGTCCGAGCACGACGAGGAGCACCCCGGCGCCGGCGGTCACGAAGCGGCTGCGGACCCCGGTGAGCCGGCCGATGCCGATGTTCTCGGCGCTGGTGACCATGAGGGAGGTGCCGAAGAGGCCGCCGACCAGGGACACCAGGGCGTCGGCGCGGGCGACGCGGGGAACGTCCCGCTCGGGGGCGGGAGTCCGGCCGACGGTCTCGCTGTTGAGCACGGTCTGCCCGGTGATCTCGGCCAGCGTGGTGAGGCTGAACACGAGGAGCGGAAGCGCGGCCGCCAGGTCGAACCGCGGTGCGCCGAAGGGCAGGAGCACGGGCAGCGCGAAGCCGCCGCCCGCCGCGGGGCGGAAGGAGCCGAGGCCGGTCGCCACCGCGACGGCGGTTCCCGCCGCCATCCCGAGCAGGACGGAGGTCTGCCGCCAGACGCCGCGCAGGAACACGTACGCGGCGACGGTCGCCGCCACGGTGAGCGCGGCGAGGAGCACCGCGCGCGGCTCGCCCGTGCCGTCCGGCCCGGTCACGAGCCGGGCGGCGACCCGGATCATCGCGACCCCGATGAGCAGCACGGTCACGCCCATGACGAGGGGCGGGAAGAGCCGTACGACCCGGGCGTACAGGGGCAGGACCGCGAGCAGCAGCGCGGCCGCGAGGAGGACCGCGCCGGTGGCGGTCGCCGGTCCGTGTTCCTGGGCGATCTGGAGGAACAGCGCGGTCGCGGCGCCGCCGGGCAGCATGACGAACGGCAGGCGGCCGCCGATCCGCCACACGCCGAGGGACTGGAGCAGGGCGCCCGCGCCGCACAGGAGCAGGACGGTGCTGAGCAGTGAGGCCGTCACGCCGGGCGTCGTCCTCAGGGTGCCGGCGACGAGGAAGACGGTGGAGACGGGGGCGGCGATCATCGCGAGGACGTGCTGGGCCGCGAGGGGGGCCAGGCGCCGCAGCGGGACGGGCGCGTCGACGGCTTCCGCCGTGGGGGCGGAGGCGGGTGCGGTCGTCATGCCGTCTCCTCCAGCCACGGGATCTCCGCCGCGGTGTAGCGGTAGGCGCGGAAGACGGCGTTGGGCTCGGACGGGAAGAGGCCGCGGACCTCGCTCTCGCCGTAGCCGGCGAAGTACGGGACGACGTACTCCCAGCACAGGTAGCCGTCCTTCGTGACCTCGAACAGCCGCCCGGACGGAGAGTCGGTGACGAGCGTGTTGCCGTTCGGCAGGCGCTGCGCGGAGCCCATGAAGGGCGCGAAGAAGAACTCGTGGGCCGGGTCGTGGTACTCCCACACGACGTCGCCGGCGGTCCGGTCGATCTCGATGACGCGGGAGTACGGGACGTCGTGGCCGGGCCGGAAGACGCCGTTGTCGAAGACGAGCAGCCGTCCGTCGTCGAGTTCGGTGGGCGCGTGCTGCTGGCTGACGGTGCCGGGGCGGCTGTGCCAGAGGATCTCGCCGGTGGCGCGGCTGATGACGACGACGGCCGAGACGCTCCGCAGGCTGGCGAGGATGTTGCCGTCGCGCAGGGGCGTGACGCTGTTGATCAGCGGCCAGTGCTCGCGGGCGTAGGCCTCGTGCAGCGGGAAGGAGTCACGGTCGAGGTGCTCGGCGGCGCGCCAGGACCACAGGAGCTCGCCGTCCGGGCCGACCTCCTTGATGGTGTCGGCCCAGACCGCACCGCCTTCGGCCTCGGAGCCGGGCACTCCGCCCCGTACGGCCTCGGCCTCGGCGCCGGTGAGGGGTTCCAGGGCGGTGTAGAGGATGCGGCCGTCGTCGAGGTGGTGGGCGTCGTGGTGCTGGAGGGGGTCCCGGTGCTCGCGCAGCACGGTGCCGTCGGGTGCCGCGCGGAGCATGACGCCGCCCCGGTACTTGTGCCACATGGGGAAGAGGGCCTTCTCCCCCGGGAGCACGCCGTTGTAGGCGAGGGTGCCGTCGGTGAGCAGCCGGGCATGGCGGCCGGGGCGGTACGGGAGGTCCCAGCGGTGGACGGTGCGGCCGTGGAGGTCGATGAGGTGGACCTCGCCGGCGCCGGTGAGCGGGGCGTAGAGGGTGTAGCCCTCGGACGCGGCCGTCTCGTCGAGGGCGATGAGGCCGGTGGGACGTCGGCGGCGTGAGTTCTGGTCGATCGGGGGCACGTCGGAGCTCCTCCTTCAAACTTTCTTTGATGAGAACAACCGACTTTGACGGTAGGGGCGTTGTGTGACGGGCGTGTGTCGGGAGTACGAAACCGTCTCCGGGTCCGCGCGGTGCGCCGCGTAAGGTGCCGTCAGGCGTCCGCCGGGCGCCGGAGGGGAAGGACGGGACATCCATGGAGGCCGCGAACACACCGAGGGTGGGCGCCGCCGTGCGCCGCCGGCGCCGGGCACTCGATCTGACGCTCGCCGAGGTGGCGCGGAGCAGCGGGCTCTCGTCCCCGTTCCTCAGCCAGATCGAGAACGACCGGGCGCGCCCCAGCATGCGTTCGCTCCAGCGGATCGCGGACGCCCTCGGCACCACGGCGGTCCAGCTGCTCGCCGCCTCCGACACGACCCGTACGGTCGACGTGGTGCGCGCGGACGACGACAGCGGCCTCGACCGGGAGGCGCGCGTGCGGCCGGTGGTGCGCGGCCGTCACCAGCTGCACGCCCTCGAGTTCGTCGGCGCGCACGAGGCGGACCGCGAGTTCCGGCACCGCAACGACGAGCTGCTGTACGTGGCGGACGGCGCGGTGGAGGTGGAGGCCGACGGCCGCGTCCACCGGCTGGGGCGCGGGGACACGCTGCTGCTGTCCGGCGGCGTCCGCCACCGCTGGCGCACCACCGAACCGGGCTCACGGGTCCTGGCGGTCGCGATCGGCGACCACGTGGAGGTGCTGGAGACCTGAGAGCCCGGACACGGACGGCCCGGCGGGCGGGCCTCAGGCCTCGCGGGCGCCCTCGTACAGGGCCTCGACGAGCTCGGCGTACTCGCGCTCCACGACGGGCCGCTTGACCTTGAGGCTCGGGGTGAGCTCGCCGTGTTCGACGTCGAGGTCGCGCGGCAGGACCGCGAACTTCTTGATCGTCTGCCAGCGCTGGAGGTCGCCGTTGACGCGCCGCACGAAGCCGTCGATCAGGGCGTGCACCTCCGGCGAGGAGACGACCTCGGCGTAGCCGCGGCCCCCGAGGCCGTGCGACGCCGCCCAGGGCATGATCGCGCTCTCGTCGAGGGCGATCAGGGCGGTGCAGTAGTTGCGGCCGTTGCCGATGACCAGGATGTTGCTGACGAACGGGCAGACCGCCTTGAACCGGCCCTCGATCTCCGTGGGCGCCACGTACTTGCCGCCCGAGGTCTTGAACAGATCCTTCTTGCGGTCGGTGATCCGGACGAAGCCCTCCGCGTCGATCTCGCCGATGTCCCCCGTGCGGAACCAGCCGTCGCTCTCCAGGACTTCGGCGGTCTTCTCCGGAAGGTTGTGGTAGCCGCGCATGACTCCGGGGCCCCGCAGCAGGATCTCCCCGTCCTCGGCGATGCGGACCTCGGTGCCCGGCAGGGGCCTGCCGACCGTGCCCACCCGGTAGTCGTCGGCCGGGTTGACCGTGCAGGCCGCGCTGGTCTCGGTCAGGCCGTAGCCCTCCAGGACGGGCACGCCCGCGCCGGCGAAGAAGTACGCGATGTCGGGGGCGAGCGCGGCGCTGCCCGAGGCGCTGCCGCGCAGCGCGCCCCCGAACGCCGCCCGGATCTTTCCGTAGACCAGCCTGTCGGCGAGCGCGTGCCGGACGCCGAGCCACAGGGGCACCTTGCGGCTCCCCGTCGCCACCAGGCTCTCCTGCCCGGTCCTGGCGTGGTCGCGGGCGACCTTCGCCGCCCACAGGAAGATCTTGTACTTGGCGCCGCCCTCGGCCCTCGCCTTCGCCGCGATGCCGTTGTAGACCTTCTCGAAGACCCTCGGCGCCGAGGCCATCACGGTGGGCCGGACGACGGGCAGGTTGGTGATGATGCGGTCGACGCGCCCGTCCACCGCGATCACGTGTCCGGTCCGCACCTGACCGGAGATGAGGGCGTTGCCGAAGACGTGGGACAGCGGCAGCCACAGGAACTGCACGTCGTCGGGTTCGAGCAGCCCGCTGACCTCCTGTGCGACGCCCTGGTAGGACCAGCAGTCGTGCACCAGGCGCACGCCCTTCGGGCGGCCGGTCGTGCCGGAGGTGTAGATCAGGGTGGCGAGCTGCTCGGGTTCGATGGCCTCGACCGTCGCGCGGATCGCCTCCGGGTGCTCCTGGAGGTACGCCGTGCCGCGCTTCTCCAGCTCGGCGAGGCTCAGCACCTCGAGCCCCTCGACCGGGGGAAGGTCCGCCTCCGGGTCGAAGAGGATCGCGTGGCCGAGCCCGGGCAGCCGGTCGGCGTGTTCGACGACCTTGGCCAGTTGCTCGGCGTTCTCGACGAAGACCGCCCGGCTGTCGGAGTCGGCGAGGATGTACGCCGTCTCGTCGGCGTTGGTGCTCGGGTAGACGGCGGTCGCGGCGGCGCCCGCGCACATCACGCCCAGATCGGCGAGGATCCACTCCACCCGGGTCGCGGAGGAGATGGCCACCCGCTCCTCGGTCCGCAGCCCGAGGGCGAGCAGCCCGGCCGCGATCGCCGTCACGCGCTCGGCGGTCTGGGCCCAGGTCAGCGAGCGCCACTCCTCCGTTCCGGAGGCGCCGTGGCCCACCGCCACCGGGTGGCGGTAGGCCTCCCGGTCAGGTGTGGCCGCGACCCGCGAGAGGAAGAGGTGCGCCACCGAGGGCGGCCGGTCGTCGAGCAGGGACTGCGCGGAACTCATGGCGGCCTCCGGACCCGGTGCGCCCGCCAACTCTCTTGACCGGCGGGTAACTTGAACGCTGGGGTGAGGCTAAGGGGAAACCCTCCGCCGCGTAAGGGGTCGGCGCCCGTCCGTCTTCCGCTCCTACGGTCGAAGCCCCCAGGAGCCCGGGCCCCGGTCGTCGAGCAGCGCGCAGACGAACTGCTCCTCGACCGCGCGCAGCCGGGTCAGCAGGGCCGGGTCCGTCGTGACCTGGCTGGAGACCGAGACCGTCACCGTGCGCCGGCCGTCCCTCGTCGACGCGGCGAACTGCGTGTAGCCGGGGGTGTTGCCGGTGTGACCGAGGACCGTGCCGCAGCGGGTGGTGTAGCGGAAGAGCCCCAGACCGGCCGCGTTGGCGCCGGGGCCGGCCGGTTCGGAGGCTCCGCCGGGGAGGAAGTCCTGCTGGGCGCGGCGGGTGGCGGGGGTCAGCAGCTCCGGTCCCGCGTAGCCGCCGATGAACCTGCTCAGGTCGGCGGGGGTGGAGACGATGCCGCCCGACGCCCAGGCGCCGGAGGCGCTGACCGCCTCGCTCACGTCCTCCGGCTGCTCGCCGGGGGCGGTGAAGTAGCCGTGCAGGAAGGGGCGCGGAAGCAGGTAGCCCTGGGGGAGGCTGGTCTCCGTCAGGCCGAGCGGGCGGTACACGAGCTGTCGCAGCAGCGATTCGTACGGGCGGCCGGTGACCCGTTCCGCCATCAGGGCGACCGCGATGTTGTCCGAGTTGGAGTAGGCGTAGCGGCTGCCCGGCGGGAAGGCGAGCGGCTGGTCGGCCACGAAGTCGAGGAGGCGGCGGGAGTCGAAGTGGTGGCGGGGGTCTGCGCGGACGATGTCCTGGAAGGCCTGGCTCTTGCTGAAGTCCGGAAGTCCACTGGTGTGCTGGAGCAGTTGACGTAGCGTCACCGCATGCCAGGCGGACGGAAGTTGGGGCAGGACACGGCCGATCGTGTCGTCCAGGTCCAGGGCGCGCCGGTCGACCAGACTCAGCGCGACCGCACCGCTGAAGGCCTTGGCGACGCTGGCGATGCGCATGTGGTCCTCGACCCCGGGCGGGCGTCCCGTGCCGACCTCGGCCGTACCGGCCCGGTAGACCCGCCGTACGCCGTCCCGCGTGAGGACCACGATCGCGCCGGGCGGCCCGCCGGGTGCCGCCACCAGGTCGGCGAGGGCCCGCTGGAGCGCCGGGTCGCCGTGCCCGGAGCCGTACGGGGCGGGGCCCGCCGGAACCGCCGCGGGAGCCGAAGCTCGGCCCGACAGGGCCGGTGGCGCGGCGCCGGCCGGTGTCGTCGCGGTGCCGCCCAGGACGGCGGCCGCCACGAGCGTCCCGGCGGCGGCCGTACGGAATCGGCGCCTCGGGCGGGGTCCGGTGCGGCCACGGGCGGAGCTCGTGGAGTTCCGTCCGGCGGACGCGGTGGGGACACGGCGGGGCATGCGCTACCTCCTCGGTTGCGGGACCGGGGACGGCGGACCGTGTCCGTGGCGCGGATCCGGCCGGGCGAACGGCCGTCCGGGCCCTCGTCGGCCACCGGACCGCCGTCTGTCCCAGGGTCCGGCCACCGTCTCGCGGTACGGGCTCTGCCGCGCGCCGCCTGCGCCATCCGGCCCACACCGGCCTGAGGGGGCGGGTCCCTCAGCGGGTGGAACCGGCTTCGCCGGCCCCGGTGCGGTAGCCGACGGCGACCAGGACCGTGGCGACCAGGACGACCGCGCCCGCCGTGCGCAGCGCCGGGCTCATCGCGTCGGCGAAGGACCCCGCGCGGGCGTCGGCGGCGTGGACGGCGAGCACGGTGCCGGTGACGGCCACGCCGAGGGCCGCGCCCATCTCCCTCGCCGAGGTGCCGAGGCCCGAACCGAGGCCGGCCCGGTGCGCGGGGAGGGAGGAGACGACGCCGACCGTCAGGGCCGGCATGCACAGGCCGGTTCCCGCCGAGATCACGAGGAGCCAGCAGGCGTACAGCGCGTACGGCGTGGCCGCGCCGGCGGTGGAGGCGCCCAGGAGTCCGGCGCCGATCAGGAAAAGGCCGGTGGCGACGGTGGGGCGCGGTCCCGAGGCGGCCTGCCAGCGGGTGGCGACCTTGGGGAAGACGGCCATGCCGAGGGTGAGCGGGACGATGGCGAGGCCGGTGACGGCGGGGCCGTACCCCTTGACGTACTGCAGGTACTGCGAGTTGGCGTAGAAGAGCGAGAAGAGGCCGAAGAAGCCGGTGGCCGTGCCGAGGACGGCGGCGCGCAGCCTCCGGGAGCGGAAGACCCGCGGGTCGAACAGGGCGGCCGGCGAGCGGAGCGCGTACCAGGTGAACAGGCCGGTCAGGGCCGCGCCCACCGTGAAGAGGACGAGGATGCGGGGTGAGGTCCAGCCGTACGCCGGGCCTTCGATGATGCCCGCGAGGAGGGCGACCAGGGCCGCGACGAGGAGCAGGGTGCCGCGGGGGTCGGGGTGTCCGTGCGGGGAGCGTTCGGTGCGCGGCACGGCGACCGCGACGGTCAGGGCGAGCAGCGCGCCCAGGGGGACCATCACCCAGAACAGGGCCCGCCAGGAGAGGAATTGGCCGACCGCTCCCCCGCCGGCGTTGCCCACGAGGCCGCCCAGGCCGATGGCGAGGGTCCAGGAGGCGAGCGCCCGGGCCCGGTGTTCCGGTCCGGCGAGCTGCACGAGGATCGACATGGTCGCGGGCGTGATGCAGGCGGCCCCGGCGCCGGACACCCCGCGGCCGGCGATCAGCAGCGCGGGCGACGCGGCCAGGGCGCTGAGCGTGGCCCCGGCGGTGAACAGGACGAGTCCGGCGAGCAGTACGCCCTTGCGGCCCCGGCGGTCGCCCAACGCCCCGGCGGGGATGAGCAGTCCGGCGAAGACGATGACGTACGCGTCCACCGTCCACAGCAGCTCGGTGGCGGACGGGTGGAGGGAGGAGGCGGCGAGTTGGGGGATGAGGAGGTTGATGGCGGCGACCATGCTCTGCGCGACGAGGACGCAGGCGCACAGGGCGAGCAGGGTCGACCTCTTGAGCGGGCTCGGCGGGGTGCCGGCCGGGGCGGTGGAGGGCGGTGCGAGGGCAGGCGAGGACATGGCTCCTCCGGGGAGCGTCGTGGTGAGGGGGTGTGCGCCCACCGTAGGCTCGGCCCGTGGATTACTTCCAGTGCATCTTTCGCAAGGGGTGAGTGCGCATGACGCAATCGACGGACCCGACCGGCCTCGACCTCAATCTCCTCCTCGCCCTCGACGTCCTCCTGGAGGAACAGAGCGTGCGCGGCGCGGCCCGGCGGCTGCATCTGTCCGAGCCGGCCACCAGCCGCACCCTGGGCCGGATCCGCAAGGCGCTCGGCGATCCGATCCTGGTGCGCGCCGGGCGCGCGATGGTGCCGACGCCGTACGCGCTGTCCGTACGGGCCGAGGTCGGCGCGGTCGTGGAGCGGGCCAGGGCGCTGTTCGCGGCGTCGGGCCCCACCGATCTCCGTACCGTCGCGCGCACGTTCACGGTGCTCGGCCAGGACTCCCATCCCGCGCTGCTCGGCCCCGCGCTGCTCGACCGTGCCGGACGCGAGGCCCCGCAGGTGCGGCTGCGGTTCCTGAACGAGAGCCACATCGACGCGCCGACGCTGCGGGAGGGCGTCGCCGACCTGGAGATCGGCGTCATCGACACCGTCCATCCCGAGGTGCACACCGAGCACGTCCTGGACGACCGCATGCTCGCGGTCGTCCGGGCGGGACACCCGCTGCTCCGGGGGCGCCTGACACGGCGGAGGTTCGCGGTGGACGCGGACCATCTGGTCGTCTCGCGCCGGGGACGGCTGCACGGCCCCATCGACACCGCGCTGGCCGAGCACGGGCTGCGGCGGCGGGTCGTCGCGAGCGTCGGCACGTACCCGGCGTCGCTGTTCCTCCTCCGCGACACCGACCTCGTCGGCCTGATCGGCGCGCGGAGCCGCTCGCTGGCCGATGCCCTCGGCCTGGTCGCCTTCGACGTCCCCCTCGACCTGCCGCCCCTGCCGGTCGGCCTCGCCTGGCATCCGCGTCACGACGCCGACCCTGCGCACACCTGGCTGCGCGGCTGCGTGCGGGACCTGCTGCTGGACCGTTCCGGCTGATGTCCGCTCTGGCCGCCGGGCCGGCCGCCCCGCGAGAATGCCCCTCATGACCGATGATGCAGCAGCGGCACCGGCGGAGCAGGACGCCGTCCGCGTCGAGCGCGACGGACCCGTGACCACGGTGGTCCTCTCGCGGCCCGCCGCCCGCAACGCCGTGGACGGGCCGACGGCCTCCCGACTGGCCGACGCCTTCCGCGCGTTCGAGGCCGACGAGGAGGCCGCGGTCGCGGTGCTGTGGGGCGAGGGCGGCACGTTCTGCGCGGGCGCCGACCTCAAGGCCGTCGGCACCGAGCGCGGGAACCGGGTGGCCCCCGACGGCGACGGCCCGATGGGGCCGACCCGGCTGCGGCTGACCAAGCCGGTCATCGCGGCCGTCGCCGGTCACGCCGTGGCCGGCGGCCTCGAACTGGCCCTCTGGTGCGACCTGCGCGTGGTCGAGGAGGACGCGGTCTTCGGGGTGTTCTGCCGCCGATGGGGAGTGCCCCTGATCGACGGCGGTACGGTCCGGCTGCCCCGGCTGATCGGCGAGAGCCGCGCCATGGACCTGATCCTGACCGGCCGACCGGTCCCGGCGACCGAGGCCTATGAGATCGGGCTCGCCAACCGTCTCGTGCCGAAGGGCCGTGCCCGGGCCGCCGCGGAGGAACTCGCCCGGGAGATCGCCGCCTTCCCCCGACTGTGCCTGCGCCACGACCGCCTGTCCGTCCGGGAACAGCACGGCCTTCCCGAACCCGAGGCCCTCGCGGCCGAACTGCGGCACGGCATGGTGCCCCTGTCGGCCGGCGAGACCCTGTCGGGCGCCGCGCGCTTCGCGGCCGGGGCGGGACGGCACGGGTCGTTCACCGGCTGAGCCCTCCCGTCCCCGCGGTTCCGCGTCCCGCCGGCTGACAGGCGGGAGCGGCCGCGCCCGGGGCGGCCGGGCCCCTGGTCGATCATCCAGTCCTCCGGCCTGCGGGTTTGCGGTTTTCCGGCGTCCGCACCAGTCGTTTCCCCTCCCTCTCCCGGGCTTCACTGGCTGAAAAGCGGTGACCGGGAGGCGTGGGGAGACATGGACCTGAACACGGTGACGGACGTACGGGACGCGCGGCTGCGTGAGCCGTGGCGTCCCGGTGACGCGTGGCTCGGCGGGGGCACGTACCTGTTCTCGGAGCCGCAGCCGCATCTGCGGCGGCTGATCGATCTGAGCCGGATGGGGTGGGAGCCGCTCACGCGGCACGCGGACGGCTCTCTGGAGATCGCCGCGACCTGCACGGTCGCCCGACTGTCCCGGTACGGGCGGACGACGGACGCTCCGGCGGCGCCGCTGTTCGAGCAGTGCTGCCGGGCCTTCCTCGCCTCGTTCAAGATCTGGAACATGGCGACCGTCGGCGGGAACCTGTGCAACGGGCTTCCGGCCGGGCCGATGATCTCGCTGACCGCCGCGCTCGACGGCGTGTGCCTGCTCCGGGCTCAGGACGGCTCGTCGCGCCGGGTGAAGGTGGTGGACTTCGTCACGGGAGCCGGGCGCAAGGACCTCGCGGAGGGCGAGCTGCTGCGTTCGGTCACGCTGCCGGGGCGGGCCCTCGGCTGTCGCACGGCCTTCCGGCAGGCCTCCTTGTACGGGCTCGGCCGTTCGGGTGCCCTGGTCGTCGGGGCGCTCGATCCGGTCGACGGTTCGCTGGCGGTGACGATCAGCGCGGCGACGGTGCGGCCCTTCCGGCTCTGGTTCCCGCTGCCTCCGACGCGCGAGGCGCTGCGGGCGGCGATCGCGGCCGCCGTCCGGGAGGAGGACTGGTTCGACGACATCCACGGACTGCCCGAGTGGCGGCGGCACATGGGGTTCCGCCTCGCGGAGGAAGTGCGCCGCGAACTGGTCCGTGGCGTCGGGGAGGACGCCCGATGAGCTTCCACGTCCGTGTCAACGACCGGCCCTTCGACGACGAGCCGCGGCCCGGGCAGTGTCTGCGCACGTATCTGCGCGAGCGCGGCTGGTTCGGGGTGAAGAAGGGCTGTGACGCCGGGGACTGCGGCGCCTGCACCGTGCATGTCGACGGGGAACCGGTGCACAGCTGCCTGTATCCGGCGGTGCGGGCCGAGGGGCGGGCCGTGACGACCGTCGAGGGGCTCGCCTCGCCGGACGGCGAACTGCACCCGGTGCAGCGGAGGTTCCTCGACGCGCAGGGCTACCAGTGCGGTTTCTGCACGGCCGGTTTCCTCATGACGACCGCCGCCCTGGAGGCCGAGCGGGGTTCCGCCCACGACGACGGCAAGCTGGACGACCTGCCGCGGGCGTTCAAGGGCAACATCTGCCGCTGCACCGGCTATCGGGCGATCGAGGACGCCGTGCGCGGGGTGAAGCACGTCGAACGGCCCTGCGCGGGAAAGGCGGTCGGGAAGAACGTGGGCGCGCCCGCCGGACCCGAGGTCGTCACGGGGCGGGCCCGCTACACCTTCGACGTCGAGGTCCCGGGCCTGCTGCACATGAAGCTGCTGCGCTCCCCGCACCCGCACGCCCGGATCGTCGCGATCGACACCGCGGCCGCGCTCCGCGTGCCGGGGGTGCGCGCCGTGCTCACCCACGAGGACGCGCCCGCGACCCGGTACTCCAGCGCCCGCCACGAGCACCCCACGGAGGACCCGGACGACACCCGCGTCCTGGACGACGTCGTCCGGTACGTCGGGCAGCGGGTCGCCGCCGTCGTCGCCGACAGCGAGCGGGCCGCCGAGGAGGGATGCCGCCGGATCGAGGTGACGTACGAGGAACTCCCCCACGTCACCGACCCGGAGGAGGCGATGCGGCCGGGCGCGCCCCGGCTCCACGGGGACAAGGGCCCGGAGGCGCGGATCGCCCGCGCGGAGAACAACGTGGCGGGCGAGGCGCACGGGGAGATCGGCGACGTCGAGCGGGGGTTCGCCGAGTCGGACGTCGTGTACGAGGAGACCTTCCGCACCCAGCGCGTGCAGCACGCCAGCCTGGAGACCCACGGCTGCGTCGCGTACTTCGAGCCGAAGGAGAACGGCACGGGCGAGCGGCTGACCGTCCGCTCCTCCACCCAGACCCCGTTCCTGACGCGGCGCGCCCTGTGCGCGCTGTACGGCCTGCCGGAGGACGGGGTGCGGGTGGTCGCGGGCCGCGTGGGCGGCGGCTTCGGCGGCAAGCAGGAGATGCTCACCGAGGACGTCGTGGCCCTGGCCGCGCTGAAGCTGCGGCGACCGGTGAAGCTGGAGTACACCCGCGCCGAGCAGTTCCACGGAGCCACCACCCGGCACCCCTTCACCATCGGCGTCAAGGCGGGTGCCCGCGCGGACGGCACCCTGACGGCCCTGCGGATGCGGGTCGTGTCGAACACGGGTGCGTACGGCAACCACGGGCCGGCCGTCATGTTCCACAGCGTCGGCGAGTCCTTCGCCGTCTACCGCGCCCCGCACAAGAAGGTCGAGGCGTACTCCGTCTACACCAACGTCGTCCCGGCGGGCGCCTTCCGCGGCTACGGGCTCGGCCAGGTCACCTTCGCCGTCGAGTCCGTGATGGACGAGCTGGCCCGCCGCCTCGGCATGGACCCCCTCGTCTTCCGCGAGAAGAACGTCATCGGTCCCGGCGAGGCCATGCGCAGTCCGATCGGCGAGGAGGAGGACCTCCACATCGCCTCCTACGGGCTCGACCAGTGCCTGTCGGTCGTGCGGAAGGCCATCGCCGAGGACCGCAGCGCCGAGGAGGCCCCCGAGGGGTGGCTCGTCGGCCAGGGCACCGGGATGGCGATGATCGCGACCGGGCCGCCCGGCGGCCACTACGCCGACGCCCGTGTGTCCCTCCTGGAGGACGGGACGTACGACATCGCCGTCGGCACCGCCGAGTTCGGCAACGGCACCACCACCGTCCACGAACAGATCACCGCCGGCGCCCTGAACACCACCGAGGACCGCCTCGTCGTCCGGCAGTCCGACACCGACGTCGTGCGCCACGACACCGGCGCCTTCGGCTCGGCCGGCACGGTCGTCGCGGGCAAGGCCGTCCTCCTCGCCGCCCAGGCGCTCGCGGAGCGGCTGCGCACCCTCGCCGCCCGCCACACCGGCGTCGCCCGGCACCTGTGCGTGCTGGGCCCCGAGGCCGTCGACTGCGCGGGCCGGGCCGTGCCCCTCAAGGAGCTGTACGAGGCGGGGCACGCGCTCGGCGCGACGGAGGAGCTGGCGGCGGACGGGCACTGGGGCGGCTCGCCGCGGTCGGTGGCCTTCAACGCCCAGTGGTTCCGGGTCGCCGTCGATCCGGGCAGTGGGGAGATCCGGATCCTGCGGAGCGTGCACGCCGCCGACGCCGGCAAGGTCATGAACCCGATGCAGTGCCGCGGACAGGTCGAGGGCGGTGTCGCCCAGGCGCTCGGCGCCACCCTCTTCGAGAACGTGCGGACCGACGAGCGGGGCGAGGTCACCACGGCCGCGTTCCGCCGCTACCGGCTCCCCCAGTACGCCGACGTGCCCCGTACCGAGGTCCACTTCACCGAGACGTCCGACGCCATCGGCCCGCTCGGCGCCAAGTCCATGAGCGAGAGCCCGTTCAACCCCGTCGCCCCCGCGTTCGCCAACGCCCTGCGCGACGCGACCGGCATCCGCTTCACCGAACTGCCCGTCACCCGTGACCGGTTGTGGCTCGCGCTCGACCGCCGGGCGCGTGGCGTTGGTGGTTGAACCTGGAGGATGCGCCCACCCGTCTCGTATCAAGCTCACACATGCACGGCCAGCAGGCCGATTTGACGGGCAGTCATGGTTCTCGTTCCGCGCGGTCGGGTATCACTGGGCGCAGTTCCCGCACCGACCGCCCGAAGGAGATCGACGATGAGCCGCCGCACCGGAGCCTTCGCCATCTGGGGAGACGTGGCCCTCCCGGCCACGCTCACCGTCGCGGACCTGCGCAGGGACTGGGCCCAGCACCGGGCCGAGGTCGTCTTCGACTGCGCGACGGCCGGCCCGCAGCACCACAGCTTCGAGGGTCCGCTGCTGCGGGACGTGGTGGCGGCGGCGCGTCCGGGATTCGATCCGGCCCGGCGCAAGGAGCGGTCCCGCTTCCTGCTCACCGTGAGCGGCGGCGACGGGCACCACGCGCTGCTGTCCTGGGCGGAGATCGACGCCGACTTCGGCGGCGCCCCCGTCCTGCTCGCGACCCGTCTGGACGGGGAGCGGCTCGACGCGCCGGGCACGCAGCTGGTCGTCCCCTCCGACCGCTGCGGTGCCCGGTACGTGAGTGCCGTCACCGGCATCTGGGTCGGCGGCTTCCGGGCGCCGCGCGCGCCGGAGGCCGAGGTCACTCCCGTATCCGGTAGAGCCTGATGTCCCGGTTCACGAACAGGTGGACGTAGCCGCACGACCAGCAGATGAGGCCGGTCGCCGACTCGTTCGCCCACGCCATGTTGAAGAACTCCGCCCCCGTGCTGTTCAGCTTCACCTCCCGCTCGCGGAAGGTGTCGCCGTCGCACACCTGGCAGCGGATCGGCTTCTCACCGATCGCCGCGTGCACCGGCTTGGCCATGGGTCACTCGCTCTCTCCGCCGGTTCCGGCGGTGTTCAAGTTCGGGTGCGGGTTCGGTCGGAGCGATTCCGTCGCCCGGGTGATCGCCGTCTCGACGGCCGTGATGCGGTCGGCGAGCAGGGCGAGGGCGGCGACCGCCCGGGCCAGGGGCTCGTCCCCGGAGCCGCCGGGCGTACGGGTGCGGGAGCGGGCGGCGCTCAGCTCCGCCCGGCGCCCGGCCTGCGCGGGGGTGAGGGTGCCGCGCAGGGAGGCGAGCTTGAGGAGGTTGGCCTCGGCCTCGGTGGTGAGCGTCTGGGCCTCGGCGGTGTAGTGGTCGTCGAGCAGGGCTCCGATCTCGGCGTCGTCCATGACGGGCTGGATGCGGGACACGATCTTGTTCATCGTCCGGTAGGACCCCTGGAGGCGGAACGGCGGTTCCGTGCGGTCCTCGTCGGCTGTCGCGGCGGAGGCGATGTACTCCTCGTTGACGGCGAGGACCGTCTTCCGGGCGGTGAGGAGATGGCGCAGGACGGCGAGGATCCGGTCGAGTTCGGCCGGGGCGTAGGGGTGGGTGAGCCGATCGCGGCGCGCGGCCGGGTCCCCGGCCGCCAGGCGGGTCAGCAGCTCCAGGTCCGCGCGGTCGCGGCCGGCGAGCGGGGCGAGGACCGGATGGGAGGTGAGGGCGTTCTCGACGAAGCTGAACGCGAAGGCCTCCTCCTTGCCGGTCAGGA
This sequence comes from Streptomyces sp. NPDC004284, assembly GCF_042874035.1. Lineage (NCBI taxonomy): Bacteria > Bacillati > Actinomycetota > Actinomycetes > Kitasatosporales > Streptomycetaceae > Streptomyces > Streptomyces sp. NPDC004284. The sequence continues at coordinate 780,982 of NZ_JBIAMJ010000002.1, read as the reverse complement.
CGTCGCCGAGGTTCCACACGTCGGCCCGGTCGGCGAGCATGTCGGGCACGCGGAAGGCCCGCCCGGACTCGGTGTACGGGTTCCCGGCCATGCAGACCGCGAAGCGTTTGCCCCGCAGGTCGTGCCCGTTCAGGGTCCGGGTGGCGTCGCAGAGGGGGATGAACTTCTGCAGGAACTCCGGCGAGGTGTGCTGGATGTCGTCCACGTACAGCAGGACGTTGCCGGCGGCGGCCAGGGCGAAGGCGATCTTCTCCAGTTCCCGGCGGGCGGTGGCGTCGGGCGCCGCGGCGGGGTCGAGGGAGGTCGTCCGCCCGCCGAGGGCGGGGCCGTCGACCTTGACGAGGAGCAGGCCGAGGCGTTCGGCGACGTACTCGATCAGGGTGGTCTTGCCGTAGCCGGGCGGGGAGAGGAGCAGCAGCAGCCCGTGGGTGTCGCTGCGCTTGGCGTCCCCGGCCGCGCCGAGCTGCTTGGCGAGGTTGTCGCCGACGAGGGGGAGGTAGACCTCGTCGACGAGGCGGTTGCGGACGAAGGAGGACATCACCCGGGGCCGGTACTCGTCCAGGCGGAGCCGGGCGCGTTCGCCGGCGAGGAGGTCCGCCCGCTGCCGCTGGTAGGCGCGGAAGGCGGGCACGTCCTGGGCTGCGAACTCCCTTGTCCTGGAAAGGAATTCGTCGAGTCGCAGCTCCATCGACCGGGCCCGCACGCGGGGGTGGGCGCCCAGGAGTCCGGTGACCGTCGTCGTGGTCGGGGCGGCGACCTCGTAGCGGTCGAGCCCGGGGCACAGTTCGACGGCGACGGCCTCGGCGAGCACGCCCGCGTCGTGCCGCTCGCCGGACGCCGTCGCGTACGCGGTGAGCCAGGCCTCGACGAGCTGTCGCCGCGCGCCCGGTTCGGTCAGGGCGGCGAGGGCGTCGTCGTAGGCGGAGGAGCCGACGGCGTGACGGAACCCTTCGAGCAGGGTGCGCGCCGCGCCGGAGACGGCGAACCCCGGTGGCCCGGAGGCGAGTTCGGCGATCAGGTACGAGGCCGCCGCCAGGTCGCCGGTCGCCTCGGCCAGCTCCTTCCGCAGCCCGTCGAGGGCCGATTCGGCACCGAAGAGGTCCCGGGCCCGCGTCAGCGCGACCGCGCGGTGGGTCCACTGCTCGCGCGCCTCGGCGGTGGTGGAGCGGTCCCAGAAGATCTGGGCGGCCGCGCGCGCCGCCCCGGGGTGGCTCAGCGGTCCGGCGCCCTCGCTCAGGGACAGGACCGCTTCCAGGATCAGCGCCGCGTCGTGGTCGTGGACACCGCGCTCGTGGCCCTCGTCGTGGGCGGCCTCGGCGGCCCGGCGCGCGAGGGCGCCGAGGTCCGCGCCGGCCAGGCCGCCCGTGCCGTGCTCGGCCAGGAGGCGTGCGGCCAGGTGCTCGGCGCGGTAGACCTCCGGCGACTCGGAGGGCAGGGTCCGGCCCCAGTACGGGCGGGTCGCGGCGAAGGCCGGGTCGGTGACGGGCGCGCGGTAGTCGGTTCCGGTCAGCGCGAGGGCGAGGGCGTCCCCGTGCGGTACGAGGGTCAGCTCGGGGGCCTGCCGGGTGACGGCGAAGCGGTGCCGGCCGAGCCGGATCGTGTCGCCGCCGTCGGAGAACAGCTCGGTGCGGTCCCGCAGGGCCCGCCCGGCCTCCTGCCGGGCGGCGGCGAGCCGGCTCTCCAGCTCCTCCGCCCGTACCTGGTCGCCGAGTTCCCGCAGCTCGGCACCGGTGCGCCGGATCCTGGCGACCATGGGGTCGGAGGCGAAGTAGGTGTGCACCTCGTCCAGACCGGTCAGGCTCGCGGCCCGCCGGGCGATGGCCTCCAGGACCCGGCCGGCCGAGTCGGCGAGCCGCTCGGCGCGGCGGGCGCGGGCGTCCTGGAGGGCTTGCCTGCGCGCGGTGAAGGCGTCGTGGATCTCGGTGCGCCGCTCGGCGATGTCCGCGAGGAAGCCGTCGTGCTCGGCGAAGCGGGACTCCAGGTTCTCCAGCTGGAGCAGGATCCGGCCGGACTGCTCGTCGCAGCGGTCAGGGGTGTCGGCGGCGGCCAGCGCGCCCGTGACGGCCTGGCCGAGCAGGGCGAGCTCGGCGGCGAACTCCGCCCGGCCCTCCTGGTCGAGGAGTTCCGCGCGGCGGGCGGCGAGGAGGGCCCGGGCGCGGTTGAGCGCGCCCAGGACGTCGGCGATCCGCGCCAGGATCGAGGCGCGGACGGTCGCGTCGCCGATGTCGAGGCCGCTGATGACCTCGCTGAGGGTGTGCAGCTCGTGGGTGCGCGCGTCGAGCCGTTCGCCGGCCGGGCCCGTCTCGGCGACGGTGGCCAGTGCCCCGGCCCCGGCGGCGAGCCGTTCCGCCTCGGCGTGGTGCGGGGCGAAGGCGTCCTCGCCCCGCAGGAAGGCGACGGCCCGTCGGGCGGCCGAGGCGATGTCGGCCTCGACGTCGGCGGCGAGGGTGTCGATGCCGTCCGTGTCGGCGTACCGCATGTCCCTCAGGGTCACCAGGTGCCCCTGGGCCCGGCGGAGTTCGGTGATCCGGGAGATCCACTCCGCGGCCGTGGCGGGCGCCTCGCCCCGGATGCGGCGGACGAGCCTGCTGATCTCCTGGGCGGACTCGGCGAGGGCCTCGGCGGCCTGCCGGGTGAGAGCCGTCACGGTCCCGAACTCGTCGAGGACCTGGGCGGCGGTGGCCCGCAGCGCGGTCAGCGGGGTGGCCAGGTCGCCGGCTTCCGGGTCTCCCAGCCAGTGGTGGACGTCGGCCGCGCGCGTACACGCGGCGACGAGCGCCTCGTACACCTCGCCGGCGGGGGTGAGTTCGGTGGCCTGCCGGGCGATCGACAGGCAGTCGGCGACGCCCCGGACGAGGTCCGCGTTGCCGATGCGGGCCAGCGGGCCGTCCGCCACGGGGCGCGGGTGGGTGTCGGAGACGTACGGGGTGCGCCAGATCTGCACCGGGTGGACCCGGCCCGGCTCGCCGGACCCGTCGCGCAGGACGGCCATCGTCCCGTCGTCGAGCAGCGCGTATCCGCGGCAGACGACCGGGGCGGCGATCTCCTTGCCGATCACGTCGTACGGGAGGAGCAGGGTCCGGCTCTCCTCCGGCGCGGGGCCCTCCGTCGGGGTGCGGCCCTCGGTCCGGGTGCGGAAGACGTGGAGGAGGTGCTCCCCGTCGGGCGAGCGGACCGCCCGGTCGAAGGCGAGGCCCGCCGTGTCGGTGTCGAAGGTCTTCACGGTGCCGGACGCGAGGCAGTAGCCGCCAGGGAAGACGACCCCCTCGTCCTCGGGCAGCCGCAGGCACGCCTGTCCGATGCCGTCGAGCCTGACGACGTCGCCGGTCAGGGTGTTGAAGACGAGGTGGCGGCGGATCTCCTCCCGGTACGGGCGGACCCGCACCAGGATCAGGGCGCCCACGACCGCGTACGCCACCTCGGCGTCGGCGAGGGACTGCAGCGGCTCGTCGACGGGCTCCGTGTGGACGGCTCCGGCGGTCTCGGTGTCGTCGTCCGTCCTGACCGTCAGCGTCCCTCCGACGGTGGAGACGAAGAGGCGGCCGCCGAGCGAGATGCGCGGGTGCCGTCCCGGCACGTGGTCGTCGCGGGTGGTCTCCACCCAGTCGACGTCGTCGGAGGGAGGCAGGACGTGGTCGCGCTCGCCCTGGGCGTCGAGGAACCGCGTCTCGCCGGAAGGCCCGACGGACCAGCGCAGGACCCGGAGGTCGTCGCCCTTCTCCCCCGTGCGGAACACGGCGAGGATCCGGTCCTCCACCCGCCGCAGCCGGAGCAGGCGCGCGCCCCGGTAGTAGCGGTGCAGCGCGGAGAACTCCCGTACGAAGGCGGGGTCGTCGAGCAGTCCGGGCACCGTCCGCGCGGGCAGCGGGTTCAGGTCGCGGTCGTGGAGGGTGAGGACATCGGCGACCGTGACCTCGGAGGGCCCCGAGCCGGACGGCCGGGTGCCGAGGAGCAGCAGGCCGTCGCCGACGGGGACGAGGTCCTGGGGCACGCAGGCGCGCTCGGTGCCGATGCGGCCGGTGCCGGTGAGGGCGAGCTCGCCGGAGCCGAAGGCCGCGATCCGGGCCTTGTCGAGGTCCCCGGCGCGCCCGGCCAGTTCGGCGGCCTGCGCGCTGAGCCGGTCGCGCAGCACCGTGTACGTGTCCTGGTCGATTCCGGCACCCATCTCGTCCCGCTCCTTGTACCGTGGTGAATACGGGTCCGGTGCCGCCAACTCCCCCGTTTGCCGGCACCGGACCCTCCATGACCGCTCCCCCGGGGCGGTCAGCTCTCGGCAGCGCCGTTCCTGGCCTTCGCGAGGAGCGCGGAGGCGGCGCTGAGGTTCTGCACGTCGGTCGTGGACAGCGAGCTGAGCACCTTGGTCAGGTCCTCCGTGAAGGAACCGGAGCCGTCCAGCCAGGGGCCGGCGAGCGTCTGTGCGGTCCGGGAGTGGTCGACGAACCCGTCGACCGACCTGCCGAGCGCGATCGACTCCACCAGACGGTCGAGGAAGACCGACTCCCCGCCGACGATGTTGATGTCGGCCTGTTCGAGCCCCGTCGCGAGGACGGTGGCCTGCGCCTCGGCGACCTGCCGCTGGACGTCGAGCCCGGCGAGCCTGATCTCCTTCTCGGCCGCCAGCCGCAGCCGGTACTCCTCGTGGGCGCGCGAGGCCCCGTCCAGCGCGGCCATCGCGGCCGCCTTCTCGGTCAGACCGGCCGCTTCGGCCTTGAGCTTCTCGCCGATCGCCGTGGCCTCGGAGAGCGCCTTCTCCCGCGTGCCGACCGCTTCGGCGCGCAGCCGTGCCTCGGTGGCCTCCGCCTCGGCGCGGCCGGTCTTCTCGATGACCTCGGCCTCCATGTCCCGCACCCGCATCGCGGCGAGGCCCTCGGCGGCGGCCTCGGCCTGGACGCCCTCGGCGAGGCGCATCTTGGCGCGGGCGTCCAGGTCCGCCGCCTTGTTGCGGGCCTCCGCCAGGGTGAGCTCCTCCGCGGCCCGGTGGACGGCGGCCTGCTCGGCCGCCTCCGCCGCCTTGATGTCCTTGACCAGCTTCTCCTGCGCCTCCGCCTCGGCGGCGATGACGACGGCCTGCCGGGTGCGCTCGGCCTCCTCGACCATGCGCAGCCGCTTGATGGACTCCTCCTGCTCGGCGACCGTGCGGTCCACCGCGACCCGCTCCCGGATCACCTCGGCGATCTCGCGGCGCTCGGCCTCGACCTCCTTGTCGGCCGCGATACGGGTGAGCTGGGTCTCCCGCTCGCGGGCGATGACCTCCAGGAGGCGGTCCTTCTCGATCCGCTCGTTCTCGACGGCGATGACCCGCTCGCGGTTCTTCTGCGCCACCGCCACCTCGCGGGCCTGGTTCTCGCGCTGGACGCCGAGCTGCTCCTCGGTCCGGAGGAAGGCGGTCTGCGCCCGCAGCCGCTCCTCCTCCACCACGCGCGCGGTCTCCGCCTCCTCGCGCGCCCGCGAGGTGTCGATCTCCCGCTTCTGCTTGATCTCCGCGTCGGCCTGACGCCGCTCCAGCTCCAGGATGGCCTCACGGGCGTCGACGTTCTGCCGGGTGATCTCCTTCTGCTCGTTCTGCCGGTACTCGTTGGTCCGGATGTTCTCCACGGCCGTCAGCTCGGTGATCTTGCGGATGCCCTGGGCGTCGAGGATGTTGCCGGGGTCGAGCTGGCTCAGCGGCGTCTGCTCCACGTAGTCGATGGCGGCGTCCTCCAGGTGGTAGCCGTTGAGGTCGATGCCGATCAGCTCGATGATCCGGAACCGCAGTTCCTCGCGCTTGGTGTAGAGGTCGGTGAAGTCGAGCTGCTTGCCGACGGTCTTGACGGCCTCGGAGAACTTGGCGTGGAACAGCTCCTCCAGGGTCTCCTGGTGACTGGCCCGGGAGGTGCCGATGGCCTGCGCGACCTTGATGACGTCGTCGACGGTCTTGTTGACCCGTACGAAGAACGAGATCCGGATGTCGGCGCGGATGTTGTCCCGGCAGATCAGCCCGTCCCGGCCCATCCGGGAGATCTCGAAGGTCTTCACCGAGATGTCCATGACCTCGGCCTTGTGCAGGACGGGCAGGACGATCTGCCCCGTGAAGGTGACGTCGACCTTCCGCGTCCTGGAGACGATCAGCGCCTTGCCCTGCTCCACCTTGCGGAACAGCCGGCCGGCCGCGAGGAGCAGAGCGACGACGACGAGCAGGACGGCGGCGGCCAGCACGCCGATGCCCCCGGTGATGGCGTCCATGAGAAACCCCCGTGTCCCTGTGTGGTGTCGACGGAAGGAGGCGGGAGCCGCTCACTGTTTCCGTCTCCCGGCATCGGGCCGTGCCCGGCGCCCTCCCGCGGGGCCATCCTGAGGCATGATCACCGGCTTGGCACTGCCGTGATCCGGCAGTGTTCGAGGCCTTCTCGATGCCGGTGACACACCCCTGCGGACGGCGTGTCACCCTTGATCACCGCGTCAAGAACTCGTCAGAGACGCGTCAGGACCGGGGGAGGAACCATGGCGGAGAGAGAGTCGGCCGAGGAGTATCTGGACGGGTACGCCGAGATCCTGGCGGGGGTGTGCGCGACCCGCCGAAGACTCACCCGGGAGGAACGCGAAGCCCTGGGCGCGCTCGGCGAACGGGCCGCGGAGGCCGGCATCGGGCTGCGGGCGCTCGTCCGGGCCCATCTCTCCGCCGCCCAGCAGGTGCGCCCCGGCCTGCCGGGGGCCGCCGCCGAACATCTGCTGGGCGCCGTCGAGCAGGCCGTGGACGCCTTCGCCGAGGGACACGAGCGGGCCCAGCACCTGGCGATGCGTCAGGAGGAGGCGGCGCGGCGCGAGTTCATCGAGGACCTGCTCTACGGCCGGAGCGATCTCGGCCGCCTCGCGGAACGGGCCGAGCGCTTCGGGCTGCTGCTCTCCCACGCCCACGCCGTGGCCGTCGCCCAGGGCCCGGAACCGTACGGCGACGGATACGCGGTCACCCGTACCGTCGAGTCCTCGCTCGTCGCCCGCTTCGGCAACCGCCGCATCCTGCTCACCACCAAGGACGGGCGGCTGGTCTGCGTCGCACCGGGCGACGAGCCCGAGGTCCTCACCCACTTCGCCAAGCAGGCGTACGCGGCCGCCGACGGCTGCCAGGTGGCCATCGGCCGCCCGCACCCGGGCGCGGGCGGCGTCGTCCACTCGTACGAGGAGGCCCTCAACGCCCTCGCGCTCGCGGCCCGCATGAACCTGGACGAGCCGGTCCTGCGCGCCGCCGACCTCCTCGTGTACCCCGTCCTCACCCGTGACCGGCAGGCCATGGCCGACCTCGTGCGGACCATGCTCGGCCCGCTGCAGCAGGCCCGCGGCGGCGCGAAGCCCCTGCTCGACACGCTCACGGCGTACTTCGAGACCGGCTGCGTCACCGCCCAGGCGGCCCGGAGCCTCAGCCTCAGCGTGCGGGCCATGACCTACCGGCTCGACCGCATCCACCGTCTGACCGGCGCGGACCCCGGCGATCCCGTCCAGCGCTACACCCTCCAGACGGCCGTCATCGGCGCCCGCCTCCTGGACTGGCCCGATCAGCCACTGTGACACGCGCCTCCGTGACACCAGAAGGACCGTTACGCTTCAGATGTGCACCCCAACTGGTCACATGCCGTGGTCAGTTGTCGGTTTCCGGTCGTCCGTGGCGGGCAGGTTTGGAGAGCCGCAGGCCGGGCAGCGCCCGTCCTCGCGGCGGACCGGTGCGGGCGAGGACAGAAGGAGGTCGGTCCCCATGACCGTGCGTGCCGTCGAGGTTCCCCTGCTGTGGATGCCGTACGCGCTACGGGTGAATCCGCACCTTCCGGCGCTGCACGAGGAGAGCGAGTCCTGGGCGCGCGCCATGGGCATGCTGGAGGGCTGCCCCCGGCCCCCGGCCCGCCCGGCGATCTGGAGCCGGTCGAAGTTCCACGCCATGACCGTCGACCAGCTGACCGCCTGGACCCTTCCCGACGCCTCGCTCGCCGCCCTCCGGCTCAACCACCGGTTCAACATCTGGGCCCTGGCCTGGGACGACTACTTCGCCTCCGCGTTCAAGCAGACCGGCGACCTTCCCGGGGCGCGGGCCTTCACCACCCGCCTGCACGCCTTCCTGCGCTCCGAGCCCGGCGCGCGCACGCCCGAGCCGACGAACGCCGTCGAGCGGGGAATAGCCGACCTCCAGCAGCAGCTCTTCCCGCCGCGGCTGACGCACTGGCGCACCGAGTTCAACCGGGCCCTGGCGCGCTACGTCGACGCGGGGGTCGAGGAGCTGGCCAACAGCCTCAGCGGCCGCATCCCCCACCTGATCGACTACGCCCCGTTCCGCCGGGAGAGCTTCGCCGCCTACACCGCCCCCTACTCCGTGGAACTGGCCACCGGCGCGCGCATACCCGAGCCGATACGGCACAGCCGCACCGTCCGCGCCCTGCTCGACGCCTTCATGGACTACATGGGGCTGGCGAACGACATCGCCTCCTACGAGAGGGAGGTGCACGAGGAGAAGGACGTCAACAACCTGGTCCTGGTCGTGGGAACCTCCCTGGGCATCTCCCTCCGCGACGCCGTGCCCGCCGCCCTGCACCTGGTGAACGCCCGGCTGCGGGACTTCGAGCACCTCCGGCAGAGCGAACTGCCGCTGCTCGTCCGCCGGGCCGGCCTCGACCGCGACGAGCGGGCCGAGCTGGAGACCTGGCTCCGGGGAGCCTGCGGATTCCTCTCCGGCCTGCACGCCTGGTACACCGGAGCGCCCCGCTACGCCTCCGCGGACCTGTCGTTCCGGGAGTGAGGGCAGCGGGGACGCCCCTGCGCGGGCCTATCCCAGGCCCAGGAAGCGCCTGACGCGCGTCAGCCACGTGACCCGGGGCTCGGGCCGCCGCGCCGTCCCGGGACCCGACACCGGCGGCACGGCCGCCGCGGGCCGCCCGTCGCTCCGGGCCGGCGGGGCCGGGAGCGGATCCGGGAGGTCGTCGCCCTGCGGAGGCCGGGCGACGAAGCTCACGGGCAGGGCCGTGAGATGCCGGGCCCAGGTGGAGGAGCGCCAGCTGAGGCTCTCCTCGGGGACGGACAGGGCGATGTCGGGGAGCCGGGTGAGCAGGATGTCGATGCCCGCGTCGGCGATGATGCGGCCGATGTCCTGACCGGGGCATTCGTGCGTACCGGCGCTGAAGGACAGGTGCGCGCGGTTGTGGTGCACGGGGGTCGCGGAGTTCGGGCGGATCGTCTGGTCCATGTTGCCCGCCGCGAGACCGAGGAGGAGCATGTCCCCCGCCTTGATCTGCTGTCCCCCGAGGGTGGTGTCGTCGTTGGCCCAGCGGCCCGGACACACCATCAGCGGCGGCTCGTCCCAGAGGACCTGCTCCACCGCCTCGGGCAGGGTCATCTGGCCGCCCGCCAGCGAACCGCGGAACCGGGGGTCGGTGACGACCATGCGCAGGACGTTGGACATGAGGTTGGCGGTCGTCTCGTAGCCGGCGAGCAGGATGAGACGCAGGTGGTGCTGGACCTCCTCGTCCGTGAGGCCCGCGGGATGGGACATCAGCGCGGAGGCGATGTCGTGCCCCGGGCGGGCGCGCTTCTCGACGACGAGCTGTTCGAGGCACTTCAGCACGAAGTCGTTGCTGGCGAGCGAGGTCTCGGTGGCCTTGAACAGGTCGCGGGCCGCACGCACCAGCGCGGGCGCGGACTCGTCCGACATCCCGAGCAGATGGGTGAGGGTGAGCATGGGCAGGTGCTCGGCGAACCGCTCCACCAGCTCCACCTCGCCGTCCTCGCAGAACGTGTCGATCAGCTCGTGGGCGAAGCGGTTGATGGTGCGCCGGACGCCCCGGTGGTCGAACTGGTTGAGGCCGGCCGTGACCGCGCCGCGCAGCCGCTGGTGCTCCTCGCCGTCGGCGCAGACGCAGTCGGGGCGCCAGCCGATCATCGGCACCAGCGGGGAGGTGGCGGGGTCGATCTCCCCGCTCCGCCAGCCGTGCCAGACGCGCGGGTCGCGGGAGAACTGGGTCGGGCGGCTGGCCACGTCGCGGTTCTCCAGGTACCCGAGGACGAGCCAGGCGCGGACGTCGCCGTCGAGCAGGACGGGCGCCACCGGCCCGTGGGCGGCGCGCAGGTCCTCGTACAGGCCCATCGGATCGGTCGCCGCGGCGGGGCCGTAGAGCCGGGTGGCTCCGCCGGGGCCGTCGCCGATGTGGGCCGGGCAGCCCGGGGGCGGGACCGCCCCGGTCTGTGCGGTGGCGTGTTCGGTGGGTGGGACGGTCATGCTGTCTCCTGGGCGGCGGCGAGGGTGCACAGGTAGCCCATCAGCGAGAGCAGGGCGTCGCGGCAGGACGCCCGGTCCCGTGCGTCACAGGTGACGATGGGCACGGATTCGCTGAGGGCCAGAGCGGCGCGCAGATCTTCGAGGGGGTACTGCGGGGCCTCCGGGAAGGCGTTGACGGCCACGACGAACGGGACACGGCGGTCTTCGAGCCGGGTGATGACCTCGAAGGAGACCTCGATCCTGCGGGTGTCGACGAGGACGACGGCACCGAGCGCGCCTTCGAAGATGCCGTTCCACAGGAACCAGAAGCGCTCCTGTCCGGGGGTGCCGAACAGATAGAGGATCAGCTCCCGGTTGATGCTGATCCGGCCGAAGTCCAGCGCGACGGTCGTGGTCTTCTTGCCCTTGGCGCCGGGGTTGTGGTCGATCCCGACGCCTGCCTGCGTCATGGTCTCCTCGGTGGTCAGGGGCGGGATCTCGCTCACCGCCCCGACCATGGTCGTCTTGCCGACTCCGAAGCCGCCGACGATCACGACCTTGACCCCTCTGGCGCCGTGAGGCAGCAGCAGGTCGGTGTCGCGCCGGCCGGCAGCGAGTACGTCAGAGCTTGCGTAGTCCATGGATCACCGCCTCCAGTAGGCCGCGTTCGGGATAGGCCGCCACGGGTACGGGCGCGATGGCCTCGACCCGCTCCTCTTCGACGAGCTGGGCGAGCAGCACGGTGACGACGCTGAAGGGAAGGCTGAGGTGGGCCGAGACCTCCGCCACCGAGAGCGGGTAGGTGCACAGGGTGAGGATGGCCGACTGCTCGGGCTGCATGGCGGGGTCGGGCTCGGACCTCGTCGCGATGAGGGTGACCAGGTTGAAGTTCCCGGCCGAGGGGTCCGGGCCACCGGTAATGACGTAGAGCGGGACGGGTGTGCCTTCATTCCAGGGGCCCTGGTTCTCCGATGTCACATCGCCTGCCCGATGTCCTCACGGGGAGGGCTGGTCATGTGCTGGCCGATCCGGATCACCAGCGTCCGCATGCGGTCGCCGAGGAGTCCGGCGTCCACCTCCGGGTCGGCGAGGACCGCGAGGTAGGCCCCCGGGCCGGCCGCCATCAGGGAGAAGTAGCCGCCGTCGGCCTCGATCCCGACCATCCGCGTCGATCCGTCCCCCTCCGGGAACATCTGCGAGATCGCCCGCGCCAGGCTCTGGATGCCGGAGCAGGCGGCGGCGATCGCGTCGGCGGCGTCGGGGGCCGTGTTCGCCTTCCCGATGCACAGGCCGTCCGACGACAGGACGACCACGTGTCGCACGTACGGGACGCTGTTCGCGAGCTCCGTGAGCATCCAGTCCATGTTCGGCAGTGGCTGCATGTTACTCGTCCTCATCTGACGGATCGCTGGGGGAAGGTGAAGGTTCGGCGACCGGTTTCCTGTCGCCTCTCTTGTCGCCGTTGAACGCCTCCCACATCAGGCCCGGCGGGCGGGAGCTGCTCCGGCTGGGGCGGGAGGCCGCCGGATCGGCGTCGGGCGCGGGGCCCGTCTGGACGACCGGTGTCGGGACGGGCGAATCGCGCCGGCGCTGCGGGAGCGGGAGCGCGGGCGCGGGCGACTCCCGTCGCCGCTGCGGCAGCCCGTTGGCGGTCCTCCTGACCTCGACGGTGTCCGTGCCGGCCTCGGGCGCCGGGGTCGGCCGGGGCAGGACGGGGCCGCGTGCGCGCCTCCGCAGGATCTCGGGGGTCAGCAGGGCGGACTGGGGCACCGTGGTGATCAGGGTGCGGGGGACGAGCACCACGGCCCGTACGCCTCCGTAGGCGGAGGTGCGCAGGTCGACCTCGCAGCCGTGCTCGCGGGCCAGCCGGCTGACGACCGGGAGGCCGATCTGGGTGAGCTCGCCCAGGCCGGACAGGTTGACGCCGGTCCGCGACTGCGCCATGACGCGCTCGACGCGCTGCCGGACCTCCTCGGTGAGGCCGACTCCGCGGTCCTCGATCTCGATCGCGATGCCGGAGGGGACCTCGCTCGCGGTCACCTCGACGGGGGTGTGCGGCGGCGAGAACGTCGTGGCGTTGTCGAGGAGTTCGGCGAGGAGGTGCATGAGCGGCTCGGCGCCGGGGCCGACCACCGCCACCTCCGCCACCGACTGCAGCTTCACGCGGGGGTAGTCCACGATGCGGGACATGGCCCCGCGCAGGACGTCGTAGAGCGGGATCGCCTTCGACCACTGGCGCCCGGGGCGGGCGTCGCCGAGGACCGCGACGCTGGCCGCGAGGCGGCCGATCAGGGCGTTCCGGTGGTCGACGCCCTGCAGACCGCGGGAGACCACGAGGTCGTTGCCGTGCAGGATCTGCATGGCGTGCAGGTCCTTGGCGAGCTGGTGCACGATCGCCTGGACCCTGCGCGCGACCGCCACGAGGGCGCGCTGGGAGGCGTCCCGGGTGTGCTCCTCGGCCTCGACGGCGTCCAGGGAGGTCCGCAGGGCGGCCCTGAGGGCCTCGGTGTAGTCGGGGTCGAGGTGCTTCCCGAAGGTGACGGCCCGCAGGACCTCCGAGGCGGGGGCGCCCTTGTGCAGCCGGGTGATGGCCACCGGGAGGAGTTCCTCGGCGAGCCAGGCGACGGCGGCCCGCTGGTCGTCCAGGCGGCCGAGCAGCTCGGCCTCCCGCTCGGCGTGCCTCTCGGCCGCCTCGGCCCTCGCCCGCGTGTGCCGGTCCGCCTCCTCCGCGCGGGTTCGGCGCGCGGCCGTGACCGAGGTGGCCGCCGCCAGGAGGACCGCGGCGAGTCCGCACCAGGCGACCGGTGGCCGTATCTGCGCGGAGGACACGAGCAGCGCTATCGCGGTGGCCACGGCCAGGACGCAGGGCGGGAGGAGCCATACCCGGCCGACCTCGGCCGGCCGGGATCTGGAGATTGAACCTGCACGAACCATCAGGGGTCCCTAAACAGTCTGAAATGAAACGGACTGAGGTGGATGCGGCGCGCCGATGGTGACTCGCTGTGAGCGCGGCGCAACACATCGGGGAGCATAGTCAGTTCGGGTTCGCCATGTGACCTTGCTGGAAGGACAGCCTCCAGCGGTCATTTGGACCCCATAAAACGACCGATTGCCGAATGAAAATGCAAGGAACCGATCACGTTCGGGCGTACGCGGGTACGACTCTACCCCCGGCCCCGTCGCGGGTGGCGACGGGGCCGGGGGCAGGGGCGTCTCGGGGCCGGTCCGGGCGAGGCGGCCGGTCGTCCGTCAGGACGAGGCGCGGGCTCCCCTCGCGCGGCGGCGCAGATGGATCGCGCCGCCCGCGACGACCCCGGCGAGCAGGAGGCCGCCCGCGGCGAGCGGGGCGGCCGGGGAGTCCGTACCGGAGTCCGCCGCGGTCCCGGCGGGGCCCGCGGCACCGGCCGCCCAGCCGAAGCCCGCCTCGACGCCGCCGTGCGGCCGGGCGGAGATGTGGTACGTCACGGTCTGCTTGATGCGCGGCGGGCACTTCAGGGTGATCGTGTCCGTACCGGAGGCTCCTTCCGGCACCGTGAACTCGCCCACCAGGACACCCTGCCGGCCGCGCGGCAGGAGGTGGAACTTGCCGCCCACCTCCGACTCGCCCTTGCCGTAGGTCTCCTTGCCGCAGGCGGTGGTGGTGACGGTGACGGTGGTGCCGGGGGACGCGTTCATCGGGTAGACGTGGACATCGGGATCCCCGGGGACGGCGAGGGCCGCGGGGGCGGACAGGACGACGGCGCCGACGATCAGGCTGACCTGCAGACCGGTACGTGCGCGACGCATGCTTCTCTCCTTCGGTGGAGCTTTCCGGCCGGCTTCTTCGCGCGGCGCCTGTGCTGTGCTCCGTGCACGAGGCAAAGGCCGGTCCGGGGCCCCCGCAACACGGGGAGCACGTTCGGCCGTACTCCGGCCGGGCGCACGCGCGCCACCGCCCCGGACCGTCACAGCAGGTCACCGTGGTGACGGTGCGTCCCCACGGGTGATCCTGCCCGGCACGCGAACGGCCCAGTGCCCGTACGGCCCTCCCGCAGCGGCCCTCGGTCGGCCCCGGCCCACCCGGGGGATCAGCGGTGGCGGGCCGGAACGGGCGCTCATAACTTCGCGATATGACGAAACGACAGATCGCCCTCCTGGCGTGCACCGCGGCCCTCGCGGCCTCGGGACTCGGCGCCGCCGCGCCGTCGGCCGCGAACTGGTCGGTGCACCGGGTCAAGCCGGGCGAATCGATCCAGCGGGCCGTGGACTCCGCGCGCCCCGGCGACACGATCCTCCTCGCCCCGGGCACGTACCGCGAGAGCGTCCACATCACCACCTCGAACCTCACGCTGCGCGGTTCGAGCCTCTTCCCCACCGTCATCGTGCCCGCCGCCGCCCCCGGCGCCGACGCCTGCGCCCAGGCCGGCAACGGCGTCTGCGTGACCGGCACGAAGGACCGTCCCGTCGAGAACGTGACCGTGCGCTCGCTGACCCTCAGGGGCTTCGCCAAGAACGGCCTGTGGGCCACCTGGACCGACCGCCTGGAGGTCCAGCGGGTCACCGCCGAGTCCAACGGCACCTGGGGCATCGCCCAGGACCGCTCCGTGCGCAGCGTGCTGCGCCACAACACCGCCCGGGGCAACGGCGACGCCGGACTGTTCCTGGCCAACACCGTCACCGAGGAAGGAGGGGCCACCGACACCGGCGGCACGGTCGTCAGCGGCAACCACGTGTCCGACAACCGCATCGGCATCACCGTGCGCCGCCTGCGGAACCTGACCGTCGACCACAACGAGGCCAAGGGCAACTGCGCCGCCGTGTTCGTCGTGGGCGACGAGTCCACCCCGCGCGCCGGGGCGATGACCCTGCGCCAGAACAACATCCACGAGAACAACAAGCTGTGCCCGAAGACCCCCCGCCTGCCCTTCCTCCAGGGCTCGGGCATCGTCGTCACCGGCGCCGAGGACACGGTCGTCGCGCACAACCGGGTCGAGGACAACGTGGGCGACTCCCCGCTGTCCGGCGGCATCGTGCTCTTCAAGAGCTTCGTCGGCGTCCCCAACGAGCGGATCGAGATCCACGACAACGTGGTGCTGCGCAACGGCACCGCCGACCTGGCGAACCGGGACATCGGCACGACCAACACCTTCCACCACAACACCTGCGGCGTCTCCGAGCCCGCGGGCATGTGCTGACCGCCGATCCCCCTCCCCCACCCGTACGGCACGACAGCAAAGGCAAGGCGAAACAGATGACGACCGTCGACTCCGCTCCCCCGCCGCCCATGCGGCTGCGCGAACTCGTCTTCGGCGCGGCGTGCGCCGCCGCCGTGCGCGCGGCCGCCCGCCTCGGCGTGGCCGACGCCCTGGGAGACACCCCCATGACCGCGGAGGACCTCGCGGCCGCGGTGAAGACCGAACCCCGCACGCTGCGGCGCCTGTTGCGCGCCCTGTCCTGCCAGGGCGTCTTCACCGAGCAGCCCGACGGCACCTTCGCCCACACGGAGATGTCCCGGCTGCTGCGCGAGGACGACCCGCACAGCCTGCGCTACATCGCGCTGTGGTGCACCGAGCCCTGGACCTGGGACGTCTGGCCCAAGCTCGACGAGGCCGTGCGCTCCGGCCGCAACGTCTTCGAGGACGTGTACGAGCGGGAGTTCTTCTCGTACCTCAACGAGGAGGCGCCCGAGTCCGCGTACGTGTTCAACCGGGCCATGACCACGTCGAGCCGGCAGTCGGCCGAGGACGTCGCCGACCTGCTCGACCTGCGCGGGGCGTCCTCGGTCGCGGACATCGGCGGCGGTCAGGGCCACGTCCTGGCGAGCCTCCTGGAGAGGCACCCCGAGCTCCACGGCACCCTGCTCGACCTGCCGGCGGTGGTCGGCAACGCCGATCCCCGGCTGCGGGAGGGCGGCTCGCTCGCCCACCGGGTCACGGTCGAGCCCGGCGACTGCCGCGAGTCCATCCCGGTCCGGGCCGACGTCTACGTCATCAAGAACATCCTGGAGTGGGACGACGACAGCACCCGCAGGTGCCTGGCGAACGTCCGGAAGGCCGCGAAGCCCGGCGCCCGCGTCGTCGTCATCGAGAACCTCGTGGACGACACCCCGTCGATGAGGTTCACGACGGCCATGGACCTGCTGCTGCTGCTCAACGTCGGCGGCGCGAAGCACACCCGGCAGAGCATGGTGGACCGGCTCACGGACGCCGGTCTCGTCATCGGCGAGATCCGTCCGGTCAACGCGTACCTCCACGCCTTCGAGTGCACCGTGCCCGGCTGATCCGGGATCCGCCGGAAAACCCAGGCCGCCCGCTCCGCGACTCTCGCGGGGCGGGCGGCCTGGGTTTCACCGGGTTCCCGGCTCAGGAGCCGGCGTCACGCTCCCAGCGGTAGAAGCAGTGCGCCATGGCGTCCTTGGGGCTGCGCCAGGTCGTCGGGTCGTACGCGCTGACGTACGCCTCCAGACGCTTGCTGACATCGCGGAACTCGGGGTGCCCGGTCAGCCTGGCGACGTTCGGCGCCGGGTCCTGCTCGGACTCGATCAGGTGCAGGTAGACGTCGCCGAACTGGAACAGGCTGCGCCGGGAGACCCCCACCAGGTGCGGCAGCTCGCCGCGGTCGGAGTCGGCGAACACGTCCGCGATCGCGGGCGCCGAGCCGGGCGCCATGCGGGCGACGATCAGTGCGTGGTGCATCGTTTTCCTTTCCGGGACGGACGTCCCGAGGGGCCGTCAGGCGGGGTGGACCGGCGCGCCCCCGCGCTCGCGCGCGGCCAGGACGAGGCGGTCCCGGATGAGGGCCATCTGGGTGCGGGAGTTGCGGTTGATGTTGTCCGTCATCCACGCGTCGTCGACGGGGGCGTCGGGCTTCATCGCGAAGTCCTGGATCCACCGCATCTGGACGCCGCCGGGCAGCTCCGTGTACTCCCAGGCGATGTTCATGTGCGCGAACGGCCCGGTCTCGACGCGGTGGGCGCGCACCTTCCGGTTGACCCGGTCCGTGGTGCGCTCCGACACCCAGCTCCAGACCTTCCCGTTCTCGTCCGGGTGCATGGTCAGGCGGAACTTGGTGGTGTCGCCCTTCCGTTCCAGGACCTCGACGGAGGCGTACTCGCTGAAGAGCTGCGGCCAGTTCTCGATGTCGTTGGTCATCTCCCAGACGAGGTCGAGGGGGGCGTCGATGGTGATGCTGTTGTCGGTGTGTCCGGACACGTCAGACTCCTGCGAGGGCGTTGTTGACGAGGGAGATGAACTCGGCCGGCGCCTTGCAGCGTTCGGCGTCGGTGGGCAGCGACACCCCGTGGCGGTTCTCCAGCTCGCCGACGATGCCGAGCAGGCCGAGCGAGTCGACGCCGAGCTCGCTGAAGGGGGTCTCGGGGGACTCTTCCAGCCGGGTGGGGTCGACGGTGACGCCGGCCGACTGCTTCATCAGCGTGGCCAGTTCGCCGAAGGTGAGTTCGGTGGTGATCATGTGCGTTTCTCCTTCCTCGCCCGTCACCGGGCGAGTCCGCCGCCGCGGCGCACGACGAGCGCCGCGTTGGATCCCATGAGTCCCCTGCTGAGGACGAGGGCCGTGCGCAGCTCGGCGGGCCGAGCGGCGGACATGACCACGTCGAGGTCGCAGTCGATGTCGAACACGTTGGGGGTGGGGGGCACCAGGCCGTGTTCCATGGCGAGCACGGCGGCCGCGGTGTCCAGTACGGGTGCCCCGCAGTAGGCCCGGCCGTAGCCGGTCTTGGGGGCCGTCACCGGGACGCGCGTGGCGTGCGCGCCCAGGACGTCGGCGATCGCCAGGGCCTCGGCGCGGTCCGCCTCCGGTACGCCGAGGGCGTCGGGGAAGACGACGTCGATCTCCTCCGGGGCGCAGCCGGCCTCGTCGAGGGCGACCCGGATGGCGTGGGCGAGTCCCTCCCGGGACTCCCGCCAGCGGGAGGCGCCGGTGAAGGTGGCGCCGTGGCCGGCGATGGTGGCCCGGGCGGTCACGCCCCGGTCGAGGGCGCTCGCCTCGTCCTCGACGACGAGCATGGCGCCGCCCTCGGCGGGGACGAAGCCGCAGGCCTTCGCCGTGAAGGGGCGGTAGGCCCGGTCCGGGTCGTCGACGGTGCTGAGCTCGGGGTAGCCGAGCTGGCACACCATCGAGTACGGGGCGAGGGGTGCCTCCGCCGCTCCGGCGACGACCGCGCCGGTGCCCCGCCGGACGGCGCGGGCGGCGTGGGCCAGGGAGTCCAGGCCGCCGGCCTCGTCGCTGGCGACCACCCCGCACGGGCCCTTGAAGCCGTGCCGGATGGAGATCTGGCCGGTGCTCGCGGCGTAGAACCAGGCGATGGACTGGTAGGGGCCGACGAACTTGGAGCCCTGTCCCCAGAGCTTCTGCAGCTCGCGCTGGCCGAACTCGCCGCCGCCGGACCCGGCGGCGGTGACGACGCCGATGGAGAAGGGCTCCTCGGGTCCCTCGTCGTGGCCGAGGCCGGCCTCGTCGAGGGCGAGGGAGGCCGCCGCCATGGCGTAGTGGGTGAACCGGTCGGTCTGGACGAGGAAGCGCTCGTCGATGAGGGCGGAGGCGTCGAAGCCCTCGACCTGGCCCGCGACCTTGAGGGGCAGGTGTGCGCAGCCCTCGCGGGTGATCCGGTCGAGAACGCCGAGGCCTTCCCGTACGGACTTCCAGTACGCGTCGGAGCGCAGTCCGTTGGGGGCGATGACACCGATCCCGGTGACGACCGCCCGCCGTGGCCGCTGTGTGCTCATCGTGTCCTCCCGCCCGGCCCGGTCAGGAGCACGGCGGACTGGAAACCGCCGAATCCGCTGCCGACGGAGAGCACGTTCCTCAGCTTCCGGGGGCGGGCGGTGCGCGGCACGTAGTCCAGGTCGCACTCGGGGTCGGGGATCTCGTAGTTGGCGGTCGGGGGCACCACCTGGTGCTGCAGGGCGAGCACGCAGGCGGCGACCTCTATCGCGCCGATCGCGCCGAGCGAGTGGCCCACCATGGATTTGATGGAGCTCATGGGCGTGTCGTACGCGTGGGAGCCCAGGGACCGCTTGACGGCGGCGGTCTCGTGCCGGTCGTTCTGGCGGGTGCCCGAGCCGTGCGCGTTGACGTAGTCGATCGACGTGGGGTCGAGCCGGGCCTGGTCGAGCGCGGTGTCGATCGCCCGGGCCATTTCGAGTCCCTCGCCGGTCAGACCGGTCATGTGGTAGGCGTTGCCGTAGGTGGCGTAGCCGCTGATCTCGCAGTAGACGTGCGCGCCGCGGGCCCTGGCGTGTTCGTACTCCTCCAGGACGAGGACCGCCGCGCCCTCTCCCATGACGAAGCCGTTGCGGCGGTTGTCGAAGGGCTTGGAGGCGTGCTCGGGGTCGTCGTTGTCGGGCGACGTCGCTTTGATGGCGTCGAAGCAGGCCATGGTGATCGGGGAGATCGGCGAGTCCGACGCCCCGGCTATGACCACGTCCGCCCGGCCCTCCTCGATCGTGTGGAAGGCGTAGCCGACGGCGTCGAGGCCGGAGGTGCAGCCGGTGGAGACGGTCTGCACCGGGCCTCGGGCCCCGAACTGCTCGGCGACCATCGCGGCGAGCGTGCTGGGCGAGAACGCCAGGTGCAGCTTGGGGTCGGCGGCGCGGTGGTCCACGTCCCACCGCTGTCCGCGCTCGCTGACCAGGACGTAGTCGTGTTCCAGCCGGGTGGTGCCGCCGACGGCGCTGCCGAGGCTGACGCCGACGCGCCAGGGGTCCTCGGCGGCGGTGTCGAGACCCGAGTCGCGTACGGCCTCGTCGGCGGCGACCGCCGCGAACTGGACGTAGCGGTCGGCGTGTTGGACCAGGTCCGGAGGCAGTCCGTGGGCGTACGGATCGAAGTCGCACTCGGCGGCGATGCGGGAGCGCAGGCCGGCCGGGTCGAACAGGGTGATGCCGCGGGTCGCCGTGCGCCCCTGGGTGAG
Organism: Streptomyces sp. NPDC004284; assembly: GCF_042874035.1. Lineage (NCBI taxonomy): Bacteria > Bacillati > Actinomycetota > Actinomycetes > Kitasatosporales > Streptomycetaceae > Streptomyces > Streptomyces sp. NPDC004284. The sequence continues at coordinate 760,862 of NZ_JBIAMJ010000002.1, read as the reverse complement.
GAGGTCCCAGAACGCCGCCGTTCCGGTGCCGCCGGGGGCGACCACGCCGATGCCGGTGACGGCCACGCGCCGCCGGGTCACTCGAGGGCCCCCTCGACGGCCTCCTCGGTGTCGACGTGACCGAGGCTCGGATGCGGGGCGAGGGGGCCCAGGTGGAAGACCATGCGGGCCTCCACGTCGCCGACGTTGCGGAAGCGGTGCCGGACGCCGATGGGGATCAGGAGACCCTGGTCGGGCACGAGCTGGTGCGTCTCGCCGTCCAGGTCCACTTCGAACCGGCCCGAGACGACGTACACGAACTCCTCGGAGTACGGGTGGTAGTGCTCGGCGATGCGCTCGCCCGGCTGGGCGATGGCCATCCCCATGAAGCCGCTGGTCGACTTCACCGTGGCGGGCGTGAGCATGGCCCGTACGTCGCCTCCGCGTCTGCGGTTGGGCTCCGTGTCGCTCAGGTTCACGATGAGCCGAGTCTGCTCGAGCATGGTTGATACCTCCGAGTGTTGCGGTGAGATGTGACGGACGGCCGGGGCCGGTGGCCAGGGCCGGCGGCCCCGGGACCGTCCTCTCAGGAGTCGGCCGCGCGGCGATCGGTGACGGGCAGCATGTCGGCGTGCGACAGGAGCCGGTTGAGGTTGCGCTCGGTGTCCAGCGACCCCTCGACGCCGATCGCGGCGCCGTCGAGGAGACGTTCGAGGACCTTGGCCTTCCGCTCGCCCTTGACGCCGAGGGCGGCGGCGGGATCGAGGTCGAGGTCGCCCTCGACGTCGACGAGCCGCACCACGACGTCGTCGCGCTGGAAGACGGTGCTGCCGTAGATCGGGCTGTCGGGGTCGACCGCCGCCTCCGCGTCCTGCTGGGCGAGCAGCCGGGCCAGGTCGGTGCCGCGGCCCTCCTTGGCCGGGTAGTACAGGGCGTGGCGCCGCAGGTCCGCCGGCTCGGGGCGGGCGGAGACCACGTGGTGCACGGCCGGGAGGGCCGCGCGGGTGAAGAAGACGCGGGCCGACTCGGGGTCGGTGAGGTCCCGGTCCTGCTCCAGGTAGGGGTTGATGGCCTCCTCGACGGCCCGGACTCCGGGCTGGCGGGCGACGTGCCGCAGCGCGGACAGGAGGTCGCCCTCCACCTCGACGGCCCGCACGACCCGGTTGCCGTGCATGAACAGCGAGGTCCGGCGCAGGCGGGTGTTCTCGTCGACCTGGGCCTCGGGGGACTCGTAGCCGGCGAGGAGCTCCGCGACCTTCGACTCGGAGCCCGGCTTGACGGTGAAGGTGAGCGCGTGGCGCGTCACCCCGTCACCGACGCGGGCCGCCACCTGCTCGCCCTGGGCCGTCTCCGGGGTGAGCGGCCGCCGTCCGCCGGTCTCCCGGAGGATGCTGTAGCGCATGGACCGGGTGTCCCGGACGCAGCTGTGCATCGGCTTGACCATCTCGACGTGTTCCTCGCTGTTCACCCAGGCGAGGAAGGGCGGGGCGCTCTCCCATTCGCTGGTGATGAGCCACTGCGAGGGGTTCTCGATGGACTGGCAGAGCTGGTCGCTGATGTGACCGGGGACGCCGGCCACCTGCTTGCGCATGACCTCGTACGCTTCGAGGAACTGCTGCTGGGCTCCGTCGTACAGGTCGAGCAGCAGGATCACCCGCAGCCTGGACCCGTCGAACACCGACTGCGATATGCGTGCCGTGCTGGTCATACGGCGCACCTCTTCTCGTCTGCGAGAGCGGGGAAGGACCGCCTGGCTGGGATGGCCGGGGTCGTCATGTACCGAACCTTCACGCGGGCCACACCTCCACGCGAGCCCCACGGGGCGGATGAGTGAACCGCGCGTCATTCGGGTGGCTCGCGCGCACGGTCCGGGGCTCGGCAGGGCAGGCATCTGCATCCCCATCCCCGACCCGCGTCACCGATGACGCTGGAGGCCATCGATGAACCGAAGCGAAGCGACCGGTGAGATCGGACACCGCACCCCCGTCCTCATCGTGGGCGGCTCGCTGGTGGGCCTGTCCACCTCGCTGTTCCTGGGTCGTCTCGGTGTGCCGCACACGCTCGTCGAGCGCCATGCGGGCACCTCGATCCACCCGCGCGGACGCGGGAACAACGTGCGCACCATGGAGGTGTTCCGCGGCGCCGGCATCCGCCCGCGCATCCACGAGGCCGCGAGGACCCTGTCGGCGAACAACGGGATCCTCCAGGCGCCGACCCTGGTGGGCGATGCCGGCGAGTGGCTGTTCCGGGAGATCGACCCCGGTGGCGGTCTCGCGCGGTTCAGCCCCGCCGAATGGTGCCTGTGCAGCCAGAACGACCTCGAACCGGTGCTGCTGCGGAGCGCGCGGGAGCTGGGCGGGGACCTGCGGTACTCGACCGAGCTGATGTCGTTCGAGCAGGACGCCGAAGGGGTGACCGCGCGGGTGAAGAGCCGGGAGACCGGCGAGCACACCGTGATCCGGGCGGACTACCTCGTCGCGGCGGACGGCCCGCGCAGCCCGATCCGCGAGCAGCTGGGCATCGGGCAGACAGGCCCGGGCGACCTGTTCCACAACGTGAGCGTCACGTTCGAGTCCCGCGACCTCGCGGCCGTCGTCGGCGACCGTCGCTTCATCGTCTGCTACCTCACGTCCCCGGAGGGGGACGGGGCGCTCCTCCCGGTGGACAACGCCGAGCGGTGGGTCTTCCACGCCCCCTGGCATCCCGAACACGGCGAAACCCTGGAGGAGTTCACCGACGAGCGGTGCAGGGAACACATCCGGCGCGCCGTGGGCGTACCGGATCTGCACGTGGAGGTCACGGGCCGGGCACCCTGGCACGCGGCCGAGCGGATCGCCGAACGGTACGCGGACGGGCGGGTGTTCCTCGCCGGCGACTCGGCCCACGAGATGCCGCCCACGGGGGCCTTCGGCTCCAACACCGGCATCCAGGACGCCCACAACCTCGCCTGGAAGCTCTCGGCGGTCCTGGGCGGCTGGGCCGGCCCCGGTCTGCTCGCGTCCTACGACGCGGAGCGCCGGCCGGTCGCGGAGGCGACGAGCGCCCGCGCCTCCTCGCGTTCGGTCGAGCACAGCCACCCCGGGTACGCGCCCGGGCCGGGAGCGGGCGGGAAGCGCGGCGGGATCCTCAACGTCGCGCTGGGCTACCGCTATCCGCGGGGCGCGGTCCTGGGCGCGGACCCGGCGGTGCCGGTCGTCCCGGACGGTCTCCGGCTGGCGGGCGAGCCGGGCAGCCGCGCGCCGCACCTGTGGCTGGACCGCGCGGGCGAGCGGATCTCCACCCTGGACCTGTACGAGCGGACTCCGGTCCTGCTGAGCTCGGCGGGGGTCCTCGGCGGCTGGCACACCGCGGCCGCGCGCGTCGCGGAGCGCCTCGGGGTGCCCCTCGCCTCGTACCGGATCGGCGACGGGCCGGACGCGGAGCTGTCCCCCGCCGACGGCGACGACTGGGCGGAGGCCCACGGCGTCACCGCGGGCGGTGCGGTCCTGGTCCGCCCGGACGGATTCGTCGCCTGGCGGTCCGAGGGCACGTCGGAGGACCCGGAAGCGGCGCTGCGGGCCGCCCTCACGGCCGTGTTCGCCCTGGACTCCCGTCCGCCGGGCTCAGCCGTGTGAGAGGAGCGCCGCGGTGAGTTCGGCCGCGCGCCGGTGCCAGAGGTCCGCGCTCCGGAGCATGGCGTGGCCGCCGGCCGGCATGGGGATGCCGGCCGCGTCGGCGCCCGCCTCCCTGGCCCGGCGGACGAACTCCCAGGACTGCCGGGCCGAGGTGACCCGGTCGGTCTCGTCGTGGAGCAGGTAGAGGCGCCGGCCGCCGAGGTGGTCCACGGGCTCGTCGGCGGGGCACCACGGCGCGAGCGCGACGACCCCGCGCACGGCGGGGTCGCCCGCGGCGCGGAGGGCGGCCCGGCCGCCCATGGAGTGGCCGAGGAGCACGACGGGCACGGGTCCGACCTGCTCCCGGAGCCGGGCGAGGGCGGCCTCGGCGTCCCGGGCGGCGTCGGCCCGCTCGCCGTTCCAGCCGCGATGGCGGTAGCGCACCTCGGCCACCAGCACCCCGCGGCCCCGGACGGCACGGGTGACGGCGCCGACGAAGGGGCGCATCCGCAGCGCGGGCAGATTGAGGGCGGGCGGCGGCTCGGGGCCCTCCTCGCGGCCGCCGTGCAGCAGCAGCACGGCGGCGGTGGGGGCGGCGGGCGCGCTGCGGACGAGGAGCGCGGCCGGATCGGCGCGCCGGGTGCGGCACGGGCTCATCGCGCGGCCTTCCCGCTCGTGCGGGCCGGGTGACCTGGCCACTGCGCCATGGGGCCTCCAGGAGTCGTGAGGACGGTACGACCGTGAGGGTCGCAGTCTGCCAGGCCGCCCCGGCTGTCAGGTACACCGCGCTCCCGCCTCTCAGAAGTGGAGGTACGGGGAGAGGCGCGGGGGCGTCCCCCACGGAGCCGGGCCCGGTTCGCACCCCCGGCTCGAACGCGCGCACCCGCAAGGATGAGCGCCGTCGCCCCTCCGGCTCCGCTTGCGCGGCCGAGGGCGCGAGGCGTCGGAGAGTGGTCGCCCGAACCGTCGTCCCGTTCGAGCAGGGAGCCTGATGGGCAGCCGCCTGATCCGTCGTTGCCGCAACACCTTCGTCGTCTCGGTGCTCGCCGCCGTGACCGCCGCCGCGCCCGGCGTGCCGGCTCCGCCGGGCACCACCGCCTCCGCCGCCGCGCCCGCCTTCGACCCGGGGCCCGCGCGGGCGGGCCTGGAGCGCCTGCTGGCCGCCAGGGCCGCGCAGTTCACCCTGGTCCCCGTCGAGGAACCCGACTCCGGGGACTACTTCTCGGTCTCCGGCGAGGCGGGCGCGATCCAGGTGCGGGGCACCTCGCCGGCCACGCTCCTCACCGGAGTGGGCTGGTACCTGGAGCGGGTCGCCGGGGTCGACATCGGCTGGCCGGGCGACAGCGTCGGCCGGCTGCCGGCCACGCTCCCGGCCGTCCCGGGCACGATCACCCGGTCGGCGGCCGTGCCCCACCGCTACGCCCTGAACGACACCGACGAGGGCTACTCCGGCGCGTACCGCGACTTCGCCTCGTACCAGCGCGACATCGACCTGATGGCGCTGCACGGCGTGAACGAGGTCTTCGTGCCGACCGGGGCCGAGTATCCGTACTACCGGGCGCTCCAGGGCTTCGGGTACGACGCGGCGGAGCTGCGCGCCTGGATCCCCGGCCCGGCGCATCAGGCCTGGTGGCTGCTGCAGAACATGTCGGGCTTCGGGGGGCCGGTGTCCGAGCGGCTGATCGAGGCCCGGGCGGCGCTGGGGAGCCGGATCGCCGGACACCTGCGCGCCCTGGGGATGACTCCGGTGCTGCCGGGCTTCTTCGGCACGGTGCCGCCGGACTTCGCCGCCCGTAACCCGGGCGCGGCCACCGTCCCGCAGGGCAAGTGGGTCGGGTTCGCCCGGCCCGACTGGCTGGATCCGACCGGACCGGTCTTCGGCGAGCTGGCCGCCGCCTACTACCGGGCGCAGCGGGAGCGGTTCGGCGACAGCGACATGTTCAAGATGGACCTGCTGCACGAGGGCGGCACCCCCGGCCCGGTCGACGTCACGCGGGCGGCGGAGGCCGTCCAGCGGGCCCTGGACGCGGCGCACCCCGGTGCCACCTGGGTCATGCTCGGCTGGCAGAAGAACCCGCCCGCGGCGCTCCTGAACGGTGTGGACCGCGGCCGGGTGCTGATCGTCGACGGCCTCTCCGACCGCTACGAGGGGCTCGACCGCGAGACGGAGTGGGGCGGGGCGCCGTACGCCTTCGGCGCGATCGCCAACTTCGGCGGCCACACCAGCCTGGGCGCCAACACGGGCGTGTGGACGGAGCGCTTCCACAGCTGGCTGGCCAAGTCCGGCAGCGCGCTGCGCGGCATCGCCTGGCTCCCGGAGGGCACCGGCGGGAACCCCGCCTCGTTCGACCTGTTCACCGAGCTCGCCTGGGAGCCGGGGCCGGTCGACCAGCGCGCCTGGTTCGCCGCGTACGCGGCGCGGCGCTACGGCGGCGCCGACCCGCACGCGGCCGCCGCGTGGGAGCAGCTGCGCCTCGGCCCGTACAGCGGGGCCTCCGGCACGTGGAGCGAGCCGCAGGACAGCCTCTTCACGGCGCGGCCGAGCCTGACGGCGTCGAAGGCGGCGCGCTGGAGCCCGTCCGCCATGCGGTACGACGCCGGCACGGTGGAGCGCGCCCTGGCGGAGCTGCTCCGGGTGGCCCCGGAGCTGCGGACCTCGGACGCGTACCGCTACGACGTGGTGGACGTGGCACGCCAGGCGCTCACCAACCGTGCGCGGGTCCTGCTGCCGCGCGTCAAGACCGCGTACGAGGCCAAGGATCTGGCGGGCTTCCGGGAGCTGGTCCGCGAGTGGAACGCCGACGAGGAGCTGCTCGGGCGGCTCGTCGCCTCCGACCGCAGGCTCCTGCTCGGCCCGTGGCTCGCCGACGCCCGCTCCTGGGGCGCCGACGCGGACGAGCGGGACCGGCTGGAGTACGACGCCCGCGCGATCCTCACCACCTGGGCCGACCGGGGGCCGAGCGAGACCGGCGGCCTGCACGACTACGCCAACCGTGAGTGGGCCGGTCTCCTCCAGGACGTGTACGCGCCGCGCTGGGCCGCGTACTTCGCGAGTCTGGACACCGCGCTCGTCCGGGGCACGGCGCCGGTCGCCGTCGACTGGTTCGCCCGGGAGGACGCCTGGGCGCACGGCCACCAGACCTACCCGACGGCGCCGACCGGTGACCCGGTCGCCCTGGCGGGCGAGGTCGGCGCCGCCCTGGGGGTGTCACCCCCGGCCGCGTGAGAACCAGTTCCGGCGCGGGGCGGGCTCGTTCTGCTTGTCCGGCCAGGCCGGGGCGCCGGGCGCGGCGAACGGGACGGGTGCCGCCGCGCCCGGCGGGGCCGTGGGCAGGGGGCGGGTCGGCGGCTGGAGCCTCTTCAGCCGCGCCCGCCACGGGCCGTCCGCCATCTCGAACTGGACGATGAGCGGTCCCTCGGGCAGCGGAACGGTCTCGCGTCGCTTGCCGATCTCGTTGACCGCGTTGTCGTACTGCGGCAGGGTCGTGTGGTCGTCGTGTCCCGCGAGTTCGTAGACGTGGACGATGAGGTTGTCGTCGCCGCGGTAGTGGACGGCCATGTCGGCCACGCCGCCCGTGTGCAGCAGCACCTCGGGGCCGCGGTACTCCGCCTCCTCCTCCGTCAGGCGCGGTGCCGCCGCCAGCGGTGACACCCGGACCTGCCAGGGCCCCTCGGCCTGCAGTTTCAGGCGCAGGGTCCCGCTCTCCGGGACCGTGGCGAGGAGACTGCCGTGGAAGTCCTCCTCCGTGCTGTTGACGAGGTTGTCCTCCTCCTTGTTCCGCCGGTTGAGCACCCAGAGGCCCGTGTACCCGTCGCCCCTGACGTCGAGCCGGACGACGACCGGCCCCGGCGGGAGCCCGCCCACGGTGATCACGTCGTTGTCCCGGCCGGTCTCCGTGTACGGCTCGAAGACGGGCCCGTACGTCCACCAGTCGGCGGCGACGGCGGGGACCGGCGCCACGGGCGGAACCACGGTCGGGGCCGTGGCAGGGGGGACGGCGACGGGTGGGACCGCGGTGGGAGGGACCTGGGCGGGCGGAGGCGCGAAGGGCGGGGCGGCCGCCGCGGGCGCGGGAGGCATCGCGGCCGGCGGCTGCGGAGCGGCCGGTGCCGGCACGCCGTCGCTCGCGGAGTCGGCCACGTCCACGCCGTGGTCCGTGGCCAGACCGGCGAGACCCGTCACCCATCCCTGGCCCACGGCGCGGAACTTCCATCCGCCCGCCCGCCGGTAGAGCTCGGCCAGCACCATCGCCGTCTCCCCGGCGGCGTCCGTGACGTCGTACCGCGCCACCGAGGTGCCGTCGGGCGCGAAGGCCTCCACCGACAGTCCGGCGGCGTCCCGCATCGCGCCGCGCTCGGTCGAACCGACGACGAGGACGCGGGTGATCTGCTCGTCCACGGCGGTGAGGCCGACCTCCAGCCACGCCGTACCGGCCTCCGCCGGCCCCGTCGCCGCCTCCGTCAGCCGGACGGCTCCGGAGGGGTGCACGGGGGCGCCGTGGAAGACGACGTCTCCGTCGCCCCTGACCTTCCCGGTCCCGCCGAGCAGCAGCGCCATCGCGTCCACGCCACCGCGCACGGCGATCCTCAACGGCACCGACGGAACGAACCCGTTGCTCCCCTTCGTCATCGTCTCCCCCACGACACACCGGCCTTTCCCTCTGCGTTCCCACCCGAGACCCTCACGAACAGGATCTTGCAGCCACCCGCGCTCCTGGACAAGGTTCCGGTCCCCCGGCGCCTCCCCGGCTCCGGAGGCGCGCGGGCCCGCACGGCGTAGGCTTCCCCCGACACGGATGAGGCGGGGGGGCGCATGACGGTCGGTGCGGTGCCGAGGTGGGGATCGGGTCTCGACTCGGTCGTGGTGTACGCGCAGGGCGCGCTCTGCCGGCGGCTGGCCCGGGGCGTCGTGCCCTCGGACGGTCGGGTGCGGGTGACGGGGCTGCCCCGCACGCTGGACGCCGGTTCGCTGCGGGCCCGGGTCCTGGGCGCCTCCGGGGCGCGGGTCACCGAGGCGCGCGTGGAGATCGAGGCGGAGCCGTACGACGACGGAGCGACCGACGGGCTGCGGCGCGAGGTCGACCGGCTCCGGGAGGCCCGCACGGCGGCGGAGGCGCGCCGCGACCGGCACCGGACGCTGATCGCGGAGGTCGGCGGCCTGCGCCCGGTCCCGCCCGGCCGCAAGCGAGAGGACCCGCACCGCCGTACCCCGGTGGACGCGTGGCTGGAGCTCGCCGACTTCGTCGACGAGCGGCTGGCGGGGCTGCACGCCCGGCTCACCGAGCTGGACGAGGCGGTCCGGCTCGCCGCACACGCGCTCGACGTGGCCTGCGACCGGCTGCACCGCGCTTCCACCGACGCGCCGTCGGCCCATGTCGCGACCTCGGTGTGCGCCGTCCTGGCCCTCGACGGCGCCGGGGACGCGGAGGAGGTGGAACTGGAGCTGGAGTACGGCGTGCCGGGTGCCGTCTGGGTGCCGACGTACCGCCTCACCCACCGTCAGGGCGACGGCGGCGGCCGGCTGGTGCTGCGCGCCTCGGTCGCCCAGCGCACCGGCGAGGACTGGACCGGGGTGCGCCTCGCCCTGGCCACCGCCGACCTGCGGCGCCGCACCGATCTGCCGGCGCTCCGTTCGATCCGGATCGGGCGCCGTCAGTCCGCGCCCGCGCCGTCCGGCTGGCGCGAACCCCCGTCGGGGCTCGCCGATCTGTTCTCCGGGTACGAGGCGGCGGGCCCGGCCCCGTTCCGCGCCGGTTCCGCCGTGGCGGGCGCCGCGGGCGGCTCGGCTCCCGTGCCGGTGGCCGCTCCCGCGTCCGTGGCGGCGCCCGCGCCCATGGCGCCCCCGCCGCCGGCGTTCGCCGGGCCGCCGCAGCCCGGTGGCGCGTACGGCTCCGCTCCGGAGGCCTTCGGGGGCGGGTCGCCGGACGTCGCACGGTCGGCGGCCCCGCGACCGGGCGGGCGGCCGCGCGCCGGTGGCGGGTCGCGCGCCGGCGGCGGGGGCGGTTTCGCGGGCCGCCCGGCCCAGGCACCCGCACCGCAGGGCCCCGTGGCTCCGGGCGCGGCGGCTCCACCGCCGCCACCGCCGGTGGGTCCGCCGCAGCCGAGCGGGGCCGAACTCGACTACGCCGGCCTCGTGCTGTGCGGCCCCGAGGAGCCGGGCGCGCGCCGCGGCCGGCTGTTCCCCGGCGCCTCCTCCGACGCGGTGGCCGACGAGTACCGCCGCCGCGCCGAGGCGGTGGCAGGGCTTCCGCTGCCGCGGCACGCGGTGCGCCCGCGCGTGTCGGCGGGTTCCTTCGACCACCGCTTCGACGCCGCCGCCCGTGCCGACGTGCCCTCGGACGGCACCTGGCACACGGTCACCGTCGGCGAGATCCCGGTCGTCCTGCACACCGAGCACATCTGTGTGCCGTCCGTGGAGCAGACGGTGTACGCGACCCTCGCCGTCTCCAACACGACCCGTCAGGCGCTGCTCGCCGGGCCGGTGGAGGTCACCGTCGACGACGACTTCCTGCTGACCGCCGCCCTGCCCACCCTCGCGCCCGGCGGCGTCCGCCGGCTCGGGCTCGGGCCGGCCGAGGGCGTCCGCGTCACCCGCCGTACGCATCTGAAGGAGTCGACCGCGGGCCTGCGGAACAACGTCACCGTCCTCGACCACCGCGTCCACGTGGAGCTGGCCAACCGCCTCGCGGGGCCCGTCACCGTCGAGGTCCACGAGCGGGTTCCGGTCTCCTCCGAGCCGGACGTCCGCATCGAGGAGCGCGCCGACTGGACGGCGCCCGAGGACGGGACCGCGCCGGAGCACCACGCCCCGGGCACCCGCGTCTGGCGGGTGGAGCTGCCCGCCGGCGGCACCGCCGCGCTCGACGGCGGCTACGAGATCCGCATCCCGGCCGGCAAGGCCCTGGTCGACGGCAACCGCAGGAGCTGACCCCATCCATGTCCACGGATCCGAAGCCGATCGCCCTTCCCGTCACCGCCGTCACCTGTCTGGAGGACCGCGCCCACGTCGAGCGCACCGCCGTGCTCGACCTGGAGGCCGGCGTGCAGCGCCTGCGTCTCGGGCCCATCAGCGCGCTCGCGGTCGACCGCACCCTCCACGCCGAGCCGGTCTCCGGTGACCGGGCCACCGTGCTCGACGTACGGATCGTCCGCGACTGGACGCCCCGCGACCCGGTCCCGCCCACCGAGGACGACTCCGCCCTCGGTCACCGCGCGCACGCCCTCGAGGAGGAACGCCTCGCGGTGGAGCAGCGCCGCGACCGGCTGCGGGCCCGCCTCGACCTGCTCGGCCGGCTCGCCGCCGATCTGCTGCGGGAGATCGGCGAGGGCGCCGGGTCCGGGGAGTCCGAGGGGCCCCGCTGGAGCCGCGAACTCGACCGCGTGGACGCCGAACGCGACACGTACGGCGAGGAACTCCGGCTCGCCGAGGCCCGGTTGATGTCCCTCGACGCCGAACTGGGCGCCGTCCGGAGGGCCATGGACCTCGCCGAGGAGGAGCCCGCCGAGCTGACCGCCCATGTCGAGCTGACCGTGGAGGCCCCGGCCGCCGGGCCCGTACGGATGCGGCTGAGCCACCTCACCCCGTGCGCGCTGTGGAGGCCCGCCTACCGGGCCGCGCTCGACGGGGACTCCCTGACCCTGGAGACCGACGCCGTGGTCTGGCAGCGCACCGGCGAGGACTGGTCGGGCGTACGGCTGACGCTGTCGACCGCCCGGTCGGCGCTCGCCGCCGGTCCGCCGCGGCTCGCCGAGGACCGGCTGACGCTCAAGGACCGCACCGCGGCGGAGCGCCGGACGATCGACGTCGAACTGCGCGAGGAGGAGATCGCGACGCTCGGGCCGGCCCCGGTCCTGGGCCTGCCGGGCGTGGACGACGGCGGCGAGGCGCGGGTCCTGCACTCCCCCGCGCCCGTGTCCGTGCCCTCGGACGGCCGGGCCCACCGGGTGCCGATCTCCGCGTTCACGACGGCCGCGAGCAGCGAGTACGCCTGCTCGCCCGAACTGTCCCCGCTGGTCACCCAGGTGGTGCGGGGTGACAACCGGTCCGGTCACGCGCTGCTCGCCGGGCCCGTGGACCTGGTCCGGGGCAGCGGGTTCACCGGCCGCGGGGCGCTGGACTTCACGGCCCCCGGCGCGGCCGTCGAGCTCGCCTTCGGCAGCCGCGACGACCACCGGGTGGTCCGGTACGCCGAGGAGTCCCGCGACACCACCGGCCTCACCCAGCGGACGGTGGTCACCCGCACGGTCCGGCTGCACCTGTCCCGGTTCTCGCCGCCCGGGGAGGAGGGCGAGCGGGTGATCGCCCTGCGGGAGCGGATCCCCGTCTCGGAGGTGTCGGCGGTGGAGGTGCGCCTGCGGAAGGAGGCCTGTTCCCCGGCCCCCGACGCGGTCGACGACGAGGGCGTCGTCCGCTGGGACGTCCCGCTGCCGCCCGGCGGCCGGCGTACGGTCACCCTGGTCTACGAACTGACGGCGACGGCCAAGGTCGCGGGGATCTGATCCCCTGAACGCGGAAGGCGCCGCGCACCTTACCAGTGCGGCGCCTTCCGCATCCCGAACTCCCCCTACTCTCCACAACCGCGCGCCTACGTGCGGTAGTCATGGGGGCGGGAGGAATCACCTTGGTCTTCAGTCTGAGCCGCCGTCGCAAGGCCGCCGCCGTCAGCACCTGTCCGTTCACGCCCGCGCCCCCGTCCGGCGGGTGGCCGCGTCAACCCTCGCCCCCGGTCCCACAGGTGACGGACCGTCGGGAGGCGGAGAGTTTCGTCCGCCAGTTCCATCACGAGCAGCCCGGCGCCGGGGACGTGGGGCGCCGGGTCCGGGAGGTGCTCGCCGCGATCGACCGGACCGGTACGTACGAGCACACCCCGGACGAGCTCTCCTTCGGCGCCCGTGTCGCCTGGCGCAACGCGGCCCGCTGCATCGGCAGGCTGTACTGGCGCAGCCTCGTGGTGCGCGACCTGCGGCAGGTCGCCTCGGCCGACGACATGGCCGCCCACTGCTTCGAGCATCTGAGGCTCGCCGGGAACGGCGGCCGGATCCGCCCGGTGATCTCGGTGTTCGCCCCCGACCGGCCGGGCCGCCCCGCGCCGCGCATCGTCAACGACCAGCTGGTCCGCTACGCGGGGCACCGCACCCCCGAGGGCCGCTGGCTCGGCGACCCGCGCGGCGAGGCCTCGACCGCCCGCGCCCGTGACCTGGGGTGGAAGCGGGGCGAGGAGGCCTTCCAGGTGCTCCCGCTGATGATCGAGGAGCGCCCGGGCGCGCGGCCGGAGTGGTACGAGGTGCCGGACGGTTCCGTCCTGGAGGTGCCGCTCCGGCATCCGGACCACGGCTGGTTCGCGGAGCTCGGGCTGCGCTGGTACGCGGTGCCGGCGATCAGCGACATGACGCTGGAGATCGGCGGGGTCCGCTATCCGGCGGCGCCGTTCAACGGCTGGTACATGGGGACGGAGATAGGCGCCCGCAACCTCGCGGACACCGAGCGGTACGACCTCCTCCCGGTGGTCGCCGACCGCCTGGGCCTCGACCGCTCCTCGGAGCGCACGCTGTGGCGGGACCGGGCGCTCGTCGAGCTGAACGTGGCGGTGCTGCACTCCTTCCAGCGGGCCGGGGTGACGATGGCGGACCATCACACCGAGTCCGAGCGGTTCCTGCGGCACATCGCCCAGGAGCGCCGGCACGGCAGGGCCACGCCGGCCGACTGGAGCTGGATCGTTCCGCCCGTGTCCGGTTCCACGACTCCGGTCTTCCACCGCTACTACGACCCGGTGGACGCCTCGCTGCGGCCCGCGTTCCTGGCCCGGGAGGCGCGGTAGCGCCGCCGGTGGTCCCGCCGAGTGGTCCCGCCGGAGGGGAAGGAGGACGCTGGAACTGAGCGCGTCCGGGATCCCGGGCGCCCGAACGGAGCGCCCGCCCGGCCGGGAAAGGCCGCGCCATGCGCATGCTGCTGAAGATCCAGATGGACACCCCGACCTCCAACGAGGCCATCAGGCAGGGCAAGCTGCTGAAGATCATGGAGGGCGCACTCCAGGAACTCAAGCCCGAGGCCGCGTACTTCACCGTCGAGGACGGCTGCCGGACCGGGTACCTCTTCTTCGACCTGGACGACCCCTCCCGGATGCCGGTCATCTCGGAGCCGTTCTTCATGGGGATCAACGCCAAGATCCACTACTCCCCCGTCATGAACCCGGAGGACCTGCGCAAGGGCCTTTCGGCGATCACACCCTCGTGAACCCCCGGGCGTGAACCCTCAGGCGGGCTTCCGGCGGCCGACGTAGCGGATGACCTCGCAGTCGTCGAGGATCACCAGGCCCTCGCCGACCAGCTCGTCGAGCTGGGGCAGGAAGGCGCGGATCTTCTCCTCGGTGTCGACGATGACCACGGCCACGGGGAGGTCCTCGCTCAGCGAGAGGAGGCGCTGGGTGTGGATCAGCGAGGAGGCGCCGAAGCCCTCGATGCCGCGGAACACGCTCGCGCCCGCGAGACCGGCCTCGCGCGCCCGGCCGACGATCTGGGTGTAGAGGGGCTTGTGGTGCCACAGATCGGTCTCGCCCACGAAGACCGTCACCCGCAGGGCCCTGCCCGTCAGCCTGGCCATCGCCGCCTCCTGCCGTACGCGGCGCCCCTCGCGGCCGCGAGGCGGGCCCGCACTTCGAGTCTACGGTCGTACCTCCGCGGGTCTTAGCTCCGCGGGTCTTACCTCCGCGGCGAGGGGACCGGCCGGGACGCCGGCCCCCTCCGTGGGCGGCCGGGTCAGCAGCCGCTCGTGAGCCAGCGGCAGGCGGTGATCAGCGCGGCGGCGTGCTCCTCACCGCGGGCGTCCTCGGTGCGGGCCTCCTCCGGCAGGACCTGCAGGGCGTCGATGTCGAACTCCATCATGACGGTCTCCTTCTCATCGGATTCTTCGGTGGATCGCCGGCGGCCTGCGGCCGCCGGACACTCAGGGGTGGGCCGGGCCGTCCTCCGGCAGCCAGGCCCGCGGGCCTCCGCTCCGCAGGCGCAGCAGCAGGGAGAGGCTCCCGGCGAGGCCGGTGGCGTACTCGGCGAGGACGGTCCTGCGGTTCTCGTCGGGCACCAGGAGGCGTCCGTCGCGCAGCACGGCCTGCGCCGCCAGGTGCTCGACGAGGAGCTCGGCCGCGGCGAAGTGGCGCTCGTCGCCCGTCCGTACGGCCGCGTCGAGGAGGAACTCGGCGTTCCCCGCGAGGCCGTGGCAGGTGGCCGGCGAGTCGGTGACCCTGCCGGCCCGCACCGCGAGGGCCGCGCCGTCCACCAGGTCGCGGACGGCCTTGTCGGCCTCGCCGGTCGCCGCCCAGAGCCGGACCAGGAAGGTGCCGATCCCGGAGGAGCCGCTGCACCAGTGCCGGGCGAGTTCCGGGGAGTCGGAGAGGTGGCGGGCCCGGTCGACGGGCCACAGCGTGCCCGCCGGTCCGCTGCGGGCGGCGGCCGTGAGCGTGGCCCCCGCCTCGACGGCCGCGTCGAGGAACCGTCCGTCGCCGGTGGCCCCGGCCGCGAGCAGCAGGAAGGTGCCGACCCCGGCCACGCCGTGCGCGAAGCCGTAGTGCCAGGCTCCGGCGAGCGCGGAGTCGTAGTCCTCCGGCACGGGCCAGAAGACTCCTTCGGGGGTGCGCCGTGCCGCGTCGAGCAGTCCCTCCGCGACGTCGGCGGCGCGGTCCAGGAACCGGGGGTCTCCGGTGGTGCGCCAGAAGTGCAGCTGCGTGAGGCCGGAGCCGGCCACGCCGTGGCAGACGTCCGGGTTGGACCCCTGGACGGGCAGCCCGAGGGCCAGCGCGACGGCCCGGTCCGCGAGGGCGGTGTCGTCCAGGGCGCGGGCGGCGTCGAGCAGGGCCCAGGCGGTGCCCGAGCGGCCGAAGTGCAGCCCGGGGAGCGTGCTCGGCAGCGTCTCCTGCCGCTCCGCCGTCCAATGGGCGGCGGAGCGGAGGCCGTCGGCGAGCGCCTCGCGGGTCACGGGACCGGCCGCCTGGAGGGGGGACCCGGCGTCCCGGTGAGCGAGGGCCCGGGCGAGCAGGGCGACGCCGCCGGCCGAGCCGTGCTGCACGGCCACCGGGTCGCAGGTCTCGCCGAACGAGTCCGAGACCCACAGCCGTTCGGGGTCCTGCGGGCGCATCGTGGCCAGCAGGTGGGCGATGCCGTCGTGCAGGAGACGCTCGCGCGTGGCCGCCGCGTCCGGTCGTGCCGCCGCGTCTTCTCGGCTTTCCGCGAAGCTTTCCACGCGGCTTCCCGCTCGGCTTCCCGTAGAGCTTTCCTCTCGGCTTTCCGTGAGGAACTCCCGTGCCCGGTCCAGGTTCCAGCGGTCCGCGGGTTCGTCCCGCATCAGCCCCCGGATCAGCGGCGCGAAGCGTCGTACGTGGGCGTGGTCGCGGGAGAGCAGGTCCACGAGGTCCGCGAGGCGCTGTGCGTCCGGCCGGGCGGTGGCGCGCGGGAGGTCCTCGGCGAAGAGCGGATCGGCTCCACTGAGGGCGTGCAGCACGGTGGCGCCGAGGGCGTACAGGTCGGCGTCCGGCGGCAGGGCGGGGGCCACCTGGTCGGCGGCGCGCAGCTCGGGGGCGGTGTAGCCGGGGGTGGCGCCGAGCACCCAGCGCTCCCCCTCCGGGGCCGCCATCTCCAGGTCGATGAGGACGAGCCGCCCGTCCGGGGTGACCATGATGTTGTTGGGATTGAAGTCGTGCAGGGTGACGCCGAGTTCATGGGCGGTGGCGACGAGTCCGACGAGCTGCCGCACCAGGGACGCGGCCGTGCGCTCGTCGGGGCAGCCGCTGCCGTCCCGCGCCAGGTTTTCGGCGACGGTGCGCCGGAGCGTGGCTCCCGGGACCGACGCGGTGGCCAGGAACACGCTTCCCTGCTGCTCGAACACCTCGACGAGGGCGGGGACTTGGTCGGGGTGTGCGCGCCCGAACCGTTCGAGCAGCGCGGCCTCGCGGCGCAGCAGGTCACGGACGTCCAGGCCTTCGGGTCCGGCGCCCACATGGGGCCGGGCCTGCTTGACGACGACCTGCGCGCCGGTGCGGGTGTCCTCGGCCCGGAACACCCCTCCCTTGTTGGAGTGCTGGATCGCGCCCCGTACGAGGAAGCGGTCGCCGAGCAGGACGGGCTTGGCCGTGGCCGTGCTGCGGGCGGGGGCGGCGGGACGGTCGGGGAAGGGGGCGCCGGCCCAGGCGGGCGGGCTGAACCAGGCGTTGCGCTCGTCGGCGACCGGCCGGCCCTCGGGGTCGGTGAGGCGGGCGGCGAAGGAGCCGTCGGCCGTCAGTGCCCGGACGCCCTTGAACACTCCGTACCGGTAGAAGACCTGACTGCCGGGGAGGTAGCGCCGGTCGGAGAGGACGGCGGGGCCGGGCAGTCCCTCGGTGGCCCGGTGGAGTTCCTCGGCGAGGCGCCGGAACTGCTCGTCGTCGGCCGGGTACACGGTCAGGAACTTGCCGCCCCCGCCCCGGGCGAAGCGCCCGGACACCAGCGCGGCCACCTTGGCCGGGCTTCCGGCGAACTTGAAGGCCGCGCGGTGGGCCACGAGCACCTCGGCGGACCGGGCCAGGACCAGGGGGGCCGAGAGCGGGGTGGCCGGGACGTGGAGCTTCCAGCCCTGGGCGCGCGTGACGGCCTCCGCGGGCACGACGTGGCACCAGAACTCGCCCGGCTCGACGCTCCAGTCCGCCCGCTCGGCACCGGACGCGCTCCGGGCGATCACGGCGCGGACGACGTCCGGCAGCAGGGCCAGGTCCGCGGGGCTTTCGGGGCGCGACCGCCGGGGGCCGGGGCCGGGCGGGGAAGGGTTCCCGGTGGGTGACGACACGCTCTTCGTCCTCGTGTTTCGCAGGGCTGACGAGTGGGCGGGCAGGACCGGTCCCTACTGGAGGGGCCGGTCGTAGTCGTCGCCCCAGCTGGTGTCCATGAGGTCCGCGGCCGTCGTCCGCGTCGTCGCCGGTGCGTCGGCCGCCGTGGCGACGGCCGATCCGCCGGCGAGCAGGACGGTGAGGACGAGGAGGCAGCGGACGGCGACGGACATGGTGCGGCTCCTGGTTCGGGAGATGAGAGGACGGGCGGGAAGCTCCATGTCTGGATGGTTCACGCCGTATGTCGGCCTGATGGGGTTTCCCTCGGCCGGACACCACCAGTCCATCCCGGCGAGCCCGCTTGGTCCAGCGCCATGACCTGGCAATACCCTGCATGGCACGGAAGTAGCAGGGCCGCATAACGGGGGAATTGGGTGACTACTGAGGTGGATGTGGACGGAATGCCTCGGCTGGACGCCGGGGCCGTCGCCGTCTTCGCGTACGTACTGGAGCACGGCAGCCTCGCGAACCGGCCGCCGGAGGGACTGCCCGGCCTCGGACTGAGCGCGGAGGACGTGGAGTCGGCCTGCCGCACCCTGCGGCGGCTCCGTCTGCTGCGGCCGGCGCCCGGCCGGCCGGAGGAGCTGATCCCGGTGAGCCCGGACGCCGCCGCGGCGGAGGTGGTCGGCCCGCTGGAGGCGGAGCTCTCGCGGGCCGCCGCGCACGCCCAGGCCCTCCGCGACGATCTGCACTCCCTGATGCCGCGGTACCGCGCCGCCCGGCGCGAACAGGGCCGCCGGGAGGGCTTCGACGTGCTGCCCGACATGGCGTCCGCCTCCGCGATGCTCACCGAGGAGTCGGCCCGCTGCCGCGAGGAGGTGTTCAGCATCCAGCCGGGCGGCGGGCGGGCCGCGCACCGCCTCGGGGACGCCGTCGAGCGGGACGTGGCGATGCTCCGCCGGGGCGTCCGGATGCGCACGCTGTACCAGCACTCGGCGCGGTCCAGCCTGTCCACCCAGGGGTACGTGGAGCGGCTCACCGAGGCCGGCGCCGAGTACCGCACCGCCGCCGAACTGCCGGACCGGGCCGTGGTCTTCGACCGGTCCGTCGCCTTCCTGCCCCGCCGCTCCGACGGCGGTACGGGCGAGGGGGCGGTCCTCGTCCGGGACCCCGACGTGGTGGCGTACCTCTGCCGGGTGTTCGAGCAGCACTGGTCCGGGGCGGTCCCCTTCACCGGCGCCAGCGAGGCCGCGTACAAGGAGGTCGGACCGAGTCTGCGGCGGGCGCTCGTGGGGCTGCTCGCGGAGGGCGCCAAGGACGAGGTGATCGCCCGTCGCATGGGGATGTCGCTGCGCACCTGCCGCCGTCACATCGCCGATCTCCTGGAGGAGCTGGGGGCGGAGAGCCGCTTCCAGGGCGGTGCGCTGGCGGAGCGCGCGGGTCTGACGTGCCCGGAGGTCACGACGGACGCGGATCGGCAGTGTATTCCGTGATCTGCATACCGATCCGATCAAGGCAGGTTCCGAAACGATAAGGCAGGTTCCGAAACGATCAAGTCCGGATCTATAGTGCCGTCATTGCGACTCCCCACCCCGCGTGCCCGTTCCTGAGAGTCTGGTTGATGTCGGCGCCGTCCACCCCCTTCCGTCCTGCCCTGCTCGCCTCGTTGCTGACAGCCGCCGCGGGTGGCGCGCTCGCCGTCGCGGCGGTCGCCGCGGTGCCGGCCGACATCCGTGCCGCACTCGGCTGGTTCACCGGCGGCGGCGTCCTGCTCCTCGCGGCCGCGGCCTTCGCCGTCACCTGGTACGGGCGGACCGCGCGCTCCCTGAGCCGGAGGGTCGAGGCCCTCACCGCCGAACTCTCCTCCCGGGAGGCCCTGGCCGCCCGGCACGCGGCCGAAGCCGCGCGCGGGGCGGCGGCGCTGAAGGAGCGTTACGAGACGGAGGCCGCCGCCGCGGAGGCGGGCCACACCGCGCGGGCCGAGGAGCTCACCCGCGCCCACGCCTCCCGGACCGCGGAGCTCGACCACGCCCACGCCGCCCGGATCGCCGAGCTGACCGCGGACCGGACCGCCGAGGTCCGGCGGCTCGAGGAGCGGCTGCGCCGCGCCGAGTCCGGCCGGTCCGCCGCCATGGCCGCCGCGGCCAACGCGGCCGGCCGCATGCAGGCCCTCGCCACCAGCATGCTCGCCGACCTGCGGGAGATGGAGCACCGGCACGCGGACGAGGACGTCCTGACCGACCTGCTCCACATCGACCACCGCACCGCCCAGGCCGGCCGGCTCGCCGACTCCGTCGCCGTGCTGACCGGAGCCCGGTCCGGCAGGCGTTGGGCCCGTCCCATCGTCATGGAGTCGATCCTGCGCGGCGCCATGGGCCGCATCGGCGGCTACCAGCGCGTGCGGCTGCACTCCAGCAGCGACGCGGCCGTCGCCGGGCACGCGGCCGAGGGCGTCATGCACGCCCTGGCCGAACTGATGGACAACGCGGCGAACTTCTCGCCGCCCACCGCCGAGGTCCACGTCTACGTGGAGGAGGTCCCGGCCGGCGTCATCATCGCGGTCGAGGACAGCGGCCTGGTCATGAGCGAGGTGCAGCTGCGCCGCGCGGAGGCCGCGGTCGGCGCGACGACGCAGGACCTGGCCGGTCTCTCCGGCACCCGGCTCGGCCTGGCCGTCGTCGGCCGGCTGGCCCACAAGCACGGCCTCACCGTGTCGTTCCGCCCCTCGGCGCGCGGCGGCACCAGCGCCCTGCTGATGCTGCCCCAGGAGCTGATCAGCCACACGGCCGCCGAGCCGCCGGCCGCGCCCGAGGCCGTCCTGCCGCCCGTGGCGGGCCGCGGGCTGGCGTCGCCGCCCGCGCCCGCCCCGGCCGTCGAGCCCGCGACCACGCACGAGAGCGCGGCCGAGAGCACCGGTGAGCACCCCCGGTTCGGCGAGAGCGGTCTGCCGCGCCGCCGCCGCGGCCGGGCGATGGCCACCGCCCACCCCGAGGGCCCCGAGGCCACCGGGAAGCCGCGCCCCACGGGCCCGCGCACCGGCGCGGCGGCCGGAGCCGCCACGCGCTTCGGCTCCTTCCGCCAGGCGGTCCGCGGTGCCGGCACCCCCGCGCCGGAGGAGCGGGCGACGCCCGACGAGCCCCCCGCCGACACGACCGTCACGAACCCCCCGTACCCGGAAGGCACCCCTTCATGACCGGCACCACCACCGACGAGAAGCTCAGCTGGCTCCTGGAGGGCCTGCTCGAACGCACCCCGGGCACCCGTCACGCCCTGGTGCTCTCCCGGGACGGCCTCAAGCTCTGCCGTACTCCTGAGCTCTCCGTCGACCAGGCCGACCAGCTCGCCGCGATCGCCGCCGGCATCCAGAGCCTGTCGCACGGCGCCTCCGTGGAGTTCGGCGACGGCACGGGCGGGGTCCGCTCCGCGATGGCCGAGTTCTACGGCGGCATCCTGTTCATCGTGGAGGCGGGCGAGGGCGCCCACCTCGCCCTGGTCGCCGACGAGGACGCCGACGCCGGGCTCGTCGGCCACAACATGTCCGAGCTGGTGGAGCAGTTGGGCGAGTACCTGGTCGCGAGGCCCCGGGGATGAGCCGCGGCAGGCCGGGACGGGACGACTCACCCGACCGGCTCTACACCCTGACCGGCGGCCGCAGCCGCGCCGGGTCCGACGCCTTCGACCTGGTGACGCTCGTCGTCTCCGAGAGCGATCCGGTCGCCGGCATGCAGTCCGAGCACGCCGCGATCCTGCGCATGTGCCGTCTTCCCACGGCCGTGGTGGAGGTGGCGGCGGGACTCGGCCTGCCCGTGTCGATCACGCGGATCCTCCTCGCGGACCTGCACGACACGGGCCGGATCAGCGCACGGCACCCCCGCGCCGCGTACCGCCTTCCCGATCACGACATCCTGGAGCAGGTGCTCGTTGGACTCCGTAATCTCTGAACAGCGCCAGACCCTGCGCAGCACCGCCGACAACGGACTGAAGATCGTCGTCGTCGGCGGTTTCGGAGTCGGCAAGACCACCCTGGTCCGCTCGGTCAGCGAGATCCGTCCGCTGAACACCGAGGAGACCATGACCCAGGCCGGCGAGGGCGTCGACGACACCGTCGGCGTCGCCGCGAAGAGCGCCACCACGGTGGCCTTCGACTTCGGCCGGATCTCGCTGGACGCGCACAACGTCCTGTACCTGTTCGGGGCGCCCGGCCAGGAACGGTTCTGGTTCCTGTGGGACCGGCTGTTCTCCGGGACCCTCGGCGCGGTCGTCCTCGTCGACACCCGGCGGCTCGCCGACTCCTGGTACGCGATCGACCGCCTGGAGCACCACGGCACGCCGTTCGTCGTCGCCTGCAACGACTTCGGCGGCCCGGCCCACACCCCCGCACAGATCCGCGAGGCCCTCGACCTCGCCGACGAGGTCCCGCTGGTCTTCTGCGACGCGCGCTCGCGCGAGTCCAGCAAGCAGGTGCTGATCTCGCTCGTGGAACACCTGCGGACCGTCGTCGCGGCCTCGCGGCCGACCTCCCACCCGATCCCGGAGCCCACCCCGTGACCCTCCCCGAGCCCCAGCCGGTCCCGCTGAGCGGGCCCCGGTTCCAGACCGACCCCACCGAGCTGTACCGGCAGATACGCCGCGAGCACGGGGCCGTCGCCCCGGTCGTGCTCGACGGGGACGTGCCCGCCTGGCTGGTCCTCGGCTACCGCGAGCTGCACCAGGTCACCAGCGACCCGGTGCTCTTCTCGCGCGACTCCGACCTGTGGAACCAGTGGGACGCGATTCCGGCGGACTGGCCCCTGCTGCCGATGATCGGCCGCAAGCAGCCGTCCATCCTCTACACCGTCGGCGAGCGGCACCGCGAGCGGGCCGGGGTCGTCTCCGCCGCCCTGGAGGCGATCGACCCGTTCGTCCTCAAGGCGCGTGCCGAGCGCTTCGCCGACGAGCTGATCGACGCGCTGTGCGGCAAGGGCTCCTGCGACATCATCGCCGAGTACGCGATGCTGCTTCCGGTCCGTGTCCTGGCCAGCTGCTACGGCTTCTCCGACGAGCAGGGTCCCGGCCTCGTCACCGCCATGAACGACATGATCAACGGTCAGGAGGGCGCGCTCGAGGGCCAGCGCCACCTGGCCGAGTCGATGTTCGCGCTGCTCGCCGCCAAGCTGGCGACGCCCGGCGACGACGTCGCCTCCCGGATGCTCGCCAACACCGTCGGGTTCACCGTCGAGGAGGTCGCCCAGGACCTCATGGTGATGATGGCCGCGGGCCACCAGCCGACCGCCGACTGGATCGGCAACTCGCTGCGCCTGATGCTGACCGACGACCGGTTCGCGGCCTCGCTCGCCGGCGGCCGGCACAGCGTCGGCGAGGCGATGAACGAGGTCCTGTGGGAGGACACTCCGACCCAGAACGTCGCCGGCCGGTGGGCCTCGCGCGACACCCGCCTCGGCGGGCGCCTGATCGGCCAGGGCGACCTGCTGCTGCTCGGCCTGGCCGCCGCCAACTCCGACCCGCACGTGCGCACCGACTCCGGCGCGTTCACCGGCGGCAACAACGCGCACCTCTCCTTCGGACACGGCGAGCACCGCTGCCCGTTCCCCGCCCAGGAGGTCGCCGAGACCATCGCCCGGACGGGGATCGAGGTGCTGCTCGACCGGCTGCCGGACGTGGACCTCGCGGTCGCCGAGGACGCCCTCGCCCGCCGCCCCTCCCCCTGGCTGCGCGGTCTGACCTCGCTGCCCGTGACGTACACCCCGACCCCCGCCCTTGGAGCCCTCGGATGAGCTGCCCGATCGACCACACCGCCGCGTCCGGTACCGACGCCCTCGTCCTCGACCCCTTCGTGACCGACCTCGACGGGGAGAGCGCCCGGCTGCGCGCGGCCGGCCCGCTGGCCCGTGTCGTGCTGCCCGGCGGGGTGCCCTGCTGGGCCGTCACCCGGCACGCCGAGGCGCGCAAGCTGCTCACCGACGCCCGCCTCGTCAAGGACATCGAGGTGTGGGGTGCGTGGCAGCGCGGCGAGATACCCCTGGACTGGCCGCTGATCGGTCTGGCGAACCCCGGCCGGTCGATGCTGACCGTCGACGGCGAGGAGCACCGGCGGCTGCGGACGCTGGTCGCGCAGGCGCTCACGGCGCGCCGGGTGGAGCGGCTGCGCGCGGGCATCGAGTCGCTGACCGAGGGGATGCTGGACCGGTTGGCCGAGCGGCCGTCCGGTGAGGTCGTGGACCTGAAGGCGGAGTTCGCGTACCCGCTGCCGATGAACGTGGTGGGCGAGCTGATGGGCGTCGACCCGGCCGACCACCCGCGGATGAAGGCGCTGTTCGACAAGTTCTTCTCGACGCAGACGCCGCCCGAGGAGGTGCCGCAGATGATGGCGGACCTGGGCGCGCTGTTCTCGGGGATCGTGGCGGGCAAGACGGAGCGGCCCGGCGACGACCTCACGAGCGCGCTGATCGAGGCGTCGGAGGGCGGCGACCGGCTGACCACGGAGGAGATCACCAACACCCTCCAGCTGATGGTGGCGGCCGGGCACGAGACGACGATCAGCCTGATCGTGAACGCGGTCGTCGCCCTGGAGACCCACCCCGAGCAGCGTGCCCTGGTGCTCAAGGGCGAGGTGCCGTGGGAGAACGTGATCGAGGAGACGCTGCGCTGGTCGACGCCCACCTCGCACGTGCTGATCCGGTTCGCCACCGAGGACATCGAGGTCGGTGACCGGATCCTGCCGAAGGGCGAGGCCCTGATCGTGTCGTTCGGCGCGATCGGCCGGGACGAGGAGCAGCACGGTCCGACGGCGGGCGAGTTCGACGTGACCCGTACCCCGAACCGGCACATCTCCTTCGGGCACGGCCCGCACGTGTGCCCGGGCGCGGCGCTCTCCCGTCTGGAGGCGTCGGTGGCGCTCCCCGCCCTGTACGAGCGCTTCCCGGACCTCCGTCTGGCGGTCCCCCGCGAGGAGCTCCGCAACAAGCCGGTCGTCACGCAGAACGACCTCTTCGACCTGCCGGTCCTGCTGTCCTGACGGCTTTCCGCGCGTTCGACCCACCGGCGCCCCGTGGTTTCCCGGTCACGGGGCGCTATGCTGGCTCCATGCATCTGTCGTCGTGCCTCAGCTGGTGGCGCTCCTCCTAGGAGCGGCCGCCATTCGCGCACGACCGGGCCGTTCGGACGAACGGCCCTTTCGCGTTTCCTGGCTCATGGGTCCTGTCGTCCCGACGGCGCCATCGACCCACACCGGGAGACCTCATGAGCACCCTCACCACCACCGTCACCGCCGCCTCCACCGACGCGCTCGGGACGTCCGCCGCCCGGGCGCGCAGCGCGGTCCTGGAGGAGCAGATCCGCAAGGACCCGGGGCGTTTCCGCATCCTGACCGGGGACCGCCCCACCGGGCGGCTGCATCTGGGGCACTACTTCGGCACCCTGCACAACCGGGTGCGGCTCCAGGACCTCGGGGTGGAGCTGTTCGTGATCATCGCGGACTACCAGGTCCTGACCGACCGCGACGTGGCGGACAGGCTCACCGAGCACGTCGAGGAGCTCGTCCTCGACCACCTCGCCATCGGCGTGGACCCGGAGCGCAGCACGGTCTTCGCCCACAGCGCGGTCCCCGCCCTGAACCAGCTGCTGCTGCCCTTCCTGAGCCTGGTGTCCGTGGCGGAGCTGAACCGCAATCCCACCGTCAAGGACGAGATCGCCCACTCCCGGCAGTCGGCCGTCAGCGGCCTGATGTTCACCTATCCCGTCCACCAGGCCGCCGACATCCTGTTCTGCAAGGCCGATCTCGTCCCCGTCGGCCAGGACCAGCTTCCGCATCTGGAGATCACCCGGACCGTCGCCCGCCGCTTCAACGACCGCTACGGCAACGGCACCGCCGTCTTCCCCGAGCCCGACGCCCTGCTGTCCGAGGCGCCGCTGCTCCTCGGCACGGACGGCACCAAGATGAGCAAGAGCCGCGGCAACGCCATCGCCCTGGCCGCCGACGCCGACGAGACCGCCCGGCTGATCAGGGGTGCGAAGACCGACTCCGAGCGGCACATCGCCTACGACCCGGCCGGCCGCCCCGAGGTGTCGTCGCTCCTGCTGCTCGCGGCGCTCTGCCAGGGCCGTACCCCCGAGGAGGTCGCCGACGACATCGGCTCCGCGGGGGCCGCGGCGCTGAAGCGGACCGTGACGGAGTCGGTCAACGAGTACCTGGCGCCGATCCGCTCCCGCCGCGCGGAGTACGCGCGGGACCGGGCGTACCTCCGCCAGGTCCTGCGCGAGGGGAACGAGCGGGCCCGGGCCGTGGCGGACGCGACCCTCGCCGAGGTGCGCGCGGCGATGAACAGTCACTACTGACCCGACGCGTGCTCCCGGCGGGGGATCCCGTGTCAGCCGGCCGTGCCGCTCTCCAGGATGCCCTTGAGGGTCATCTCGTCCCTGGGCATCTCCTTCCGCACGTGCGGGCGGACGACGAGGGGGACGAGGGCCTTGCCGATGCCGTGCCCCTCGAAGTCGAGGGAGAGCGTCAGCCGGGAGCGCTCGCCGTCGTCCAGCGGCTCGATGGTGCCCTGGATGTCGCCGCGTACGGGGCCGTCGATGCCGTGCACGTGCCAGTGCCTCGGCGGCTCCAGCTCGATGACCTGCATGGTCGTGGTGAACTCCCGCTTGCCGAGCCGCCGTGTGACGGCGACCTTGGAGCCGACCGCGAGGGGGGCGTCGCCGATCGCGCGGACCGAGACCGCGCTCTGCTGCCACTCGGGCAGATGCGTCGGGTCGGTCACGTAGGAGAAGACGTCCGCGGGTGTGCGGGAGATGTCGATGGTTTCCGTGATGGCGGGCATGTCGCCTTCTTCGTCCGACGGAAGGCCTCGCCGGAAGCGGATGCGCCGACGCGGGCCCGTTGTCGCTTCGTACAAATCCTCCCACTCCCGACGGCGCCCCGCCAGCCTCTCGCGATCACCACGGAGAGCGACCTTCGCGCACACCGTCCGCACCCACCGTCACCGCCGAGGGGTCTCCCGTCGGCGGGCCCACCCGCTTGCCGGTCCTCAGGTTGCGGCTAATGTCGATATATAGGCCATATGTACACCCTCGTTCCCGCGCTCACGAGGTGAGGGAGAAGGGGCGTACGAGAGGAGCCCCTCATGACCCGTACATTGCGGAGCGCGATAGCCCTGGCCGGAGCCGCGGCCCTCTCCCTGGGGGTGGCGGCGACGAGCGCGACGGCCCTGGGCGCGGGGAGCCAGAAGCAGGAGACCGTCAGGATCGGACTGCTGCTGCCGGAGAGCAAGACGACGCGGTACGAGAAGTTCGACCGGCCCTACATCGAGGCGAAGATCAACGAACTGGCGCCCGGGGCGCACATCGACTACTACAACGCCGCGGAGAGCGCCACCACCCAGCAGCAGCAGGTCAACACCGCCCTCGCCAAGGGCGACAAGGTCCTCATCCTGGACGCCGTGGACGCCAAGTCCATCCAGTCCTCCGTGCAGAAGGCCCATGACGCGGGCGTCAAGGTCGTGGCGTACGACCGCCTCGCGCAGGGCCCCGTCGACGCCTATGTCTCGTACGACAACCACAAGGTGGGCGAGCTGCAGGGCAAGGCGCTCCTCGACGCGCTCGGCGACAAGGCCAAGAGCGGCGAGATCGTGATGCACAACGGGTCTCCGACGGACCCGAACGCGGCCGAGTTCAAGGCCGGCGCGCACTCCGTCCTCGACGGCAAGGTGAAGATCGGCAAGGAGTACGACACTCCCAACTGGGACCCGAACAACGCCAACCAGCAGATGTCCGGCGCCATCAGCTCCCTCGGCAAGGACAAGATCGTCGGTGTCTACTCGGCCAACGACGGACTGGCCGCCGGTATCGCCACCGCCCTCAAGGCGGCCGGAATGAACGTCCCGTTGAGCGGTCAGGACGCCCAACTCGACGCGATCCAGCGGATCCTGATCGGCACTCAGACCTTCACCATCGAGAAGCCCTACAAGCCGGAGGCCGACATCGCCGCCACGATGGCCGTCAACCTGGCCGAGGGCAAGAAGCTCTCGTCCGACCTGGTGCCCACCACCGTCACCAGCGGCAGCAACCACAAGGTCGCGGCCCAGCTGCTCAACCCGGTCGTGGTGAACAAGACCAACATCAAGGACACCGTCGTCAAGGACGGGCTCTACACGGTCCAGGAGATCTGCACCCCGACCTATGCGGCGGCCTGCAAGGAAGCCGGTCTCGAATAGCCGGTCCCGAACAACCGGTTCCGAATAGCCGGTCCCGAACAACCGGTTCCGAACAACCGGCCCGGAACAACCGGTCCGGAACAACCGCGGAGCGGTTCGCGCGAGCGGAGGAGGCGGTTCCCTTGCCGGAGCCACCCGTGCTCACCCTGCGGGGGATCTCCAAACGGTTCGGCGCGGTCCAGGCGTTGAAGGACTTCGATCTGGAGGTCCACGCCGGCGAGGTCGTCGCCCTCGTCGGCGACAACGGCGCCGGCAAGTCCACCGCCGTCAAGTCGATCGCCGGGGTCAACCCGCCCGACGAGGGCGTCATCGAGTGGCAGGGCCGGGCGGTCTCCATCAACCGGCCCCACGACGCCCAGAACCTGGGCATCGCCACCGTCTACCAGGACCTCGCCCTGTGCGACAACCTGGACGTCGTCGGCAATCTCTTCCTCGGCCGCGAACTGCGCCGCTTCGGCGTCCTGGACGAGGTCCGGATGGAACAGCGCTCGCGCGAACTGCTCGACACCCTC
The DNA here is from genome assembly GCF_042874035.1 of Streptomyces sp. NPDC004284. Classification (NCBI taxonomy): domain Bacteria; kingdom Bacillati; phylum Actinomycetota; class Actinomycetes; order Kitasatosporales; family Streptomycetaceae; genus Streptomyces; species Streptomyces sp. NPDC004284. The sequence continues at coordinate 732,780 of NZ_JBIAMJ010000002.1, read as the reverse complement.
TCCATCCGGATCCCCAGCGTCCGGATCCCGGTCGCCTCCCTCTCGGGCGGCCAGCGCCAGACCGTCGCGATCGCCCGCTCCCTGATCGGCGACCCCAAGGTCGTCATCCTGGACGAACCCACCGCCGCGCTCGGCGTGGAGCAGACCGCCGAGGTCCTCGACCTGGTCGAGCGGCTCCGCGAGCACGGTCTCGGCACCATTCTGATCAGCCACAACATGGTGGACGTGATGGCGGTCGCCGACCGCATCGCCGTCATGCGCCTCGGCCGGAACAACGGCTTCTTCGACAAGCGCGCCACGACCACCGAGGAGATCATCTCCGCCATCACCGGGGCCACCGACAGCGCCGTCACCCGCCGCCAGGCCCGCAAGCGGGAGGAGGAGGGGCGATGAAACGGGACCGCGCCCGGGGCGACTCCGCCTCCCAGGAACCGGCACGCGCCGCGATGCCGGCGGTCGACAGCCGACTGCTCGTCCGCGAGGAGGGCCTCAAGGGCTACCTCGGGGAGTTCCGCCGCAAGCTGCGCAGCGGAGAGCTCGGCTCGCTGCCGGTCGTCGTCGCCGTGATCATCATCTGGACGGTCTTCGGCAGTCTCAACAGCACGTTCCTCTCGGCCCAGAACCTCTCCGACCTCAGCCAGCAGATCGTCGGGACCGGCATGATCGCCGTCGGCATCGTCTTCGTCCTGCTGCTCGGCGAGATCGACCTCTCCGTCGGCTCCGTCAGCGGCCTGTGCGCCGCCATCTTCGCCGTGCTGAACGTCCTGAACGGCATGAACGAGTGGCTGGCGCTGCTCATCGCCCTCGTGGGCGGAGCGGCCGTCGGGCTCATCCACGGGTTCTTCTTCGCGAAGGTCGGCGTCCCGGCGTTCGTGGTCACCCTGGCGGGCAACCTCTTCTGGAACGGTCTGATGCTCCAGATCCTGGGCAGCAGCGGCACGGTCAACATCCCGAGCGAGAGCATCGTCTCCAAGCTCTACTCGACGATCTTCCACAGTCCCGCGACCGCCTACGTGGCCGCGGCCGTGGGGGTCGGGCTCTTCCTCGCGTCCTCGCTCCTGGACGCCCGACGCCGCCAGGCCGCCCGGGTGCCGTTCCGCCCGATCGCCGAGATCGTGCTGCGTACGGTGGTCATCGCCGCGATCGCGTTCGCCACGGCGTACATCCTCAACCAGTACCAGGGGCTGCCGCTGGCGCTCCTGATCTTCCTGATCCTGCTGGTGGTGCTGGACTTCGTGCTGCGCCGCACGACGTACGGGCGCCGGATCTTCGCCGTCGGCGGCAACATCGAGGGCGCGCGCCGCGCCGGCATCAGCGTGCCGTTCGTCCGGATGAGCGTCTTCTCGATCTCCGGGCTCATGGCGGCGGTCGGCGGCATCTTCCTCGCCGGGCAGATCCAGTCCGCGAGCCAGACCTCCGGCGGCGGCAACCTGCTGATGAACGTCATCGCCGCCGCCGTCATCGGCGGTACGAGCCTGTTCGGCGGGCGCGGCTCGGTCTGGTCCGCGCTCCTCGGCGCGCTGGTGATCGGGTCCATCCAGTCGGGCATGAACATCATGGGCGTCAGCAACGCCGTCCAGTTCATGATCACCGGATCGGTCCTGCTGGCCGCCGTGGTCGTCGACTCGCTGTCCCGCCGCAGCCAGAAGGCCGCGGGCCGCGCCTGACCCGCGGAGCGGCGCACCGGGCCGTACCCGGTCCCCGGGTCAGAACACCGGGGACGCCGCGAACAGTTCGTTCACCCAGTGGGCGCTCGCCTCCTCGCATCCCGTGGTCGGCGTGCCGGGGAAGAGGCGGAACCACGAGACCGCCCGGCCCAGCGCGGCGAGCCGGGTGGCGAGCACCGCGGCGCGGCGCAGCTCCGGGAGGGACGGCCCCAGATCGGACCAGGGTTCGAGGTAGGCGTCGCGCAGCCGGTGCACGTGCTCGGGGCCGTGGCGCTCCTGAACGGCCCGGGCGGGGACCAGCAGGCTGCTGAAGGGGTGGGCGACGTTGGCGTCGCCCCAGTCGAAGAAGGTGAAGCGGCCCGCGGCGGGGGCGAGGAGCTGCGCGTCGTGGAGGTCGCAGTGGTCGAGCGAGTCCGGGATGCCGTACGCGTCGAGCTCGGCGCACCAGTCCAGGAGCCTCGGCCGCTGCTCCCGGAGGGCGCGGCGGGTGTCCGGGGCGAGGGTGGCGTTGCCCTCGACGAGGCCGTCGAAGACGCCCGGCAGCTGACCGGTGCGCCCGCCGGGCACGCCGAGGTCGGTCATCCGGTCCGTGTACGGGGTCAGGGCCCGCTGCATCCGCGCGTACTGGCCGAGGGCCTCCGCCCAGGAGTCCGGCCCGGCACCGCCGGCGTCGAGGACGTGCCGGAAGAGGGGCCCGCCGTCGGGCAGGAGCGACCAGCCCCGCTCGGCGTCGACGGCGAGCGGGGTCACGACGTGTTCGGGCACCCAGTCGGCGAGCGCGCCCCCGAGGGCGGCCTCGAAGGCGGCGTCCGGGGCGCTCGCCTTGAACCACACGGCCTCGCGCTCCCCGGCTCCGGTCCGGAAGCGCACGAGGATCGACCAGGGCCGGACCCTGACCTCGCGGGGTCCGGTCTCGGCCAGGCCGTGCCGGGCGAGCTCCCGCTCCGACCAGCCGAGCGCGGCCGCCCGCCAGGCCGCTTCCTCCCAGGGGGTGACCGCGTCCGCGAACTGCCCGCGGTCGACCGTCATGGATATCGCTTGTCCCATCGGGTGATTCCACCACCGGACCGGCGCCCGGCGCACCCGAATATCCGTGGGGCCCGCACGGCGACGAGGACGACACGAGAAGAATTCGTATACCAAATCTCAGAGAAGCGGAACCCCTCGATGACAGCTCGACCTGAGCGGTAAGCCATTGCTGATCTTCACCCTTGTCCACCTCCCGCTACTTGGTATACAAAATCCGGAGTCCCTCCCGAAGGAGTCCCCATGCAGTCGTCCTCGCCCACCTCCGGCGCGCTCTCCCGTCGCACCATGCTGGCCGGAGCCGCCGCCCTCGCCGGCGCCACGGCCACCGGCGTCCCGGCGGCCGCCCCCGCCCAGGCGGCGACCGCCGGCACCGCGGCGGCCGGGCGCGACGGGCACCGGTCCAGGACCGTGGTGTTCCGCGACGTGCGCCCGTTCGGCGCGGCGAAGGCCACGGACCTCGTGGTCGTCGACGGCCGGATCTCGGACGGTCCCGCGCCGCACGGCGCGAAGGTCGTCGACGGCGGCGGCCGGATCGCCCTGCCGTCCCTCGTCGACGCGCACATCCACCCCGACAAGACCACCTGGGGCGGTTCCTGGGTGTCGCGGCGCCCGGCCTCCTCCATCGCCGACTACGTCGCGCAGGACGTGGACCTGTTCCGCGCCCAGCGCCGCCCGGTCGCCGAGCGCGCGTACGGCCTGATGAGCCACGCCGTCTCCCGCGGCACCCGCGGCATGCGCGCCCACGCCGACGTGGCCCCGGCCTACGGCCTGGCCGGGGTGGAGGGTCTGGCGGAGGCCCGCGAGAAGCTGCGCCACGCCCTCGACGTGCAGATCGTGGCCTTCCCGCAGCACGGTGTCATCCGCACCCCGGGCACGGCGGCGCTCCTGGAGAAGGCGGCGCGCGAGGGCCTCATCGACATGATCGGCGGCATCGACCCCATCGGCTTCGACAAGGCCCTCGACGAGCAGCTGGACACCGTCTTCGGCATCGCGGACCGGCACGGCGTCGGCGTGGACATCCACCTGCACGACCGCGGCGAGAACGGCATGAAGGCGATGCGCGGCATCGTCGAGCGCACCCGCGCCCTCTCCCTCGCCGGCAAGGTCACCGTCAGCCACGTCTTCTGTCTGCCGGGTCTGACGGACAGGGAACTCGGCGCCATCGCGACCGACCTGGGCGAGCAGGACATCGCCCTCACCACGGTCGCCCCGTCCGACTCCCTGGTGCTGCCGATCGCGCGGCTGCGCGAGCACGGCGTACGGGTCGGGCTCGGCTCCGACGGCGTGCGGGACTCCTGGAGCCCGTTCGGCGACGCCGACATGCTGCACCGCGCGCACATCCTCGGGTGGGTGACGGACATCCGCCTCGACGACGAGCTCAACGAGTGCTACCGGGTCGCGACCCACGGCGGCGCGGACGTCATGGGCCTCGCGCACGCCGACTTCCGGCCCGGCGCTCCGGCCGACTTCGTCCTGGTGCGGGGCGAGTGCCTGCCGCAGGTCGTCGTCGACATGCCGCGCCGGGACATGGTCGTCCACGGTGGTGTGGTCGTGGCCCGCGACGGGGAGTTCCTCGCCTGACGAAGCCGTGCGGGCCCGGTGCCCACCGGGCCCGCACGCGGGCACGGGGCGACTTACAAGTACGGCCGGGTGATCAGCTCGATCGCGTGCCCGGAGGGGTCCTTGAAGTAGACCCCGCGACCGCCGTGCTCGGTGTTGGTCTCGCCGGGGCGCTTCATCTGCGGATCGGCCCAGTGCTCGATGCCGCCCTCGCGCAGGCGCCGGTAGGTCCGGTCGAACAGGTCGTCGTCGACCATGAAGGCGTAGTGCTGCATCTGGATGTCCACCGGCGGTTCGGCGAACTGGAGCAGGACGCCGTCGGTGAGCTGGACGTTGCGGAAGGGACCCCAGGACGGCGCCTCGGGGAGTTCCAGCAACTCGCGGAAGAAACGCGCGGATTCGTCGCGGTTCTTGGACGCGATGATGGTGTGGTTGAACGTGACTGCCATGTGGATGACCTCGCTGTTGATTCGACACGGGGAAGGGACTCGCAGTGCTGGAGCACTGGGGGGTCCGCGTGCCGAACCGTCGGGGTGCCTGTCGCGCACCCGCCGAGCGGTCAGTCGTCCACCGGATGGCCCGTCTGTGCGTGGCTCGTCGCCGGTCCGGTGTTCATGACGGGCGACGCTACTCGATCGACCCGCGCCGGAACAAGGCGGACCGCGCGTTCCCGCCCCTCATATGGCCGAAATCGCGCGGCGCCCCGAGAAGTTCCCGCCGCGGTCCGCTCAGGGCGTGCCGGTGACGAACTCCCGGTCGCCGTACCGCACCTGGGCCCGGTCCCAGTCGGCACCGAGGGCGGTCGTGAGCCTGCGGGCCGGCGGCAGGTCGTCGACCGGGGCGACGAGGAGGAGCCGGCCGTCGACAGTGACGGAACCGCCGCCGAGCTTCTCGCGGGCCTCCGGGTCCGCGAGGAGCGCCTCGCGCAGGCCGCTCGCCCGGACCCCGGGGACCTCGATCTCGACGGCGTCGGTCTCCGGCGAAGTGCGCGGCAGGCAGCGGAAGGTGAGCACGGCCTCCTGGTCGTACCGCTCGGCGATGACGCCCGCGATGCGGCGGAGCCCGTCGCGGCCGACCCGTTCGACGTCGAACTCCCGGGACCGCTCGTACGTCGCCTGCCGCAGCTCCTCGGACCAGAAGACGCCGTCGAGCAGCTCCGAGGCGCCCGGCCGTGCGCCGTGGGCGCGGACGATCCGCCGCACCTCGTGGCCGAAGCGGGTGAGGCGGGTGTCGAGACGGGGGTCGTCGGGGTCCGTGATGATCGCGGTGTTGTCGGTCGCGAAGATCTCCGCGGCCGGGCAGTCCCGCGGGCCGGGGCCGGCGTGCGCGCCGGGCGCGCCGGCGGCGCCCAGGAGCAGGGCGGCGACGGCGCAGACGAGGAGGCGGGCGCGTCGCCCGGTGCCGACGTTCTTCACGGCGTGGTCAACGAGCCGGGGTGAAGATCGTCGCGCGGCGGGCTCCGGGCCCGCGTCCCTGCGCGCGGGCGGGTCAGCCGTTCGGGAGGATGACCGCCCGGCCGTCGATCCGGCCCTCGTGCAGCCGCTCGTACGCCTCCGGTGCCTCGTCCAGGCCGTAGGTCTCGACGTGGACGTCGACGGCGCCGGTACGGGCCAGGTCGAGCACCTCGATCAGCTCGGCGCGGGTGCCCCAGTACGGGGAGGCGACGGAGACCTCGTACGCCGGGCTGCCGAAGCCGACGGGCAGGGCGCCGCCGCCGAGGCCGACGATGGTGACGTCGCCCTCCACCGCGGCCATCGCGCCGGCGGCCGTCACCGTGGGCTGGACGCCCACGAAGTCGAGCACGACCTCCGCGCCCCGGCCGCCGGTCAGCTCGCGGATCGTGGGCGCGGCCGCGGCGTCGGACAGGACCGCGTCGTGCGCGCCGACCGAGCGGGCGAGGGCGAGCTTCTCCTCGGTGACGTCCAGGGCGACGACCCGGGCCGTGGTCATGGCGCGCAGCAGCTGGACGGCGACGTGGCCGAGCCCGCCGGTGCCGATGACGACGGCGGTGCTGCCGGGGACGAGCTTCGGCAGGGAGCGCTTGATGGCGTGGTACGGGGTGAGGCCGGCGTCCGTGAGCGGCACGGCCCGCACCGGGTCGAGGTCGCCGAGCGGCACCAGGTGGCGCGGGCTGTCGACGATCATGTACTCGGCGATGGCGCCGGGCGCTCCGAGGCCGGGCGGCCTGATGCCGAGCTCCGCGGCCCGCAGGCAGTAGTTCTCCTTGCCCTGGGCGCACATGAAGCAGGTGCCGCAGCCCCAGGGGCCGTAGACGGCGACGGGGTCGCCGACGGCGAACCCCTCGGCGCCGGGGCCGAGGGCGGCGACCGTGCCGACGCCCTCGTGACCGAGGGTCAGGGGCAGCGGGAAGGGCAACTGCTCGGCGGGCCAGCTCATCACGGCGATGTCGGAGTGGCAGACGCCGGCGGCGGTGACCTCGAGGAGCACCTGCCCGGGTCCGGGTTCGGGGTCGGGGACCGTGACGACCTCGGGCGGGGCGCCCACGGTGCGGTACTGGAGTGCCTTCATGACGGTGTCCTTTCCGGTGCCCCCGAGGATACTTGTAACATACACCGATCAATGTCCTCGCAGGACATTCAGCGATTTCGGTGACGAGTTGTCGCCAATCGCCCCCTCCCCCGGCCCGCGCGCGCCACAGTAAAACGGAACGCCCGCGGACCGGCGGAGGCCCGCGCGGAAAGGAGTGGTGCCGTGTTCTCCGACTTCTTCGACCGGTTCCTGCGCGGCGGCGGTTCCGGCGGGCGCGGTCCGGCGTCGACCCCCGCGAACCTCGTCCTCGACGCGGACTTCACCTCCGCCGACCAGTGGGTCGCGGGCCGCTCGTGGGCCTATCCCGACGGCGGACCGACCAATCGGGGCGACAACAAGCTCGACTACCTGGTGGAGGACCCCTCGTACAGCCGCACGGGGACCTTCCGGGCCACCCGCAGGGACGACGGGCTCTGGGACGCCGGGCTGCTCACGACGGAGGGCAGCGCGGAGGGATTCCTGGTGCGGACGGGCGACGTCCTGGAGACCCGGGTGCGGCTGCCCGTGGAGACGGGCGCCTGGCCGGCGATCTGGACCTGGCTCGACGGCGGCCAGGAGATCGACGTCTTCGAGTACCACCCCGACAACCCGGACCTCCTGGAGCTGTCGAACCGGGTGCGGGGCCGGTACCTCTACTTCCGGGACCCGGCGATCCGGCCGGGGGCGTGGGTGGACCTCCGGGTCGAGTTCGGGGCGCGCTCCGTGGTGTGGTGGGTGAACGGAGCGCGTGTCTTCGACGACCGCCGCGGAGTGGGGCGCTCCTGGCGGGCGCACCTCATCGTGAACCTCTCCGTCTGCGCGGGCCGGTACCACCCTGCGCCCGGCCCGGACGTCTCGGAGATGTCGTACGAGGTGGCGGAGCTGCGCGTGTACCGGAACCGATAGCCCCCCTCAGCCCTCCGCGAGCAGCGTGCGCAGGCCGGCGGCGAGGCGCTCGTACTCCTCGGGCCGGTTGTAGACCTGCCCGGAGATCCGGATGCCGCCGCCGTCCGGCCAGGGCCAGATCAGCACCCGGCAGCCGAGCCGGGCGGCGATCTCCTCGCGCAGCGCGGCGGCCTCCTGCTGGGTGCGGGCGAGGCCCCGGGGCAGGCGCAGCGAGCGCATCGCGAGGCCCTCGGTGTACGGCAGCGGGGTCAGGCCGGGGAGTCCGGCCAGCAGCTCGGCCCCGTGGCGTACGAGTGCGCCGTTGTGGGCGCGGACGCCGTCGGCACCGAGCCGGGCGATCAGGTCGAGGCCCTCGGGGGCGGCGAGCCAGCCCGTGTAGTCGGCGGTGGCCCGGTACTCGACCGCGCGCGGGAAGCCCCGGTCGTCCTCCCACGAGGGCACGGGCGCGGACACCCGGGCCCGGTGGGCGGGGGCCACCGCGAGGACGGCGCTGCCCGGCGGGGCGTACGCCCATTTGTGCAGGTTGCCGAACCAGAAGTCGGGGCGTCCGGCCAGCGGTTCGGCGAGCATGCCGGGTGCGTGGGCGCCGTCGACGACGGTGGTGACCCCGCGCTCGCGGAGCTCGGCGAGCAGCCGGGGCCCCGCCACGAGCCGGGCGGTGGGCGAGCTGATGTGGTCGAGGAGAGCCACCTTGGTCCGGGGGGTGAGCCCGGCGATCACCGCCTCGCGCACCGCGTCCTCGTCCGGGAGGGCGGGGTCGAGGGCGACGGTGACCGTCCGGGCGCGGCGGGCCGCCGCCGCGACGACCGTGCCGTAGCCGTGGTCGGTGACCAGGATCTCGTCGTCGGCGTCCAACCGGAGCGCATCGAGGGCGAGTTGCGCGGCCTCGGTGGCGTTGGTGACGAAGGCGACGCCCTCCGGGTCGGCGCCCAGGTGGGCGGCGACGCGTCCGCGGGCCTCGGCGACGCGGTCCGGGACGCCCAGGAAGAAGGCGTCGGGGTCGGTCGCCGCCTCGGCCACGAGGTCCCGGTGGACCCGGGCGACCGGGGTCGGCACGGCGCCGAAGGAGCCGTGGTTGAGGTGGGCCACGTCAGGGGTGAGGCGGAACAGCCTGGTCCCGCCCGGGAATTCGGCAGGCGTGCTCATCGGACCTCCACCGTGACGGTCCTGCCGGGGGCGACGTGGGTGCGGACGACCGTGTACGTCACTCCGTCGACGACCTCGGTACGGGCCGGGCGGCGGACTCCGTCGACGGTGACGGCGGTGTGGGCGCCGGGGAAGCGCGCCTCCCAGGTGTAGGCGGTGGTGCCGGTGGTGTGGGTGAGGGTCGAGCGGCGGTCCTCGTCGTGGCGGAGGGTGAAGGCGGAGTCCCCGATGCGCAGGTCCTCGACGCTCAGCCAGTCCATGCCGGAGGGCAGTCGCGGCTGGGTGGTGAGGGTGTGGGCGGGGGCGTTCGGGGTGACGCCCATGAGCCCCTGGACGGTCTGGGCGACGAGGGTGAAGGAGACCTCGGGGTAGTCGCCGTTGGTGCCCTGGCGGGAGTTGACGTGCTGGACGTCCTTCTGCGCGTAGATGTGGCGCATCCACTTCCAGGCGGTGTCGGGGCGGTTGCCGGCGAAGAAGGTGTCCGGGAGGTAGGTCAGGGCCTCGATGTTGTCGGGGCGTCCGTCGCCCTCGGCCTGGGCGTCGACGTAGTCGAGGTACGCCTCGCGGCGGGCGCCCGGGGCGATGATGCCCTTCATCGGCATGAACCAGCTGTTCTCCTTGCCCCAGCCGGTCAGGGCGCGTCCGTCGGTGGTGTAGCCGCGGACCATGTCGGCGCCCGAACCGGTTCCGCTCCAGGTGGAGTTGAAGTACGCCTTGAGGTCGCGGGCGCGGCGCCCGAAGAGGTCGGCCGTCGCGCGGTCGCCCTTGGCGCGGGCGAGGGCGGCCATCGCGCGGTAGGCCTGGTACTGGGAGCCGATGGCGTCGCCCGCCTCGGTGAGGGGTTCGTCGCTCTGCTCGTTGTAGCTGGCGGTGCCCTGGAAGATGCCCCGGCCGGTGCCCTCGGCGACCTTCACGGGGCCGTTGTCCTTCTGCCCGTCGTGGAGGGCGACGAACTCCTCGGTGGTGTGCCGGTAGAACTCCCAGAGGGCGGGGTCGTCGAGGTAGGCGGGGTCCCCGCTCCAGCGGTACGCCTCCTCGGCCTTCTGGACGAGTTCGAAGGGGGCGGGCACCTCGCGGACGAAGAGGCTCGGGCTCCGGTAGTCGATGGAGAGGGGCGTGCGGTTGTCGAAGTTGAGTGCCCAGACCGGGTAGTAGGCGTGCCCGGCGGTGGCGGAGGCGGCGAAGGCGCGCAGCATCTCCCGGTTCTCGGCGTGCAGGCCGAGGACTCCGGCGCCGGCGAGCTGGTGGGCCGCGTCGCGGGAGTAGTAGCCGCTCCGGTTGGCGTAACCGGCCCAGTAGGAGGGCGCGTAGACCCCGGTGCCCGTGCCGCCGGTCTGGCGTTCGTCGGCGTTCAGGGGGCCCTGGGTGCCGGGCAGGTGGACCCAGCTGCCGGCCTTGCTCTTCGCCCAGTCGAACATGGCGGCGATCTCGGGGTCGCTGGAGGAGACGCGGGGGTCGGCGGGGGTCGCCGGGGAGACCATGACGTCGTCGACGTTGATCCAGCCCTGGCCCGACTCGAAGGCGATCTCCAGGCGGTCGCCGGGGGCGAGCGTGACCCCGCCGAGGGTGTGGCGGCGGTAGTTCGCGGCGGCGGGCAGGGTGCGGGCGGCGACGTCGGCGCCGTTGACCCTGAGGACGTACCGGCCTCCGGGTCCGCCGGTGGCGATCCAGGCGGAGACGAGATAGCTGCCGTGGCCGGTGGCCGTCACGGTCTGGGAGACCGTCATGCCGCTGCCGGCGTCGAGGTAGGCGAGCCGGCTCCCGGCGTGCGGGTTGTTGACCGCGACTCCGGTGCCGCGGGTGAACTCCCATCCCGCACCGCCCTGTTCGAAACCGGGATCGGTCACGGCGAGCAGCGCGGGGGCCGGCGCGGACGGCCGCGCGGGGTCGGCGTGGGCCGTGGCGAGCGGAGCGAGGAACGCGAGGGCGGCGGCGAGCAGCAGCGTCGTACGGGAACGCGTCATGGGTTCTCCCGGATCGGGGGCGAGCGGTTCGGGGTGGGACCGCTTCGGGTGATCGGTCGGCGCGCGGCACGCTAACAACCCCACCTGACGGCTTGCAAGAGATCTGGCAATCATCAACAGCCTGTCGAACTGAAAGTTTTCTACGATGGATTGCAACTTCGATCGATCCGCTTGTAACGTCCCGCCCCATGACAGACAGAGACCCCGGAAGACGACAGGTCCTCCGCATGGGCGCCGGCGCCCTGACGCTCGCCCTCACCGGCTGCTCCGGCAGCGGCAGCGACACGGGCGGCGGCGCCGCCGGAGACGCGCGCAAGGGCCGGATCACGGTCTGGTCCTGGCAGGGCCCGGCCGCCGAGCTCAAGGCCCTGATACCGGAGTTCAACAAGACCTATCCGGACATCCAGGTGACCGTCGAGGACATCGGCAACCCGGCGATCTGGGACAAGATCACGGCCGGTCTCGCCGCCGGCGGCCAGGGCCTCGCCGACGTCCTGCACATCGGCGTCGACTACCTGCCGGGATACGTCGAGCGCTTCCCCGGCGCCTTCGCCGACCTCGCCCCGCTGGGCGCCACCGCGTACAAGGACGCCTTCGCGCCCGGCCTCTGGGGGACCGTCTCCCCCGACGGCAAGAGGGTCGACGCCCTTCCCTGGGAGGCGAACTCGGCCGGCTTCTACTACCGGGCCGACCTCTTCGAGCGCGCCGGCGTCGACGTCGAGGCCCTGCGGACCTGGGACGAGACCATCGAGGCCGGCAAGCGCCTCAAGGCGAAGACCGGCGTCCACCTCCTCGGCATCGACAAGCCGGCCTCGCAGCCCGACGCCGCCAACTTCTTCCAGATGCTGCTCCAGCTCCAGGGCGCCTTCTACTTCGACCTGGAGGGCCGCATCACCCTGGACTCCCCCGAGGCCGTCCGGGCCATGACGCTCATCAAGACGATGAACGACGCCGGGCTCGTCAGCGATCTCGCCGGCGGATGGAACGCCCTGATGAGCTCGCTCAAGCGGGGCACCGCGGCCGTCCTGCCCTGGCCCACCTGGTTCGGCGGGATCATCGAGGAGCAGGTGCCGGACGAGGCCGGCAAGTGGAAGGTCCGGCTGCCCCCGGCCGTCCGCCGCGGCGGTCCCACCGCGGCCACGGTGAACTCCACCCATCTCGCCGTCGCCGGCAGCAGCAGGCACCAGGCCGCCGCCTGGTCCTTCGTCGAGTTCGCGCTGACCCGCCCCGCCTCCCAGGTGCGGATCTACCGCGGCAAGGGCATCGCGCCCGCCCTCCTCAAGGCGTACGAGGACCCCGTCTTCCACCAGCCGTCGGCCTTCTTCAGCGGGCAGCGCAAGGGCGAGGTCTTCCTCGACGCCCTCAAGGCCCCCAGCCCCGCCGTGAACTACACCTCGGACTACGCCCGGGCCCTGAAGCTCGTCACCGACGCCCAGTCCAAGGTGCTCCTCAAGGGCGCCGACCCGGCGAAGGCGCTGACCGACGCGGCCCGTGAGCTGGCCCGCCAGACCGGCCGGAAAGCCGCCCGATGACCCAGGCCGTCAGCACGCGGCCCGCCGCCCCGGCCGCCGGACCCGCCCCGGCCGCCGGGCTCCGACGGCGGCGCGGCCGGGTCGCCCCGTACCTCTTCGTCCTGCCCGCGGTGCTGCTCTTCGCCGTGTTCAAGCTCTACCCCATCGGCCGCTCGTTCCTGCTCAGCCTGCACCGCACGACCGGCGGCACCGAGACCTTCGTGGGCGCCGACAACTACGTCCGGCTGGCCGACGACCCGCTGTTCTGGACCGCGCTGCGGAACACGGGGGTGATCCTGGCCGTCCAGGTCCCGGTGATGCTGGCGCTCGCCACGGCGCTCGCGGTCGCGCTCGACTCGAAGCTGCTGCGCGGCCGTCCGGTCTTCCGGCTCGGGTTCTTCCTGCCGATGGTCACGGGCCTCGTCGCGTACGGCATCGTCTTCTCCGTCCTCCTCAACAAGGACTACGGGCTCGTCAACTGGCTCCTCGGGCTGCTCGGCGCGGACCCGGTGCCCTGGCTGACCGACCCGCTGTGGGCGCGGATCTCCCTGGGCCTGGCGCTGACCTGGCACTACACCGGCTACAACGCCGTCATCCTGCTGGCCCGGCTGCAGACCGTCCCGCGCGAGCTGTACGACGCGGCCGCCGTGGACGGCGCCGGGGCCTGGGGCGCGTTCCGCCACGTCACCCTGCCCGGACTGCGGCCCGCGCTGCTGCTCACCACCGTCCTGTCGACCATCGGCACGCTCCAGCTCTTCGACGAGCCGTACGTCCTCACCGGCGGCGGACCGGACAACGCGACCCTGACCATCGGCGTGTACCTCTACCAGAACGCCTTCAAGTACTTCGACTTCGGCTACGCCTCGGCCATCGCGTACGCCCTCACCGTCCTCGTCGGACTGCTCGGTCTGATCCAGTTCCGCCTCCTCGGGGAGAAGACGTGACCACCCGAAACCCGGGCCGGAGCATCCTGCTCACCTCCGGGCTCGCCCTCGCCCTGGCCGCCGTCGCGGTCCCCTTCTACTGGCTGGCCGTCGGCGCCACCCACAGCTCGCGGGAGCTCTTCGACAGCCCGCCTCCCCTGCTGCCCGGCGGGCACCTCGCCGAGAACCTCGCCACCCTCCAGGACACGGCGGACTTCGGCCGGGTCGTCCTCAACTCCCTGGGCATCGCCCTCGTCTACACGCTCCTCGCCGGCACCGTGTGCACCCTCGCCGGATACGGCTTCGCCACCTACCGCTTCCGCGGCCGCGAGGCCCTGTTCGGCCTGCTCATGCTCGGCCTGGTCGTACCGGCGCAGATCACCCTCGTACCGCTCTTCACGATGATGGCCGAGCTCCGGTGGCTCGACACCTACCAGGCGGTGATCGCCCCCAACCTGGCGCTGCCCTTCGGCATCTTCCTGATGCGCCAGTCGATGGCCGCGCTCCCGGCGGAACTCCTCGACTCGGGCCGGATGGACGGCTGCGGAGAGCTCCGGCTGCTCTGGCGGGTCGCCCTGCCCCCGATGCGCCCGGCGCTCGCGGCGCTCGCCCTGTTCCTCTTCCTGTACCAGTGGAACGACTTCGTCTGGCCGCTGATCGTGCTGCGCGACGACAGCACGTTCACCCTCCCCGTGGCGCTCGCCTCCCTCCAGGGCCTGGACGAGACCGACTACGGCGCCATCCTCGCCGGCACCGCCGTCGCCGCCGTCCCGATGGCGGTGGTCTTCCTCGCCCTCCAGCGCCACTTCGTCTCCGGCCTCCTCGCGGGCGCCGTGAAGGAATGAACGAGATCATGCACATGGACCACTCGCACCCGACCGTCCCCGTGACCACCGCGCACGCCGCCCCGGCCCCCGCCGAGCCGCTGCTCGACGACGTGTCGATCGCCGTCCTCGCCCCCGACCACCCCGGGGTGACGCCCCGGTGGGACCTGGCCCCGCCCGCGGACGGGCTGCGCCTGCTCACCGTCCGCGCCGAGGGCGTCCCCGTCGAGATCCGCCTCACGGTGCCGCTCGGCGACGCGACCGGATACTGGCACCCGCAGGGCGGCTGGCGGCGCACCCTGGTCGCCGACTGGGCGGGCCGCACCCGGGCCGGCCTGGTCGAAGGACCCGCCGCCGGCTGTCTGTACGAGCACTCCGGCGCCACCCTCCTCACCTTCGCCGCCGCCGACCCGGTCCCCGAGGCCGACGTCCGCTTCGGGGTCTCGGAGGAGAACGACACCCACGTCGTCCACCTGAGCCTCCCCGCCTCGGCGGAGCCGCACCGGCTGCTGCTCGTGCCGCGCGCGCCGTCGGTCGCGGCCGCGCTGCGGCCGCTGCGCGCCTGGTTCGCCGCCGCCCACCCGCCGATGCCCGTACCGGACGCGGCCAGGCTCCCGGTGTACTCCACCTGGTACGCCTTCAACCAGGACGTCACCGCCGCGGCCGTCGAGGCGCAGGCCGGGCCGGCCGTCGACCTGGGCTGCGGCGTGCTGATCCTGGACGACGGCTGGCAGCGCCACGGCAACGGCCGGGGCTACGCCGGCTGCGGCGACTGGCAGCCGGACCCCGCCAAGTTCCCCGACCTGGCCGGGCACGTGGCACGGGTGCGCGCCCGGGGGCTGCGCTATCTGCTCTGGGTCGCGCCCCTCCTCCTCGGCCCGGAGGCCGACTGCCACGACCGCTGGGCCGCTTCGGCGCCCGCCCCGGCCACCGTGCCGGGCGCCCGGGTGCTCGACCCGCGCCTCCCCGAGGTCCGCCGGCACGTGATCGAGCTGTGCGTCTCCCTCGTCGACGCGTACGGACTCGACGGGCTCAAGCTGGACTTCCTCGACGAGGCCGCGGTGTACGCCGGGGACGGCGCGGGGGACGTGGGCCGGGCGATGGCCGGGCTCCTCGCCGAGCTGCGCCGGGCCCTGGAAGCCGTACGGCCCGGGCTGCTGCTGGAACTGCGCCAGCCGTACACGGGTCCCGGCATGGCGCCGTTCGGGAACATGCTGCGGTCCGTGGACTGCCCCGCGGACGCGACGGCCAACCGGATCCAGACCCTCGACACCTCGCTGCTCGCCGTGGGCGGCGCCGTCCACGCCGACATGCTGATGTGGTCCCGGACGGCGCCGGTCGAGGCGGTGGCCCGGCAGCTGATCGGGGCGCTGCACGCGGTGCCGCAGATCTCCGTGCGCCTGGACGAGGTGCCGCCCGCGCACCTGGCGGCCGTACGGTTCTGGCTCGGGCGCTGGCTGCTGCACCGGGAGCTGCTGCTCGACGGGACCGTGGAGCCGGGGCGGCCGGACGAGCTGTACCCGCTGGTGGTCGCGGCCCGGGGCGACGAGTGCCTGATGAGCGTGCACGGCGACCGGGTCGTGGGGCTCGACTTCACCGCGTACCGCCGGATCCACCTCGTCAACGGCTCCGACCGGGACCGGCTGGTGGTGGACGTGACCGGGGGCGGCGGCCGGGTGACCGCCCGGGTCCACGGGCCGGACGGCCGTATGATGGCTGATCCGCCCGCGCACCTGCCGGAAGGACCCCGCCCGCTGGCCGTCCCGCGCGGCGGCCTGGTGTCGCTCGTACTCACGGAAGGACCGCGATGAAGGTCGGCATCACCGACGTCGCAGCCCACGCACAGGTCAGCGAGGCCACCGTCAGCCGGGTGATCAACCGGCGGCAGGGGGTGTCGCGGAAGACCCGCGAGGCGGTCGAGCGGGCGATGGCCGAGCTCGGCTACGAGCGCCAGACGCAGGGCCAGCTGGTGGCGGTCGTCACCGAGTTCGTGTCGAACCCCTTCTTCGCGGACGTCGCCGAGCGCATCGAGTCGGCGCTCGCCCCGCACGGCCTGAAGACGGTGCTGTGTCCCGTCTTCGCCGGCGGGGTGCAGGAGCTGGACTATCTGACCTCCCTGGTCGACAAGGGCATCGCGGCCGTCGTCTTCCTCTCCTCCTCCAACACGGTGGAGGGCGCGGACACCGACGGCTACGAGCTGCTGCGCCAGCGGCGCGTGCCGTACGTCGGGATCAACGGCGAGTTCGCCGACGGCGTGCCCGTCCCGGTCTTCTCCACCGACGACGCCCTCGCGGCCGAGCTGGCCGTGGACCACCTCCACCGGCTGGGGCACCGGCGCATCGGCATGGCCTCGGGCCCCTCGGGGAACCGGCCGGCCGACCGGCGGGTCCGGGGCTTCGTCGAGGCGATGGCCCGGCGCGGCATCGACGACGCGGAGGGCTGGGTGGTCCGCCAGTCGTACAGCGTGGAGGGCGGGCAGGCGGCGGCCACGGCCCTGGTCGGGCTCGGCGCCACCGCGATCGTCGCGGCCAGCGACTTCATGGCGCTCGGCGCCGTCCGGGGCATCCGCCGCCAGGGCCTGTCCGTGCCGGACGACGTCTCGGTGGTGGGCTACGACGGCTCGTCCGTCACCGAGTTCACCGACCCGGCGCTCACGACGGTCCGTCAGCCCGCCGACCGGCTGGCCCTGGAGGTGGGCCGCAGCGTCCTCGCCCTGGTCGGCAACCGCGAGGTCCCCACCGGCGAGCTCCTCTTCGACCCGGAACTGGTCATCCGCGCCTCGACGGGCCCGGCCGCTCGGTAGCGGGGGCGGGTGTTGCGTAGGCTCGAACGGAGCGTTCCGTGAAGGGCCGCGCGATGCCGTACGCCTAGGCGAGGAGGACCCTGTGAGTACCGCCGGAGAAGGACCGCAGCAGCTGGACGAGGCCAGTGTCGTCAACGCGAAGCGGACGCTCCTCCAGCTGCTCGCGCGGGCGGGGGTCTGGTCCGGCGACGCCGAGGAGCTGATCGGCTTCGTCGAGGCGGGCGCGCTGGCCCTCGCGTACGAGGAGGTCGGCGCGGCCGGGCGGAGCGCGCCCGAGGGGAAGGGCGAGGCGTACGCCTCCGGCTGGCTCGACGGGGTCCGCACCGTCACCGAGGAGCTGGGGGCCGTCTCCGAGCGGGCGCTGCGGCACGCCGTCGCCGCGGATCCGTCGGCCGCCTCGCCGGACGACCGTCCTCCCGTGGGGCGGACGGAGCTGGAGCGGACCAATGTGGCGGTCACCCCGCTCTACCTCTCCTTCACCGAGGTCTCCGATCTCGACCCGGAGGTCACCGAGCAGGTGCTGCGGGCGCTCCTCGGCACGATGAGCTCGCGTCAGCGGGCGGGGTACGCGGGGCGGCTGACGGAGTTCACCTCGACGCACCGGGCGCGGCTCGAGCGGCTGTACGCCGAGTACGGGCCCGGCAGCGCGATCGCGATCCACGGCCGGTACTCCCTCATCCACTCCCCCACGAGCGTGGCCGTCCTGGAGCGGCTCGCCACCGCGTCGGCGGACCTGCACGAGGAGTGGGACGCCGCCGAGCTGCCGCCGGCGTGGCTGGACGGGCTGACGACGGCGTGGGAGGCGTCGGCCTGACGGCGCTTCACGGAGGGGCGACGGCACTTCACGGAGGGCGGGCCGAGGGGCGCGGCCCGGCGTACCGGACCGGGCGAGAATAGGTTAGGCTCACCTAACAAGCGCCTCGCGAGGGCCGCTGCCTCGGCATTCCCGTGCCTGGAGGAGCGCCGGGCGGGGCGTCAGCACACCTCTGCCCGGAGACAAGGATCCGCCATGCCTGCAGTGTTCACCCCCTTCCGCCGCCGCGTTCTCGTGGCGGGTGCCGCCGCGGTCTCGCTCGGCCTCATGGTGACCGGGTGCGGCTCGGACGACACGAAGGACGCCCCGAAGGACTCGGCGGCCAAGGCTCCGGCGGGGGCGTTCCCCGTCACCATCAAGAGCGCGCTCGGCGAAGCCGTCATCAAGGAGAAGCCGAAGCGGGTCGTCACCCTCGGCCAGGGCTCCGCCGAGACCGCCATCGCCCTGGGCGACGTCCCCGTCGGCATCGAGAGCTACCCCTGGGGCAGCGACAAGACCGGCTA
Organism: Streptomyces sp. NPDC004284; assembly: GCF_042874035.1. Classification (NCBI taxonomy): domain Bacteria; kingdom Bacillati; phylum Actinomycetota; class Actinomycetes; order Kitasatosporales; family Streptomycetaceae; genus Streptomyces; species Streptomyces sp. NPDC004284. Next base: position 714,601 of record NZ_JBIAMJ010000002.1, on the reverse strand, counting down.
CCTGCCCTGGATCCACGACGCGGTGAAGAAGGCCGGCGCCACGCTGCCCCAGCAGTTCGACGGCGGTGAGGAGCTCGACATCGAGGCCATCACCGAGCTGGAGCCCGACGTCATCCTCGCCCCCTGGTCGGGCATCACGCAGAAGCAGTACGACCTGCTCAAGGACATCGCGCCGACCGTCGCCTACCCCGACAAGGCGTGGAGCACCGACTGGGACCAGCAGATCGACATCGTCGCCAAGGCGCTGGGGCAGCCGGAGAAGGCCAAGGAGCTCACCGCCGAGATCGACAAGCAGCTCGCCGACGCCGCCGCCTCGCGCCCGAACTACAAGAACGTCACGTTCTCGTACATCTACAACACCGGCCCCGGCACCCTCGGCGTCTTCAAGCCCGAGGAGCAGCGCGTCGCGATGGTCTCCAAGCTGGGCCTCAAGGTCGACCCGGTCGTCAACACCTTCAAGGAGACCGAGGGCACCGACTCCGCCCTCATCGGCCTGGAGAACGCCAACAAGCTCTCCAAGAGCGACATCGCCTTCACCTTCTACACGGACGACAAGTCCCGCAAGGAGATCGAGGCGCAGCCGCTGTACGCGGCCATCCCCGCGGTCGAGAAGGGCGCGCTCGTGTACAGCGACGACCAGCCCTTCGTCACCGCCTCGTCGATGATCAACCCGCTGACGGTGCCGTACAGCATCGAGCGGTACCTCCCGATGATCGACAAGGCCGTCGCCAAGGCCGGGAAGTAGCAGCGGGTCCCGAGCGTGACCACTCTCTCCCGGACCGGGCGGGGCCCCGCCGTCGTACGGCGGGGCCCCGCCCGGCACTTCGCAGCCGCCGCCCTGTGCCTGGTCCTGCTCGCCCTGGCGGTCCTGGCCAGCGTGATGTTCGGCAGCAAGCCGACGTCCGCGGCCGACGTCCTCCGGGTCGTCACCGGTGACGGCGAGGGCTATGTCCGCACCGTCGTCGAGAGCCGCTATCCGCGCACCGCGCTCGGCCTGCTCGCCGGCCTCTGCCTGGGCGTCGCGGGCACGCTGATGCAGGGCATCACCCGCAATCCGCTCGCCGAGCCGGGACTCCTCGGCATCAACGCGGGCGCGTCCGCCGCGATCGTCGCCGCGACCGCGTTCCTCGGCGCCTCCGGGCAGCAGGAGACCGTCTGGTGGGCCCTCGCCGGCGCCCTGGCGACCGGTGTGGTCGTCCACCTCGTCGGCACGGCGGGCGGCAGCGGGCCGGTCCGCCTGGTGCTCGCCGGCGCGGTGCTCTCCGCCGTCCTCGCCGCGTTCATCCAGGCCGTCGCGCTGTCCCGGCCGCAGGTCTTCGACACGTACCGCTACTGGGTGGTGGGTTCGCTCGGCGGGCGCGGCTTCGACGCGTTCTGGGCGGTCCTGCCGTTCGCCGCCGTCGGCCTCGTCCTCGCGGTGCTGCTCGCGCCCGGGCTCAACGCCATGGCGATGGGCGACGACAAGGCCGCGTCCCTCGGCATCAGCCCCGCGCGCGTCAAGGGCGCCGGACTCCTCGCGGCGACGCTGCTCAGCGCCGCCGCGACGGCCGCCGTCGGCCCGATCGCCTTCGTCGGGCTCGCCGTCCCGCACCTCGTCCGGGTGCTCGTGGGCGCCGACTTCCGCCTGCAGATCCTGTTCACCTCGCTCGCGGGGCCCACGCTGCTGCTGTTCGCCGACGTCATCGGCCGCGTGCTGCTCCGCCCGCAGGAGCTGATGGTCGGTGTCGTCACCGCCTTCGTGGGCGCGCCCGCGCTGCTCTTCGCCGTCCGTCGTATGAGGGGAGCGGCATGAGGACCGCCGAGCTGAACGAGAACCCGGCCGGGGCGGCTTCGCGGCCGCTCCGGCCCGCGGGCCGGAGCCTGCTGCGGATCGGCCCGTGGGTCGCGATCCCCGTCCGCCGTCCCACCGTGATCGCCGCCGTGGTGACGCTGCTGCTGCTCCTCGGGGCGGCCGTGGCGACCCTGTCGATGGGCAGGCTCGGCATCGACCCGGCCGACCTTCCGTCGGCGCTCATGGGCGAGGCCACCGGCAAGAACGCCTTCGTGCTGAACCGGCTGCGCGGCCCGCGGCTCGTCGTCGCGATCGGCACCGGCGCGGCCTTCGGCCTGTCCGGGGCCCTCTTCCAGTCGGTCACCCGCAATCCGCTGGGCAGTCCCGACGTCATCGGGCTCGGCGCGGGTTCCGGGGCGGGTGCGGCGGCCGCCGCGCTGTTCTTCCCGGACGTCGTGCCGGTGCCCGTGGGCGCGCTGCTCGGTGCCGTGACCGCGATGGCGGTCGTGTACTTCTCCACGGGGACGGGATTCCGCAACCCGGGGCGCCTGGTCGTGGCCGGCATCGGTGTGGCCGCGATGTCGACGGCGCTGACCCAGTACGTGGTCTACGCCGTCGAGCGGGACAAGGCCAGCGCGCTGACCGCCTACATCAACGGAAGCCTCGCCGCCCGCTCCTGGGACGACGCGACGACGATCTGGCTGGTGCTGCTCGTCTGCCTGCCGCTCGCGGCGCTCCTCGCACGGCCCCTGGGCATCGGCGAGATGGGCGACGACCTCTCCACCGGCCTCGGCGCCCGCCCGGCCCGTACGGCGACGGCGGCGGTCACGCTGTCGATCCTCCTGTCCGCCGGCGCCGTCGCCGTCGCCGGGCCGATCGCCTTCGTCTCCCTGACGGCGCCGCAGATCGCCAAGCGGGTCACCCGGAGCGGCGGCCCGCACCTGGTCATGTCGACCCTGCTCGGCGCGCTGCTCCTGGTCCTCGCCGACCTCACCGCCCAGCAGCTGCCGCTCTTCGACAACCTGCCGGTCGGCCTGTACACGATGGCCGTCGGAGGCGCGTACCTCGGCTATCTGCTGCTGCGGGAGTGGAAGCGCCCGGCCTGATCCGACGCGACGGGCCGACGGACCGCATCCGGAGGTCGACCGGTGCGGGGCCGAGGTGACGGCGGGCCGGGTGGTGCGGAGATCCGCCGGTGCCGAGGTGCCGCCGTCACACCACGGTGTGCGGCGGCCGGACCGGAGGGAGTCACCCGGACTGTCGGAATCCGGCATGTCAGGAACCGGACACCACCGAGCGGGTGACACGCACAGATCGGCGATGCCAGGCTCTCGGTCGGCCGCACGGAGCAAGGCGTTCCCCACGGGAATCTCGTATTGCCGCGGCCGTGTCCTCCTCACCGCACCGCCAGCTCTCCTCGGGCAGCACCCCCTGCCCGGGCTGTTACCGACCTCGACCCAGGTCGCCACAGAAGGAGTTCCGTGTGAGATCGACCCCTCGCAAGGCTGCCGCCGCCAGCGCGCTCATGGCGAGCGCCGCGCTGATCGCCGTTGCGTTCCCCACCTCCGCCACCGCCGGCACCCGGGCCGACGCACCCGAGGCACAGGTCCGGGCCGGCGCGCTGCAGGTCCGGCTCAGCCCGAGTGAGCGCGCCATGCTGCTCGCCGACGCGCAGGCCACCGCTGCCACCACCGCCGAGACCCTGGGCCTGGGCGGCCAGGAGCGGTTATGGGTGAAGTCCGTCCTGAAGGACGCCGACGGCACGGTGCACACCCGCTACGAGCGGACCTTCGCCGGGCTGCCGGTCCTGGGCGGCGACCTGATCGTCCACACCGCCGCGAACGGCTCCGCCAAGGGCGTCACCAAGGCCACCGACGCGACCATCACCGTCGCCTCCACCACCGCCGCCGAAAGCGCCGGCTCCGCGAAGGCCTTCGCGCTGGACCGCGCCGAGGCCGAGGGCGTCGCGGAGGCCGAGGCCGACACCGCCCGCAAGGTCGTCTGGGCCGCGTCCGGCACCCCGGCCCTGGCCTGGGAGACGGTGGTCGGCGGCACCCAGGCCGACGGCACCCCCTCCGAGCTGCACGTCGTCACCGACGCCACGACCGGCGCGAAGCTGTTCGAGTTCCAGGGCATCGAGACCGGCGTCGGCAACAGCAAGTACTCCGGTCAGGTCACCATCGGCACCACACCGGCCGACGGCGGCCACTCGATGACCGACGGCGCCCGCGGCGGCCACAAGACCTACGACCTCAACGGCGGCAACGGCACCGGCACCGGCACGCTGTTCACCGACCCGGACGACACCTGGGGCGACGGCACCACCGGCGACCGGCAGACCGCCGCCGTGGACGCCGCCTACGGCGCCCAGCTCACCTGGGACTACTACAAGGCCGTCCACGGCCGCAACGGCATCAAGGACGACGGCGTCGGCGCCTACACGCGCGTCCACTACGGGACCAACTACGTCAACGCGTTCTGGTCCGACACCTGCTTCTGCATGACCTACGGCGACGGCGCCGGCAACGCCAAGCCGCTCACCTCCATCGACATCGGCGCCCACGAGATGACCCACGGCGTCACCGCCAACACCGCGGGCCTGATCTACCGCGGCGAGTCCGGCGGTCTCAACGAGGCCACCTCCGACATCATGTCCGCCGCGGTGGAGTTCTGGGCCGACAACGCTTCCGACGCCGGCGACTACCTCGCCGGCGACAAGATCGACATCCGTGGCAACGGCACCCCGCTGCGCTACATGGACAAGCCCTCCAAGGACGGAAGGTCCGCCGACGCCTGGTACTCCGGCATCGACTCCCTCGACGTCCACTACTCCTCCGGTCCGGCCAACCACTGGTTCTACCTGGCCTCCGAGGGCAGCGGCGCCAAGACCGTCAACGGCGTGGACTACGACTCCCCGACCTCCGACGGCCTGCCGGTCACCGCGATCGGCCGGGACGCCGCCGCCAAGATCTGGTATCGGGCCCTCACCACCTACATGACCTCGTCCACCGACTACGCCGGTGCCCGCACCGCCACCCTCCAGGCCGCCGCCGACCTGTACGGGACGGGCAGCGACACCTACGTCAACGCCGCCAACGCCTGGGCCGCCGTCAACGTCGGCCCGCGCATCGTCGACGGCATCATGCTGACCAACCCCGGCCCCCGGACCAGCGCGGTCGACACCGCCACCGACTTCCAGATCCAGGCCACCGGCTTCAACCCCGGCGCCCTCACCTACTTCGCCACCGGCCTCCCCGAGGGCCTGACCATCAACCACCACACCGGCCTCATCACCGGCACCGCCACCACGGTGGGCACCAGCGACGTCACCGTCACCGTCAGGGGCTCCGTGCACGGCCTCAGCACGGCGACCTTCACCTGGTACGTCGCCCGGGGCATCTTCGAGAACACCACCGACGTGGCGATCCCGGACGGGGGCGCGGGCGTCCCGGGCACCCCGGTCTTCTCGGACGTCGACGTCACCGGGCTCTCGGGCCGGGCGCCGAGCGACCTCAGGGTGGACGTGGACATCAAGCACGCCTACCGCGGTGACCTGGTCGTCGACCTGGTCGCCCCCGACGGCACGGTGTACCCGCTGAGGAAGTGGAACTGGCGCGACTCGGGCGCCAACCTGCGCGCCACCTACACCGTGGACGCCTCCAGCCAGGTCGCCGACGGCACCTGGAGGCTCCGGGTCCAGGACATGGAACGCCGCGACACGGGCTACATCGACAGCTGGAGGCTCGTCTTCTGACCTCGGTGACGGCGCACTGACGCGGCGGGGCCCCTCCCGCCCGGGTCCGGCCGGCCATGACCGGCCGGACCCGAACGCCGTTCCGGGCTCCGGACCGCAAGAGCTCGGGACCGCCGGGGTCATCGCCCTCGGGATCGCCACCCGCCGCGGCGGGAACCGCCGGATCGTGCGAAGCCGCTGTCGCCCTCGTCATCCCTGCTGCGGGCGTGACACGCGACGGCAGAACTAGCGCGGTACGAGCTCCTCTCCCGCGCGCAGGTTCCAGCGCCCGGCGCGGCCGCTCAGGTGGACGGCGGTCAAGGGGCGGACGTCCAGGCGCCAGGCCGTCGCGTCCGGTGCCGCGAGGGCGTGGACCGTCGCGGCGCGGATCACGTCCGGTTCGACGACCGCGGTGATCCGCCCGGCGCCGTCCTGGAGGCCGTCGAGCCAGGCGCCGACCCGGACGCGCAGGTCGCGCAGGGACTCCCCGCCGTGCGGGGCCGCCGTCGGATCGGACAGCCAGGCGGAGAGCGCGGCCTCCTCGACGGCGGCGACGGCCTCCAGGGTCCGGCCGCGCCACCGGCCCATCGCGCAGCCGACCAGCTCGTCCAGCGGCTCGGCGCGCAGGCCGAGGGCCTCCGCCGTGCCGCGGCAGCGCCGGGACGGCGAGGTGTACGCGCGGGGGGACGGGCCGACGGCGGACGCGACGGCCTCGGCGCGGGCGAGGCCCGCCGGGTCGAGCGGACCGTCGTCGTCGAAGCGGACCTCACGCAGCGCCTCGCTCGTCGCGGGCGAGATCAGCGTCAACCGGACTGTCATCGGGGTCCTTTGCGGCGGATGGGGCGGTGGGGGCCGGCGGGATCGGAGTGGTGCGCGGGGACTCTACCGGGGGGTGTACGGAAAGTGATCCCGGCCTCACGCCCTTGGCTGCGGTCCCCGCACGCGGTACCGTCAGGCGACATTTGAACAGCGTGACGACGGCGAGACGGAAGTCCGGTGGGAATCCGGCACGGTCGCGCCACTGTATGCCGCGGCGTCCCCCGAGGGTGACGTCACGGCGAGTCAGACCCGTGGACCGTCGTCCTGCACCACCGTCTGGGACGCGAGTTCCCACAGGAGGTTTCATCATGGCCGAGGCCGTCGTCTCCGCTGCTGTTTCCGCCCCTTCCGTCGCCGTTCCGGCTCCGCTGCCCGTGCGCGCCGTACTGCCCTGGGCCTTCTTCGTCGGGCTCCTCGCTCTGATCGCGCTGTACTTCGTGGGCGCCGAGCAGGGCGCCACCTCCGTGTTCTCCGGCACCGACGTGCACGAGTGGGTGCACGACGGCCGTCACCTGCTCGGCTTCCCCTGCCACTGAGGGGCGCCCCGCACATGCACGCCTCAACTGTCAGATCCCTCCTGGTCCGCGGCATGCTCGCGGGCCTGATCGCCGGGCTGTTCGCCTTCGCCGTGGCCTACGCGGTGGGTGAGCCGCCCGTGAACGGGGCGATCGCCGTGGAGGAGACGCACGCCGCCGGGGAGGCCCCGGCGTCCCACGGGGCACACGCCGGGCACGGCGGCGGCACGGCCGCCGCGGAGCCCGCCGAGGAAGAGGAGGGGATCAGCCGCACCGCGCAGTCGACCTTCGGCCTCGCCACCGGCGTCCTCGTCTACGGCGTGGCGCTCGGCGGCATCGCCTCCCTCGCGTTCTCCTTCGCCCTGGGTCGCGTCGGCCGCTTCAGCCCGCGGGCGACGGCCGCCCTCACCGCCGCCGCCGCGTTCACCACCGTCTACCTGGTGCCGTTCCTCAAGTACCCGGCGACCCCACCGGCCGTCGGCAATCCGGACACCATCGGGAAGCGCACCACCCTGTTCTTCCTGATGATCCTGCTCAGCGTGCTCCTCGGGATCGCCGCCGTGATCGCCGGGCGCCGGCTCGCGCCGCGCCTGGGGAACTGGAACGCGACCCTGGCGGCCGGCGCCGGGTTCGTCGTCGTGACGGCGGTCGCCTTCGCCGTCCTGCCGGACAACACCGACGCCGTCGCCGCGGACTTCCCGGCCGCGCTCCTCTGGGACTTCAGGCTCGCCTCGCTCGCCATCCAGGCCGTGATGTGGGCCGTGTTCGGGATCGTCTTCGGCGTCCTCGCACAGAAGGCGCTGGCCCCCCGGACGGCCGACGCCGACGTCCAGGCGGCGGCTCCCGCCGCCGGCTGAACCGCACGCGCTCCGACGACGCCGCCCCGTCCGCCACCAGGTGGGCGGGGCGGCGTCGTCAGGTCTCAGAGCCTGTCCCAGGCCTCCTCGAACATCTCGTGGAGGGGTGCCGTCGGCAGCACCCGTACGAACGGGGAGCGGATGAGGTCGTCCCACATCGGCCGCACCAGGTGGGTCGTCAGCTTCACGGTCTCCAGCGGCAGGTGCGGGGCCTTGAGTTCGGTCCAGTCGCCGGGCAGGAACAGGGTCCGGCCGGCCCGTGCGCGCTTGGCCTCCAGGACCGTGCCGGTGGCGAGGAGTTCCGCCCGGACCTCCGTGTGCCGCTTGGTCGACCAGCCGTTCCACCGCCGTACGTTCCGGTCGGTGGGCGCGGCGAGGGCCGCCAGCTGGAGGTACAGGGCCGCCGCGTCCGCGCCCGTGCCGAGCTCCGCCGCCACGCGGGTGACGAGCTCCGGGCAGGAGCGGCGCGGATCCGCCTCGTACGCGCCGTCCGGTACGGCTCCGGACCGGGCGCGGACCGCCATCCGGGCGAGCCCGCCGCCGGCGAGGAACGGTGCCGCGCGGTCCAGTTCCTCGGCGAGGTCGGTGAGTTCGCGGAGCTGCCGCCACGTCCCGGGGTCGGTGACCGCCGCGGGGCGCAGGAAGGCCTTTCCGCCGGAGGCGCACACGACGAGCGGTCCCGAGTCGTACGCGCTGATCGGGGCGGACCGGTTCTCCGGGTGCCAGGCCACCGGCAGCCGTCGGGGTCCGAACCGCTCGGCGATCCGCTCCGACGTGTCCTTGACGCGGCCGCCCGCGAGGTCGAGCAGCAGTTCCGGGCGGTCCAGCTCGGCGCGCAGCCGTTCGTACAGGGCCTGCGCGCCGGCCACCGCCGGATCGCCGACGGGCCGGTCGGTCCACGCCCACACGAGGGCGCTCGCGATGTCCGTCAGGGCGAGCCCCACCGGGGTGCGGTAGGACAGTTCGGGTCCGGCCGGCGGCACGGCCCTGACCTCCACTCCCGTGCCGTGCCTGGTCCCGGCCAGCTCCCAGCCGACCGCCGGGACGGTCGCGTCCTCGGCGGCGTCGTAGCCCCCGGCGAGACGGCGGGCCCACACCTCGCCGAGGCCGAGGTCGGCCTCCAGGCCGTCGGCCGTCCCGTCGTGCACGGCGGGCCGCGCCCCGAGGAGCTCCCGCCACACTCCGGCCATGCGCTCCACGGCCGCTTCGACGCCGCCCGGCCGCCACAGCTCGGCCGGGTCGTCGGGCAGGGCGGCGGCGAGGACGGCCCGGCGGCCGGCGCCGCCGAGCCCGGTGCGGAGCTCCTCGTACGTCTCCGCCGCCAGCGGGGTCGCCTTGTAGGGGGCCTTGCGGATCAGGGCCCGGTGCTCCTCCCGGTCGGCCCGGCCGACGAGACCGGCGACGACGAGCCGGGCCACGGACCGTCGCACACCCGTCAGTTCGGCGAAACGCGCGGCCGCCGACTCCGGCACCGGGACCGGCCCGTGGGCGTCGACCGCCGCCACGAGGGCGCGCAGCCGCTCGGCGTCGTCCCGCTCCACGCGCACGTGTCGTGCCTCCCTGGCCACGCCCGGGACCGGATCGGCGTGCGGGTTCCCGGCGACGGGCGCGACGAACCAGCACTCCGCGCCGCCGTCCCGTACGCCGGCGGACGCGATGACCGTGCCGTCCGCGCGCATGACGTCGACGAACCCGGGGCCCGACGTCCGCCCCGCCCACCAGCGGCTGCCCGCGCGGGCGAACGGCTGCTCGGCCCAGGTGTCCAGGAGCGCGAGGAGAGCGGCCCGGTCGGCGTCGGGGGTCGGTGCGACCGCCGCCCGCCAGGCGGCGGCGTCGATCGCGCCGAGGAGCTGCGACCAGTCGTGCGGCGGGGCCGGCGGCGACAGCCGGCGCACCTCCTCGACGAGCGTCCCGGCCAGGCAGGCGCCGTCGGCGGCGAGCGCGGTCAGCGTCGCCGGCAGGGCCACGTCGGGGGTCCGCCGCCACTGGTCGGCCCCGCCGGTGTCGACGAGGCCGAAGAGCGCCGGGACGAGTGCGGTGTCCGGCGCGGACCGGCGGAGCCGCACGGGCGGCGCCTCGGCGAGCAGGGTGACCCGCCGGTGCAGGGCGCGCCGCCGCTCCTCCACCCGGGCGGCCCGCTCCGCCACGGCGACCACGGCCTCGACCAGGACGGGGTCGGTGACGTCCGGCAACTCCCGTGCCACGACCGCCCGGAGCGCCGCCGTGGCGTCGGACGCCGCCGAACGGCCGGAAGCGTCCGCGTGGTCGGGAACGGCCGTCCCTTCGCTCACCGCCGTCCCCCCGGACGCCGCCGTCAGCAGGGCGTCCGCCGTCTCCCCGCTCATCGTCCGCAGTGCCCGGGATCCGGCCGCGTCCCGGGTCCGCAGCAGGTACCAGAAGGCCGGGGGCAGGGCCACGCCGCCGGAGGCGGTGGCGCGGCGGGCCGGCTGCACCCGGGGGTTCCGGGGCGAGTGGTGCCCGTCCAGTTCCCACAGCAGGACGCCGTCGGCGGTGTACGCGCGCACGCCCGTCCGGGTCTCGGCCTCGGCGAGGACCACGTCCTCCGGGGCGCCCTCCGGCGGCGCCCACAGCGCCCAGGGCTTCTGCCCCTGCCGGTCGACGTCGAAGCGGGCGGTGCGCCCGTCGACGCTCTGCACCAAATAATGGTCGGGCGCGGGGTCGCGGTGCGGGGTGCGGAACAGGATCCGGGTCCCGACGAGACCGTCCCTGCTGCCGAGCGGGGAGTCGGGCAGGCCGGCGGGCAGCGGCGCGAGGTGGAGGGCCTCCTGGGCGAGGGCCATGCCCTCCTCGGACGGTTCCGTCGCCGGGTCGGTGCTCGCGGGGCGGCCGGGGAAGTCGGGCACCTCGGCGCCGCCCCGCGGCTCGCCGGTGACCGGGTCCACCGCCTCCCAAGGGCGCCGCCGGTACACGCCGTTGGTCCAGACGCGGGAGCCGTCGCCGAGTTGCAGTTCGTTCCCGTCGATGCCCTCCGTGCCGCCGGGCCGCAGCGCGCGCAGGCCGCCGTGCCGTCCTCCCCCGTCGGCGGTCTCGAACTGGAAGCCGTAGGCCCCGTCCAGCTTCCCGCCGAACGGCACCAGTCCGCTCTGCTCGTCGGGCGTGAACGGCTCCTCGGGCCGGTCCGCCCAGCACGCGGTGTCGCAGAAGTAGGGATCCGGTGTGACCGTCCAGCTCACGAGGAAGGATCCGCCGACGTGGTGGACGGCGTACATCGTCGCGTCCTCCGGCACCGTGAACCGGCAGGAGGCCCGCACCCCGTCCGGGTCGACGGCGACCGCCCGGTCGGCCCCGAAGACGGTGAGCACGGGCCAGGTGCAGGTCACTCCGGCGACGCCGGAGACCCCCGGGACGGGTCCGTCCTCGCCCTCGGCTTCCGCCGCGAACTCCGCGTACACCGACTCGAGCGCCGGCCAGGCCAGTTCCTCGGGAAGTCCGGCCGTGAGCGAGCGGTGCAGGGCGCCCGCCGCGCTCGTCGCGCCGAGGGCGTCGGCGATGCCGCCGAGCGCGGTCACGGTCGGCCGGTCGAGGAGGGTCTCCAGCTCGGCCACGGACTCCTCGGCGCCCGCCATGCCGCCGCCCCCGACGATGTCGACGAGCTTGCCGACCCGTCCGGCCACCTCGTGGGCGATGCCCTCGTTGCCCGGGAGCAGCGTCACCGCGGAGCCGGGCTGCCGCCCGCGCGCCATGGGCCAGCTGGGCAGCAGGTCGGCGTGCACGGTCCCTTCCAGGCGGGGGCCGAAGACGGGGTCGGCGGCGAGCGCGGCGAGGTCGCGGCGGGACTTCTCGCCCCAGAAGCGCATCCGGACGTCCGGGCCCGGGTCGGCGACGGCGACCCCGGCCGCCAGGCAGGCGTCGAGGACGTCCGCGTCGAAGCCCTGGTAGTGGTGGCGGGTGGTGTGCAGGGTCACCGGTGCGGCCTCGGCCCGCAGGCGCGGCCCCAACCGGCCTATCAGGTCGAGGAGTTCCGCCGGGAGCGCTGCCTCGCGACGCCGCCGCCGGACTGGAGGGCGTACTGGTACATGCGGACGAAGGTGCCGAGCCAGTGGTGCAGTCCGCCCTCCGGTACGACCCGTCCGTCCTCCATCGCCCCGGTCGCACCGGAGCCGATCAGCAGCCGCAGCCACGCGCCTCCGTCGGTGACGCCGTCGGGGAAGACCTCCACGAGGCCGGCCGCGATCGCGTCCGTCGGCGGATGGGCCGTCAGGACCGGTTCGGCCGCCGTCAGCAGGGCGTCCGGCACGGCCTTCTTCCGGGTGACCGAGAGGATCGCGCCCACGAGCCGGGCGACCTCCGCGTCGCCGAGCCCGGCCTTCTTGGCGGAGGCCCGTACCCGGCGCACCAGATCGGCGGGCAGGTCGGCGGGCGAGGCGGCCCAGGCGGTGAGGAACGCCTCCAGGGCGGTGTGGGCCGCCGCCGGGTCCGACGTCTCGGCGAGGAACCGCTGGTGGGCGCCGAACTCCTTGGCGGGCATGGCCCCGCCCTGGGCGAACAGCAGCCCGTTGGCCCGGCGGTAGGCGGGGTCCACGGGCAGTCCGTGCTGGGCCTCGGCGGCGCGCGCCGCCGCGTAGGCCCGCCCGCCCGGCCTGCTTCCGTAACCGATCAGCCGGTGGCCCACGGTGTCCCAGAACCAGGGCAGATGCGCCGGCGGCAGCTGCCGCGCCCGCCGGGCCATGGCGTCGACGAACGCGCCGGGCTTGGTCCAGGACCGGTTGAGCTCGGCCCCCATGTCCTGGACCAGCGCACGCGCGCTCTCGACCGCCCCCGGGTCGTGGGCGGCGACCCAGTCGGCGTACGTGGTCGACACGTGCGTACCGGCGGTGGGCAACAGGGCATCCGGCGAGACGATCATGCCGTGGATCGTCGCACGCCCCACTGACACCGCCGCCCGCCCGGAACCCGGAGCCCCCCGTTCGTCCCTCCGAAGGGAGGGTGCCGGGTCAGCGGGGAGAACGCGCCTGCGCCCGAGTCGGTCGAAGGCGAGGAGCACGGGGTGGCGATCACGCTCGCGGAAGAGATCACGCTGCTGTCGCTGGACGACGAGTCCGGGGCGCCGAGGGAACGGCCGTCCGCAGCGTGGGCCGTCGCCGGGAGCATCCTCCTCGATCTCGCCCTGGCCGGGCGCGTGGCCGTCGAGGCGGGGCGCCTGAGGGTGGCGGACCGGACGCCGACCGAGGTGCCGCTCCTCGACGAGCGGCTGCGGCAGATCGCCGAGTGGACGGCCCGGAAGAGCAGTGCTCCCGAGGTCACCGAGTGGCTGACCAGGGACCGGGGCAAGGCGCTGGAGGCCGCCATCGAGAGCCTGTGCGCGCGGGGCCTCGTCCGCGAGGAGCGGCACAGGGTCCTGGGCGTCCTGCCCGTCACCCTCCACCCGGAGGCGGACGGCGCCGCCGAGCGCGAACTCGGGGACAGGCTGCGGGCGGTGGTCCTCGACGGCGCCGAGCCCGACGCCCGTACCACGGGTCTCATCGCCCTGATCCACGGGGCGAAGCTCCACCGCCTCGCCTTCCCGGGCGTCCCCCTCAAGGAGATCGCCCCGCGCCTGGACGGCATCGCCACGGACAGTGGGCGGCGGAGGACGTCCGCCGCGCCATCCGCGACGTGCAGGCCGCCATGATCGCCGTCATGGCGGCCACGATCGTGACCATCACGAGCTGACCGTCACGAGCCGGTCCTCGCGTCCGTCCCCTCCGGCCGCGTCCCGGCCGGAGGGGGAGGACGGCGGAGGGGACGCGGCGTCAGGAGGCGTTCGGGCCGACGTCCGTGGAGGTGAGAGGGCGGCGGACCGGGGCCAGGGTCGTGTACTCGTCGGAGCCGATGTCGCGGGCGGTGCCGCGGGCGTGGCCGTCGATGTCCTCGGGGACCGAGACGCTGCTCAGCGTCGCCGCGCCGATCGCGGGGCTGCCCGCCGTGAGCCGGAAGACGCCGTCGGAGGACTGCGCCAGGCGGGGGTCGACGCGGGTGTAGCCGGCGTTGGGGAGGGTGCCGTCGGCGGCCGCGCCCCAGAGGATGTTGCCCTGCCAGAGGAAGCCGGTGGTCGCGCCCATCGCGACGAGGCTGCCGCTGTCCCCGACGATGAGGTTGTCGGCGACGACCACGTCGCTCGGCTCGTAGGTGCGGGTCTCGCCCGAGAGGGAACTCTTGTTGGCGCGCAGCGTGTTGTGGACGATCACCGCGCGGTCGCAGGCGTCGTTGCCGCGCCGCTCCTCGGTGGTCTCGCCGTCGTGGTGGTCGCGCGTGGTGCCGCTGCCGATGACGAGGGCGCGGCCGGTGAGGCCGGCGAGGTGGTTGTTCACGACCAGGTGGTCGTTGCCGTACAGGCGGATGCCCTCCTTGCCGCCGAGCAGCCAGTTGCCCTCGACGGTGGAGTGGTTGCCGTGGCGCAGCACGATGCCGCCCTGGCTGTCGCGGAGCGTGTTGTACCGGATCGTGTTGCCGGAGGACTTCACCGAGATGGCCTCGGGGTCTCCGTTGCAGCGCTCGAAGAGGTTGTACTCCACGATCGCGTCGGCCGTGGACAGCGCCCGGCTGCTGACGCCGAGCCGGATCGACTCGCCGCCGTTGGAGCCCGTGTACGCGTGGCCGGAGAAGTGGTTCTTGAAGACCTGGAGGCGCTGGGCGATGGCGGTGGTGCCGGGGCCGTCGACGACGAGGAAGATGCCCTGGGTGGTGCGGTCGTGGAAGTGGTTCCGGTCGATCTTGGCGTCGTTGCCCTCCACGAGGACCCAGTCGAGGCCGTCCACGTCGGCGAACCGGATGTCGTTGCGGGTCAGACGGATGCCGGTGCTGTCGGCCGGGATCGTGAGGGTGCCGCTCTGCCGCAGCGCGAAGCCGCTGATGGTGATGGAGCTCGCGCCGTCGAGGAGGAAGCTGCGCGGGCCGTTCAGGACGGCGCCGCCGCGGCTCTGGGAGACGATCGTGATGCCGCTGCGCCCCGAGAGGTCGATCGCGCCGCCGGAGGGGACGGTGTACGTGCCGTCGGCGACGACGATCCGGTCGCCGGGCACCGCGCGGTCGATCGCGCTCTGCAGCGCGCTCAGGGAGGTGACCGGTGCCGGTTCGGCCGCCGAGGCGCCGGTGGCGAGCAGGGTGTCGAGCGGGACGGCGGCGGCCGCCGCGCCCAGCAGGGAGCCCTTGAGGAAGGTACGTCGTCGCATGATGCCTCCTGGTGGATGGGGAAGTGGTCGTTCCGTGTCCCGCGACCAGGAAGCTCCGGACGCCGAGGCGGCCGGGGCCCGGTGCGGTCCCTCACGGCCCGCGCCGGGTCCCGGCCGCCGGGGCCGGTTCCGGACGCCGCCTCCCCGGCGGCGTCGCCCCGTCCCGGCGGGTGCCGCCCCCACGACGGCACCCGCCAGGACGGCGGGCGCCACGGCGCCCGCCTCGGTCCTGCTCATTCCGGTCTGCTCTTCGGAACGCGTCGGCGGGCGCGCCGGGCGGGTGGTCGCCCCTCCCTGGCCTGCCGACACGCACCACTCTGCTCGATGCCTCTCACGTTCCGCTCACGTTCCGCTAACGCCGGGGGCGGGGCGGACCTGCGCGAACGGCCCCCGGCCCGCCCGCCGATCGGGTAGACCTGGGGGCGGAGCCGGCCGGTGGGGTGCACGCGCGCGAGGGCCGGTTCGCGGCGAGGCCGGCGGCGCGCCCCGGTCCTCGTCCCCGTGCGTCCACGTGATGGGGGAGACATGGCCGGCCGACGCAGGGCGATCGCCCGACTCCTGACGATGTCTCTGGCGGTGGGCCTGTGGGGCGGGGCGGCCGGCGGGACCGCCGTCCCCGCCCCGCGCGCGGCGGCCGCGTCCGAGGCCGACCAGACGACGATCTCCCACGACGACCTGCGCACCGGCTGGGACCCGGACGAGCCGGGGCTCGCCCCCGAGCAGGTGTCCGGCTCGGACTTCGGGCTGCGGTTCTCCGCCGCGGTCGACGGGCAGGTGTACGCCCAGCCGCTGGTGGTGGGCCGGACCGTGGTCGCGGCCACCGAGAACAACAAGGTGTACGGGATCGACGCGGCCACCGGCGCGATCGGCTGGACGAAGAGCCTCGGCGCGCCCTGGCCCGCCTCCGCCATCGGCTGCGGCGACCTGGTGCCGAACATCGGGGTCACCTCGACGCCGGTGTACGACCCGGCGAGCAACGCCGTGTACCTCACCGCGAAGGTGGACGACGGCCCGGACGTCCGGCATCCCGGCTGGTACGTGCACGCGCTCGACCCGGCGACGGGCGCCGAGCGCGCGGGCTGGCCGGTGAAGGTGGCGGGCGCCCCGGTGAACGACCCGGGCCGGGCGTTCAACCCGTACACCGCAGGCCAGCGCCCCGGGCTGCTGCTGATGGGCGGTTCGGTGTACGCGGCCTTCGCCTCGCACTGCGACCGGGGGCCGTACGTCGGCTACGTCATGGGCGTGAACACCTCGACGCGGAAGACGACGCTGTGGGCCACCGAGGACGCCTCCGCGAACGGCATGGCGGGGGTGTGGATGAGCGGGGGCGGTCTGGTCTCCGACGGTCCCGGCCGGATCCTGTTCTCGACGGGCAACGGGGTCTCCCCCGCTCCGGGTCCCGGCAACCGGCCGCCGGGCCAGCTCGCCGAGTCGGTGGTACGGCTCGGGGTGAACAGCGACGGCACGATGTCGGCGCAGGACTTCTTCAGCCCGTCCGACGCCTCGGTCCTCGACCTGAACGACACCGACCTCGGCTCGGGCGGCCCGGTGGCCCTCCCCGAGCCGGCCTTCGGGACCAGCCGGTATCCGCGGCTCCTCGTCGAGATCGGCAAGGACGGGCGGCTGTTCCTGCTGAACCGGGACGACCTCGGCGGGCGGAGCCAGGGCCCGGGCGGCACCGACAAGGTGCTCGGCACCTTCGGTCCGTACGAGGGCGTCTGGGGGCATCCCGCGGTGTACGGCGGGCAGGGCGGTTACGTGTACACCACCGGCAGCCGGGGTCCGCTGCGGGCGTTCGCGTACGGGCTCACCGGCTCGGGACTGCCGGGGCTCACCAACACGGGCAGCAGCGCTCAGGCCTTCGGCTACACGTCGGGCTCGCCGGTGGTGACGTCCACGGGGACGAATCCGGGTTCGGCGCTGGTGTGGGCCGTCACGGCGGACGGGGCGAACGGCGCCAACGGGCAGCTGCGCGCGTACGACGCGGTGCCCGTGAACGGGGCGCTGCGGCTGCGCTGGTCGGCTCCGATCGGCGTGGCCTCGAAGTTCTCGGTGCCGGCCACCGCGGGCGGGCGGATCTACGTGGGGACGCGGGACGGGCACGTGATGGCCTTCGGCCGTCCCGCCGACGCGGCGCTGACGGGTGGGCCGGTGGACGCCGGCGAGGTCGCGGTCGGGGCGACGGGGACGGTGACGGCCACCGTCACGGCGACCCGGGACGTGACGATCACCGGGGTGCGCACGCCGGCGGGCGGCGCGTTCTCGGCGTCCTCCACGGGGCTGCCCCGGACGCTGCGGGCGGGGCAGACCCACACCGCCCAGGTGTCGTTCTCGCCCTCCGGCCCCGGTCCGGACACCTCGGCCCTGACCTTCACCACCGACCTGGGCGACAGCGCGCTCGGCCTCACCGGGTACGGGACCCGGCCCGGCCTCCTCGCGTCCCCGGCCGCGCTCGACTTCGGCACGGTGCCCACGACGACGCGGAAGGCGCTCGGCGTGACGTTCACCAACACGGGGACGGCCGACGAGACGATCTCCTCGGTGTCGCCGCCCGGCAGCCCGTTCACCGCGTCCGACGCGCCGGCCGCCGGCACGGTCGTCCCGCCGAGGCGGTCCGTCACCGTGCAGGTGGCGTACGCGCCGACCGCCGCGGGGCAGCACACCGGGACGCTCGCCGTCACCGGGACGCACGGCACGGCGTCCGTCGCCCTGAGCGCCACCGCCGTGACCGGCCGGGCGCAGCTCACCATCACGCCCACCTCGACGGGCTTCGGGCAGGTGAAGGTCGGCGAGTCCGTGACGAAGACCTTCGACATCAGCAACACCGGCAACATCCCCCTCACCCTCACCAAGGCGAAGCCTCCGGCGGCTCCCTTCCACGTCACCAATCCGATCAGCGAGGGCCAGGTCCTCGGCCCGGAGGACGTCGTCCACCAGGCCGTCACCTTCTCCCCCACGGCCGTCGGCACGGCGTCGGCCGCGTACGAGCTGACCGCCGACGACGGGAGCGGTCCGCACGTCGAGACGCTGACCGGGTCGGGGGTCGCCGGGGGCACGGTCACCGTCCCCACGCCCGGCGCGGGCGGCTGGAAGCTGAACGGCTCCGCCCGGATCTCCGGGAACGACCTCCAGGTGACCCAGGCGAGCCCCTCCCAGCGGGGTTCGGCGGTCTGGCCCGTGCCGGTGCTGACCGACGGGCTCAAGGCCTCGTTCACGACGGTGATCGGCGGCGGCACCGGCGGCGACGGCCTCACGTTCTCGCTCCTCGACCCGGCGAGGACCACGCCTTCGGCGCTCGGCGGCGTCGGCGGCGGCCTCGGCTACGTGGGACTCCCGGGCGTGGCCGTCGCCTTCGACACCGTGCGGAACGCGGGCGATCCGTCGGCCAACTTCGTCGGCATCGCCACCGGGGGCTCCGGCTCGGCCCTCGCCTACGCGTCGACGACGTCGAGCGTGCCCGTCCTGCGGTCGGGGACCCACACCGTCTCCGTCGCGGTCGCCGGCAAGACCGTCACCGTCTCCGTGGACGGCACGCAGCGGCTGCGGACCACGGTCGCCTCGCTCACCCCGACCGCGCTGCTCGCCTTCACCGGCGGGACGGGCGGCGCGACCGACATCCACGCCGTGCGGGGCGCGTCGATCACCGCCGCCTCGTACGCCGTACCGCCGCCGGGCCCCAACGGCTGGAAGTACAACGGCAGCGCGGCGCTGTCGGGCACGAGCCTCGTCCTGACCCCGGCCCAGCCGTACCTGAAGGGCTCGGCGATCCAGGCCACCGCCGTGCCCTCCGCCCGGCTGCGGGCCCGCTTCACCGCCACCCTCTCGGGCGGCACCGGGGGCGACGGGCTCGCGCTGCTGCTGCTCGACGCGACCCGCGCGACCCCCACCGCCCTCGGCGGCGGGGGCGGCGGCCTCGGCTTCAGCGGTCTGGCGGGAGCGGCGGTCACCCTGGACACGCACCGCAACACCGGGGACCCGGCGTCGAACTTCGTGGGCGTCGCCACCGGCGGTTCGGGCACCACCCTCCGGTACGCGGCCACGTCCTCGGCCGTGCCCGCGCTCCGTACGGGCAGCCATGTGATCGACGTCAGCATGACCGCCGCCGGCCGTCTCGTCGTCCTGGTCGACGGCACCCGGATCATCGACGCGGCGGTGACGCTCCCCAGGAACGTCCTGGTCGGATTCTCCGCCGCCACCGGCGGACTGACGGACCGTCAAGTCGTCACGGGAGTACGGATCGGGTACTGAGGTCCTCCGCCCACCCTTCGAAGCACGTGCCCGGTCCCTTCCGACTGAAGCGAGCGATACCGATGACCGAACTGAGCCGGATCTACGTGGACGCGTGCCTGCGCGGGGACGGCGGGCTCGCGACGGCCGTCGCACGGGCCGAGCTGCCTCCCGCCTTCGAGGAGGCCTGGCGTCCGCACCTGCTACCCCGGCCCTGGTTCTTGTGCGCCGAGGAGACGGCCGCGTTCGCCCGGGACCTGGAGGGGCTGTTCGACCTCCTGCTCTCGCTGCCGGAGCGGCTCTTCGACGGGGACGTCGAGCGGTACGCGGCGGAGATCGGGCTCGAACCGGCGCTGGTGGCGCTGCTCCGCCGGGCCGGGTCGGGCGTCCCCGCCAAGCTGGGCCGCGCCGACGCGTACCACGACGGCACCGCGTTCAAGCTGCTGGAGTTCAACCTCGGCAGCGAGGTCGGCGGCCTCGACATGGACGTCTTCAACCAGTCGCTGCTGCGGGTCCCCGAGTTCGCCGGCTTCGCGCGCGAGCACGGCCTCGGCCATGTGGACATCGCCGCGCGGATGGCAGCCGTCCTGCGCGACCGGGCCCGTCCCGCCCTGTCCGGCTCCGCGGAACCGGTGATCGGGCTGATCGAGGGGCGCGGCGGTGTCGCCCCGTACGGACGGCTGATGCGCGCCACCCAGGAGGCGATGGCCGAGCAGGGCCTCGACCTGAGGATCGGCGAGATCGGCGCCGTACGCGCGCGTGCCGACGGAAAACTCACCCTGGACGGCACCCCGCTCGATCTGGTGCTGCGGAACTTCGCGGCGAGCCAGCTGCTCGACGACCCGGAGGGCCCGGAGGCGGCGGAGCCCTTCTTCCGTGCCCACGAGGCGGGCAGGACCGTGCTGTTCACGTCCCTGGAGAGCGGCCTCTACTCCCACAAGAGCGCCCTCGCCCTGCTCTCCGACCCGCTCCGGAGCGACGCCTTCGACGCCGGCGAGCGGGCTCTGATCGAGCGGGTCCTGCCGTGGAGCCGCACCCTGCGCGCCTCCGGTCCCGCCGAGCTGGTCGAGCTCTGCCGGGAGCGGCGGGAGCGGCTCATCCTCAAGCCCGGGGCCGGGTACGGAGGCCTGGACACGTTCGTCGGCTGGGAGCACACCGACGCCGAGTGGGGGAAGGCGCTGGACCTCGCGGTCGAGCGCGGCGGCTACGTGGCGCAGGAGCGGGTCGTGCCCCGCCCCGAGCCCGTCCACGACCCGGTGACCGGGACCGTGGACGACTGGATCGCGGCGCTGGGCCTCTTCCTCACCGACGACGGCTACGCGGGCGCGCACGCGCGCGTGAACCGTGCCGACGGCGGGGCGATCGTCGGGATGAGCAGCAACCCGGACACCCGCATGGTCGGGGTCTTCACACATCCCTGAGGGTGTTCCGTCCCCCGCCCCTCCGGTCCGGAGGGGCGGGGAACCGGCGAAGGGCCGGCGGGGTCAGCCGCCGTGGACGACGGTGGGTTCCGTGGTCCAGACGCGCATCGCGCGGGTGTCGGAGGTGTGGCGCGGCCAGGACTCGCCGGGGTCGAGGTCGCGGACGAAGCGGACCCAGGCCTCGTGGACGGCGTCGGCGAGGGCCTGGGGCGGGTTGTCGCCGAGGGCCTCGGGGACGCCGGGGGCGTCGAGGAGGTCGAAGGCGAAGGGGACGTCCACGCAGTGGTGGGCCAGGCCCTCGTAGCCGGGGGCGGTCGCCTCCCAGTCGAAGCGGTAGAGCCAGGTCGGGCGGCCGGCCCAGGCGCGGGCCTCGGCGATCTCCATGACGGGCTCCCGGAACATGGCCTCGGTCATCGCGGCCCCCAGTTCACGGGGCTCGACCATGTCGAACTCGTGGGCGGTGTGGCCGAGCATGAGCGGGACGTCCGCTCCGGCCAGACCGTCGACGAGCGCCTCGTGCACCGGTTCCGGCACGAGCTCGCCGTCGGCGAAGGGGGCGAGGACGACCATCGGCAGCTCGTCGCGGCCGGGACCGTCCACGTCCAGGTGGTCCTGGAGGTCGAGGAGTTCGTCGTCGGTCAGGTCGCGCAGGGCGGCGGCGGTGGCCGGGACGCCGGTGCGGGAGGTGAAGAGCGCCGCCACCGCCTCGGCCAGGTCCCTGCCCTGGGGTCGCATGACGGCGCCGGAGACGGATATCGCACCCCGGAACAGACCCCGCGCCGACGGGACGGCCAGCAGGGTCTGCACCGCGCCGCCGCCCGCCGACTGACCGGCGACGGTCACCTTGGCCGGATCCCCGCCGAAGGCCGCGATGTTGTCCCGCACCCACTCCAGGGCCGCGACCCAGTCCCGCACGCCCCGGTTGTCCGGAGCGTCCTCCAGGTGCAGGAACCCCTCGACACCCAGCCGGTAACCGACCGAGACCAGCACGACACCGTCCCGGTTGAACGCGGCCCCGTCGTACCACGGACTCGCCGCCGACCCCGCCACGTACCCACCACCGTGGATCCACACCAGCACCGGCAGACCCGCCCGCGGATCGGCCTCCGGCGTGAACACGTTCAGGTTCAACACCCCCTCCCCCGGGACCGACGGCTCCGGAATCGTCGTGACGTCCGCGAACGGACGACGCTGGGCCGTCGGCCCGTACGCCGTCGCGTCCCACGGCTCCGCCCACGCCTCCGGCGGCACCGGCGCCGCGAACCGCAGCTCACCCACCGGCGGCTGCGCGTACGGAATGCCCAGGAAACGCAGACTCCCGTCCGCGCGGCGCTCGCCGCGGACGGGGCCTCGGAGGGTGGTGACGAGGGGCTCGGTCATGAGAGGGGCTCCTGATGGGGGGTCAGTGTCGCGGGGCGTCGTGTTGGACGTACTGGCGGCGGAGACGTCGGGGCGGAGTTGATGCCGGTCAGCACCAGGTCGGGGGCCTGGTTCCGGCCGGCCTTGGCCTTCAGGCCGGCGCGCAGGGCGAGCTTGACGGTGTCGGCCGGGGTCGCGGACGGGGAGTTCCCGGTGCAGGGGCCGTCGGCCAGGCAGACGCCGTACACCGCGCCGCCGGAGGGCGCCTGGGCGCAGTCGTCCTGGTAGCCGGCGGGCAGGACGGCCCCCACGGCCGCGGGTCCGAGTCTTCGCGTGGTCGACGTCCTCGGCGGCATGTGCGTGTTCCCTTCGGTGGGGAGGGGTGCCGGGCGGCGCTCGGTCAGGTCGCGCCGCCCGGCGTCGCGGCTCCGGTGGGACCGCGAGTCCGGGAAGGGGTGTACCGCGCCTCAGCGCACCGACTTGATCGGGATGACCGCCGCCGCGCCGACCAGGGTGATGAGGGCTGCCGTGACGTACAGCCCGTCGTAGCCGACCGCGCCGACGAGCAGGGAGGCCAGGAGCGGGGCGAGGATCTGCGGGCCGGCGTTGGCGATGTTGAGGACGCCCATGTCGCGGGCCGCGTCGTCGGCGCTGGGCAGGACCAGGGTGACGAGGGCGGTGTCCACGGCCATGTAGCAGCCGAAGGCGAGGCCCGCGACGACGGTGAAGACCAGCATGCCGGTCCAGTCCGGCATGACGACCGGCACGAGCATCGCGAGGCCGGAGAGGGCACAGGACATGCCGACCAGGGGCTTGCGGCGGCCGATGCGGTCGGAGAGCACTCCGCCGAGGACGGTGGCGAGCAGGGTGGTGCCGGCGTCGATCGGGGCGAGGAAGGCGACGGCCTCGTTGGCGTCGAGCCCCTCGGGGAGCTTGATGTGGTCCTGGAGGATGTACATCTGGAAGAGCGAGACGGAGAAGAAGCCGAGCATCATCAGGAAGCGGCCGATGAAGACCCAGCGGAAGTCGGCCGACCTCATGGTGTCCGCGAAGGCGGCCAGCTGCTTGCGCAGCGGCACCGGTTCCGTCCTCGGCCGCTTGCGCTCCCGGACGACGGCGGTGAAGAGGACGGCCGCGCCGGCGATCACCGCGCCCATCACGAGGTAGCCGAAGGAGATGTCGGAGGGGACGAACAGGGCGGCGGTGGAGATGCCGACGGCGGAGCCGATGGGGGTGCCGATGCCGACCATCGCCGAGGCGAGGCCCCGGCGCTCGACGGGGACGCGGTCGGGGACGACGGCGGTGAGGGCGGCCTGGTAGATGTTCATCATCGCCTGGACGAGACACCAGCCGATGGTGACCAGGAGGACCGTGCGGGCGGCGCCGAGGAGCGCCAGCGCGCCGAGGGCCCCCAGACCGCCGCACAGGATCCAGGGGTTGCGCCGTCCCGAGCGGTCGGAGAGGAGTCCGGCCATCGGGTTGAAGAGGGTCGCGAAGATCGCGGCGACGCCGGAGACGAGACCGAAGTTGGCGACCTTGTTCGCCGGGTCGATCAGTTCGACCTGGACGGGCAGGAGGACCGCGCCGATGCCCATGTACAGCATGAACATGGCGGCGTTGGCCACCGTGAGCATGGGCATCAGACGGAACAGGTCGCCTCGGCGGGCGGCCGGGGCGGCGGCCTGCGGCTCCGTCGCCGCCGGGGCGGCCGGCCGGACTTCGGATGCGTTCATGTCGGGTCTCCTCGGCCGCGGCCCCGGGAGGCGGGCCGTGCGGCGGGTCATGCGTGAGCGGGGGGTGGTGCGTGAGGCGCGGTGGGCCGGTCAGCTGTCGAAGCCGAGACCGAAGCGGTCGAGGGTGCGCAGCCAGAGGTTGCGGCGTCCTTCGTTCAGGTCCGCGCGCGCCATGGACCACTTGGTGATGTTGATGCCGATCGAGCGGACGGGCTCGGGCGGGAAGGGCAGCGGCTTGCGGCGTACGAGTTCCAGGCGGGTGCGCTCGGTGTACTCGCCCGCGAGCAGGTCGAGCAGCACGTCGGCACCGAAACGGGTGGCGCCGACACCGAGGCCGGTGTAGCCGGCGGCGTAGGCGACCTTGCCGTGGTGACTCGTGTCAAAGAAAACGCAGAAACGGGTGCTGGTGTCAATGGCCCCGCCCCAGGCGTGACTGAACCGAAGCCCTTCCAGCTGCGGGAAGGTCGTGAAGAAGTGCTCGGCGAGCGTCGCGTACGTCTCGGGCCGGCGGTCGTGCTCGGCACGGACGGGACCACCGTGGTAGACGGCGTCGTACCCGCCCCAGAGGATGCGGTTGTCGGCGGACAGCCGGACGTAGTGGAACTGGTTGGCGCAGTCCGCGAAGCCCTGGCGGCGGCTCCAGCCGACGGAGGCGAGCTGCTCCTCGCTGAGCGGCTCGGTCATCAGCGCGTAGTCGTACACGGGCACGGTGTACGGGCGGTGGCGCCGGAGCAGGGAGGGGTAGGCGTTGGTGGCGAGGGCGACGCGGCGGGCGGTGATCCGGCCGTAGGGGGTGCCGACGCTCACGACCGCGCCGTGCTCGTCGAGCGAGGTCGCGGGGGTGTGCTCGTGGATCCGGACGCCGAGGTCGAGGCAGGCCTGCTTGAGACCCCAGGCGAGGCGGGCGGGGTTGACCATGGCCACGTCGTTCTTGTTCCACAGGCCGCCGAGGAAGGTCGGGGAGTCGATCTCCGCGCGGACGGCGTCGGCGTCGAGCAGGAGGTGCTCGCCTCCGTGGCGGGCGGCGGCCTCGGCCTCTTCCGCGAGGCCCGCGAGCTGGTAGCGCTCGGTGGCGACGACGAGGGAGCCCGTGCGCTCCCACTCGCAGTCGATGCCGTGGCGCTCGATGGCGTCCTCGATGGCCTGGAGGTTCTCGCGGCCGAGGCGTTCCAGTCGGCCGATCTCGTCGGGCCAGCGCTCGATGCCGTTGGCCAGGCCGTGGGTGAGGCTGGCCTCGCAGAATCCGCCGTTGCGACCGGAGGCGGCGCCGCCGACCTCTTCGGCCTCGACGAGCACGACGTCGGCGGAGGGGTCGCGCTCCTTGGCGATGAGGGCGGTCCACAGGCCGGTGTAGCCGCCGCCGACCACGAGGAGGTCGCAGGTGGTGCCGCCGACGAGGGCGGGGGCGGCCTGCGGCCGGCGGGGGTCGTCGAGCCAGAACGGAGTGTGGTCGACGTCCCGGAGCGAGCTGAGGTGGTCCATGGGGGTTCCTTCGGGGTCGCGGAGACGCCCGGGCGCCGGGAATCTCCGAAGTGCCGCCATGAGACTCCGCCGCGCGCAACAAGGTCAATGGTGTTGACATAAGCGCGCCCACCGGGGCGCGGCCGCGGGACGCCCGCAGGTGACGCCCCCGGGCCGGGGAGCCGCACCGGTCACACCGGGCACGCCGACCGCACCGAAGTCGCCCTGGTCACACAGGAGTCACCCTGGTCGAACCGACCGCTCCGGCCGCTCCGGCCGCACCGGAGTCGCCCCGCCGCACCGGAGCCCCGCCCCGGCCGCCCCCGCCGTCACACCTCCGGCTCCCAGCGGTCGAGGATCTCCTCCGCGATGCGCCGGGCGCCCGGCTCGAAGCGGCTGGAGAGTGCGCGGAAGAGCGTTTCGGCGGACTCGGCGGGCCAGTCGGCGGGCAGGTGCTCGGCGGGCAGGTGGGGGTCGCGGCGGACCAGGTCGAGCCAGTCGGTGTGGAGGAGGAGGAGCCGGCCCAGGTCGTCGTGCGCCTCGGCGGGGGCGGCGGTGTCCCAGCGGGCCAGGAAGGCTCGGTAGCCCTCGGCGATCGCGTCGATGTCGAAGGCGGCGCGGAGCAGGGGGCCCGCCTCGGTGGGCGCGGCGGCCTCGCCGTGGAAGGCCCTGATACGGTCCCCGAGCCCGAGCTCGGCCGCGAGGGGGGCGACGTCCACCCGCCCGGGGGCCGCCCAGAGGCCGCTCTGCAGCGGGCCGAAGCCCGCCCACACGAGCCGCGAGCGCAGGTCGTGGCGTTCCCGGCGCCAGGATTCGGGCAGCGAGAAGCCGACCAGGGTCCAGGTGCCGTCCCAGTCGCGGTTGACGGCGCCGGTGCGGTGGATCCGCTCCTGCCCGTCGGTGAGGACCTCCGCGGCGCGGGGCGTGAGCGAGAAGTACATCCGGCGGCCGCGCCGGTGCCGCGCGAGCAGTCCGCGGGCGACCATGCGGGTCAGCGTGGAGCGGACGGCGTCCTCGCCGACGTCCACGCGGGCGAAGGCGTCGATCACGCTCGCCGAGGACAGGGCTGTCCCGGTGCCGAGGACGTGGATGCCGAAGAAGGTCAGCATCAGGGACTGGGGGCGGGGCGGAGCGCCGGGCTCGGCGGGAGGTCCGGTCTCGGCGGTCGGGGCGGGCTGTGTCACGGGGACAGCGTAGGGCGGGTTCCGGGAACCCGTACCCGACATTCGGCAATTCATTGACGGCCGACAAAAGAATGCCTAACTTGTTCGCTCGACGGTGTGCGACCGGTCGCGATCCCCCGCGCCCCACGCCGTGTTCACGGGAAAGGACCCCCGTTCATGACTCATGTGGATCTCTCCGGCAAGGTCGCCGTCGTCACCGGCAGCGGCCGCGGACTCGGCCTCGCCTACGCCCGCTCGCTGGCCGCCGCCGGCGCCTCCGTGGTGATCAACGACGTCGACACCGACGCCGCCGTCGAGGCCGTGCGCCTGATCGCCGCCGACGGCGGACAGGCCGTCGCCGAGGTGGTCCCGGTCGGCTCCGCCGAGGCCGCCGAGGCCCTCGTCGCCCGCGCCGTCGACACGTACGGCCGGCTCGACGTCATGGTCACCAACGCCGGCGTCCTGCGGGACCGGGTGCTGTGGAAGATGACGGACGAGGACTTCGACACCGTCGTCGAGGTGCACCTGCGCGGCACCTTCACCTGCGTCCGCGCCGCCGTCGAGCGGATGCGCGCCCAGGGCGAGGGCGGCAGGATCGTCGTCGCCGGCTCCCCCGCCGGACAGCGCGGCAACTTCGGGCAGACCAACTACGCCGCCGCCAAGGCCGGGATCGCCGCCATGGTGCGCACCTGGGGCATGGAGCTGGCGAAGGCCGGCATCACGGCGAACGCCGTCATCCCGGTCGCCGCGACCGCCATGACCAAGACGATCCCCGTCTTCGCCCCGCACGTCGAGGCCCTGGAGAAGGACGGCATCGCGTTCCCCGACAGCCTGCGCAAGGGCGAGGGCTTCGGCACGCCCGAGGACGTCGCCGGTCTGGTGACCTTCCTCGCCTCGGACGCCGCCGCCGGGGTCACCGGCCAGTGCGTCGGCATCGGCGGCGACAAGCTCTCCCTGTGGTCGCACCCGCAGGAGGTGTCGGTGGCGTACGCCGACGGCGGCTGGAGCGCCGAGGCGATCGCGGCCGCCTGGCCGGTGACCGTCGGCCGCACCCCCGAGACCTTCGGCATCCCGGCGCCGCAGCTGTGAGCGGCGACGTCCCGGCGTCCTCGATGAACCTGGACGCGCTCGTCGCCATCGACATGCACACCCACGCCGAGGTGTCCGAGAAGGGCGGGGCGTCGCTCTCCGCCGAGCTCGACGCCGCCGCGGGCGCGTACTTCAAGGCGGAGCACCGCCACCCCACGCTGCCGGAGATCGCCACGTACTACCGTGAGCGACAGATGGCCTGCGTGGTGTTCACGGTGGACGCGGAGTCGGCGACCGGCACCCCGCCGGTGCCGAACGAGGAGATCGCCGAGGCCGCGCTGAAGAACCCGGACGTGATCATCCCGTTCGCCGGCGTCGACCCGTACAAGGGGAAGGCGGCGGTCCGTCAGATCCGGCGGCTCGTCGAGGAGTTCGGGGTCAGGGGCTTCAAGTTCCACCCGAACATCCAGGCCTTCCACCCCAACGACCGGATGGCCTACCCGCTGTACGAGGCGATCGAGGAGGCCGGCGCGATCGCCGTCTTCCACACCGGGCAGACGGGCATCGGCGCGGGCGCTCCCGGCGGCGGGGGCATCCGGCTGAAGTACTCGAACCCGATGGACGTGGACGACGTCGCCGCGGACTTCCCGGGGATGAGGATCGTCCTCGCCCACCCGTCCTTCCCCTGGCAGGACGAGGCGCTCGCGGTGGCCACCCACAAGCCGCAGGTGTACATCGACCTGTCGGGCTGGTCGCCGAAGTACTTTCCGCCGCAGCTGGTCCGGTACGCCAACAGCCTCCTGAAGGACAAGGTGCTGTTCGGCTCCGACTTCCCGCTGCTCGCCCCGGACCGCTGGCTGGCGGACTTCGCGGAGCTCCCGATCAAGGACGAGGTCCGTCCGAAGATCCTCAAGGAGAACGCGGCCGCGCTGCTCGGTCTCACCGGACGCTGAGGGGTACCCCATGCGCAACCAGGGCATCGGCTCCTGGCCCGCCCGCCGCGACCGCAAGTCGCCCCGGCGCGCGGCCCTCCTGCACGAGGGCCGCGCGATCGACTACGCCGAACTCCACGACCGCTGCGCCCGGTTGGCCCACGCCCTGCGGGGCGTCGGGGTCGAGCGCGGCGACCGGGTGGCGTATCTCGGCCCCAACCACCCGGCGTACCTGGAGACGCTCTTCGCGACCGGGCTCCTCGGGGCGGTGTTCGTCCCGCTCAACACCCGGCTCGCCGTACCGGAGTTGCTGCACCAACTGGCCGACTCCGGCAGCAACGTCCTGGTGCACGCCGGGCAGTCGGCCGAGCGGGTGACGGAGCTCGCGGAAGGGGCGGCCCTCGCCACCCTCCTCGCCGTGGACGGCGGGCCGGGAAGCTCGTACGAGGAGCTGCTCGCGGCCGCCCCGGCGGAGCCGCTCGACGAGGAGGTGGGGCACGAGGACGTCTGCCTCATCATGTACACCTCGGGCACCACCGGCCGCTCCAAGGGCGCCGTCCTCACCCACGGCAACATCGTCTGGAACAGCCTCAACGTCCTCGTGGACACCGACCTCGCCGGCGACGAGGTGGCACTGGTCTCCGCGCCGCTCTTCCACACGGCGGCGCTCAACATGAGCTGTCTGCCGACCCTGCTGAAGGGCGGCACGGTCCTCCTGGAGTCCTCCTTCGACCCGGACCGCACCCTGCGGCTCATCGAACAGCACCGGGTGACCTGCATGTTCGGCGTGCCGACGATGTACGACGCGATGGCGGCGGCCCCCGGCTGGGCGGACGCGGACCTGACCAGTCTGCGCACCCTGCTCTGCGGCGGCGCCCCGGTGCCCAGCCGCACCGCCTCCGCCTATGTCGACCGGGGGCTCGCCTTCGTCCAGGGGTACGGCATGACGGAGACCGCGCCGGGCGCCCTCATCCTGGACCGGGCGGACTCGCTGAGCCGGGCCGGTTCGGCGGGCGTCCCGCACTTCTTCACCGACGTACGGGTGGTGCTGCCGTCCGGAGAGGAGGCGGCGCCCGGCGAGAAGGGCGAGGTCGTCGTCTCGGGGCCGAACGTCACCCCGGGCTACTGGAACCTCCCGGAGGCGACCGCCGCGGCCTTCCGCGACGGAGGGCGCTTCCGGTCGGGCGACGTGGCCACCGTCGACGAGGACGGCTACGTCCGGCTCGTCGACCGCCTCAAGGACATGATCATCTCGGGCGGGGAGAACATCTACCCCGCCGAGGTCGAGGACGCCCTGCTCGGGCACCCGGACGTCGCCGAGGCGGCCGTCATCGGCGTGCCCGACGCCCGCTGGGGCGAGGTGGGACGGGCCGTCGTCGTCACCCGCGAGGGCGCGACCGTCACCGAAGCGGAGCTGATCGTCCACCTGGAGGGCCGGCTCGCCCGCTACAAGATCCCGCGGAGCGTCGTCCTCGTTCCCGAACTCCCCCGCAACGCCGCCGGAAAGCTGCTCAAGGCCCCCATCCGGGCGCTCTACGGCACCGACAACTGACACCGTTCCCCGAGGAGTACCACCATGGCTCTCACCGTCCACGGCATCGACGAGATCAAGGCCCAGGCAGGGGCCGACCTCGGCCACAGCTCCTGGGTCGAGATCGCCCAGCCGCGCGTCGACACCTTCGCCGACGCCACCGACGACCACCAGTGGATCCACGTCGACGCCGAGCGCGCCGCCGCGGGCCCCTTCGGCGGCACCATCGCCCACGGCTATCTGACGCTCTCCCTGCTCATCCCGATGTGGAGCGAGCTGCTCCAGGTCGAGGGCGTGTCCATGGCCGTCAACTACGGCCTGAACAAGGTCCGTTTCCCCTCCCCCGTGCGCGTCGGCTCGAAGATCCGCACGCACGGCCGCGTGGTGTCCGTGGAGGACGTCAAGGGCGGGGTCGAGGTCGTCGTGGACCTCACCGTGGAGATCGACGGCGTCACCAAGCCGGCGTGCGTCGCCCAGGCGGTGTACCGCTTCTTCGCCTGACCCACCCGGCACGAGAAGGGGGCGGCTGCTTCGAGCAGCCGCCCCCTTCCGCTTGCCGACACCCAGTCAGTTCGTCCTGAATCCGACGTAGTTCTCGGCGAGGGAGGCCGAGGCAGCTTCCGAGCCGGCGAGGTAGCGCAGGTGCGAGAGGCGCAGTTCACGGTCGAAGCCGGACTCGGCGGGGTCGGCGTGGAGCAGGGTGGTCATCGTGTACGAGAAGTGCTCGGCCCGCCAGATCCGGCGCAGCGCGGTCTCCGAGTAGGCGTCGATCGCCGTCTCGTCCCCCTGCGTGTGGTGGCGGGTGAGGGCCTGGGCGAGCAGGGTGACGTCGGCGACGGCGAGGTTGAGGCCCTTGGCGCCGGTGGGCGGCACGATGTGGGCGGCGTCGCCGGCGAGGAACAGGCGTCCGTGGCGCAGGGGTTCGGCGACGAAGCTGCGCATCGGGGTGATGCTCTTCTCGGTGATCGGGCCGCGCCGGAGCGTCCAGTCGCCGTCGACGGCGAAGCGGGTGTCGAGCTCGTCCCAGATCCGCTCGTCGGACCAGTTGTCGACGGTGTCGTCCGGGTCGACCTGGAGGTAGAGGCGGCTGACCTGCGGTGAGCGCATGCTGTGCAGGGCGAAGCCGCGCTCGTGGTGGGCGTAGATCAGCTCGTCGCAGGAGGGCGGGACGTCGGCGAGGATGCCGAGCCAGGAGAAGGGGTACGTCCGTTCGACGACCTTGAGCAGGTCCTCGGGGAGGGAGCGGCGGCCGATGCCGTGGAAGCCGTCGCAGGCGACGACGTACGCGCACTCCAGGGTCTCCTCGGCGCCCTCGTGGCGGTAGCGGATGGTGGGGCGGTCGGTCTCGGCGCCGTCCACGGAGAGGGCCTCGGCCTCGAAGAGGACGGTTCCGCCGTCCTTGAGGCGCAGTTCGATGAGGTCCTTCACGACCTCGGTCTGGGCGTAGACCATGACGGAGCGGCCGCCGGTCAGGGACGGGAAGTCGATGCGGTGGGAGCGGCGGTCGAAGCGGAGCTCGATGCCGTGGTGCTCCAGGCCCTGGCGGTCCATCCGGGCGCCGGCGCCGGAGGCGCGCAGCACGTCGACGGTGTCCTGTTCGAGGATGCCGGCGCGCTGGCGGCGCTCGACGTACGCGCGGTCGCGGAGTTCGAGGACGACGCTGTCGATGCCCTGCCGGTGGAGCAGGTGGGAGAGGAGGAGGCCGGCGGGGCCGGCTCCGATGATGCCGACGGTGGTGGTGCGGGACGTGGACATGCGTGGCTCCGTGGAAGGTCAGGAGGCGGTCGCGTCTTCGGCGAGGACGCGCTGGGCCGTGGCGAAGGCGGCGTTGGCGGCGGGGACGCCGCAGTAGACGGCGGAGTGCAGCAGGACCTCCCCGATGTCCTCGGGGGTGAGTCCGTTGCGCAGCGCGGCCCGGACGTGCAGGGCGAGCTCCTCCAGGTGGCCGTGGGCGACCAGGGCGGTGAGGGTGATGCAGCTGCGGGTGCGGCGGTCGAGTCCCGGGCGGGTCCAGATCTCTCCCCAGGCGCAGCGGGTGATGTAGTCCTGGAAGTCGGCGGTGAGCGCGGTCGTCCGGGCGACGGCCCGGTCGACGTGCTCGTCGCCGAGGACCGCGCGGCGGACGGCCATGCCCTGGGCGTGTCGGCTGCCGTCGTCGGCGGGGGCGCCGAAGTGGCCGAGGAGCGCGGTGAGGACGGCCTGCGTCCGTTCGGCGGGGGCCAGGTGGGCGGCCCCGGCGAGTTCGAGGAGGTTCGCGTCGGGGATGCCGTCGGCCAGCTCGCGGGAGTGGGCGGGCGGGGTGGCCGGGTCGTCCCGGCCGGCGACGACCAGGGTCGGGGCGGTGATCCCGCCGAGTGCCGCGCGCAGGTCGTACGCGGCGAGGGCGTCGCAGCAGGCCGCGTAGCCGTCCGGGTCGGCCGCGCGCAGGTCGTCGAGGAGCCGGTCGGCGGTCCGGGTGGAGGCGAAGCCCGGTGTGAACCACCGCGAGGCCATCACCTCGGCCAGCGGCCCGGTGCCCTCGTCCCGGACGAGCGCGGCACGCTCGCGCCAGCCCTCCGGCGCGCCGAAGCGGGCCGAGGAGCAGACCACGGCGAGGCCGGTGACCCGCTCGGGGTGGTGGACGGCGAGGTGGGTGCCGACGGCGCCGCCGAGGGAGATGCCCGCGTAACCGAAGCGCTCGGCGCCGAGGTGATCGGCGAGTTCGAGGACGAGCGCGGCGATGTCGGCGACGGTGGCCGCGCCGGGAGCGGTGTCGGGCAGGACGTCGGCCGGGGTGCCGCCGTGTCCGGGAAGGTCCCAGCGGACCACCCGGTGGTGCCGGGCGAGCGCGGCCGTCTGCGCGTCCCAGACGGCGAGCGAGGTCCCGAGGGAGGGCCCGAGGATGAGGACGGGGGCATCGGCGGGGCCGTCGACGCGGTGATGGAGGACGGGGGCGCGGTGCCCTCCGGGGGCGCGGTGCCCTCCGGAAGTACGGGCCGCGTCGGGCGCCTCGGCAGCGTCACGCGCCCGGGCGGGGGCGGTCGCCTCGGGAACGGCGGTCGCTCCTGCGGGGTCGGGTGCCCCGGTGGCACCGGTCGCGCCGGGGGCATCGGCCGGCGCGGCGGTGTCGGGGGCCGCCGGTACGGGCTGGGTACGGTCGGATGTCATGCGGGGCCTTCGCGGTCGGCGGAGGGGTGTCTCCGTAGGGCGTGGTCGACGAGTCGGGGGGCGGCACCGGTCGCGGTGGACGGATCCGTGAGGGCGCCGAGGCGGTCCGGGGTGATCACGTCCGTGAGTTCCGGGGCCTCGGCCAGGACGTCCGCGAGGCGGCGGTGTTCCGTCAGGGCGCGCTGGGCGGCCGTGTCGAGGAGTCGCCGGGCGGCGGCGCGGCCGAGGAGGGCGGAGAGCTCCGCGGCGAGGCGTTCGCTCGTCACCAGGCCCTGGGTCAGGTGCAGGTTCTCCCGCATCCGGGCGGGGTGGACCTGGAGGTCTTCGGCGAGCGCGGCCAGGTGGTGGGCGGCTCCTCCGGCGAGGCGGAGGAGTTCGCGGAGGGCCTGCCATTCGGCGTGCCAGGCGCCGGCCGGCCGTTCGTCCTCGGCGGTGAGCGAGCCGAGGAGGACCGCGGCGAGCGCGGGTGCCTGGCGGGCGGCCGCGGCGATGAGGGTGGCGTGGACGGGGTTGTTCTTGTGGGGCATCGCGGAGGACCCGCCGCCCTCGCCCTCGGCGACTTCCCCGGTCTCGGTGCGGCTGAGGAGCAGCACGTCGGCGGCCGGTTTGCCGAGCGCGGCCGCCGTGAAGGCGAGCGCGGTGCCGAGGTCGGCGACCGGGGTGCGCAGGGTGTGCCAGGGCAGGACGGGGGCGGCGAGGCCCAGCTCCCGCGCGTACGCCTCCGCGAGGGCGGGGCCGCTGCCGGGCGCGCCGGCCAGCTGCTCGAAGGCGGCCAAGGTGCCTGCGGCTCCCCCGAGTTGGGCGGGGACCGTGAGGGCGGTGAGCCGGTCGGCCGCGTCGAGGACGAGGCTGCGCCAGCCCGCCGCCTTGAGCCCGAAGGTGGTCGGGACGGCGTGCTGGGTGAGCGTGCGGCCCACCATGGGCGTGTCGCGGTGGTCGGCGGCGAGCCGTCCGAGGGCGGCGGCCGCGCGGTGCAGCGGGGCGGTGATCAGCGGCAGGGCGCGGGACGCGACGAGCATCGCGGCCGTGTCCATGATGTCCTGGCTGGTCGCGCCCCGGTGGACGTAGGGGGCGGCCTCCGGCGGTACGGCGGCGGTCAGTTCGGCGACCAGCGGGATGACCGGGTTGCCGCCGCTCGGGGCACGGAGGGCCAGCGCGCGCGGGTCGAACCGCTCGCTGCGGGACGCGGCCTCGGTGACGGCGGCGGCCGCCTCGGCGGGTGCCTGGCCGAGGGCGGCCTGGGCCCGGGTGAGGGCGGCCTCGGCGTCGAGCATCGCGCGGAGGAAGGCGCGGTCGCCGGTGGCCGCCTCGACGTCGGTGCCGGCACGGACGGGGTCGAGGAGTCCGACGTCGTACGGTCCGCCGTCCTCGTACTCAACGGAAGTCAAGGAACACCGTCTCCTCCGGCCCCTGGAGCCGGACGTCGAAGCGCAGGGTCCGGGGTCCGGTCCCGGTCGCGAGCAGGGTGGCGCGCCGCTCCGGCGGGAGCGAGGCGAGCAGCGGGTCGGCGTCGGCGGCCGGTCCCGGCAGGTAGATCCGGGTGAAGAGGTGGTGCAGGAGACCGCGGGCGAAGACGCAGACGGAGAGGTACGGCGCTCCCGCCGGCGCCAGGGTGCGTATCGCCCACCGGCCGTCGGCGTCGGTGGCGACCCGGCCGAAGCCGGTGAAGGTGACGCCGTCGCGGCCGGCGTGGCCCCCGGTGACGGGGTCCTTGCGGAGGGAGCCGGGGGCGCCGGCCCGGTCGCCGTCGGGGCCGGGCTGCCAGATCTCCAGCAGCGCGTCCGGGACGGGCGCGCCGGCCCCGTCGTACACGTGGCCGTGGACGGTGAGGGTGTCGGGGTGTCCGGCGGGGGCGATGTCGGGGCCGCCGGGAAAGGGCAGCGCGTACCCGTAGAAGGGGCCGACGGTCTGGGCGGGGGTGGGGAGCACGGGGGTGGGCTTCGCGGTCATCGGCCTTCCTCGATCCAGGTCGCGGCGGGGCCGTCGAGGACGATGTCCCAGCGGTAGCCGAGGGCGTGTTCGGGGGTGGTGAGGTCGTGGTCGTAGGCGGCGACGAGCCGGGCGCGGGCGGCGTCGTCGGTGACCGACTGGAGGATGGGGTCGTAGGCGAAGAGCGGGTCGCCGGGGAAGTACATCTGGGTGACGAGCCGCTGGGTGAACGCGCTGCCGAAGAGCGAGAAGTGGATGTGCGCGGGGCGCCAGGCGTTGGTGTGGTTGCGCCAGGGGTAGGCGCCGGGGCGGATCGTGGTGAAGCGGTACGTGCCGTCGTCGTCGGTCAGGCAGCGGCCGGCGCCGGTGAAGTGGGGGTCGAGCGGGGCCGGGTGCTGGTCGAGCTGGTGGGCGTAGCGGCCGGCGGCGTTGGCCTGCCAGACCTCGACGAGCTGGCCCCGCACGGGGCGGCCGTCGCGGTCGAGGATGCGTCCGGTGACGGTCATCCGCTCGCCGATGGGTTCGCCCGCGGCGCCGCGGGTGAGGTCGGCGTCGAGCGCGGTGACGTCGGTGGTGCCGAAGACCGGTCCGGAGAGCTCGACGGCCTCGGGGTCGTGGACGGGGACCAGGGGCCGCTGCGGGTGGCGGAGGGCGCTGCTGCGGTACGGCGGGTAGTCGCGCGCCGGGTGGTTCCGGGTCTCGCCGGCGCGGCGGTGCTCCTCGCGCCGGTCGTCGATCTCCTTCGAGATGTCCTGCTGGGTCGGGATCATGAGGGGACGTCCACCTTCACGTGGGCCGCCGTCAGGCGGGCGAGGTCGTCGGGGGTGACGCCGGGCGCGGTCTCGACGAGCCGGAGTCCGTCCTCGGTGACGTCGAGGACGCCGAGGTCGGTGATGATCCGGTCGACGCAGCCCCGGCCGGTGAGGGGCAGGGAGCACTCCTCGACGATCTTGGGGGTGCCGTCCTTGGCGGTGTGCTCCATGAGGACGACGACCCGGCGGGCTCCGTGGACGAGGTCCATGGCGCCGCCCATGCCCTTGACCATGCGGCCGGGGATCATCCAGTTGGCGAGGTCGCCGCGGGCGGAGACCTGCATGGCGCCGAGGATCGCGGTGTCGATGTGGCCGCCGCGGATCATGCCGAAGGAGAGCGCGGAGTCGAAGAACGCGGCGCCGGGCAGGACGGTGACCGTCTCCTTGCCGGCGTTGATCAGGTCGGGGTCGACCTCGTCCTCGTACGGGTAGGGGCCGACGCCGAGGAGTCCGTTCTCGGAGTGGAGGACGACGTCGACGCCCTCGGGGAGGAAGTTCGGCACGCGGGTGGGCAGCCCGATGCCGAGGTTGACGTACGAGCCGTCCGTCAGCTCGCGGGCGGCGCGGGCCGCCATCTCGTCCCTGGTCCAGCTCATCGGGTCCGTACCGTCCTTCGCTCGATGCCCTTGTCGGCGGCCTGTGCGGGGGTGAGCTCCAGGACCCGCTGGACGAAGACGCCCGGCAGGTGGACCTGGTCGGGGTCGATCTCGCCCGGTTCGACGAGCTCCTCCACCTCGGCGATCGTGATCCGGCCGGCCATGGCGGCGAGCGGGTTGAAGTTGCGGGAGGCGCGGGCGAAGACGAGGTTGCCGTGGCGGTCGCCACGGGCCGCGCGGACGAGCGCGAAGTCGGTGGTGATGCCGCGTTCGAGGACGTACGTCCGCCCGTCGTACTCGCGGGTCTCCTTGGGCGGGGAGGCGACGGAGACGGTGCCGTCCACCGCGTACCGCCAGGGCAGGCCGCCCTCGGCGGCCTGGGTGCCGACGCCCGCCGGGGTGAAGAAGGCGGGGATGCCGCAGCCGCCGGCGCGGAGCCGTTCGGCCAGGGTGCCCTGGGGGGTCAGTTCCAGCTCCAGTTCGCCGCCGAGGTAGCGGCGGGCGAACTCCTTGTTGTCGCCGATGTAGGAGCCGGTGACGCGGCTGATCCGGCCGTCGGCGAGCAGGATGCCGAGGCCTCCTCCGTCGACGCCGCAGTTGTTGGAGACGACGGAGAGGTCTCCCGGGCCGTGGGCGTGCAGGGCGCGGATGAGTACGTCCGGTACGCCGCTCAGCCCGAAGCCTCCGACGGCGAGTGAGGCGCCGTCCGCGATGTCCGCCACCGCTTCGGCGGCACTGGCGACCACTTTGTCCATGTAACGAGCCGTTTCACTCGGGATTGACGCTGCGGGTGTTCGCCTGCTGAACTTGAGTTCAGAATTTTGGCGGGGGCGAGTGTCCATCCGCGCCACGGGCCGTGTCAACGGCGCGGGTACGGTTTCTCCTCGCTTCCCCACGCCCTCCCCCACCGCCGCCGCCCCGAGGAGTCCGGACGATGCCGCAGCCCACCGAGGCCCAGGACGCACCCGAAGTCCAGGGCGCACCCGAGGCCCAGGGCGCACCCGAAGTCGCGGGCGCGCCCGACGAGCTGGTCGGGCCGCTCGAACGCGGGCTCGCCGTGCTCCGCGCCATGGCCGCGGGGCCCGAGGTCCGCCACCGGCCCGGCGACCTCGCCCGGACGACCGGGCTCGCCCGCTCCACGATCGACCGGGTCACGACGACGCTCGTCCGCCTGGGCCTGCTGCGGACCGAGGGCCGCGACCTGCTGCTCGCGCCCCGGGCCGCCGAGCTCGGCAACGCCTATCTGGCCTCCTGCGGGCTGCCGGAACTCCTCGGCCCGCACGCCGTCGCCCTCGCCGACGCCCTCGACGAGTCGGTGTCCGTGGCCGTCCCGGACGGCGACGGCGTCCGCTTCCTCGCCCAGGCCACCCGCCGCCGGGCGATGGCGATCTCCTTCCGCACCGGGGACCTCCTGCCGGCCGAGCGGTGCGCCCCCGGCGCCCTGTTCGCCGCGCGGTGGGACGCGGCGGACCACGAGCGCTGGCGGGAGCGGCGTACGAAGGACCCGCTGGACACCGGTTTCCCCTCCATGCCGCCCCGGCCGGCCGGCCCCTCCGACGAGGTCGAGGCCGAGTTCCTCGACCGGGTGCGGGAGGCCCGCGAGGCCGGATTCGCCGTGGACGACCAGCTGATCGAGCCGGGGCTGCTCGCCGTCGCCCTGCCCGTACGGGGACCGGACGGCGCGGTGGTCTGCGCGGTCAGCGTCGTCAGCCACACCAGCCGGCACAGCGCCGCGTCCCTCACGGAACAGGCCCTGCC
The DNA here is from genome assembly GCF_042874035.1 of Streptomyces sp. NPDC004284. Classification (NCBI taxonomy): domain Bacteria; kingdom Bacillati; phylum Actinomycetota; class Actinomycetes; order Kitasatosporales; family Streptomycetaceae; genus Streptomyces; species Streptomyces sp. NPDC004284. The sequence continues at coordinate 676,636 of NZ_JBIAMJ010000002.1, read as the reverse complement.
GCCGCTCCGCCGCGCGGTCACGGCGATGGAGCGGGCCCTGGCGGCGCCGGGGACGGAGGAGGCCGCGCCCGCCGCGCCGGCGGACCCGTCCGGGAGCGGGCTCAAGGAGGAGCTCGGCTCCGGTTTCCTCCAGTCGCTCGCGCGCGGTCTCGACGTCCTGCGCGCCTTCGGTTCCGTACGGGGTCCCGTACGGCTCTCCGAACTCGCCCGGCGGACCGGGCTGCCCCGGGCGACCGCCCGCCGTTCGCTGATCACCCTGCGCCATCTGGGGTACGTACGGGAGGAGGCCGGCGGCTTCCTCGTCCTCCCCCGGGTCCTGGAGCTCGGCTACGCCCGGATCTCCGGCCTGAGCCTGCCGGAGATCGCCACCCCGCACCTCGTCGCGCTCGTCCTGCGCGTCCACGAGTCCGCGTCCGTCGCCGTCCTCGACGGGGACGACATCCGGTACGTCGCCCGGGTCGCCAGCACCCGCATCATGCACATCGACATCACGGTCGGCACCCGGCTGCCCGCGTACGCGACCTCCATGGGCCGCGTCCTGCTCGCCGCCCTCCCCGAGGCGGAGCGCGCCGCGCGGCTCGGCCGGATCACCCCGGAGGCGCTCACCCCGCGCACGGTCAGGACCCACGAGGGGCTCGACGAGGCCGTGGCGACGACCGCCGCCCGCGGCTACGGCTGGGTGGAACAGGAACTGGAGGAGGGGCTCCGCTCGCTCGCCGTGCCCGTCACGGACGGCACGGGCCACGTGGTCGGCGCGGTCAACGTCGCCCTGCACGCGGGCCGGGCCACCCCGGAGGAGAGCCTCGCCACGCTCCTGCCGGCCCTGCGCGAGACGGCGGCCCTGATCAGCGCGGACCTCGCCGCCGTGGGCCGCTTCACCCGGGTGACCCCGGCCTGACGGGCCGCGCTTTCGCCACCCCCGTCGTGGGCAATCGTTCCGCCGGGTTCTCGGGAGGTGTCGCTCGAGACGGCAGCGGCCGGAGGCGGCACAGGACCTGGGCTCGTTCATGGTGTGGCTGCGGTGCGGTTCCGGTCAGGAGGGAGTCAATTCGGGACAAAGCCGGAGGATCGCGGGATGCGAAGGGATGAGGCTGCTTACTGTCGACGGGTGTGTTGGCGGCGGTCCCCGGGCGGGGCCCGTGGCCCCGAGGATCTGAACGGAACCGGCACCACCCGCGCCTCCACCACGCGTCTTCTGCCCGCATCGTGTGCACCGCCGAGGTAGGGAGAATCCACCGTGCCGTCACTGCTGCACTACGAGGTCCTCACGGATCCGACATCGCTCCAGGTCTCGCGTCCCGGGGCGCCATCGGCGGGGACGGTGTACGTGATCGTCTCCAACCCGCACCTGGCCAATGTGAAATGGCAGCACATCGATGTGCTGATTCCGATCGGCAGCGGCAGCGGCGACCTGACGGACGACGCCGCAGCGATCACCGCGAGCATCCCCACCAGGAGCTACCAGCCGCTGCCCGGCGAGGAAGCACCGCACTTCACTCCGCACCCCGGGGGCGGGGGCCGCTACCGGGCCGCGGCCCCCTCGGGGCAGGACATGACGCTGCCGGGACAGGGGCACTTGATCCTGAAGCTGGAGAACATCCCTGTTTCCGATCAGGCGGGCCTGGCCGTCGTGTCGATCCACGAGATCGCCTACGGCGGCGACGGCAACGCGCTGCCGTATACGGTGCCGGGGGTCTACTACGGCACCACGCTCGGGCTGGTGAAGCAGACGCCGCAGGTCCCGCAGAACTTCCGCGCGGATCACTCCATGGTGGACGCGGGCCAGAACGTCGTCCTGCGCTGGGAGGGGCCGGACAGCCTCACGTACTGGATTCGCTATCCGGACGGGGCCCTGGAGCGCGTCGATCCGCCGGTACGGCCCACCCCGACACCGTACGGGCCTCACCGTCACACACCCGGCCGTTCCCTGACGCGTGGCACCACCTACACCCTCGTGGCAGGAACCGTCGACGGCAACGGGAAGGCGCAGGAGGGGTACTTCCTCACCACCACCGTCCACGCGACCGTCCCCGAATTCGACAGCGGGGCGCGCGCGCCGTGGATCGGGGGGACGACGGACCGGGGCCGGGTCACCTTCACCCCGCAGGGCGCGCGCGTCGACAACGACACGAACACGCCTGGGACCGTCACGGCGGCCGAGGTGGACGTGGAGACCGTGGTCGCCACCACCGGGGTGCGCGCCCCGTGGGTGGAGGGGACCGCGAACAAGGGCCGGGTCACTTTCGCCACGAACGGCGTGGAGGTCCACCGGCCGGACGGCGGCCTGGGAACGGTGACGGCCGACGACGTCACCACCCGTGTGGTCCAGGGACTCACCGACAGCGCCGGCTGGATCACCTTCCCGGACCGCGGCGTCAACGTCTACCACGGCCACGACGCCACTCCGGGTGTCCTCACGACCGCCCGGGTCGACGCGGAGGAAGGCGTCAACACCCCGTGGGTCGGCGACCGCACCGGCGCGAAGGGCTGGATCGACTTCGCCCCGGACGGTGTCGACGTCCGCAAGGACGGCACCGACAGCTGGGGCACCCTCCACGCCGACAAGGCCGCTGTCACCGGCGTCAACACCGAGTGGGTCCAGGGCCGCAGCGCCGGTGACGGCTGGATCGACTTCCCCCCGAACGGCATCCGCGTCCACCGCGACGGCGGCAACGACCGGGGCGACATCACCGCCGGCAAGGCCGACCTCGACGAACTGCACACCAAGGAGGCGCGGGTGAAGGGCCAGCTCACCGTCGGCGGCGGCATGAAGCTCAGCCACGACGGCCAGCGGCTGCTCAGCACCCTGCCGGACCGGATCATCTTCTCCGGGATCAACGAGTTCAAGAAGTGGGTGACCTTCGACCAGGGCCTCGCGGTCGCCTTCGGCAACGCGAGCGTCTCGATGACCAAGGACACCGGGATGATCGTCAGGAACAGCAACCTCGAGATCCAGCAGGGCAAGTTCATCGAGTCCCACAGCAACCCGCCCCACGCCCAAGGGGTCGATCCTTCCTAGAGCACCCGGCACCCCCGAAGAGCACCAGCCGTGCGGCCCGCCCCACCAAGGGCGGGCCGCACGCGTCGAGCCGGGCGCGATCACCCTGGAACCGCCGGCCGAGCACGGGCCGCTCGGGCACTCCCCGCCCGACGACCCGGACAACCGGGCCGCCCACGACCAGCGTCGGCGGGCCCGGCGGAAGAAGGCCACACCGGGCCCACCGCGGACCGATGCGGACCCTCGCCTGCGCCGACTGCGGCCAGGTCCCGCGAAGGGACGACCGGCAACGCGCCAGCCACCGTAATCGCTCCGGCCGAAGTCGGGCTCGACGATGACCTTGCGCCGGTCGTGGGGGGCGGCGGCGCGGCGGACGTAGCCGGCCTTCTCCAGGCGGTCGACGAGCCGGGTGGTGGGCCCGGTGGTCAGGCCGGTGCGCCCGCCGAGCTCGCCGGGGGGCATGGGCCCGGCGAGGTCCAGGAGGTCGAGCGCGTACGGGTCGGTGGCGCCGAGCTCGACGGCGCGGGCACCGGAGTGGCCGTGCAGTCGGACGGCGCTCAGGTAGAGGCGGTGGATGCCGCTCGCGGCGAGGTCCGCAAGGCCGCGCGCCGGCCCCGGCGGCTCGGGGGGGCGCCACGTACACCCCGGTCCGCGCGCCCGGCGGCGAATGGCGCGGCGCGGCCGTCCAGAGGACGAAGCGCTGCCCCCTGAGGGAGGGCCTCTCCTTCCGTGCCCAGCCGAAGACGCGTCCGGCGGCCCAGGGGGCGCGGTCAGTCGGTGTGGTCCTTCGGCCGCAGGGCCGCCACCGCCGCCAGCATCAGTTCCAGCGCGAAGGGATAGCCGCTGTCGCGCATGTCGGCGGCGAGGAGGGGGAAGGTCGCGGCGATGTTCGGGTGGGTGTCGGACGAGAGCCGGCCGTAGACCGCGTGCCAGACCTCCGCCTCCTTCTCCTGGACGGCGGGCGGGAGGGCGAGCGCGGCGGCGTCCTGGGCGGCGAAGGCGAGGGCCTGGTCGACGAAGGCGTGGTAGATCCGCACGGCGAGGGCGTCGGGGAAGCCGGCGGAGCGCAGGACGCCGAGGATGCGCTCGACGGCCCGGGTCTCGTACGGCCGTCCGGTGGTGCGGTGGGCCGCGAGGGCCGCCGCCTGCGGATAGGCCTGGTAGCAGCCGTGGATGCGCAGGCCCAGGTCGCGGAGGTCGGTCCGCCAGTCGCCGGTGGCCGTCCAGCCTTCCTGCGCGCGGCCGATCATCTCGTCGGCGACGGCCAGGAGCAGGGCGTCCGTGTTCCGGAAGTAGCGGTAGAGGGCGGTGGGGTCGGCGCCGAGCGCGGCGCCCAGCCTCCGTACCGAGAGGGCTTCCGCGCCGTGCTGGGCGATCAGGCGCAGTGCGGTGTCGACGATGAGCCGCTCCGAGAGGACGGCGCCCTGCTTGGTGGGGCGGCGACGCTGCCGGCTGCCTTCGGGGACCACGCGTTCGGACATGGCCGGAACCTTACGTCAACGCCATTGACGTGTAAACGGCCCGCCCGCTTGCATGGCGCCCACCAACCGACACCACTTGTTCTGGAGCGCCCATGACCACGGCCGATCTGGTCTTCACCCGCGGTCCCGTCTTCACGGCGGACCCGGCCCGCACCCGGGCGACCTCGCTCGCCGTCGTCGGCGAGCGGATCGTGGCCGTCGGCCACGACGAGGTGCGGGACCTCATCGGGCCCGCCACGGAGGTCGTCGACCTGACGGGGAAGCTGCTGCTCCCGGGGTTCCAGGACGCGCACATCCACGCCGTCTCCGGCGGCAAGGAGCTCGCCGAGTGCGATCTGACCGGCACGGTCGGCGTGGCCGACTACCTGGCGCGGATCCGCGAGTACGCGGACACCCACCCGGAGAAGACCTGGATCACCGGCGGCGGCTGGTCGATGGAGAGCTTCGAGGGCGGAATGCCCACCCGGCAGCTGCTCGACTCCGTCGTCCCCGACCGGCCGGTCCTGCTGTCGAACCGGGACCACCACGGCGCCTGGGCCAACTCCCGGGCGCTGGAGCTGGCCGGAATCGGCGCCGACACCCCCGACCCCGCCGACGGGCGGATCGAGCGGGAGGCGGACGGCTCCCCGAGCGGCATGCTCCAGGAGGGCGCGATCGGTCTCGTCGGCCGGCTGGTGCCGGAGACGACCGCCGAGGAGCGGCTCGCCGGTCTGCTGCGGGCCCAGAAGCTGCTGCACTCGCTCGGCATCACGGCCTGGCAGGACGCGCTGCTCGGCTCCTTCAGCGGCATGTCCGACCCGTCGGAGGCGTATCTGACGGCCGCGACCGACGGTTCCCTGACCGCCCGGGTGACCGGTGCGCTCTGGTGGGACCGGGAGCGGGGCGCCGAGCAGATCCCCGAACTGGTCGCCCGGCGCGAGAAGTTCACCCACGGCCGGTTCCGCGCCGGTTCGGTGAAGATCATGCAGGACGGCATCGCGGAGAACTTCACCGCCGCCATGATCACCCCGTACCTGGACGGCTGCGGCTGCGCCACCGCCAACAGCGGTCTCAGCTTCGTCGACCCGGAGGCGCTGCGCGGGTACGTGACCGAGCTGGACGCCCTCGATTTCCAGGTCCACTTCCACGCCCTGGGCGACCGGGGCGTCCGTGAGGCCCTGGACGCGGTGGAGGCGGCGGTCGCCGCCAACGGGCGCCGCGGCAACCGGCACCACCTCGCCCACCTCCAGGTCGTCCACCCCGACGACCTGGCGCGCTTCGCGAGGCTCGGCGCCATCGCCAACATCCAGCCGCTGTGGGCCGCGCACGAGCCGCAGATGGACGAGCTGACCATCCCGTTCCTGGGTGCCGAACGCGCCGCCTGGCAGTACCCCTTCGGCAGCCTGGTCCGCGCCGGGGCCACCCTCGCCGCCGGCAGCGACTGGCCGGTCAGCAGCCCGAACCCGATCGAGGGCATCCACGTCGCGGTCAACCGCCGCGACCCGGAGGCCACCGACGACCGGATCTTCTACGCCGAGGAGCGCATCGACCTCAGCACGGCGCTCGCCGCCTACACCGCGGGCACCGCGCACGTGAACGGGCTCGACGACACCGGCAGCCTGCGCCCCGGCCACCTGGCCGACCTGGTCGTCCTGGACCGCGACATCCTCACCGCCCCGCCGGAGGAGATCCACGAGGCCCGGGTCGAGCGGACGTACGTCGGCGGACGGCTGGTCCACTCGGCCTGACCCGGCCTCACCCGCGGAGCGACGAGCCCCGCACGTCCAGACGCGTCGGCACGAGCGTCCCGGCGGGCTCGTGGCGGCCGTGCTCCAGGACCGCCACGAGGTGCTCGACGCCGGCCTCCGCGACCGCCTCGGGCCGCAGGCTCAGGGTGGTCACGGGCGGCTCGGTGTGCGGGGCCGTGGCGTCCTCGCTGACCAGGACGACCAGCAGGTCGTCCGGGACCTCGTACCCGAGGCGGCGCGCCGCCTCCAGGACGAGGGGCGGGCTCGCCTCGGCCACGACCAGGAGGGCGTCGGGGCGCTCCGGCCCCTCGGCGGTCAGGGCGGTCTCGACGGCCCGCACCACCGGGCCGTTGCCGGACTCCCCGACCCGTACCACCCGTACCGGCAGGCCGTGGTCCGCGCACCACTCCCGGTGGGCGGCGAACACCCCGGCGTGGAAGCGGGTGGCGCTGTCCGGCACCACGAGGACGGGCCTGCGGGCCCCCTGCTCCAGGAGGTGGTCGAGGGCCTCGCGGACGGCGCCGCCCGCGTCGACGTCCACCCAGTACGCGCCGGGCAGTCCCTCGACGGACCGGTCCGTGAAGACCGGGATGCCGGCGGCGAGGAGGCTCTCGACGACCGGGTCGTCGGCGACGGGGTCGGCGACGACCACGGCGTCGAGGGAAAGATCGGCCCACTCGCTCTGCAGGGAGCCGGCGGGCAGCAGCACCACGGCGTAGCCGCGGCGCAGCGCGGTGGCCGCGGTGGCACCGGTCAGCCGGGCGTAATAAGGCGACTCGAGAAAGGTCCAGGGAGTGGCGGCGAACTCGCCGACCACGTATCCGATCAGCCGGGCCCGTCCCGCGCGCAGCTGGCGCGCGGTGGCGTTGGGCCGGTAGCCCATTCTGCGCGCGGTCTCGCGGGCCCTCTCCCGTACCTCGGGGGAGAGCCTTCCGGTGCCGTTGAGCGCCGCCGAGACGGTCGTCTTGGACAGGCCCGCCTCGCGGGCCACGTCGACCAGGCGGACGCGCGGGATGGGCGGCGAGGGCTGCCCGCCGTGCCGTTGAGCTTCGGTCATGAAACTGATGCTGCCACCCTCGTGAGCTCTGCAAAACCGTTCCCGCAAAGTCGTCTGCAGGTCTTGTGCGGGAACGTTCCCGCACCAATACTCGCTCCATCCCCCCGAGCCCGTCACTACACCTGTAAAGGGGTGGGTCCCTCCCCATGCGCATGCCCAGAGCCCTCGCGCTCCTCGTCTGTACCGCCGCCCTCGCGGCCACCACGTCCGCCTGTTCCGGCGCCACGAAGCAGCCCGTCGCCGGCGGCGGCGCGGACTTCAAGGTCAGCCCGACCTCTCCGGCCGCGCAGGGCCCCCTGGACTCCTTCACGTGGTCCCTGTACGCCGAGCCGTACACGCTCGACTACGCCCTCGCGTACGACTACCCGCCGAACACCGTCCTCGCCAACGTGTGCGAGCAGCTGCTGCGGGTCACCCCCGACATGAAGATCGTGCCCGGCCTCGCCGTGAAGTGGTCGCAGCCCGACCCGCGCACCCTCGTCTACACCCTGCGTCCGGGGGTGAAGTTCCACGACGGCACCACCATGACCGCCGACGACGTGGTCGCCTCCCTCAAGCGCCAGATGGACCCGAAGACCGGCTCGCCCTGGGGCTCCTCCTTCAAGAGCGTCGACTCCATCGAGAAGACCGGCCCCCTGGAGGTGACGATCCGCCTCGGCAAGGAGGACGTCCTCTTCTCCGAGCTGATGGCCGCCTCCCCCGGCACCGTCGTGAGCGCCGCCTCGCTCGCCGAGGAGGGCAAGAACTACGGCACCCCCAAGGGCAGGCTGAACTGCACCGGCCCGTACTCCCTGGAGAACTGGGCCCAGGGCGACAGCATCACCCTCAAGAAGAACGCTGCCTACTGGGACAAGTCGCTCGCCCCCAAGTCCGAGAAGGTGAAGTTCACCTTCATCGAGGACGCCGCGGCCCGCTCCAACGCCTTCCTCTCCGGCACGGCCGACGGCGGCTACCTGGTCCCGTCGTCCTCCTTCGCCCAGTTGCGCTCCAGCAGCAAGGGCTCACTCCTCTTCGGCCCCAACACCGCCGCCGCCGACCTCGCCGTCCTCGACTTCCACGGCACGCTCGGCAACCTCAAGGTGCGCAAGGCCCTGTCGATGGCGCTCGACCGGAAGAACATCATCAAGGCCGCGGCCGGCGGCGTCGGCGTCCCCGCCAAGGCCCCCGCCGCGCGCGGCGCCTGGGCGCTGGCCCCGCAGAAGACGGCGGAGCTCTTCGACACGCTGCCCGAGCCCGTCTACGACGTCGCGGCCGCGAAGAAGCTCGTCGAGGAGGCCCACGCGACCGGCCGGACGGTCACCATCGTCACCAGCTCGCTCGCGCCCGAGATCAGCGTCGTCGCCAACGCCGTCCAGGACGCCGGCCGCAAGATCGGCCTCGACGTCAAGCTGAAGCCGGTCTCCCCCGACGCGTACAGCAGCATCTTCGTCGACCCGTCCGCCCGTGAGGGCCTCGACCTGGTCATCACCAACGGCTACGACAACACGCCCGACCCGCTGGAGTTCTACCAGTACCTGCGCACCGGCGACTTCGGGAACTACGGCCGCTGGTCGAACGCCGAGTACGACGTCGCCTTCGACCGGGCCAACTCCGAGCCCGACCCGGCCAAGCGCGCCGAGCTCACCTCGAAGCTCCAGAAGATCGCCATGGACGAGCTGCCCATCATCCCCGTGTACGAGGCGCCCTTCTCGGTCTTCCTCGGCAAGCGGATCACCGGCGCCCCGACCGGCATCGCCCAGCTGTACTACCCGTGGGCCGCGACGATCGGGGCCTCCCAGCGATGACGCGCTATCTCGTCGGACGGCTCCTCGGCCTGGCGGCGGTGCTGTTCGTGACCTCGCTCGTGGTCTTCGGCTCCGTCCACCTGGCCCCCGGCGACCCGGTGTCGTTCCTCCTGCACGGCCGCCCCGCGACCCCCGCCACCGTGGCGGCCCTGCGGGCGGAGCACCACCTCGACGACCCGCTGATCACCCAGTACGGGAAGTGGCTCGGCTCCGTCCTGAGCGGCGACTTCGGCCGCTCGGCCCAGTACCACCAGGACGTGGCCTCGCTCATCGGCTCCCGGCTGCCCGGCACCCTGCTGCTCGTCGGCTACGCCGCCGTGCTCGTCGCGGTGATCGGGATCGCGGCCGGCATCCTCGGCGCGCTGCGCCCCGGCATCCCGGACCGGGCGGTGCTCATCGGCACCGGTGTCGCCACCGCCACGCCCTCGTTCGTGACGGCCATCGCGCTCGTCTCGCTCTTCTCGGTGCAGCTCGGCTGGTTCCCGGGACCGGGCGGCGGCACCCCGGCGTCGCTCTCCGAGCGGCTCTACCAGCTGACCCTGCCGGCCTTCGCCCTGGCGCTGTCCTTCGCGGGACTCCTCGCCCGGGTGACCCGTTCGGCGATGCTCGACGAGCTCGGGCGCGAACACGTCGAGGTGGCGCGGGCCCGGGGCGTCGCGGGCCGGTCCGTGGTCCGCCGGCACGTGCTGCGCAACGCGCTGGGCCCGGTCGTCACCGTCGGCGGCACGATGCTCGCCGGCCTCCTCATCTCCACCTCGATCGTCGAGACCGCCTTCGACGTCCCCGGGCTCGGCCAGCTGCTCGTGCAGTCGGTCTCCGCGAAGGACTTCACGGTCGTGCAGGCGATCACGCTCCTCAGCGTGGCGGCCTTCGTCCTGGTCAACCTCGTCGTCGACCTGCTCGTCCCGCTCATCGACCCCCGTCTCTCCCTCGGGGAAGGCTCCTCATGACCTCCACCACCTCCGCGGTGCCGTACCGCAGACCGGGGCTGCGCGCCCTGCGCCTGTTCGGCCAGGGACCGCTCTTCGCGGTCTCGGTCGCGGTGCTCGCCGTGCTCGTCCTGGTCGCCCTGCTCGCGCCCGTCCTCGCCCCGTACGACCCCGACGCGCTCGACCTGTCGTCGAGCCTCGTCGGCACCACGGGCGACCATCTGCTCGGCACCGACCAGTCGGGCCGGGACATCCTGTCCCGGCTGCTCCACGGCGCCCGCACCGGACTGCTCGGGCCGCTGCTCGTCGTCGGCGTCTCCACCCTGCTCGGCACGGTCCTCGGCATGGTGGCCGCCTGGCGCGGCGGCTGGGTGGACACGGTGCTCTCGCGGTCCATGGACATGATCTTCGCGATCCCCGGTCTGCTGCTCGCCATCCTGCTCGTGTCGGTCGTCGGCTCGGGACTCACCGCGCCCGTGATCGCCATGTCCGTCGCCTACACCCCGTACGTGGGCCGGCTCGTCCGCGGCATCGCCCAGCAGGAGAAGGCCCGGCCGTACATCGAGGCGTACCGGGTGCAGGGCTGGTCCGGCTGGACCGTGTCCGTGCGCCATCTGCTGCCCAACATCGCGCCGACGGTCTTCGCGCAGTCCGCGATGAACTTCGGGTACGCGCTGATGGACCTGGCGGCGCTGTCCTTCCTCGGCTTCGGCGTCCAGCCGCCGGCCGCCGACTGGGGCGCCATGATCAACGACGGGCAGTCGGCCGTCCTCCAGGGGGCGATGCTGCCGGCCCTCGCGCCCTCCGCGTGCATCGTGCTCGCCGTGGTGGCGTTCGGCATCGTCGGCGAGGGGCTCGCCGACCGGATCGCGAAGCGGGAACGGTGAACGGCATGCGCGAACACAGCGAGACCGCACCGGTCCTGGAGATCGAGGGACTCGGCGTCCACCTGTCCGGCGACCGGGCCGCCCGGCCGATCCTGGACGGGGTCAGCCTGACGGTCCGGCCCGGGGAGACGGTCGGCCTGGTCGGCGAGTCCGGCTCCGGCAAGTCCGTGGCCTGCCGCAGCGTCCTCGGGCTGCTGCCCGCGGGCGCCCGCACGGACGGGGAGGTCCGGGTCGCCGGGCGCGACGTCCTGGCGATGAACCGCGCCGAGCTGACCGCGCTGCGGGCCCGGCAGGTCTCGATGGTCTTCCAGGACCCGCGCGCCTCCGTGAACCCGCTGCGGCGGGTGGGCGACTTCCTCACCGAGGGGATGCGCGCGGCCGGGACGCCCGCCGCCGAGGCGACCGCCCGCGCCGAGGAACTCCTCGACGCGGTCGGCATCCGCGACCCGCGCGGCGCCCTGCGCCGCTACCCGCACCAGTTCTCGGGCGGCATGCTCCAGCGGGTCGTCATCGCGGCGGCCCTCGCGAGCGAGCCGGCCCTCCTGGTCGCCGACGAGCCGACGACGGCGCTCGACGTCACCACCCAGGCCGAGGTCATCTCGATCCTGGCCCGGCTGCGGGCCGAGCGGGGCACGGGCATGCTGTTCGTCACCCACGACCTCGAACTGGCCGCCACCGTCTGCGACCGGGTGTACGTCATGTACGCGGGCCGGATCGTGGAGACCCGGTCCACGGACGACCTGTTCGACGCGCCGCGCCACCCGTACACGGCGGGCCTGCTCGCCTGCACCCCGCGCATCGAACCGGGCGCGCCGGCCCCCCGGCCCATCCCCGGGCGTCCCGTCTCCCTCTCCGAGGCGCCGCCCGGCTGCTCCTTCGCCGCGCGCTGCGCCCACGCGGTGCCGCGCTGCGCCGAGGAGAAGCCCGCGCTCGTACCCCACGGCGACGGGCTGGCGGCCTGCCACCGTGCCGAAGAAGGGATCACGCTGTGACCGTCGCGCTCAAGGAGGGTCTGGTCGTCGAGGGCCTGCGCAAGCAGTACGGGGACCACACCGCCGTCGACGGCGTGTCCTTCACGCTGGCGCCCGGTGCCTGCCTCGCCATCGTCGGGGAGTCCGGCAGCGGCAAGACGACCACGGTCCGGATGCTCGTCGGACTGGAGCGCCCCGACGGCGGCACGGTCCGCCTCGACGGCCGGGACCGCTCGGCGCTGCCGAGGGGGCGGGCCGAGCGGCTCGCCAGGGCCCGGGAGATCCAGATGGTCTTCCAGGACCCGTATCTGTCGCTCGACCCCCGGATCACCGTCTCCGGCTGCCTGGACGAGGTCCTGCGGCTCCACACCGACCTCGACCAGGCAGGCCGCCGGACCCGGGTCGCCGAGCTCCTCGACCAGGTCGGCCTCGGCGCGCGCGAGGCCTCGGCCCTGCCCCGGGGGCTCTCCGGCGGGCAGCGCCAGCGCGTGGCGATCGCGCGCGCCCTCGCCGTGGAGCCCCGGGTCCTCGTCCTCGACGAGGCGGTCGCCGCGCTCGACGTGTCGATCCAGGCGCAGATCCTCGAACTCCTCGGCACGATCCGCCGCGAGTCGGGCATCGGCTACCTGTTCGTGACCCACGACCTGGCGGTGGTCCGGCACATCGCGGACGAGGTGCTGGTGCTGAAGTCCGGGCAGGTCGTGGAGACGGGTTCGACCGCGCGGGTCCTGGACGCGCCGGAGCACCCGTACACCCGGCTCCTCCTGGACTCGGTGCCCCGCCGCGGGCGGCACCCGGCAGGAGGATGAGAGGCGTGGGCCGGGGCCGGAACGCGCACGTCCGGCCCCGGCCCACGCGCGGTCAGGCCTCCAGCCGGGCGAGGACCGCGCGCATGGACCGCTCCAGGACCGCCCGGGACTCGTCGGTGGGATCGACCAGTTCGAAGGCGTGACGGCCGTTCGGCGCGTCGATGACCTCGACGTCGGCCCCGCGCTCCTTCGCGGCGGTCAGGAACTCCTCGACGGTCGCCGCGAGGACCTCGTGCTCCAGACCGGCGCGGGTCAGCACGACCGGCGGCCCGTCCGCCGTGCCCACGGTGTCGACGGGGCGGAAGCGGGATTCGACCGTCTCCCAGCCGGGCAGCGGCGCCAGGGCCGGATAGTTCGCCGCGACGCACCGCAGCCACGGCGGGGGCGCGGCGAGCCAGTCGGCGGCGAGGAGCCCGCCGGTGGAGAAGAACCAGAGCGCGATCCGGTCCCCGTCGACGCGCGGGTCGGCGCGGACCAGTTCGACGGCCTCGGCGAGGTCCCGGGCGGCCCGGGGGTAGTCGGCGAGGCCGTGGAGCCGAAGGTCCACGGTGACTCCGACGACGCCCACGTCCGCCGCGTAGCGGCCGTATCCCAGGAAGCACGGCGTATCCCGTGGCGTGGGCCGCCGGTCAGGGTCGATGGGGCCGCCGTGGACGAAGACGATCGCCGGCCGGGGCCCGTCGCCGTCCGGGAGGTGCAGGTCGACCCGTCCGATCCGGTCGCGCGGCCGCTCCGGCAGGTCGAGCAGGAAGGGCAGGAGGTGGGAGGGCTGCTCGTGCCCGTCCTCGGGCGCGGTCACCCGGTGGCCCTCGCCGGCCGCCGCGCGGAGCAGCACCTCGGCGAGTTCCCCGGGCGCGGAGAGCATCGGCCAGTGCCCGGTGGCGAGTTCGAAGAAGCGGAACCGGTCCTCGGTGAACACCCGGAACTGCGGCGGGCCGGACGCCACCGCCATCTCGACCATGGAGATGCTCTGCCCGTTGGCGGCGCACAGGACGCCGGTGGTCGGCAGGGCGGCCGCGGCGCCGGTCAGCCGGAGCGGCTCGGTGAGCGTGCCGGCCGGCTGGGGCGCGGCCTCCCGCTCCAGGCGTACGAGCGCCTCGGCGGGGATCCCCTCGACGCTGCCCCAGCGCGACCAGGCGCCGGGCGCGGGCGGCGGGACCGGCGCGTCGGGCCGCGCCGCGAGCAGCTCGCGGACCTCCGGGTCGGGCACGGAACGCACGGCGGCCTCGCCGGCCCCCGGCGGGCCCGTGTCCACGGACACGATCCGGGCGACGCGCCCGGGCCGCCGGTCGGCGGCGCCGAACACCGGGTGCAGTCCGTACCCGTGCCCCACGAGGACCACCTCGGCCGCCTCGATCCCGTCGATCAGCCGTACGAGCTCCTCGATGTGCGTCTCCAGACCGGTCCCCGGACCGGCCTCGTCGCCCCGCTCCCCCATCCCGGCCGGCGTCACCGGGTACGCCTCCGCTCCCGCCGCCCGCAGCCGGGCCGCGGTCTCCTCCCACACCCAGCCACCGGTGAAGGTGTCCGGCACCAGCACGAACGCCGTCATGACCGTCTCCTCGTCGTTCCTCGGGGATGTCTCGCGGTCACGCTAGGAACTCCCCCTGCGGGAGATTCAAGGGACGTGCCGGGGCGGTCCGGCAGGAGGTCAGAATGGTGGGGTCCGAAGGGGGTCGGGTTCCGCTGAAAGAGGTTCACCTCGTGTCGTCCGACGGTCTGTGGAGCATCGGGGAGCTGGCCGCGCGGGCGGGGGTGACCGTCAAGACCGTGCGGTTCTACTCCGACCGCGGTCTGCTGCCCGAGGCGGGCCGCAGCTCCGGGGGACATCGGAGGTACGGGGCCGAGGCGCTCGACCGGCTGCGGTTCATCCGGTCCCTGCGCGCCCTCGATCTGCCGGTCCCCGAGGTGGAGCGGGTGCTCGACCGGGACGGGGCCGAGGACGTCCTCGAGGAGGCCGTCGCGGAGCGACTGCGGGACGTGGGCTCCCGGTTGACGGCGCTGCGCTGGAAGGAGGCGTCGCTGCGGCTGCTCCAGGAGTGCGCGGCCGGGGAGCGCACGGAACGGCTTCGGCTGCTCGGCGCGCTGCCCGCACCGCCGGACACGGACGCCCTGGTCCGGTTCTGGCGCCGGGTCCTGCCGGCGCGGCTGCCGCGGCCGGTGGTGTCCTCGGTCCTCGACGCGGTGGTGCCCGCGCCGCCGGACGAGCCGGGCCCCGAGCAGGTGCTCGCGTTCGCCCGGCTGCACGCGCTCGTCACCGATCCGCGGCTCGAACGGCCGGAGTTCCGGCCCGCGCCGCCGCTCCCGGACGGCGAGTACCGGCCGGCCGTGCTGTACGAGGGGCTCGCCGAGGCGTACGGCCTGGCCTCGGCCCAGGTGCTGGCCGGGCGGGCGCCGCAGGACGGCGGGGCCCTGGACTGTTTCGTCTCCGCCTACGCCCACGCGCGCGGCGAACCGGACACGCCGGCCTTCCGGCGGCGGCTCGTCGGTCTGCTCGCCCTCGACGACGGTCCCGTGCTCCCCCGCTACTGGAAGCTCGCCACCGGCCTGTTCGCCCCGGACCAGCCGGTCCTCGGCCTCCTGCACCATCACCTCTCGGTGGCCCTCCGGACCCAGGTGTACGGCCCGGCCGCCTGACCCGTCCGCCGGGCGGGTCGGCGCGCCCGGGCGGGTGGCGTTCGGCGGCACGCGGGTGAGGGCGCGCTTGCGGGGCGGCCGGGCGGGGAAGGGGCGCACGGACTCAGGACGACGAGGAGGTGGTGCCGGTGTCGGGGCCGACGACCGGGGACGTGATGGGAGCGCCCTGCTGGCTGAATCTGTCCGCGCACGATCTGGAGGCGGCGCAGCGCTTCTACGGGGCCGTGCTCGGGTGGACGTTCCGGCGGGGCGCCCTCGGCGACGCGTATGTGGTGGGTGACCGGGACGGGGTGCCGGTGGGCGGGATCACGGCGGTGGCCGTCGAGCCGGCGGTGCCGGTGGCCTGGACGGTGTTCTTCGCCGTCGAGGACGCCGACGCGGCGGTGGCGCGGATCCGGGAGCGCGGCGGCACGGTCGGGGTGGGGCCGATGGCGTATCCGCCCCGGGGCCGGGCGGCGCTGGCGACGGATCTGGAGGGCGCGGTGTTCGGCGTGTGGGAGGGGCGCCTGATCTCGCGCTGGCACGTCGGGGAGCGGCAGGCCCCGGCCTGGCTGGAGCTGCACACCCGCAACGCGTTCGACGCGGCCGTGTTCTACGGCGGGGTGCTCCGGTGGGCGGACGGGAGTCCGGGCGGCAGTGAGGTGTCGTACGAGCACGACGGGGTGGTGCTGCGCCGGGACGGCGAGCCCGTGGCCCGGCTCGACAGCGGTCCGGTCGAATCCGCCTCTTCCCGGCCGCAGTTGCGCCCGCGCTGGCTGGTCCGCTTCCGGGTGCGCGATCTGGCGGCGGCGCGGGCGGCGGTCGAGGCGCACGGCGGCTCGGTCGTGCCGGGCGGCGAGTGGGCCGGGGTGCGGCCCTCGGAGGGCGACGAGGAGCGCCGGGTGGTGGTCCGGGACCCGGAGGGGGCGCTGTTCACCGTGGAGGAGGAGGGCTGACCAGCCCCGCCGGACCGGCCCCGCCCGACCGGCTTCACCCGATCGGCTTCGGCCGCCGGTCCCGGCTGGGTGCGGCGGCCTGAAGCGCGGCCGGGCGGGCGTCAGTTCGCGGCGGCGCGGGCGGCGACCCCGGCGAGGAGCCGCTCGCGCCGGCCCGGGTCGGTCGCCAGGTCGATCGCGGTCCACGCCATGGCGAGACCGCCGTCGAGGACGGCGCGGTCGGCGGCGGGCGTGGTCCCGTACCGGGTGAAGTCCGGGTGGTGCATGATCGTGTCGCCGCAGTCGTACCCGATGGACGGGTGGATCGTCGGGACGAGGTGCGAGACGTTCCCCATGTCGGTCGAACCGCCGCGCAGGCCGGGGTCGTCGGGGAGGACGGTGCGGCCGAGGGCCTCGGCGGCGGCCTGGTAGCTCCGGCCCATGGCGAGGTCCTGGCGGAGGTCGGCGTAGTCGTTGCCGACGGTCTCCAGGAGGAGTTCGGCGCCGGTGGCGAGGGCCCCGGCCTCGAAGCAGGCCCGTACCCGTGCCTGGAGTTCGGCGAGTTCCTCGCTGGTGCGGGCGCGGACGTCGTACGTCGCGGTGGCGCGGTCCGGAATGACGTTCGCCGCGTCGCCGGCCGAGGTGACGACGCCGGAGACGACGGCGTCGGGGACCATCTGCTGGCGGTGGGCGGCGATCGCGACCTGGGCGATCATCATCGCGTCGGCGGCGTTGACGCCCCGGTGCGGCATCGCGGCGGCGTGCGCGGGGGTCCCGCGGTAGGCGACGGAGAGGCTGCTGATGGCGAGGGTGGACAGGCCCACGGCGTCCTGCGGGGCGGCGTGCACCATCATGGCGGCCGCCACGTCGTCGAAGGCCCCGGCGCGGATCATGTCGATCTTTCCGCCGCCCGACTCCTCGGCGGGGGTGCCGAGGAGCGCGACGGTGATGCCGAGGTCGTCGGCGAGCGGCGCGAGGGCCAGGGCGGCGGCCACGGAGGCGGAGCCGTTGACGTTGTGGCCGCAGGCGTGGCCGATCCCGGGGAGCGCGTCGTACTCGGCGCAGATCGCGACGACCAGGTCGCCGCTGCCGGCGGTGGCGCGGAAGGCGGTGGGCAGTCCGTACGCCTCGCGGGTCACGTCGAAGCCGGCGCGCTCGGCGAGGTCCGTGATGCGGCGGGCCGCGCGGTGCTCCTCGTAGGCGAGCTCGGGGTCGGCGTGCAGGGCGTGGCTGAGCCCGATGACCGTGTCCCGGTGGCGGGCGAGGGCGGCCCGGCTGTGCTCGCGGGCCGTGGTGGTGGTCGTCATCGGAGCTCCTTGGAGGGGGCGCGGTAGAGGAGGGCGGCGGCGCCGCCGGCGACCGAGAGCGCGGCGCACAGCACCCAGGAGGTGGTGTAGGCGCCGAGGTCGGGCAGGGTGTGGCCGGTGGCGGTGTGGCCCGCGAAGACGGTGAGGACCGCGGCGGCGCCGAGCGAGCCGCCGACGTTGATGATCAGCTCGTTGATGCCGGAGCCGACGGAGGTCCGGTCGTGCGGGACGGACTCGACGGCGAGCGTGCGGGTGGAGTGCTGGAGGAAGCCGTTGCCGAGTCCGGCGAGCGCCGTGCCGAGGAGGAAGAGCGGCACCGCGGAGTGGGCGGCGAGGACGATGCCGTACCCGGCGGCCATGAGGGCGGAGCCGGTGACGAGGGTGAGCCGGTCGGTGACGCGGGCGGCGACGGCGGGGGCGGCGAGCGCGCCGAGGGCCATCGCGAGGAGGTTGGGGAGCAGTCCCAGGCCGATGGCGACGGGCCCGTAGCCGAAGCCGTAGCCGGTCTCGGCGGGGCTCGTGCCGAGGAAGACGGAGTGGGCGACCTGGAGGCCGAGCATGCAGAAGCTGAAGGCGAGCGTCACGACGGAGACGACGACCACGTTGCGCCGGGCGAACATCCGGACGTCGATCATGGGCTCGGCGGTGCGGAGTTCCACGAGCACCCACAGGGCGGTGACGAGCACGCCGCCGGCCAGGGTGGCGAGCGTACGGGTGGAGGTCCACTCCCAGCCGGGGGTGCCGCCGAGACCGAGCGCGAGCATCAGGGCGACGAGGCCGACGGAGAGCAGGACCGCGCCGGCCCAGTCGACGGAGCCGCCGGGGCGGTCGTCGGACTCGGGGAGCAGGGGCCAGGTGACGGCCAGGGCGATGCTCACCCCGATGGCGGGCACCCAGAGGGCGGCGGTGGGGCTGTCGACCGTGGAGGCGACGACGCCGCTGGACAGCAGGCCGAGGGTCAGGCCGCCGATCAGCGCGGCGACCATGCGGCTGATGCCGCGGCGGCTCTCGGCGTCGCCCCCGTCGGGGCGGTTGCGGAGGATGCCGACGAGGAGCGGGAAGAAGCCCGCGATGGCGCCCTGGAGGATCTGGCCGGCGAGCAGCACCGGGAAGGAGCGGCTCAGCCCGACGAGGACGGAGCCGGCGATGACGATCGCGAGGTTCCAGCGCAGCAGGCGGCGGTGGCCGTAGAGGTCGCCCATGCGGGAGAGGACCGGCGTGAAGGCGACGCTCGCGAGCAGGTTCGCGATGCTGATCCAGTTCAGGTCGGCCGCGGTGACCCGGAGGGTGTCGGTGAGGCCCTTGAGCAGCGGGGAGAGGAAACCCTGGGTGATGCCGCTGGAGAGCTCGACGAGGGCGACCGAGGCGATGACCGCGCCGGCGGGGACGGTGCGTACGGCTCTTCTGCGTACGGGGGCGGTGCGGGTACCGGCGTCCGTCATACGTACTACCTCTTCGGGAGGGCCCGTGGGCTCGATGGGGGAAGGGGGGCCGCCCGGCGGGTGGGGTACGGGGGCGGAAGATGCACCACAATGTGGCGAGCGGACGGCACTTCGGGCAAGAGTTGACCGTGAAGACGGCCGATTGCGGCAGCGGACGGGGGGTCTGCGGCGGATTCGGGCACGAGGAGGGCGCACGGGGCGCCTTCGGGCGGACTCGCGGGACGCCGTCGGGCAGGCTCGCGGGACGCCGCCGGGCGGGCGCGCGGGCGGGCGGAGAGGAGGCCGGGATGACGGCGGATCGGACGACGCGGTACGGCGGTGGCACCGGCGATGACGGTGGCGCGGGCCCCGCCGGTGGCGGCGGCGCGAGCGATGCCGGGGGCGCCCGGAGAGACGGTGTCGGCGGTCCCGGTGGTGGCGGCGCGAGCGGCGCCGGGGGCGCCCGGAGAGACGGGGTCGGCGGTCCCGGGCCCGGCGGCGGTCTGGACGCGCTGGACCACGGCATCCTGAAGGTCCTGCACCGCGACCCCCGCGCGCCGTTCGCGGAGGTCGCCGCGGCCGTCGGGGCGCACGAGCGGACCGTCGCGCGGCGCCTGGAGCGGATGACCGCCGACGGGCGGGTCGCGTTCGTGGCGGCGCTCATCCCCGAGTACCGGTACGAGGGGGTGACGGCGGAGCTCGCCGTACGGTGCGCGCCGGGCCGCGTCCACGAGGTGGCGCTGACGCTCGCCGCCCTGGACGAGACGCGGTCCGTGGAGGTCGCCACCGGGGCGCTCGACGTGTTCGTCGAGCTCCACGCGGCCGGTCACGACGCGCTGCTCACCCTGGTGGACACGGTGATCGGCCGGCTCGACGGGGTCGTGGACATCCACTCGGCGGTGGTGCTCCGGCTGCTGCTCACGGCGAGCGACTGGGCACCGTACGACGACGAGCCGACGGAGGTGCGGCGGCACGCCATGGAGGGCACCGCGCTCCCGGAGCCGCCGCTCGTGGACGAGCTCGACCGGCGGCTCGTCGAGCTGCTCCGGCGCGACGCCCGCATGTCGACGACCCGCCTCGCGCGGGAGCTGAGCGTCGGCGAGACGACGGCCCGGCGGCGCCTGGCCCGGCTGACGGCCTCGCACGTGCTGCACCTGCGGCTGCACGCCGACCCGGCGGTCCTGGGGTATCCGGTGGAGGCGCGGTTCCGGCTCGGGGTGCCGCACCGGGAGCTCGGCCCCGCGATCCGGCTGCTCGCGCGCGAGCCGGCCCTGCGGCACCTGGTGGTCACGAGCGGCGGGACGAGCCTGCTCGGGTACTCCAGCCACCGCGACACCCGGGACTTCCAGGAGTTCGCGGCCCGGGTCTTCGCCCGCCTGGAGGGCGTGACGTCGACGGAGACGGCGCTGCTGATGCGTACGTACAAGAGGGCGGGGTTCGCGGTGCTCCAGGGCTGAGCAGGGGCCCGCGCCCGAGAAGGGCCCTTCTCGGCCGCGTCTCCGCGGCCGAGAAGGGCCCCGCCGGCCGCGTCTCCGCGGCCGGGCGGGGCCCTCGTGGTTCCGGCGGGTGTCTCTGCGGTCCGCCCGCCGGAGGGGCGGCGCCGCCGCGGGGCCGTCCCCACGTACCGCTTCGGCGGCGCGCCCCGGTCGTCGCCGCCGTCAGGCGGTGGTGGCCCGCGAGGCGGTGCGCGGGTCGGCTCCGGGCTCGGCGCCCCCGGCGCCGCCGGGGGCCGGCGCCGTGAACCTCGCGGGGATCAGCGCGGCGACGACGGCCGCGACGAGGCCGACTCCGCAGCCGATGAGCATCGCGACGCGGAAGCCGCCCTCGGAGGGCAGCGTGTGGCCGCCGAGGGTGGTGGTCATCTGGGCGAGGACGACGCCGATGACGGCGGCCGAGACGGAGGTGCCGATGGAGCGCATCAGGGTGTTGAAGCTGTTGGCCGAGGCGGTCTCCTCCTGCGGCACCGCGCCCATGATGAGGGCGGGCATGGCGCCGTAGGCCAGTCCGACGCCCGTGTTGCAGATGAGGGTGACGGTGAGCAGGCCCCAGGTGGAGCCCATCAGGGCGAGGGAGGAGCCGTATCCGGCGGCGATGACGAGCGCGCCGACGGAGAGCGTGACCTTGGGGCCGCGGGCGGCCGAGAGCTTGGCGCCCAACGGCGCCAGGACCATCATCATCAGGCCGGCGGGGGCCATCCAGAGGCCCATGGCCATCATCGACTGGCCGAGGCCGTACCCGGTCGCCTCGGGCAGCTGGTAGAGCTGGGGGACGACCAGGGACTGCGCGTACATGGCGAAGCCGACCAGGACCGAGGCGGCGTTGGTCATCAGGACGACCGGGCGGGCGGTGACGCGGAGGTCGACGAGCGGGTCGCGGGTGCGCAGCTCCCAGGCGCCCCAGGCGAGCAGCACGACGGCCGCGACGGCGAACAGGCCGAGGGTCGTGCCGCTGCCCCAGCCCCAGGTCGCGCCCTTGGAGACGGCGAGCAGCAGGGCGACGAGCCCGACGCCGAGGCCGAGGGCGCCCGGCAGGTCGAAGCGGCCGGGGGCGGCCGCGCGGTGTCCGGCGGGGACGACGCGCCAGATGAGGGCGCCGACCAGGACGCTCAGTCCGGCGGCGACCCAGAAGAGCACCCGCCAGCTGGCGTTCTCGGCGACGGCGGCGGAGAAGGGCAGACCGAGGGCGCCGCCGACGCCCATGGAGGCGCTCATCAGGGCGATGGAGCCGCCGAGCTTCTCGGGCGGGAGGATGTCGCGGAGCAGGCTGATGCCGAGGGGGACGACACCCATGCCGAGGCCCTGGAGTCCGCGCCCGACGATCATCGGGACGACGGAGGAGGCGAGGGCGCAGACGACCGATCCCGCGACGAGCGGGACGACGGAGACGAGCAGGACGCGCCGCTTGCCGAGGGTGTCGCCGAGCCGGCCGGCGACGGGGGTGGCGACGGCTCCGGCGAGGAGGGTGGCGGTGATCACCCAGGAGGCGTCGGAGGCGGTGGTGCCGAGCAGCTTCGGGAGGTCGCCGATGAGCGGCACCACCAGGGTCTGCATGAGTGCGGCCACGATGCCGGCCAGGGCGAGGACGCCGACGACGCCGCCTGGGCGGGCCTCGGGCTTGGAGCCGTCCACGGGTTCTCCCTCGTACTTTCTTCGGTCTTCCAGGAACAGATATATGCATCATGCACATCACTTGCAGCATGCACAAGCTATGCATGATGCACATATGGCCGCGGCAGGAGAGAATGCACCCATGGACAAGCCCACCCACCTCGTCGAGTTCGAGAGCATGCTGCTGGGACGGCACGCCCATCTGTACGGGCCCCGCTCCCGCGCGGCCGGCGGCCACCTCGACCGCAGCGCGTACGTCCTCCTCACCCGCATCCGGATGCACGGGCCGATGTCCATCGGGCAGCTCACCGAGGCCTTCGGCCTCGACGCCTCCACCCTCAACCGGCAGACCGCCGCGATGCTGCGCGCCGGGGTCGTGGAGCGCATCCCGGATCCGGACGGCGGCATCGCCCGCAAGTTCCGCATCACGGAGGAGGGCGAGCGCCGCCTGGAGGCCGACCGCACCTCGAACATCGAGGGCCTGGAGCGGGTGATGGAGGAGTGGTCACCCGAGGACGTGACCCGCTTCGCCGCCTACCTCGAACGCTTCAACCGGGACATCGAACGACTCGAAGGCCGCCCCTGGCCCCGGCCCTGAACCCCTGGGCTCCGCGCCGCCCCTGACCCCCTAGGCGCCGCGCCGCATCGCGGCCTGCCGGTCCACCGTCGCCAGGGCGGTGTTGACGAGCGCCACGACGGCGAAGGAGACGGCCCACGCCGGCCAGCCGAGGCCGAGGAGCGCGAGCGCCGCCGCCCCGAACACCAGGGCCTTGACGCACAGGACGACCGCGAGCGGCACGCGGAACCGCACCCTGGGCGCGGCGAACAGGCCCCAGAGGACGGCCGCGGCGGCGGGCGCGGCGACCGCGAGCAGCAGCCGGAGCGCCACGTTCTCCGCGCCGTCCCATCCCCACCGGGCCAGGAAGGCGAGGGCGGCGAGTTCGAGCAGGAACGCCAGCCCCTCGTTGAACACGTGCAGCGGACCGGGCAGCTTCATCGGAGACCTCTCGACGTCGATCACGCGCACGGACGGACGGCCCGAGCGTAGAGGGCCGGAGGAACGGAAAACCGCCGCCCGCCGCCATGTTCAAGTCAAGATTCTGTTACGCGAACGGGCTTGTCGGACAGAAGACTTCCTTCCGCTCCCGCTCCTCTGGGATCTTGCGTCCACCCCACACATCACAGGGCCCGGCCGGCGCCACCCGCGCCACCGGGTCATCGGAGGACGCATTGTTTTCCCACATATCCGGCCGCATGAGACTCTCGGCCCTCGCGCTCGGCACGACCCTGGCCCTCGGCAGCACCGTCGGCCTCGCACAGGCCGCGCCCCTGGACAACGAGCCCCTCGCGGCGCGTTCGGCCGGTCCCGCTGCCGCTCCCGCGGCCGCCGCGGCGCCCGCCGCCTGGGCCGCGGGCACCCGCGCCTACCTGGTCATCACGGCCCCGGGCGACACCACCGCCGTCCGCACCGCCGTCGCGAACAACGGCGGTTCGGTCTTCGCCTCGTACGACGCGATCGGCGTGATCGTCGCGCACTCGGCCTCCGCCTCCTTCGCCGCCACGATGCGCGGCGTCTCCGGCGTCCAGAAGGTCGGCGCGACCCGTACCTCCGACGTCCCCGCCGACGCCTACAACCCGGCGCTCCCGGCCAACCCGACGCAGGCCGCCGCGCCGACGACCGAGCCCGTCCGCTCGGACATGACGCAGATCAAGGCCGACCAGGCCTGGGCCGTCACCCCGGGTTCCGCCTCGGTCAAGGTCGGCATCCTGGACACCGGCGTCGACGACCAGCACCAGGACCTGGCGCCGAACTTCGACGCCGCCGACTCGGTCTCCTGCGCGTACGGCAAGCCGGACACCCGCCCCGGGGCCTGGCGCGACGTCGACCAGCACGGCACCCACGTGGCCGGCACGGTCGCGGCCGCCAGGAACGGCAAGGGCGCCATCGGCGTCGCGCCGGGCGTGAAGATCGCCTCGGTGCGCCTCGCCGAGCCCGGCACCACGCTGTTCTACGCGGAGAACACCATCTGCGGTCTCGTGTGGTCCGGTGACCACGGCTTCAAGGTCACCAACAACAGCTACTACACGGATCCCTGGCAGTTCAACTGCCCGAGCGACCTCGACCAGGCGGCCATCCTGGAGGGCGTGGGCCGCGCCCAGGCGTACGCCGACGGCAAGGGCTCCCTCCAGGTCGCGGCGGCCGGCAACTCCAACGTCGACCTGGCCAACAAGACCACCGACACGTCGAGCCCGAACGACTCGACGCCGGTGACCCGGACCCTCACCAACGACTGCCTCGACATCCCGGCCGAACTGCCGGGCGTGGTCACGGTCGCGGCGAACGGCACCAGCGGCACGTCCAAGGCGTCGTTCTCCAACTACGGCAGCAACATCATCGAGGTCTCGGCCCCCGGCGAGTCCGTCTACAGCACCGTCCCCGGCGGCAAGTACGCCTCGTTCAGCGGCACTTCGATGGCCTCCCCGCACGTGGCGGGCGTGGCCGCGCTGCTCGCCAGCGCCAACCCCTCGTACACCCCGGCGGACATCCGGGCGAAGCTCGGCGAGCAGGCCACCGACCTGGCCTGCCCCTCGGACGCGCGCTGCACCGGCACGACGGCGAAGAACAGCTTCTTCGGCGAGGGCCGCGTGGACGCCCTGAAGGCCGTCGGCGGCTCCACCCCGCCGGCCGGGGCGTACTTCGAGAACCTCACGGATTACGCCATCGCCGACAACTCCACGGTCGAGAGCCCGATCACGGTCAGCGGCGTCACGGGCAACGCGCCGGCCACCCTCAAGGTGGGCGTCGACATCAAGCACACCTACATCGGTGACCTCAAGGTCGACCTGGTGGCCCCGGACGGCAGCGTCTACACGCTGCACAACCGGACCGGCAGCGGCACGGACAACATCCTCCAGACGTACACGGTCAACGCCTCGTCCGAGGTCGCGAACGGCGTCTGGAAGCTCCGCGTGAACGACAACGCGAGCCAGGACACGGGCCGGATCGACGCCTGGAACCTGACCTTCTGACACCACGCACCCCGTGAACGGGGCCGGAGCCATGGCGGCTCCGGCCCCGTTCGCACGTCCGGAACGGCGCTCCGGCGGAAGAAAGTCCGTACCGGGGGGTAGGCCTCCCCGGGGCCCTTGCTATACGTTCCGTCTAACAAGCTTGTTGGACACTGCGTCTAACAAGCGTCCGAACCGCTCGCGCGACCCCGAGGAGCCGCACCATGGCAAGCAGCACCGTCCGCCCGGACCACGAAGACCACGACGTCGCCGCACGGCTGCTCCTGTCGTCCGCGAAGCTGTCGTACGACCCGGCCGTCGACGTGGACTGGGACACCCCCCTCGACAAGGACTTCCACGGCCAGTGCCCGGAGTGGAGCACCCTCTACGGCACCGCGTACTGGAACGAGATGACGGAGGCCCAGCGCAAGGAGCTGACCCGGCAGGAGGTCGCCTCGATCGCCAGCACCGGCATCTGGTTCGAGATGATCCTCCAGCAGATGGTGCTGCGGGACATGTACGCGAAGGACCCCACCGACCCGCGGTTCCAGTGGGCCCTCACCGAGATCGCCGACGAGTGCCGTCACTCGATCATGTTCGGTCGCAGCTCGGCCAAGCTCGGCGCCCCCGCCTACCGGCCGCGCCGCGCGGTCGTCGAGCTGGGCCGGGTCTTCAAGACCGTCGCCTTCGGCGAGGCCGCGTACGCGGCGATCCTCGTCGCCGAGGAGGTCCTCGACGTCATGCAGCGGGACTGGATGCGGGACACCCGGGTCGTCCCCTTCGTCCGCACCATCAGCAACATCCATGTCGTCGAGGAGTCCCGGCACATGAAGTTCGCCCGGGACGAGACCCGCAGGCGACTGGCCCGCGCCGGCAGGACCCGCCGCCACTTCCACGCCCTCGTCATCGCCATCGCCGCGTACTTCATCGTCACCAGCATGGTGAACCCCGAGGTGTACGTGCAGGCCGGGCTCGACCCGGAGCGCGCCTGCCGGGAGGCCGCGGCCAACGAGCACTACAAGGCGCAGCTGCGCTCCAGCTGCTCCGGGCTCATGGAGTTCCTGGCCTCCGCCCGCCTGCTCACCCGGCCGGCGCTCGCCGTCTACAAGCGCGCGAACCTCATCTGACCCGTACTCCGTATCCCGCATCCCGCATCCCGCATCCCGCATCCCGCATCCGAGCTGAGTCGACGACATGACCTACGCGATCACCCAGACCTGCTGCAACGACGCCACCTGCGTCGCCGTCTGCCCGGTCAACTGCATCCACCCCACGCCCGAGGAACCGGACTTCGGCACCACGGAGATGCTGTACATCGACCCGAAGTCCTGCATCGACTGCGGCGCCTGCGCCGACGCCTGCCCGGTCGACGCGATCTTCCCGGCGGACCGGCTCACCGGACGCCTGCGGGAGTACGAGGCGATCAACGCGGAGTACTACGCGGACCGCGCGCCGGCACCGGCCGCGGACCCGGCCATGTTCCACACCTGGGGCGAGCCGGGCTTCGACCGCTCGATCCCGGCCGACTTCGCCCCGATCCGGGTCGCGATCGTCGGCACGGGACCGGCCGGCATGTACGCCGCCGAGGACCTCCTCCTGCACACCAACGCCGAGGTGACGCTGATCGACCGGTTGCCGGTCGCCGGTGGTCTCGTCCGGTACGGCGTGGCACCGGACCACCCGGCGACCAAGGGCGCCGGGGAGAGCCTCGGCCGCTTCCACACCCATCCCCGGGCCCGCCTGCGGCTCGGCGTCGAGATCGGCGTGGACGTCACCCCCGAGGAACTCGCCGCGCACCACGACGCGGTGATCTACGCGGTGGGCGCGCCCTCCGACCGGCGGCTCGGCATCCCCGGCGAGGACCTGCCCGGCAGCGTCTCGGCGACCTCCGTCGTCTCCTGGTACAACGCGCACCCGGAGACCGGCGCGGACGCCGTGCGGCTCTCCGCCGAGCGGGCCGTCGTGGTCGGCAACGGCAATGTGGCGCTCGACGTCGCCCGCGTCCTCGTCTCGGACCCCGGCGCCCTCGCCCGTACGGACATCGCCGACCACGCGCTGGCCGCCCTGCGCGACGCGCGGGTCCGCGAGGTGGTCCTCCTCGGCCGCCGGGGCCCCGAGGACGCCGCGTACACCACCTCCGAACTGCTCGCCCTCACGCACCTGCCCGGCGTCGACCTGGTCGTCGACGACCACGACCCGCGCACCGGCGCGGCGATCGACGCGGCGGAGCCCGGGACGAAGGCGGCGCTCCTCCGGGGCGTCGGCCGGGAGGCGGTGGACTGGACGCGGGCCCCCGCCGGGGAGCGGCGCCGGATCGTGCTGCGCTTCCACTCCGCCCCGGTCGAGGCCCTCGGGACCGACGGCGTGCGGGCGGTCCGGGTGACGGAGGACGGAGCGGCGTCCGGTACGGAGATCGCGGCGGGGCTCCTCGTCCGGGCCATCGGCTACCGGGGCGTGCCGCTCGCGGGGCTGCCGTTCGACGAGACGACCGGCACCGTGCCCCACGAGGCCGGGCGGGTGGCGGGGCTGCCCGGCAGTTATGTCGTGGGCTGGATCAAGCGCGGGCCCTCCGGGGGCATCGGGGCCAACCGGACGTGCGCGGAGGAGACGGTCGGGACGCTGCTCGCGGACGCGGTCGCCGGGGCGCTGCCGAAGCCGACGGGCACTTCCCAGGAGTTCCGCCGCCTCGCGAAGCGCCGCAGCAGGCCGGGGCTCGTCGACGCGCGCGGTCTCGCCTCCATCGACCGGGCCGAGCGGGCGCGGGGCCGGGACGCGGGGCGTCCCCGGGTGAAGCTCGCGACGGTGCCGGAGCTCGTCGCGGCGGCGCGGGGCGGACGTCTGCGCCTGCCGGGCTGAGCCGTTCCTCCGGCGGGGATCCGGCCCGGGACGGCGGGCCGGTACGAAGCCCGTACCGGGCAGTCGTACGGTCAGACGGAGACGGCCAGCGCCTGGCGGACCACGATCGCGTCGAGCCGCACCGCGAAGGGCACGACGTCGGTCAGGGCGAGCGCGAGGGTCTCGGCCTTCGGCAGCTCGACGGTCACGTCGACGCAGAACGCGAGGGCGTACATGTGGTCCCCGGTCTCCTCGTCCTGGAGGGCGAAGAACAGGTCCCGGTAGAAGCGGGTGCGCTCCCCGGACTCCTCGTAGAAGGAGAGTCCGGGCTGCCCCTCCTGCGCGGCGAGCCCGGTGAAGGCCCGGACGAGCTCCCGCTCGACCGTGGCCCAGAACCCGGCCTCCGCGCACTCCGGCGGCAGCGCCTGGCGGACCGCCTCCTTGAGGGAGAGGACCATGACGAGGACGGGGGCGTGCTCCTGGAGCCCCCAGCCCCGGACCATCTTCACCACGTCGCCGTCCGGGACGGCCGAGGCCGCCCGGTGGATCGCCTCGAAGTCGAAGTTGACGGTCGCCGGGGCGATCGCCTCCTGGAACACCCGGTCGATGGACCGGGCCTGGTCGAGGTGGTCGGGTCCCACCTCGACGACGGTCCTGAAACTGGCGGCCAAAGCTCCTCCTGGATGATCTCGGTGATCAGGAGGGGTCAGTATGCCGAGGCGCCGGGGGCCGGGCGCGGGGCGTCCGCCGTGCGGACGGTTCAGCCGCGGCCGCGGCGCGGCTTCCCGCCGCGGCCGGAGCCCGTGCCGCCCTTGCGGGACGCGGCGGGCTTCCCGCCCGTACGGGAGCCACCGCCCGGCTTCCCTCCGGTGCGGGACCCGCCGCCGGGCTTCCCGGACCGCGCCGGCTTCTGCTCCCTGGGCTGCTTCTGGCCCTTCTTCTCCTCGGCGCGGCGGCCCCGGGTGCTGTTCACGGTGCGGCCGCGGACGATGCCGATGAACTCCTCCACCAGGTCGGGCGCCTCGTCCGCCTTCGGCCACGACAGGCCCACCCGCGACTGCGGGACGCCGGCCAGGGTCCGGTAGGTGAGGTCCTTGCGGTGGTGCAGCCGGGCCAGCGACTGCGGGACGGCGAGCACGCCGACGCCCGCGGCGACCAGCTCGATCGCGTCGGCGGTCGTCTCCGGGCGCTCCATGGCGGGGCGGCCCGGCGGCTGCTCCCAGCCGAGGGTGTCGTCGAGGGGGTGCAGGACGAGCTCGTCGGCGAGGTCCTCCGCCGACACCTCCTCCGCCGCCGCGAACAGGTGGTCCTTGGGGACGACGACGACCGTCGTCTCCGTGTAGAGCGGGATCGCGCTGAGGTCGTCCCGGTCGACGGGCAGCCGGACGAGGCCCGCGTCCACGGCGCCCTCCCGGAGCGCGCCGAAGGCCTCGCCCGGCGTCACGGCGACGAGGGTGAGGGGGACGTCGGGCAGGCGCTCGTTCCAGATCCGCACCCACTTGGCGGGGGTCGCCCCCGGCACGTAGCCGAGCCGGAAGGAGGAGGAAGAAGAAGCGGGGGAAGCGTCCGAGCCTGTCACCCCGCCAGGTTACCGGTAGCTGCCGTGGTCGGAGGTCGTCCGCATGCTCGATACCCTTGACACCATGACGTCGCACCAGAACACCCAGACCATGAAGCCCGCGACCGCGGCGAAGAAGCTGGGTGTGTACCTCGAGGCCACCCCCGCAGAGTTCCAGGAGGGTGTCGTCTCGCGCGCCGAGCTGACCGAGCTCCAGGCCAACCCGCCCGCCTGGCTCCAGGAGCTGCGCGAGAAGGGCCCGCACCCCCGCCCGGTCGTCGCCAACAAGCTCGGCGTCTCCATCGCCGGTCTCGCGCGCGGCGGGATCACCGAGCCGCTCACCACCGAGCAGATCGAGGCGCTCAAGCAGGAGCTCCCCGAGTGGCTCAAGAAGGAGCGCGCCACCCAGTCGGAGGTCCGCAAGGAGACCGTCCGCATCAAGGAGCGCGACGCCGAGCGGGCGCGCCGCCGGCAGCAGGACGCCTGATCCCCTCCCCCACGCCGGTCCGGTCCGAGTCGCCTCGGGCCGGACCGGCGTGGCGTTTCCCCGCGTGAGGGAGGCATCCCCTCATGAGTGACACCAGCACCGCGTACGAGCCGGCGGTCGTCGTCGGCGTGGACGGGTCGGAGCACAGTCTCCGGGCCCTGGAGTGGGCGCTGAGCGCCGCGGAGGGCCTGGGCGCGCCGCTGGTGGTGGCCCATGTGCGCTCCGAGGCCCTGCAGCTGGGCGCCGCCCGCATCGCCTCGCTCGGCACGGCGCCGGAGCTTCCCGACACGGTGGCGCGGGGCGTACGGGCGGTGGTGGAGGAGCGCGGGCACCGCGTTCCGGTGCGGTACGACTCGCTCGACGGGTCCGTGACGGACGCCCTGCCGGCGGCGGCGCGGGGCGCGCGGCTGCTGGTGACCGGTTCGCGGGGGCACGGCGGCTTCGCCAGTCTGCTCCTGGGATCGACCAGCCGGACGCTGGCCATGACGGCGCCCTGTCCGCTGGTCGTCGTCCCGCACGAGGCGCGTGCCGCCGCCCTGGA
Source organism: Streptomyces sp. NPDC004284 (assembly GCF_042874035.1). Classification (NCBI taxonomy): domain Bacteria; kingdom Bacillati; phylum Actinomycetota; class Actinomycetes; order Kitasatosporales; family Streptomycetaceae; genus Streptomyces; species Streptomyces sp. NPDC004284. The sequence continues at coordinate 646,177 of NZ_JBIAMJ010000002.1, read as the reverse complement.
GGACGGGGCGGGGGCGGGCCGGGTGCTGCTGGGGCTGCATCCGGAGGAGACCCCGGACGAGGTGGTGGCCTTCGCCTTCGAAGCGGCGCACCACCGGGGCGTACCGCTGGAGGTGGTGACCGCGCTCCGGCTGCCCCCGCCGCAGGGCGCGCTCCTCGCGGCGCCTTCGCCGGCGCTCCAGGTGCCGCCGCCGCTGCCCCTCGCGGGCGACGCGGAGGAGCTGCTGACGGAGGAGGAGCGGGAGCAGGCCGAGCGGCTGCGGCCGTTCGCCGCGCGCCGGCCGGGGGTGGAGCTGGTGCGGGTGGTGGTGCCGGGGGACGCGGCGGGCCGGCTCGTGGAGGGTTCGCGGGACGCGGGCCTGGTGGTCGTGGGCCGGCATCACCGGCATCGTCTCGGCTCGCTGCTCATCGGTTCCGTCGCCCACGCGGTGCTGCACCACGCGCACTGTCCGGTGGCGGTGGTGCCGCCCGCGCCCGGAGGGCCCCGGGCATGACAGTCCCCGACGGTCCGTGTCGGTTCGCGCGGTCGTCGGCCGTCGCCGACGGCTCCGTGCCCGACCGGCCCCGCCGGGGGCCTGGCCAGAGCCTGGATCAGGGTCACGCGGGCCTTCGGACGTCTCCGTCGGCGGGTGCGGCTCTTCCCGGTTGTCCGGTGTAAGAACGAGTGTCCTCCGTTTTTCTCATGTTTCAAGAGGTTTCTCCTTTTTTGTTACGCATCGGGGTGGGTGTCGGTGGTGCCTGGTAGACAGGGCCCATGACGACCGCAGATCACGCCGCCACCGCCCGCCGCAATGTCCGGCCGCCGTCCCCCGGAGCCTCCCTGGGCGCGGGGGTCGTGGTCGTCGACGAGGCGGGCCGGATCCTCCTCGGTCTGGACCGCTCCGGGGTGTGGGAGCTGCCGGGCGGCGCGGTCGAGCCGGGCGAGTCGATCGAGGAGGCGGCGGTCCGCGAGCTGGCCGAGGAGACGACGCTCCTCGCGGAGCCCGCCGACGTGGAGGTCCTCGGGCTGCTCCTGGACACCGTGACCTCCACGGCGCTGACCCGGATGACGGCGGCCACGACGGTGCGCGGCTTCCGGGGCGTGCCCGCCGTGGCCGAGCCGGAGAAGATCGAGCGCTGGGAGTGGACGGCCCCGGACCGGCTGCCGGAGGCCCTGTTCCTGCCGTCGGCGCAGGTGCTGCGGATGTGGCGCCCCGGGCTCCCGATCCCCGACGGCCCGTTCCACCGCTACGCCCTGGGCCGGCTGCCGGGCTGACCGGGCCGGTGGCGCCGCGTCACCGAGCGGGCCCCGGCGAGCGTGGCTAGCGTGGCCGGAGGAACACGTCATCGAACCGGAAGTGGGAGTCACCGTCATGGCCGCACGACCTGAAGGCACGCCGGTCTGGACCGACGCGATGTTCACCGATGTCGAGGGCGCCAAGACGTTCTACGGCGATGTGCTCGGCTGGACCTTCGGCGAGTCCTCCTCGGAATTCGGCAACTACACGCAGGCGTACAGGAACGGCAAGGCGGTCGCGGCCGTCGTCCCGCCGATGCCGGGGCAGGACGGGGAGCCGCAGTCGGCCTGGTGTCTGTACTTCGCCTCGCCGGACGTCGCGGCGACGGCGGAGAAGATCCGGGGCGCGGGCGGCACCGTCCTGATGGAGCCCATGCAGGTCGGCGACTTCGGCTCGATGTGCCTCGCGAAGGACCCCTCGGGCGTCGCGTTCGGCGTCTGGCAGGGCGGCGAGCACGAGGGATTCGAGCTGGAGAACGAGCCCGGCGCGTACGCCTGGGCCGAGGTGTTCACCCGGGAGCCGGCGAAGGCCGACGCCTTCTTCACCGAGGTCTTCGGCTTCGGGTCCAAGAAGATCAAGGCCCCGGACATGGACTACCGGGTCTTCGACCTCGGTGGCCCGCAGCCGGTGCTCGGGCGGATGGTGATGTCGGACGAGGACTTCCCGTCGGAGATCCCCCCGTACATCCAGATCTACTTCTCCGTCGACAACTGCGACCTGGCCGTCGAGCGGGCCGAAGCCCTGAAGGGGCGGAAGGTGTTCGGGCCGATGGACAGCCCGTTCGGCCGGTTCGCGGCGATCCTGGACCCGCAGGGTGCCGCGTTCGCGGTGATCGACGAGAAGACGACCGTCGGGGCCATGCCCGAGTTCGAGTGAGCGGTGCGGCGCGGCGCCACGAAGGCGCCGCGCCGCCCGTGCGTCAGCGGCTGTCGCGGACGGCGACGATGCCGTTGAAGACGCCCACGTACGCGGTGCCGTCGGGGCCGATGGTGATGGGTGCCCAGTTGTTGTCGTAGGACAGACCGGTGCCGGTGAAGCGCGAGTAGGCGCGCTGTCCGGTGCGGAAGTCGACGGCCGTGAGGTACCAGGCGTCGATGCCCCAGAAGTTGGGGCGCTTCTCGTAGAAGTAGAGCAGGCCGTTGGCCGTGGAGAGCTTCGGGACCGTGGAGGGCGAGCGGACGTCGTTCTCCCAGACGGTGTCGCAGCCGCTGCCGTCGGCGCGGACGTCGATCCGGGCCGCGCCGCCGACGACGCTGCGGCCGAGCAGGAGGGTGCTCGGGTTCTCGTAGCCGTAATTGTTCTCCACGATCAGGCTGTTGCCCCAGCTGATCAGGGAGTTGTCGGTGGTGGAGGCGCCGGATCCGAAGACCGGCACCTTGCAGACGAGCCGCTCGCCGGCGGGGACGCCCGCGCCCCGGCGGTAGACGAGGACGTTCATGCGGTCGTCGGCGTTGTCGGTGATGGCCACGTACTGGTCGTCGGTGCCGAAGAGGTCGGGGGTGGTGCCCGAACCCTGGTTCACCGAGCCGGGCTTGGTGCCGGTCCCCCGGTCGTACGTCTCGCGCCACTGGACGCGCGGGACGCCGTCGGCGTCGGCGCGGAAGGCGTAGAGGGCGTGGTCGGTGACGATGGAGACGCCGTCCTCGGCGACGGAGAAGGAGTTCTGGATCTCCTCGCCGTCGAGCCGGATCGCGTGCAGGGCGCCCGTCGCCGGGTCGACGGTGCCGACCCGGCCCAGACGGGTCACCCACCAGATGCGGCCGTCCCAGTCCGGCATGACGGAGGTGACGGGGTCGCAGACGCCGCTGGGGAAGAGGTTCGTCCAGCTGACGCAGTCGTGCGGGACGAGGGAGGTCAGGTCCCAGTCGTTCTCGACGGCGAACTCCCAGTCCCCGTCCGCCTTCTGACGGTGGGCGATGCGCAGGACGTGCTGGCGGGAGTCGGCGAGGACGACCCTGTCCTGGTCGTCGAGGTAGAAGTAGGCGCCGCCGGAGGTGTCTTTGAAGATCTTCTCGAAGTCGAGGCGGGTGATGGCCTCGACGGTGGAGGAGCGCTGCGGCAGCTTGTACTCGGCGAGGGTGACCAGGGTGCGCGGGTCGAGCAGCTTCAGGAGGAAGCCGCTGAAGGTGCCGCAGACGGTGACCAGGCGGCCGGCGGCGTCGAAGGTGACGGTGGCGCACTCCCCGCCGAGGGCGGCGATCTTCTCGCTGGTGACCTCGGGGTCGCGCCCGAGCGGCCCGGACCAGGGGTAGGTGCCGCTGCCGGCGCCGTCGGCGTGCATGCCGCTGCGGCCGTTGGGGGCGAGGTACGGGTGCTGGGCGGGACCCTTGCCGGGGACGGGCCGCGCGGTGGCGGGGGCGCCCTCGTAATGGTCGACGAGTCGGTGGCCCGGCGCGAGGGGTATCTCCTCGGCCTGGGCGACGGGCGCGGCGCCCGTCAGGAGGGTCGCCGCGAGCGCGGTGATCAGCGCGAGCGCGCGTGCTCGTCTGCGGGGCGGTGGGGTGGTCAAAGCGGCTCCTCGGGGTCCGTGCGTGCGTCGCGCCGGGCGCCGACGGTAGGCGGGAGCGGAGGAGAAGTACATGGAACCTCCCCCGCTTTCATGCACCGTTCACGAGTGGTCCGAAAGCCGACCCCGGGCGGGTGGCCGAGAAGGGTGGGCCGGCCGGACCCCGAGGGGAGGTCAGGGCCTGAGGCCGGAGACGACGTCGGCGGTGGCGGCCACGCCGTTGTGGATGGTGGGCGCCATGCTCGTGCCCGCGAGGAAGAAGCCGAGCAGGGCGCAGACGAGGGCGTGCGTGAATTTCAGGCCACTGTTCCGCACGAAGATCACGGTCAGTACCAGCAGCAGCACCACGACAGAAATGGAAACGGCCATCGCTCTCACGTCCCTCCGTCGCCGCACCGGAATTGCGGCGTTCGGCGGACAGTGTGGCGGAATGAGCGGTCCGTCCGGGCGTATGGCGGGGCGGCCATACGGGTGAGATTCGGTCAGGGCGCGGCGGGCAGGCAGTCCTTCCATTCGACCGTGCGGTCGCACCAGCGGTTCAGCAGGACACGGTCGTGGCCCACGGCGAGGAGGCCCGCGCCGGTCTCGGCGCGGTAGCTCTCGACGGCGGCGACGAGGGCGGCGGCGGTGGAGGCGTCGAGCATGGCGGTCATCTCGTCGCAGATCAGCCAGCGGGGGCGGAGGGTCAGGGCGCGGGCCAGGCAGGCGCGCTGGAGCTGGCCGTCGCTGACCTCGTGGGGGCGGCGGCCGAGGAGGTCGGGGGTGAGGCCGACGGCCGGGGCGAGGGCGGCGACCCGCTCGGCGGCCTCGGCGCGGCGGCCGGTGGCGCGCAGGGGTTCGGCGATCAGTCCGGTGAGGGTGAGGCGGGGGTCGGCGGCGGTGCGGGGCTGCTGGAAGACGACGCCGACGGCCGTGCGCTGCTCGCGCGGGGCGCGGTGGCGCCAGGCCCGTACCTCGGTGCCGTCGAGGACGAGGCGGCCCGCTTCGGGGCGGTGGAGGAGGGCCGCGACCCGGGCGAGGGTGGATTTGCCGCAGCCGCTGGGGCCGAGCAGTCCGACGGACTCGCCGGGGGCGAGGGTGAGCGAGGCGCCGCGGAAGACGGGGGCGCGGCGCTCGTATCCGGCGGTGACGGAGTCGAGTTCAAGCACGGGGCTGCTCCGGGTGGTGGCAGGCCACGCCGGCCGCCGGTTCGGGGCGGGTGGCGCATCGGTCGGTGGCGCGGGGGCAGCGCGGGGCGAAGGCGCAGCCCTCGGGCAGGGCGGAGAGCTCGGGCGGCATGCCGGGGATCGGGGTGAACGCCCGGTCGGGCAGGGCGTCGAGGAGCCTTCGGGCGTAGGGGTGGCGGGGCCCGGTGGGGCCGAAGAAGCGGTGGGCGGGGGCGACTTCGACGATCCGGCCCGCGTACATGACGGCGACGCGGTCGGCGATGCGTGCGGCGGCGGTCAGGTCGTGGGTGATGAGGAGCAGGGCGCGGCCCTCGTCGGTGTGGCGGCGCAGCTCGTCGACGGTGCGGTCGACGAGGTCGCGGTCGAGGCCGGTGGTGGGCTCGTCGGCGAGGAGCAGGCGGGCGTCGCCGATGAGGGCGAGGGCGGTGGCGGCGCGCTGGGCGAGGCCGCCGGAGAGCTCGTGCGGATACCGGTCGAGGTGTCCGGCGGGGAAAGCGGCCCGTTCGGCGGCGTCCTCCGTGGCCTTGCGCCGCCCTCTCCGCGCGGTGGGGGTGAGGGCGCGGACGGTCTCCTCCAGGTGGGACCGTACGGTGCGGACGGGGGTGAGGTGGGCGGCGGGGCTCTGCGGTACGAGGCCGACGCGCCGTCCTCGTACGGTGCGGGCGAGGGTCTTCTCGTCGGCGGCCAGCAGGTCGAGGCCGTCCAGCACGGCCGTGCCGGAGGTCTCGGCGTTCCCGGGGAGGAGACCGAGGAGGGCGGAGGCGAGGACGGACTTGCCGCAGCCGGACTCGCCGACGAGGGCGAGGCACTCCCCCGCCGCGAGGTCGAAGTCGGCGTCGCCGACGGCGGCGACGGTCCGGCCGCCGCTCAGCCGGAAGCGGACGGTGAGGCCGCGGACGCTGAGGACGGCGTCCTCGGCCCGTTCGGCGGTGACGGCCTGGAGGGCGCGTTCGACGCGGGAGTTCACAGGGACAGCTCCGATCGGCGGCGCGGGTTGAGGCGGTCGCGCCAGACGCCCGCGAGTCCGGCGATGGCGAGGGTCGGGACGATGAGCAGGAGCCCGGGGAAGAGGGTGGGCCACCAGTCCCCGGCGAGCAGCGAGGAGCGGGCGTTCTGCACGAGGTTGCCGAGGCTGGCCCGGTGGCTGGGGAGGCCGAGGCCGAGGAAGGACAGCGCGGACTCGTGCCACATGGCGTGCGGGACCATCAGGACGGCGGCGAGTCCGGCCTGCGGCAGGACGGCGGGCAGCAGGTGGCGGACGGCGACCCTGGCGCGCGAGGCTCCGCCGGAGATCGCCGCGTCCACGTAGGGCCTGCTGCGCAGGGAGAGGACCTCGGAGCGGACGATCCGGGCGGTGGAGAGCCAGTGGGTGACGGCGACGGAGGCGATGACGGGCCAGACGCCGGGCCGGAAGAGGGCGACGACGAAGATGCCGAGCAGCAGGTGCGGCACGGAGGAGAAGGCGTCGACGAGCCTCATCAGCCAGCGGTCGGTCCGGCCTCCGAGCGCCCCGGCCGCCGCTCCGACGGCGGTGCCGACGACGGTGGCGACGAGTGCGGCGACCAGTCCGACGAGGAGCGAGATCCGCAGGCCGTAGACGCAGCGCAGGAGGAGGTCGCGGCCGAGGTCGTCGGTGCCGAAGGGGTGCTCCCAGGACGGCGGGAGGAGCTTGCGGGAGAGGTCGACGGCCTGTTCGTCGAGCGGGACGAGCGGGGGCACGAGGAGGACGGCGAGGAGGATCGCGCCGACGGTGCCGGCGGAGGCCCACAGGCGCAGGCGGTGGGTGCGCGGGTCAGCCATCGAAGCCCACCCTCGGGTCGGCGAGCCCGTACAGCAGGTCGGAGAGGAGGTTGCCGAGGAGGACGGCGGCGGTGGCGAGGACGGCGAGCGCGGCGAGCAGCGGGAAGTCGACGGAGGTGGCGGCCGTGACGGTGGCGGCGGCGATGCCGGGCCAGCTGAAGACGGTCTCCACGAGCAGGGCGCCGGTGATGAGTTCGGGGACGCGGGAGCCGACGAGGGTGAGCATGGGGAGCATTCCGGAGCGCAGGGCGTGCCCGGTCAGGACGGTCCGTTCGCGCAGGCCGCGGGCGCGGGCGCCGCGCACCGGGTCCTCGTCGAGGGCGTCGCCGACGCCCTGGCGGACGTACAGGAAGAACCAGGGCAGCTGGGAGAGGCCGAGGACGAGCGCGGGCAGCACGAGGTGGCGGGCGACCTGGCCCGCGGTGACGGTGTCGCTGGCGGTGTCGGTGAGTCCGCCGGCGGGCAGGGCGCCGAGTTCGACGGCGAGGAACCAGATCGCGAGGAGGCCGAGCCAGTAGGCGGGGGCGGCTTCCAGGGTGTACGCGGCGGAGCTGACGGCCCGGTCGAGGAGGCCTCCGCGGCGGCGTCCGGCGAGGACGCCGAGGAGGGTGCCGAGGGCGAGGGCGAGGGCGAAGGCGGTGGCGGCGAGGAGGACGGACCAGCCGAGGCGTTCGCCGATGACCTCGGCGACGGGGCGGCGCATGACGGCGGAGTCGCCGAGGTCGCCGGTGAGGGCCGAGGCGAGCCACTCCCACCAGCGGGTGAGGAGCGGCAGGTCGGCGCCGAGGTTGGCGCGGAGCTGGTCGAGGTTCTCCTGCGAGGCGGTGAGTCCGGCGGTGCCGGCGTAGGCCTTGACGGGGTCGAAGGGGGAGGCTTCGGCGACGGCGAACACCGCGAGGGTGACGCCGAGGAGGACGGGGACGGCGGCGAGGGTGCGCCGTCCCGTCATCCGGGCCATGGCCGCCCAGGGGAGGCGGCGGCTCACTTCTTCGGCTCTCCCGGGGCCTTCGGCTTCCAGTTCTCGACGTTCCACCAGGGGCCGGAGGCGAGGCCGTGGTCGTGGGGCTCGGTCTGGGTGCTCGGGCCGTCCCACTCGTCGTTCATGACGTAGAGGTGGTCGATGTGGGTGAGGAAGGTGTAGCCGGGGTCCTTGGCCAGTTCGCGCTGGACGGTGTCGTACGCGGCCCTCCGCTTCGCGGGGTCGTTCGTCCGGCGGCCGTCCTCCAGGGCGCGGTCGACGGTCTCGTTGTCGTACCGGGCCATGTTGTTGAAGCCGTCGCCGCCGAGGGTGGACTTCAGGAGGAGGTACTGGTCGAAGTCGGGGTCGCCGGGCGAGCCGCCGCCCGCGAGGACGGCGTCCGTCTTCATGCGGGGTTCGATGACCTCCCAGGTGCCGGCCTGGGTGGTGATGTCGATGCCGGCCTTCCTGGCGTCGGAGGCGTAGGCGAGGGCGTGGTCCTGGCGGAGCTTGTCGCCGGAGAGGTACCAGAGGGGGAAGGCGGCGCGGACGCCGTCCTTGACGCGGATGCCGTCGGGGCCCGGCTTCCAGCCGGCCTCGTCGAGGACCTTCTCGGCACCGGCGAGGTCGTGGCGGCGCTCGGTGCCCTTCGCGAACCAGGGGCTGTCGGTGGGGACGGGCCCGTAGGCGGGCTTTCCGGCGCCTTCGAGGATCTTGTCGACCATGGCCTGCCGGTCGACGGCGAGGTCGAGCGCGCGGCGGACGGCGGTGTCGCCCGCGACCCTGTTGTGGGTGGGGAGGGTGACGGTGCGGTAGTCGAAGGTCTTGGCCGTCCAGGTCTTCTTCGTCCCGTCGCCCTTGAATCCGGCGGCGAGGTTCGGCGGCAGGATCGCGCCGTCGAGGTCACCGGCGCGCAGGCGGGTGGCGCGGACGTCGTCGTCCTTGACGATCGCCATGGTGAACCTCTTCACCGCGGGCGCGCCGCCCCAGTAGCGGGGGTTGGCGGTGAAGCCGAGCTTCTCGCCCCTGGACCAGCCGGTGAGGACGTACGGGCCGGTGCCGATGGGCTTGGTGGTGAACGCGCCGGTGTTGACGTCCTGCCGCGCGGCGACGTGCTCGGGGGCGATGGCGTGGACGGTGCGCTCGGCGAAGGGCGCGTAGGGGTACTTGAGCCGGAAGACGACGGTGTCGTCGCCGACCGCCTCGACGCTCCTGAGGGCGTCGAGTTCGGTGCGGGAGGGGTTGTTGGTCCTCGGGTCGAGGATCGTCCGGTAGGTGTAGACGACGTCCTTCGCGGTGAAGGGGACGCCGTCGCTGAAGGTGACGCCCTGGCGGAGGGTGTACGTGTAGGTCAGGCCGTCGTCGCTGATCCGGGGCAGCGCCACGGCGAGGGCCGGCTCGAGCCTCATGCCGGCGTCGAAGGCGAGGAGCCCGTCGAAGATCTTGGAGTTGCCGTCCTTGCCGTAGCCGAGGAGGGGGCTGAGGGTCTCGGGCTCGTAGGCGATGCCGACGACCACGGAATCCTCGGGTCCGCCGGAGCCGCCGGCGGTGGAGCCGGGGTTCGTGCAGGCCGCGGCGGCGAGGGCGAGCGCCCCCGCGAGTAGCGCGGTCGCCGCACCGCGGATGGATCGGGCGGTCATCGTGCCCACACCCCTCTTGAAGATCAACTGTTATTGCGAACAGCTTGCAATTAAACAGCAGGTAAAAGAGGCGCGGGCACGGGGGCCCTACCTGGGGGCCGGCAGATCCACCAGAGCGGCGATCGCGTCCTGGTGCCGGCCCGCCGAACCCAGCGCGATCTGATCGGACTTGGCCCGCTTCAGCGCCAGGTGCGCCGGGTGCTCCCAGGTCATCCCGATGCCGCCGTGCAGCTGCACGCACTCCTCGGCGGCGCGGACCGCGACCTTGGAGCAGTAGGCCTGGGCGACCGCCACGGTGAGCGGCGCGTCCGGGCTGCCGGTGGCGAGCGCGTCGGCGGCGGCGCGGGCCACCGCCCTCGCCCCCACGACGTCCAGCCAGAGCTGGGCCATGCGGTGCTTCAGGGCCTGGAAGGAACCGACGGGCCGGTTGAACTGATGGCGCTCACGGGTGTACCGGACGGTCTCCTCCAGACACCGTTCGGCGAGCCCGAGCTGCTCGGAGGCGAGCAGTCCCGCACCCGCGAGCAGCCCGCGCCGCACGGCCGCGCGGGCCGCGTCGCCGCCGGCGAGACGGGTGCCGCTCCCGGGCGGCGTGGCGACGCGGGCGAGCGGGCGGGTGAGGTCGAGCGGGGTCTGCGGCTCGACCGTCGCCTCCCCGGCCGGTACGGCGTACAGGCCGTCGGCGCGCGGGACGAGGAGGACGTCGGCGGCGAGGGCGTCGGCGACGCCCGCGACCTCGGGGGCCTGCGGCGGCTCCGCGTCCGGCGCTCCGGCCGGGAACGCCTCCGCGTCCGGCGCGGTCGACAGGGGTACGGCGAGCACCGCGACCGTCCGGCCGCCCGCGAGCTCCGCCAGGAGCCCGGCCACAGGGCCGTCCCCCTCCCCCACCAGGCCGAGCAGCGTCTCCGTGGCCACCACCGCGCTCGTGAGGTACGGCAGCGGGGTCACCGCGCGGCCCAGCTCCTCCAGGACCACGGCGGCCTCGCGGTGGCTCGCGCCCTGGCCGCCGAGCTCCTCGGGGACGAGGAGGCCGGCGGCGCCGATGTCGCCCGCGAGGGACTTCCAGAGACCGGGGACGTACGGGTCGTCCGTCTCGATCCGGTCGAGCAGCACCTGGTGGCCGGCCCGGTCGGCGAGCAGGGCGCGGACCGTCGCCCGCAGGTCGTCCTCGGTCTCGGAGTACAGGAGATCGGTCTGCGCTGTCATCGGGCCAGGTCCTTCCAGGCGACGTCCTTGTCGTTGCGGGGCTCCGGGGGCAGGCCGAGGACCCGCTCGGCGACGATGTTGAGGAGCACCTCGCTGGTCCCGCCCTCGATCGAGTTGCCCTTGGAGCGGAGGTAGCGGTAGCCGGCGTCGCGGCCGGTGAAGTCGACGAGCTCGGGGCGACGCATCTCCCAATCCCCGTACAACAGGCCTTCGTCGCCGAGGAGTTCGACCTCCAGGCCGCTGATGGCCTGGTTGAGCCGGGCGAAGCCGAGCTTCATCGCGCTGCCCTCGGGTCCCGGCTGTCCGGCGACGAGCTGCTGGCGGAGGCGTTCGCCGGTGAGCCGGGCCACCTCGGCGTCGACCCAGAGGTCGAGGAGGCGCCGGTGCAGCTCGTGGGTGCGCAGCTCGGGGCGCTCGCGCCAGGTCGCGGCGAGCTTCCCGATCATGCCGCCCTCGCGGGGGACGCGGGCGCCGCCGATGGAGACCCGCTCGTTCATGAGGGTGGTCTGGGCGACCCGCCAGCCGTCGCCGACCTCGCCGAGGCGGTGGGCGTCGGGGATGCGGACGCCGGTGAGGAAGACCTCGTTGAACTCGGCCTCGCCGGTGATCTGGCGCAACGGCCGGACCTCGACGCCGGGGTCGACCATGTCGCAGACGAAGTAGGTGATGCCCCGGTGTTTGGGCGCCTCGGGGTCGGTGCGGGCGATGAGGATGGCCCAGCGGGCGACGTGGGCGCTGGAGGTCCACACCTTCTGCCCGTCGATCACCCAGTCCTCGCCGTCCTTGACGGCGCGGGTGCCGAGCGCGGCGAGGTCGGAGCCGGCTCCGGGCTCGCTGAAGAGCTGGCACCAGACCTCCTCGCCGACCCAGAGGGGCCGCAGGAAGCGGGACTTGACCTCCTCGGAGCCGTACGCGAGGAGGGTGGGCGCGGCCATGCCGAGGCCGATGCCGATCCGGCGCGGGTCGTTGTCGGGGGCGCCCGCGGCGGCGAGTTCGGCGTCGACGACGGCCTGGAGGGCGCGGGGCGCGTCGAGTCCGCCGAGGCCCACGGGGTAGTGCACCCAGGCGAGTCCGGCGTCGAAGCGGGCCTTCAGGAAGTCGGTGCGGTCGGTCGTGGCCGGCGGGTGCTCGGCGAGCAACTGCCGGGTGCGGGAGCGGAGTTCCTCGGCGTCGGTCATGCGTGGACCCCTTCCGGGAGGACGACCAGACGGCCGGTGGTGGTGCCGTCGGCGACGCGCTGGACGGCGTCGGCGGCGCCCGCGAAGGGGACGCGTTCGGCGACGAGCGGCTTGATGAGGCCCTTCGCCGCGTAGGCGGTCAGGGTCTCGTGGCAGCGGCCGATCGAGGCCGGGTCCTTCGCCGCGTACAGGCCCCAGTGGAGGCCGAGGACCGAGTAGTTCTTCACCAGGGCGTGGTTGAGGGCGGGGGCCGGGACGGTGCCGCTCGCGAAGCCGACGATCACGATCCTGCCCTCGAAGGCGACGCACTTGGCGGACTGCTGGTAGGCCTCGCCGCCGACGGGGTCGTAGATCACGTCGGCGCCCCGGCCGCCGGTGGCGGCCTTGACGGCGGCGACGACGTCCTCGGAGCGGCGGTCGATCACCAGGTCGCAGCCGAGGGCGCGGGCGACGGCGGCCTTCTCCGGGCCTCCGACCACGCCGATGACGGTGGCGCCGGCCGCCTTGCCGAGCTGGACGGCGGCACTGCCGACGCCGCCCGCAGCCGCGTGGACGAGGAGGGTCTCGCCCTCCTTCAGGGCGGCGCGGCGGTGCAGGCCGAACCAGCCGGTCTGGTAGCCGATGTGCAGCGCGGCGGCCTCGGCGTCGTCGAGCGCCTCGGGGGCGGGCAGGAGGCCGGTGGCGTCGGCGAGGGCGTACTCGGCGAAGCCGCCGTGCGGGAGGGCCGCGGTGGCGATGACCCGGCGCCCGTCCTCGGTCTCGGCGCAGACCTCGACGCCGGGGGTGAAGGGCAGCGGGGGCCGCACCTGGTAGTGGCCGCGGCAGAGCAGCGCGTCGGGGAAGTTGACGTTCGCGGCGCGGACCCTGAGGAGGACCTGGCCGTCGCCGGGGGCGGGGGGTTCCACCTCCTCGCGGCGCATCACCGCGCCCGGTTCGCCGTTCTCGTGCACACGCCATGCCTGCATCCGGAATGCCTCCTCCGTACCGAGCGGTCGGGTGGCATACTAAGCGGTCGCTTGCCCGCGGGGGAACGGGTCAGCCGGACTTCTTGGGGCGTGCCCGTACGTGCATGCGCTCCCCCTGCGGCCCGAACAGGCTCAGGAACTCCACCGGCCCGTCCCCGGCCGGACCGAACCAGTGCGGGACCCGCGTGTCGAACTCGGCGGCCTCACCGGCGGCCAGGACGACGTCGTGCTCGCCCAGGACGAGCCGGAGCCTCCCGGAGAGCACGTACAGCCACTCGTACCCCTCGTGCACCCGGGGCTCCGGGGCCTCGCGCCCCTTCTCCTGGATCACCTTGTACGCCTGGAGCCCGCCGGGCTGCCGGGTCAGCGGGTACATCGTCCGGCCGTTGCGCACGATCGGCTTCGCCTTGACCCGGGGGTCGCCCACCGGCGGGGCGCCGACCAGCTCGTCCAGCGGGACCTGGTGGGCGCGGGCGAGCGGCAGGAGCAGTTCGAGGCTGGGCCTGCGCTGCCCGGACTCCAGCCGGGAGAGGGTGCTCACGGAGATGCCGGTGGCGGCGGAGAGCTCGGCCAGGGTCACGCCGCGGTCGCGGCGGACACGGCGGAGGCGGGGGCCGACCTCGGTCAGGACGGCGTCGATGCGATCGTCTTCGGTCATACGGCCAGTGTTGCAGGAACGGCAAGATTCCTTGCCGGAAACTCAGGGGCGGAACGTATCGGCCGGCCGGATGAAACAGGGCGGTTGCGGCTGCGCCGGGCGGACCCGGGGGCGAGGATCGGCCATGGTGACCACATTCGGCCACGGACGACGCAAGGACGGGACACCACCCATGCTCGGTACGCAGTTCACCAAGGGCTCACCCAACTGGCTCGACCTCGGCAGCCCCGACACGGAGGCCGCCGCCGCCTTCTACGGCGCGGTCTTCGGCTGGGGCTTCCGGTCGGCGGGCCCGGACGCCGGCGGCTACGGCTTCTTCCAGCAGGACGGCGCCACGGTCGCCGCGCTCGGCCCGCTCACCGAGGAGGGCGCGCACAGCGCCTGGACGGTGTACTTCCAGACCCCGGACGCGGACGCCACCCAGAAGGCCGCCGGGACCGCGGGCGGCACCGTGCGCGTCGAGGCCTTCGACGTCATGGACGCGGGCCGCATGGCCTGCCTCACCGACCCGGCCGGCGCCGAGTTCGCCGTCTGGCAGCCGGGGACGGTGAAGGGCCTGGAGCGGACCTGGTCCCCCAACGCCCTCTTCTGGGTCGAACTCCACGTCCCCGACCCGGAGTCGACGCTCGGCTTCTACCGGAGCCTGTTCGACTGGCGCTGGTCGCGGATGGACGCGCCCGGCCTGACGTACCAGGTGATCTCCACCGCCGAGGGAGACCAGGAGGGCGCCTCCTTCGGCGGCGCGGCGGAGGCCCGGGAAGGGATGCGGCCGTCCTGGATCCCGTACTTCATGGTCAACGACCCCGACGCGACCTCCCTCACGGCCCAGGGCAACGGCGGCTCGGTCGTCCTGCCCGCCGCCGACATCCCCGACGTCGGCCGCATCGCCTGGCTCGCCGACCCCTTCGGCGCGGTCTTCGCGGTGATGAAGCCCATGCCGAGGGCGTGAGGGTCGCCCGTCAGCGGCCGAAGAGTTCGAAGGCCACCGCCGGGCGGTCGCCGAAGCGGGCGGAGGCGCGGCCCGTCGCCTCGGTGAGGAAGTCGCGGACGTACGCCTCCGGGTCCTGGTCCGTCAGGGCCTCGATGTAGGCGCGGTGGCAGAGGAGGGAGCGGATCGCGCGGTCCAGGCCGGGGCCGGCGTCGACCGCGTGGGTCGGGGTGCTGGAAGCGGCGACCGCGACCCAGCGGACGCCGTTCCAGGGCTCCAGGCCCTGGTCGGTCAGCTCGGGGAAGATCCAGCGGTTTCCGGCGTCGGCGGCCGCGTCGAGGGTGGCGCGGCCGACGGCCAGGTGGTCGGGGGTGTTCCAGGGGGCGCCCGGGAAGCCGCCCCAGGTGTCGCGGTGGTTGAGGGTGATCACGAGCTCGGGGCGGTGGCGGCGGATCGCGGCCGCGATGTCGCGGCGCAGCCCGAGCCCGTACTCGATCACGCCGTCGCGGTGGTCGAGGAACTCGACGGCGTCCACGCCGACGACGGCGGCGCTGTCCCGCTGCTCCTGCTCGCGCAGTGGGCCGCAGACGTCGGGGGCGAGGGTGTCGATGCCGGCCTCGCCGCGGGTCGCGAGGACGTACGTGACCTCCTTCCCCGCGTCCGTCCACGCGGCGACGGCCGCCGCGCAGCCGTACTCCAGGTCGTCGGGGTGGGCGACGACGGCGAGCGCGCGCGTCCAGTCGCCGGGCATCTCCAGGAGGTCCTGGGCATCCGTGTCGATCATGACCGCAGGATACGGGTCGCCTCCGACACCGTCGGGCGGAACGCTCCCGCGAGGATGACGGATCGTGAGATGTGGCGCGGGCGGTCGGGGTTGAGGCCGCGCCGGGCCGCGAGGGCGACCGCGAGCCGCTGGGCGCGGACGAGGGCCGCGACCGGGTCGATCGCGTCGGCGGCGAACAGGGCTCCCGTGGACTCCACTTCGTCGCGCAGGCCGGAGGGCTCCGGGCCGATGCAGCAGACCAGGCTCGCACGGTCGCTGATGGTGATCGGGCCGTGGCGGTACTCCATCGCCGCGTACGACTCCGTCCAGGCGCGGGCCACTTCGCGCAGCTTGAACGCCGCCTCGTCGGCGAGCCCGACGCTCCAGCCGGCACCGAGGAAGGTGAACTGGCCGCGCCGCTCCCAGGCGGCGGGCAGCGCCTCGTACAGGACGAGCTCGGCGTCGGCGATCGACGGGCCGAGGTCCACGCCCAGCCCGGCGCGCAGGAGTTGGAGGGCGGTGGTGGGGAACCGGGTCTGGACGACGGAGCGTTCGTCGGCGAAGCCGAGGTCGACGACCCGGTCGGCGAGCCGCCCTGCGGGGCTGTCGGGGACCCCGGTGACGACGAGCGTCGGGATGTTCCCGGCGGCGCGGGCGAGCAGGTCCACGACCTCCGTGGTGGTGCCGGAGCGGGTGAGGGCGACGATCCGGTCGTAGTCGCGGCCGAGCGGGGTCGTGTCGGAGGCGGGGAACGCGTCGGTCTCGCCCGCGCCGAGGGACTCCCGCAGGGCCGCGTAGGCGCGGGCGATGAAGTACGGGGTGCCGCATCCGACGACCGCGACGCGCTCGCCGCGGGCCGGCAGGAGGCCGGCGTCGCGGTCGGCGATCTCGGCGGCGCGGCGCCAGCAGTCGGGCTGGCCGGCGATCTCCGCGCTGACGTGGGTGCTCATGGTCCGGGTCCTCTCCTCGCTGGGTCCCCCCGCGGGTCCGGACCGAGTTGTACACCCGCGTGACCAGAGCACGCCATGAGCAATCCATGCTCAATGCTTGGACTTTTGTGGGTTCCCCTCCACCCGTCCCCCGCAGGAGGCCCGGACCACCAGGCGCGGTCTCAGCTGCACCTGGTGGAGCGGGGCCGCGTCGCCCTCGGCGAGCCGCCGGAGCAGGATCTGCGCGGCGAGGCGGCCGAGCTGGTACTTGGGGGGCGAGACGGCCGTCAGCGGGGTCTCGGCGACATCGGCGAACTCGTTGTCGTAGCTGATCAGGGCGAGGTCCTCCGGCACCCGCAGCCCGGCGCGGCGGACCGCTCCGAGCAGCAGGGCGGCCTCCCGGTCGCCGAAGCAGAGCGCGGCGGTGACACCGGAGGCGCGCAGTCCGCCGAGGGCCCGGTCGGCGCGGTCCGGGTCCCAGCGGGCCATCACGTCCCGCTCGTACGCCGCGGCGGGCAGTCCGAGGTCGTCGAGGGCGCGGGCGAAGCCGGACTCGACGGGCGCGGTGGTGGGCGCGTCGGTGCGGGCGACGAGCCCGAGCCGCTCGTGGCCGAGGGCCCTCAGGTGGCGCACGGCGTCGTAGGCGCCGCCCTCGTGGTCGGTGCAGACGTGCTCGGTGGCGTCGCCGGGGCCGTGGGCGGCGAGCCGGCGCTCGACGAGGACGGCGGGGACGGGCAGGGCGAGCAGCTCCTCGGCGCGCCGGCCCGGGTCGGTCGCGGTGTGCAGGCCGGGGACGAGGAGGAGGCCGTGGACGCCCGCGGAGAGGAGCCGTTCGACGGCGGCGTCCTCCTCGGCGGGGTCGTAGTGCGAGCAGGCGAGGACGAGCCGGGCGCCGGCCGCCGCGAGTTCCTTCTCGATGCCCTGGAGGACGCGCGGGTAGTAGAAGGTGGTGTCGGGGACGAGGACGCCGACGATCCGGCGGTCGGCCCGGTCCCGCTCGGGGCGGTGGGCGGCGAAGGTGCCCGCGCCCTGGCGCCGTTCGACGAGGCCGAGGGCGACGAGGTCCTCGTAGGCGCGGCGGACGGTGGTGACGGACAGGCCCGTCTCGGCGGCGAGGGCCCGTTCGGTGGGGAGCTTGCTGCCGGGGGGCCAGGTGCCGTCGAGGATGCCGCGCCGCAGCTCCGCCATGAGGGCCCGGAACTTCAGCTCCCGGCCGGAGGCCGGTGTCTCGCGTGCCGCCATCCGGCCTCCCCCGCGCGGGCCGGGGCTCGCGCCCCGGTGTCCTTGCTGCTCGATTGCGCGCCGAATCCTATGCCCACCCCGTGCCGGTGGTCAGAGCTCGTTCCTGGCGAGGGCGAGGAGCCGGTCGAGGACGCGCGGCCCGCCGGCCCGCACCCCGTCGTGCTCGTACTCGTCGGTCACCCAGGTCCGCAGGCCGCGCACGGCGCGCGCGGTCTCCAGGGAGTGGGCGGTGTCGACGTACATGTCGTCGTGGTAGACGGCGGCCGCCACCGGCACCTCGTTGGCGGCGAGCCGCTCGGGGTCGTACAGCGGTGCCCAGTCGGTGCGCGCGGCGAGGAGTTCGGCGGTCTCGCGGAGCGGGCGCAGCGCGGGGTCGGTGGTGAAGTGCCAGGGGTGGACGGTCTCACCGGTGAAGAGCAGCGGCGCGCCCTCGGCGAGCGCCGTGCGGGCGTCGAACTCGGGGTGCTCGGCTCGGACCCGCTCGGCGGCCCAGTCGGTGGGGCCCCGGCCCTGGGCGTAGATGGCCTCGTGGAGCACGGCGTACAGCGGGTGTCCGGCGTACGAGAGGTGGGCCTGGACCTGCTCCAGGAAGGCGTCGGAGAGCGCGGGCCCGCCCGGGGTGGGCACGAAGGCGCCCTCCAGGAGCAGAGGGAGCTGGTGGGTGCCCTCGCCGGAGCCGAGGAGGATGCCGAGGGACTGGAAGGCCTCGGCGGTGAGGAGGCCGCCGCCGGGGAGGGTGACCTCGTGGTCGAGGAGGTGGGCGGCGATCGCGCGGGCCCGCTCGGCGTCCTGGGGGTAACGGGCGAAGTGGGCCTCGTTCTTCCGCCGGATGCGGGGGAAGGCGGCGCGGTAGACCTCGTCGGCGGTGGCGTCCAGGGAGGGCAGGCCGCCGGTGATGAGGACGGTGTCCAGGCCCTCGGGGGCGGTGGACAGGTAGTGGGTGGCGCAGAAGCCGCCGAAGCTCTGGCCGAGGACGGTCCAGGGGGCGCCTCCGGTGAGCCGGCGCCGGATCAGCTCGCAGTCCTTGACGATGGAGTCGGCGCGGAAGTGCGCCAGGTACTCCGCCTGCTCGGCCGGGCCGCCGCGCAGCGGCAGGGTCTGGCGGTTGGCGGGGGTGGAGCGGCCGGTGCCGCGCTGGTCGAGGAGGAGGACGCGGAACTCCTTCACGGCGCGCCCGAGCCAGGCCTGCGGGCCGATGAAGCGGCGGGCGCCGAAGCCGGGCCCGCCTTCCAGGTAGACCAGCCAGGGGAGCTTCTCGCGGCCCGGTCCGTCGTGGCCGCTCGCGACGACCTCACGGCCGAAGACCTCGATGCGCTCGCCGTCGGGGCGGTCGTGGTCGAGGGGGACGGGGAAACGGTGGTCGGTGAGGACGAGGCCCGGCTGGCGGTAGGTGGTCAAGGCTGTTCCTGTTCCTGTTCGTACGCCCCCGCGAGGACAGTGGATCACACGGCGGGGGCGTACGAGGGCTCAGGGAGCGATCGGCAGCTGCCGCTTGTGCTCGGTGAGCGCGTAGCGGCGGGCGATCGTGGCGTAGGCGGCCTCCGCGACCGGCTTCCCCTCCAGGAAGTCGTCGATGTCGTCGTAGGTGACGCCGAGCGCGTCCTCGTCGGCCTTGCCCGGGTCGAGGGTCTCCAGGTCGGCCGTGGGCGTCTTCCACACGAGCGGGGCCGGGGCGCCCAGCTCGTCGGCGATCGCGCGGACGCGCCGCTTGGTCAGGCCGGTCAGCGGGACGACGTCGGCGGCGCCGTCGCCGAACTTGGTGAAGAAGCCGGAGACGGCCTCGGCCGCGTGGTCGGTGCCGACGACGAGACCGTCGTGGGCGCCGGCGACCGCGTACTGGGCGATCATCCGCTGCCGGGCCTTGATGTTGCCGTGCACGAAGTCCTGGTGGTGGGCGTCGCGGAAGGCCGTCCCGCCGGCGAGGGAGGCCTCCAGGGCCGCGTCACTGGCCGCCTTGACGTCCACGGTGAGGACCCGGTCGGCGCGGATGAAGCCGAGCGCGGTCTGCGCGTCCCCCTCGTCGGCCTGGACGCCGTACGGCAGGCGCATCGCGTAGAAGGTGGCGTCGTGCCCGGCGGCGCGGGCCCGCTCCACGGCGAGCTGGCAGAGCCGGCCGGCGGTCGTGGAGTCGACGCCGCCGCTGATGCCGAGGACCAGGGAGCGCAGCCCGGTGGAGGTGAGCCGCTCGGTGAGGAACGCCACCCGGCGCTCGATCTCCGCCTTCGGGTCGAAGGCCTCGGCGACCTGGAGGTCCCGGGCGATCTGCTGCTGGAGGGCGGTGGGCGCCGGGTCGGTCACGGAGGTCTCCTCGTCAGGGTCGGTCGGCGGTGTACCCGCTGGTACGGGGTGCACCGGGGTCGACTCTACGCGTCGCCCGGTCGGGTGACCGACGCCTCCGGGGTGCACAGCACCTCGACCCGCTGGACGAGGTTGTTCGCGAAGCCGCCGCGGTTCCACGGCTCGGTGAGCGGCTGGACGTTCCCCGCGGCGTCGGTGGCCCGCACGGTCAGATGGCGCAGCCCCGGCGTCGCCGTCCAGGTGGCGTGCCAGGCGGCCCAGGCCCAGGGGTGCGCGGGGTCCCGGTCGAGGACGGCGTCGGTCCAGGCCGCCCCGCCGTCCTCGCTGACCTCGACGCGGGTGACCGGGCCGTGGCCGGACCAGGCGCGCCCGGTGAGCGCCACGGGCCCGGGGCGTACGACGCGGGTGCGGGACATGAAGTCGGGGAAGCCCGGCGGCACCATCAGGGCTCGGGGCGCGATGAGGGTGACGGGCTCCCCCGGTTCGTCCGGCTCCCGGCGCAGGCGGTAGGCGACGCTCTGCTGGAAGCCGGTGTAGGGGGTGTCGCTGAGCGTGATGTCGTGGAGCCACTTCACGTGCGCCATGCCGTACCAGCCGGGGACGACGAGCCGGAGCGGGCTGCCGTGCTGCGGCGGCAGGGGCGCCCCGTTCATCGCGTACGCGACGAGGACGTCCCGCGCCGGGTCGGCGGCCGTCGCCAGGGGCAGGCTGCGGCGGTAGTCCTGCTCGACGCCCCGCTCGACCCCGTGGTCGGCGCCGGTGAACACCGCCTCGGCCGCGTCCTCGGCGACGCCCGCCTCCGCGAGGAGGGCGGCCAGCGGGACGCCGGTCCAGTCGGCGGTGCCGACGGCCTCGTCCAGCCAGGGCTGGCTGACGGGGCGGGGCGTGAGCCTCGCCCGGCCGTTCCCGGCGCATTCCAGGGTCACCCGGCGGGTGACGGCGGGCCGCGTACGGAGCTCCGCCAGGTCCAGGTCGAGCGGCCGCAGGACCCGCCCGCCGACGGTGAGCCGCCAGCCGTCGGCCTCGGTGGCGGGGATGTCGTAGTGCGTGAGGACGTAGTGGAGGCCGGGCGGGGTGACGTCGTACCGCAGGGCCTCCAGGGGCAGTCCGTGGTTCCTGGCGGCGAGGGCGAGCTCCTGCGCGGTGACGCCCTCGTCGGGGCCGGCCACGCGTCCCGGTGTGCTGATGTCGCCCAGACCGCTCAGGGATCCGTCCATGCCCTCATCGTCCGCCCGGGTGGGGTGCCCGGCACGTCGGGTCCGTCGGGGCCGCGCCCGGCCCGGTGCGCCGGGTTCCTTCAGTCCTGCCGGGGGCCCCGCAGCGCTCGTTCCAGGCCGTCCTGGGGAGGGCCGGTGAGGGCGCGGGCGAAGATCTCCTGGTAGGCGGGGTCGCCGAGGGTCGCGCGGGCGGAGCCGGTGTACTTCTCGCGCAGGGCGCGCAGGCCGGGGAGGCCGCGCCGGGGCTGGCCGGTGGAACGCCAGTACGCCTCGCCCGTGCCGGAGACGTCGGCCGCGCGCTCGCCGTCGCCGGCCGCCGCGAGGGCGGTGGCGAGGACGTCGAGGCCGAGGGCGACGCCGAGGCTCGCGCCGAGGCGGCGGGTGCCTTCGAGCATGCCGCGGGCGTGGCCGGCGGCGGCGGTCGGGTCGCCCTCCAGGAGGCCGGTGAGGGCGAGCTGGTACTCGAGGGCGGTGCGGGTCCAGTGCTCGTCGAGCTCGCGGCACAGGTCGCGCAGGTGGAGGGCCTGCTCCCGGGCCTCGGCGAGGCGGCCGAGGCCGGTGAGGGCGAAGACCCGCACGAGGTGGCAGCGGAGCCGGGCGGCGGAGTCGGCGGGGCCGCCGGGGGCGGCGTCGAGGACGTGGCCCACGACGACGTACGCGGCCGCCGGCCGGCCGGTGGTCAGGGCGAGGAGCCCGGCGAGGGCGGCGGCGTCGAGGGTGAGGTCGCCGGGCCCTGCGGGCTCGGCACGCTCCGCGTACTCCGCGTACCGGGCCTCGCGGGCGCAGCGTTCGCTCACCTCCTGGGCGGGGCGGGACTCGCCCTGGAGGACCAGGGTGACGCCGAGGGCCCACAGGGCGCGGGCCCGGACGCGGCCGCGGGCCTCGCTGAGGAGCAGGGCCTGTTCGAGGCCGCCGCGGGCCTCGCGGAGGCGGCCGCGGCAGGACCAGGCGAAGGCGACGGAGCCGACGAGGTCGAGGGCGGCGTCGGGGTCGGTGCGCAGCAGCCGGTCGAGGGCGGTGCGCAGGTCGGTGTGGTGCGCGTCGACGGTCCGGTACCAGTGGAGCTGGCGGGCACCGTGCCATTCGGTCTCCGCCCGGCGGGCCAGGTCCCGGAAGTGGGCGGCGTGCCGGTCGGCGACCGTCCCGGTCCCGCCGGTCCGCTCCAGCCAGGTCGCCCCGTACTCGCGGATGGTGTCGAGCATGCGGAACCGGCCGGCGGCGTCGGGCGGACGGACCACGGAGGAACGGACGAGCCCGTCGAGCGCGCCGGGCAGGGTCGTGGGGTCCAGGGGGCCGCCGCCGCACACGGCGGTCGCGGAGGCGAGGTCGAAGGGGCCGCGGAAGACGGAGAGCCGGGCCCAGAGGAGGCGTTCGAGGGGGGCGCTCAGCTCGTGGCTCCAGCCGATGGCGGCGCGCAGCGTCTGGTGGCGGCTGGGCCACACCCGCTCGGGGTGGGCGAGCAGGTCGAAGCGGGCTTCCGGCGGGGCGTCGAGGCGGGTGCCGAGCTGGTCGCGGACGGCTTCGGCGCCCTGGAGGCGGATCTGCGCGGCGGCCAGTTCCAGGGCGAGCGGGATGCCCTCCAGACGTACGCAGATCTCGCCGGCGGGTCCGGCGGCGGGGAAGTCCTCCCCGGCGGCCCGGCGGAGCAGCTCCAGGGCGTCGCCTCCGGCGGGCGGCAGGGGGTCGAGGGCGATGATCCGCTCGCCGGGGACGCCGAGGGGGCGTCGGCCGGTGGCGAGGACGGTGAGTCCGGGGGCGGCGGCGAGGAGTTCGGTGACGAGCCGGGCGCAGGGTTCGGCGAGGTGCTCGCAGGAGTCGAGGACGAGCAGCAGCCGGTCGTCGGCGAGCCGGCGGCAGAGCCCGGTGGCGGCCGCGCCGGGGGTGTGGTCGGCGAGGTCGACGGAGTCGGCGACGAGGGCGACGAGGAGCCGGTCGTCGGCGAGCTGGCCCAGGTCGGTCCACCAGGCGCCGTCCGGGTACGCGTCGGCGGCGCGGTGCGCGGCGCGCAGCGCGAGCCGGGTCTTCCCGACTCCCCCGACGCCGGTCACGGTGACGAGGCGGTGCTCCGCCAACGCGGCGGATACGCGCTCCAGTTCCGTGCGGCGCCCCACGAAGCCGGGGTTCTCGTCCGGCAGATGTCCACGCACGGGAGCAGTCTCCCTCATGCGCGGGCCGAACGGGCCGGTGGAACCGGTTCGTTACGCCGCGGATGCTCTTCGCCGGTTCGGCTGTAATTCGTTTGACGTGGTCACAGGGGAGCGCTGCACTGTGGCGGGGCCGCGTCCGTGGTGCCCGTACGACCGGGGAGGCGGCGGTACCGATGGAGATCCGTTCCACCACCGACGAGGACCTCGGGGTCTTCGTCGACACGCTCCACACCGCGTTCGGCCGCTTCCCGGAGACTCCGGACGAGGACGGCGGCGGGGTCTGGTGGTCGGCGTTCGAGAGGGACCGCGGTCTGCTCGCCCTGGCGGAGGACGGCCGGCCCGTGGGCACGGCCGCCGCGTACTCCTTCGAGCTCACCCTGCCCGGTGAGGCCGTCGTCCCGGTCGGCGGGGTGTCCGCCGTCGGCGTGCTGCCCTCGCACCGGCGCCGGGGCGTGCTGACCGCGATGATGCGGCATCAGCTCACGGAACTGCGGGCCCGCGGGGAGTTCCTCTCCGTGCTGCTCGCCTCCGAGGCCCCGATCTACGGCAGGTACGGGTACGGTCCCGCGACCTACACGGGTCGGCTGACGGTGCGGCGCCGTCAGGCCGCCCTGGCCGCTCCCCGGGCGGGCGGCGCGGACGGCGGCCCGGTCGAGGTGCTGCGGCGCGGCGAGTGCGGCGAGATCCTGGAGGAGGTCTACGACCGGTACCGGCGCGCGACGCCCGGCGCGCTGTCCCGGCCGCACCGCTGGTGGGCCCGGGGCGCGGGGCAGCCCCCGGTCGCTCCGGCCCCGCGCCACGTCGCCGTCCACCGGGACGCCGACGGGGTCCCGGACGGGTACGCGAGCTATTCGCTCGGCGAGGCCGGGACCCTGACGGTCGACGAGACCGTCGCCCGCGACGACGCCGTCTTCACCGCCCTGGCCCGGTTCCTGCTCGGGCACGACCTGGTCGACCGGGTCGTGTTCGAGCACGTCCCGTCCGACCATCCGCTGCGCTGGCGGCTGGCGGACTTCCGCGCCGGCGAGGCGGGCGGCGACACCGACTGGCTGTGGGTGCGGCTGCTCGACGTCCCGGGGGCGCTGACCGCGCGCGGCTGGTTCGCGGACGGCGAGCTCGTCCTCGACGTCGACGACCCGTTCCTCGGCGAGCACGGCCGCCACCTGCTGACCGTCAGGGACGGCAAGGCGGAGTGCGTGCCGACGGACCGGGAGCCGGACCTGTCCCTGGACGTGCGGGACCTGGGCTCGGTCTACCTCGGCGGCACCGCGCCGAGCACGCTCGTGCGCGCCGGGCACATCCGGGCCCGCCGTCCGGGCGCGGCCGCCCTCGCCGACGCCCTGTTCCGCGGCGAGCGCGCCCCGCACTGCCTGCACTGGTTCTGAGCGGGCGCCGCGCGGGGGTTCATCCTCCCTTGACCGTCACCTCGACCGAGTGCCATCCCTGCGCCCCGTCGGGCATGGTGTCGGTGCGCCGTTCCGGCTGGGTGGTGCCGGTGCCGTCGGTGGCGCGGACGGTGAGGGTGTGGCGGCCGGGGGTGGCCGTCCAGGGGTGGACCCACTGGCGCCAGGTGTCGCTGCTGTCCTCCGCCGCGAGCCGGGCCTCCTGCCAGGGGCCGTCGTCGACGCGCACCTCGACCCGGCGGATGCCGCGGTGCTGGGCCCAGGCGACCCCGGCGACCATGACGGTGCCGGCGGCGGGGCGGGCGAAGGCGTGCGGGGTGTCGATGCGGGACTGGGTCTTGACGGGGGCCTGCGCCGCCCAGCCGCGCGGGACCCAGTAGGCGTCGTACGCGGCGAAGGTGGTGAGTTCGATCGACTCGATCCACTTGCAGGCGGAGACGTAGCCGTACAGGCCGGGGACGACCATGCGGACGGGGAAGCCGTGGCTGAACGGCAGGGGTTCGCCGTTCATGCCGAAGGCGAGGAGGGCGTCGCGGCCGTCCATGACGGTCTCGACGGGGGTGCCGATGGTCATGCCGTCGACGGAGCGGGCGACCAGCTGGTCGGCGGGGCCGCCCTCGGAGGGCGGGCGGACGCCGGCCTCGCGGAGCAGGTCGGCGAGGCGCACGCCGAGCCAGCGGGCGTTTCCGGCGTACGGGCCGCCGACCGGGTTGGAGACGCAGCACAGGGTGATGTCCCGTTCCAGCACGGGCCGGGCCATGAGCTCGCGCAGGGTGAGGACGCGTTCCTCGCGGACGCCGCTGCCGTGGATCCGCAGCCGCCAGCGGTCGGCGTCGACCTTGGGGACGACGAGCGCGGTGTCGACCCGGTAGAAGTCGCGGTTGGGGGTGACGAAGGGGCTGATGCCGGGGACGGGGAGCTGCGCTCCGGCGGGCACGGCCGGTGCGGGGGACGCGGGCCGGGGCAGGCGCAGGGCCGCACGGGAGGCGGCGGCGTTCTCCTGTACGGGGGTGCCGACGGCGCGGGCGACCGCGGCGGCCCCGGTCGCGACGAGTCCGCTGGAGGCGGCGACGATCAGGAAGCCGCGCCGGTCCGCCCGGGCGGTGCCGGTCCCGGGGGCGAGGAGCCGGCCGATCAGGACGTACAGCAGGAGCGCTCCGGCGGCGCCTCCGACGAGGGAGGGCACGGCGTCCATGACGGACGTGGAGTCGGGGCGGGTGACGGCGGCGACGGCTCCGAGGAGGCCGAAGGCGCCGACGGCCGCCGCGCCGAGCGCGCGGTGGCCCAGCGCGAACAGCCCGATCCCGAGGGCGAGGACGGCGAGCAGGAGCAGGATGCCGAGCTGGAGGACGGCCTTGTCGTTCTCGCCGAAGGAGCGGATCGCCCATTCCTTGAGGGCCGCGGGGGTCCGGTCGACGACGGTGCCGCCGACGGCCACGACGGGGCCGGCCTCGGGCCTCACCCAGAAGGAGGCGAGGTCCGCGACGGCCAGGGCGACGTACGCCGAGACCAGGCCGCCGAGCGCGGCGAGGAGACGGTCGGTGCGGGTGGGTTCGCGGTGGGGTCCGGCGGGCGGCCCGGGCGCGGTCCTGGTGGCGTTCATGGTGGATGTTTCGGCACGCCGGGAAGCCCGGATGGGCTCCTTCACCCGGATGGGTCTCAGTGGGTCCCGGGGTGCTCGCCCGGTACCGCCAGGTCCTCCACCGCCTCGGCGCCGACGACCGCGCCGGTGGACTTCTTGCCGCGGCGCAGCCGGCGTTCGAGCCAGGAGGCGAAGGTGGTGAGGGCGAGGTTGAGGAGGACGAAGATGACGGCGACGACGGTGAAGCAGGCGATCGTGTTGGCTCCGTAGTTGGCGCTCATCGGGCGTACGGAGGCGAGGAGTTCGGAGAAGCCGAGCATCGCGCCGCCGAGGGCGGTGTCCTTGACGATGACGACGAGCTGGCTGACGAGGGCGGGCAGCATGGCGGTGACGGCCTGCGGCAGGAGGACGTACAGCATGGTCTGGCCCTTGCGCATGCCGATGGCCTTGGCCGCGTCGGTCTGGCCGGCGGGGAGGGCGAGGATGCCGGCGCGGACGACCTCGGCGAGCACGGAGGCGTTGTAGAGGACGAGGCCGGTGACGACGGCGTACAGGGGGCGGGTGTCCGGGCTGATCTCGGTGAACTGGGAGTAGGCGGCGTTCGCGAAGAGCATCAGGATCAGGACGGGGATGGCCCGGAAGAACTCGACGACGGTGCCGGCCACGGCGCGGACGGTCGGGTGGTCGGAGAGCCGGAGGACGCCGAGCAGCGCGCCGAGGGGCAGTGCGATGACCATGGCGAGCGCGGCGGCGATCACGGTGTTCTTCAGGGCGGGCAGGATGTACGTCTCCCAGATGCGGGGGTCGGTGAAGAAGGGTGCCCACTTGGCCCAGTCGAGCTGGCCCTTGTCGGCGAGGCTCGCCACGACCCACCACACCACGGCGGCCAGGCCGGTCAGGAACAGCAGGCTCCACAGGACGTTGCGCCGCCGGGCGCGCGGGCCGGGGACGTCGTAGAGGACGGTGGGCTTGTCCTTCACCGCTTCACCGCCACCTTCTTCGCCACCCAGCCGAGGAAGAGGCCGGTGGGCAGGGTGAGGCAGAGGAAGCCGACGGCGAAGATCGCGGAGATGAGGAGGAGCTGGGCCTCGTTCTCGATCATCTCCCGCATGAGCAGGGCCGCTTCGGCGACGCCGATGGCGGCGGCGACGGTGGTGTTCTTGGTGAGGGCGATGAGGACGTTGGTGAGGGGGCCGACGACGGAGCGGAAGGCCTGCGGGAGCACGATCAGGCGCAGGACCTGGGGGAAGTTGAGGCCGATGGCGCGGGCGGCCTCGACCTGTCCGAGGGGGACGGTGTTGATGCCGGAGCGGAGGGCCTCGCAGACGAAGGCGCTGGTGTAGGCGGTGAGTCCGAGGACGGCGAGCCGGAAGTTGATGGTGGTGAACCGTTCGGCGCCGAGGCTGACGCCGAGGGTCTGGAAGAGGCCGAGCGAGGTGAAGACGATGATGACGGTGAGGGGGATGTTGCGGACGATGTTGACGTAGACGGTGCCGAAGCCCCGCATGAGGGGGACGGGGCTGACGCGCATCGCGGCCAGCAGCGTCCCCCAGACGAGGGAGCCGATCGCGGAGTAGACGGTGAGCTGCACCGTCACCCAGAAGGCTCCGAGCAGGTCGTACCCCTGGAGGAAGTCGAACACGGCGGCCGGCTCACTGGACGATGACGCCGATCTTCGGGGCGGGCTCGGCCTGGTAGCTGGCGGGGCCGAAGTTCTTCTTGACGTACGCGGCCCAGGAGCCGTCGGCGACCATCTTCTCCAGGGCCGTGTTGATCTTGGCCTTGAGCTCGCTGCCCTTCTGGACGCCGATGCCGTAGTTCTCGTTGCTCAGCTTGAAGCCGCCGAGCTTGAACTTGCCCTTGAACTCGGGCTGCGAGGCGTACCCGGCGAGGATCGAGTCGTCGGTGGTGATGGCGTCGATGACGCCGTTCTCCAGGCCGGTGAGGCACTCGGAGTAGCCGCCGTACTCCTGGAGCTGGGCGTTCGGGGCGATCTTCGTCTTGACGTTCTGCGCGGAGGTGGAGCCGGTGACCGAGCAGAGCTTCTTGTTGTTCAGGTCGGACGGCTTCTTGATCGAGTTGTCATCGGCGCGGATCAGGACGTCCTGGTGGGCGAGGAGGTAGGGGCCCGCGAAGTCGACCTTCTCGGCCCGCTTGGGGGTGATCGAGTACGAGGCCGCGATGAAGTCCACGTCCCCGCGCTGGAGCAGGGTCTCCCGGTCGGCGCTCTTGGCCTCCTTCCAGACGATGTCCTTCGGGTCGTGGCCGAGCTGCTTGGCGATGTACGTGGCCACGTCGACGTCGAAGCCGGTGTAGGTGCCGTCCGGGGTCTTCAGACCGATGCCGGGCTGGTCGAACTTGATGCCGACGGTGATCTTGCCGTTGTCGTCGCGGCCGGGGAGCGCGCCGGCGGCGCCGTGCGCGAGTCCGGCGGAGGTGAAGGAGAGGACGACGGCCGCGGCGACGGCCACGGTGGCCCTGCTGGTCCTGAGCGGGTTCATGAGGATCACCTCGGGGCTGCACGGGTCAGTGGTGGAGGATCTTGGAGAGGAAGTCCTTGGCGCGCTCGCTGCGCGGGTTGCTGAAGAACTCGTCCGGGGTCGTCTCCTCGACGATCCTTCCGTCGGCCATGAAGACGACGCGGTGGGCGGCGGAGCGCGCGAAACCCATCTCGTGGGTGACGACCACCATCGTCATGCCGTCCCGGGCGAGTTGCCGCATGACCTCCAGGACCTCGTTGATCATCTCTGGGTCGAGGGCGGAGGTCGGCTCGTCGAAGAGCATCACCTTCGGATCCATCGCGAGGGCGCGGGCGATCGCCACCCGCTGCTGCTGGCCCCCGGAGAGCTGGGCCGGGTACTTGTCCGCCTGGGAGGCGACGCCGACCCGGTCGAGGAGGACGCGCGCCCGTTCCTCGGCCTTCTTCCGCTCCTTCTTGCGGACCTTGATCTGGCCGAGGGTCACGTTGTCGAGAACGGTCTTGTGCGCGAAGAGGTTGAAGGACTGGAAGACCATGCCCACATCGGCGCGCAGGGCCGCCAGTTCGCGTCCTTCGGCGGGCAGCGGCCGCCCGTCGACGACGATCTCCCCCGCGTCGATGGTCTCCAGACGGTTGATCGTCCGGCACAGCGTCGACTTCCCCGAGCCGGAGGGCCCGATGACGACGACGACCTCGCCGCGGCGGATCGTGAGGTCGATGGACCGGAGGACGTGCAGGGGGCCGAAGTGCTTGTCGACCCCGCGCAACGCGACGAGCGCGTCGCCTCCGTCCGGGACGGGCATGGCACCCTCCAGGGTCACGCCCCCCGTTTGCCGCTCCCTCCTCACGTTCATGCTCCGCCCTCCGCCCGGCCCGCGCACTCCGGACGCGGGGTGTGCGGAAGGTGAGCGCGGGACCACTCTTCGGGTCGGCACCCGGTCGGACGGTCCGGACCCTGCGTACGGGGGCGGGCGGGCCCACACTGGGGGTGGGAGTCGAGTGTGGGAGGAGGGTCCGCCATGAACAGTGCCGCGCCCAAGGTCAGTACGTTGCCGCCGGAGCACCGGGAGCGCCTGATGGCCTTCGCCGAGGATGTGTACTTCGAGTCCGGCGACCGTCTGTTCGAGGAACAGCAGCACGCCGACCGTTTCTGGATCGTGAAGACGGGCGCGGTGACGCTCGACGCGAAGGTGCCGGGCCGCGGGTCGCCCGTGATCGAGACCCTGCGCCACGGCGAGCTGGTCGGTCTCTCCTGGCTGTTCCCGCCGTATCTGTGCCAGTCGGGGGCCGAGGCGATGACGCCGGTGCGGGCGTACGAGTTCGACGCCCCGGCCGTCCGGTCGATGTGCCGCGCGGACGCGGAGTTCGGCGCCTCGGTCATGTTCTGGGTGGGATCGATCCTCGCCCACCGTCTCCATGTGACCCGGGTCCGCCTCCTCGACCTGTACGCCCCGCACGGGAGCGGCATCCTGGCCTGACCGACGGCGTGAGCCCGTGCCCGGCGCCGTGGGGCGGCACGGCGCAGGGCGGGCCCCGCCGGGACGGTCGGGTCAGGCGAGCAGGACGTCCGCCAGGTCCGCCCGTCCGGTGACGCCGAGCTTGCGGTAGATCCTGCCGAGGTGGTTCTCCACGGTCCGTACGGACAGGACGTACGCCTCGGCGATCTCCCGGCTCGTGCGGCCGCGCGCGGCCATCAGCGCGATGTCCCGTTCCCGGGCGCTCAGCGGCACCGCCGCCGCGGCTCCGGCGAGCGCCGGCGTGGCCGCCTCCTGGCACCGGCCGCGCAGCGCGAGGGCCCGGGCGGCGGCGCGGGCGGCGCTCGCGGCGCGGTCCCGGCGCCGCCACGCCCCTGCGGCCTCCCCGAAGGCCTCGGCCGCGTACAGGTGCAGGCCGAGCGCGGCCATCCGCTCGGCGACGGCCTCCAGGGCCGCCGGATCGGGTCCGCCCGCCGGGGTCACCGCCGCCGCGTGGGCGGCCCGGACCTCCGCGAGCGCGCCCTGGACGAGCGCGGTCGCCGCCGCCAGTTCCGTACCCGCCTCGTGAGCGGAGTCCGGGGGTCCCCAGCGCAGCACGTCGTGGAGCAGTGCCGTCGCGGCGGTGGCCTCGCCCCGTGCGAGCGCCGCGCGGGCGGCGTCGAGCATCAGCTCCCGGGCGGGGCCGGCGGCTCCGCCCAGCAGGCGGACCCAGCCGTGGGCGCGGAGCGTGTCGGCCTGGCAGAGGGGGCTGTACGGAGCGTCGGCGGGCGTCAGCGCCTCCGCCTCCGGTGCGAGGCGCCCGGTCTGGGCGGCGGCGAGGACGAGGCCGGCGAGGGCCCGCTGCTCGGCGAAGGCCTGCCCGCAGAGCCGGGCGAGCGCGCGGGCCTCCCGGAAGTGGGCGAGGGCGTCGGTGACGAGGCCGCGTTCGAGGGCGACGCGGCCCCGGACCCAGGCGAACCAGACGGTGAGCGCGGGGACCGCGTCCCGCATCGCCTCCTGGCCTTCGAGGGCGGTGCGCTCCGCCTCGTCGAGGCGGCCGGACTCCAGGAGGGCCGCCGCCACGAGGTACAGGCTGCGGGCCGGGTAGTAGGCGGTCCACCGGTCGGCGAGCCCGTTCTGGACGGCGTAGGCGTGGCGGCCGGTGCGCACGGCCTCGTCGACGCGCCCCGCGGAGAGCCGCACCCGCAGGTGGGCCTGGAGCAGCAGCACGTCGGCCTGCGTCCACGCGTCCCCGGCCGCGGGGCCGTCGCCCCCCGGCTTGGGGTCGGCGCCCTCGGCCAGGGCCAGGACCGCGGCGGCCTCGTCGTTGCGGCCCACGGCGCTCAGCAGCCCGGCCCGGCAGGCCGTGAGCGCGGGCCGGATCCCGATCCGGTCGGCGGCCCGGTCCAGTACCGCGAACGCGGCGACGGCGTCGCCGAGGCCGTAGAGGTGGTGCTGGGAGAGCGCCGCGGCCGCCGCGTCGACCTCGCCGGGCGTACGGGCCTCGTCGAAGGCCCGCTCCAGGACCGGCACGCTCTCGCCGAACTCGCCGCGCTGGCCGAGTCCTTCGCCGAGCAGCAGTCCGGCGACGACGTGCGGGCCCTGGGCCAGGGCGGCCCGGGCGAGCCGGCACATGGTGTCGACGTCGCCGTCGTCCAGGGCGTGCCCGGCCGCGCGGACGAGCAGTTCGGGGTCGGCGGTGCCGGTGGCGTCGAGCTCCCATCGGGCGAGCGAGAGCGCGTCGCCGTGCCGCCGTGCCCCGTACTCCCTTACGCGTCCGGCCTGTTCGAGCAGGAGGGAGCGGGCGAGGAGGCGGGGAGTGCCCCGGCGGAGGAGCAGGGCGTGCCAGGGGTGGGCCAGTTGGACCCGGCCGCGCCGGTCGTCCTCGGTGACCACGACGAGCCGCTCCTCCTCCAGGTCGGCGAGGGCCTCGGGCGTCACCCGCGCCAGGGCGTCGGCGAGCCCGAGCGGTCCGCACAGGGCGAGCAGCCGCAGCAGGGTGCGCCGGTCCTCCGGGAGCCCGCGGAAGCGCCCTTCGGCGGGGGCGTCGAGCAGGGTGTCGTCCAGCGGTCCGGTGAGGCACCACACCTCGTCCACGGGCCGCAGGGTGCCCTCCCGCACGGCGGCGCGCAGGATCTCCCGGGTCCACAGCGCGTTGCCCCGTCCCGCTTCCCACAGGGCCCGTACGACGGGGGCGGAGACGGGGGCGCCGAGCGTGTCGGCGAGGAGCCGCGCGGTGGTGGCCCGGTCGAAGGGGCCGATGCGGAGGTGCTCCACGGCGTCCTGGTGCCAGAGCGAGCGCAGCGCCTCGGGCCAGTCGGCGTCCTGCGGCAGGGTGGCGACGAGGAAGAACCCGGTGGCCGCGTCGGCGGCGAGCGCGGACAGCAGGGTCAGCGAGGAATCGTCCAGGTGGTGGAGGTCGTCCACCAGGAGCAGCACCCGGGGCCGGCCCGCCGGGGTGGCCAGCAGGTTCCGTAACTCCTGGAAGTGGCGGCCGAGTTCGCCGGGGAGCGCGGGGCCGGTGAGATGAGGGGCGAAGGCCGCGAGGGGGACGTGCGAGGCCGCCTCGCTCACCGGGAGCCGCACGGTCCGGTGGTGCGCGGCGGCCTCGTCGGCGAACTCGGCGGCCAGCCTGCTCTTTCCGACGCCGCCCTCCCCCGTGAGGACGACGCCCCGACAGCCGGGCCTGCGCAATCCGCCGCGCAGTCGCTCCAGTTCGGCGTGGCGCCCGGTGAAGGGAAGGGGGCTTCCGGCGTGGGGAAGGGGACTTCCGCTGACGGGCAGGGGTCTTCCGCCGATGGGCAGGGGTCTTCCGCCACCCTTCACCGGCGCCCCCACCCCCTCCCGCGCCCGTGTCGCGCTTGTCCGTTGAGTAGGCGTCCGCAGGGTATTGAGTAGGTGTCCACTCTTTCGCCGTTCCCCCCTGCGGCGGAGGCTATGCGACAGGCGGGCACCACGACCGAGAGCCCGCCGGTCGTCGAAGTGCTTCGGGGGGAGTACGACATGAGCGCCGTGCCGGCGTCGGGGGGATCCGGGGAGCTCGTGCTCCTCGGGGGCTGTACGGGTACGGGTGTCACCGGCCTGGAGCCGCTCGCGGTACGGGGCGGCTGGCGGGTCCGGACGCTCTCCCCGGCCACGGGGGACGGGGAGGGTTCATGGACCGCGCGGCTCGCCGGCTTCCTGGCGGCGCCGGACAGTCCGGACCGGATGGTCCTCGTGGCGGAGGGCCGGGCCTGCGGCGCGGTGTTCGCCCTCGCGGACCGGCATCCGGAACGGGCGGCCGCCGTGGTGGCGCTCGCGCCGGAGCCTTCGGCGGACGGAGGGCCGACGGCTCTCGCCTGTCCGGTCCTGGTGCTGCCGGCCCTCGACGACGACAGCGGGCGGGCCGTCGAGCGGTTCCTGGCGGATCTCGTCCCGGGTCCCGAGGAAGGGGCGCGTCCCGTACGGAACCGGGCGCTCTCCCCCTCGGACCTGCACGATCCCTCGGTCATGCGCCGGTTCGCCGAGGCCGGGCCGGTCCACCGGCTCGCCTCGCCCGGCTCCGTACCGACCTGGGTCGTCACGGGGCACGAGGCCGCGCGGGCGGTCCTCACGCATCCCGGCCTCCGGGGAGACACCGCGACGACGGCCGGATACCGGCCGCAGCCGCCGGAACTGGCCTCCCTCCACCCGGGCGACGCCGACACGATCACGGTCGACGCCGGGGAGCACGCCCGGCTGCGCGGGCTCGTCGAGCGGCACCTCACCCCGGAGTGGACCGGCTCGCTGCGGCCCCGGCTGCGGCGGGTCGCCGACGGGCTCCTGGACGCGCTGCCCGGGGACCGGGAGGTCGATCTGGTGGCCGCGTTCGCGGTCCCGCTGCCCGTGGCCGCGCTCTGCGAACTCCTCGGCGTGCCGGAGCCCGACCGGCCGTATCTCGCCGACTGGCTCGTCCGGCGGGTCCCGACACCGCCGCCCGCGGCGCACGAGGACGTCGAAGCCTATCTGGGCGGGCTCGTCGCGGAGCGGCGGAAGCGGCCCGCCGACGACCTCACCAGCAGGATGTGCGAGGCCGTCCGCGACGAGGACGTGGTCGCGGCCGCCCGTCTCCTGCTGGTGTCCGGGGCCCGGCCGACGACGACGCTCCTCGGGAACGGCGTCGCCGCGCTCCTCGCCGACCGCGACCGGTGGCGGCTGCTCGCCGGGGAACCGGACGCCCTCGCCGGGCCGGTCACCGAGGAACTGCTGCGCCGTGTCACCCCGTACCCGGTGGGGTTCGCGCGACGGGCCGTCGCACCGGTCGAGGCGCCCGGCGTCCGCATCCCGGCGGGGCACCGCGTCCTGGCCTCCCTGACGGCCGCGAACCACGACCCGGCCGTACATCCCGGGGAGCCCGGCGGGCCCGACCCGGGCCGCGCCCCGCACCCCCACGCCTCCTTCGGCCACGGGCGGCACGCGTGCCTCGGCGCCGGCTTCGCCCGGGCGGCGGTCCGCACGGCGCTCGGGACGCTGGCCCGCCGGTTCCCCGGCCTGGACCTGGCGCCCGGCGCCCGGGAACTGCACTACCGCAGGAGCCGGGTGCGGTACCTGCTCGCGCTGCCGGTCGTCCTGGGACCCGAGCACCGGGCATAGCCCCTCTTCCTCTTCTTCCCTTTCCTCACCTTCTCGCACGGGAGACGTCGGCATGGAAGCCACCACGATTCCGGAGCTGATGGCCTACTGTCAGGCCGATCCGGCCTACTTCGAACCGCCGTGGCACATGCGGGACGGGGCCAGTCTGTTCGCGGCCGGGAAACGGCCCTGCCCGCCCGGCTGGCGCCGGCGCGCCAACGGCCTGTGGACGGTCGTCGAGCCCGAGGACGGCCGGCTGCCCGAGCAGGGCTGGAAGATCCACGTGTCGGCCACGGCCGCCGACGCGGACACCGTGTGCGACCTCGTGTCCGAGTTCTGCCTCGCCCGGGGCGTCACCTTCAAGTTCCTCCGCAGCGGGGCCGCGCTGCGGCTCCTGAACAGCAAGTACGCCGACCGGGGCGGCAGCGGCAAGCTCCTCACCCTGTACCCGGCCGACGACACCGTCCTCGCCGAGCTGCTCCCGGAGCTCGCGGCGCTCCTGAAGGGCTTCACCGGCCCGTACGTCCTCAGCGACGTCCGGTACGAGGACTCCCCCGTGTACGTCCGGTACGGCGCGTTCGTCCCGCTGACGTACACGGCGCCCGGCGGTGAACTCGTGTACGCCGTAAGGGCACCGGACGGCACGCTGGTGCCGGACCGGCGCGACCCGGTCTTCACGGTGCCGGAGTGGGTGACGGTCCCGGAGGTGCTCCGCGCCTCGGTCGAGCGCCGCACGGCGGGCGGGGAGGAGTTCCCGTATCTGATCGAGAAGTCGCTGCACTTCTCCAACGGCGGCGGGGTCTATCTGGCCCGGGCCCGGGACGGCGGGGGCTACGTCGTCCTCGTGGAGGCCCGGCCGCACGCGGGACTCGACCACGACGGAGCCGACGCCGTCGCCCGGCTCACCCGGCAGCGGGAGGTTCTGGAACGGCTCGACGGCCTCGACTGCGTGCCCCGGGTCCTCGACCACCTGGTCGTCTGGGAGCACCACTTCCTCGTCGAGGAGTACGTCATGGGCGAGACGCTCCTGGAGGAGGTGTTCGCCCGCTATCCGCTCGGCAGCCCCGAGCCGTCGGCCGAGCAGCTCGCCGAGTACACCCGGTGGGCGACCGGCGTCCTCGCGAAGGTGGACCGGGCGCTGATGTCCGTCCACGCGCGGGGGGTGCGCTTCGCCGACCTGCACCCGGCGAACGTCATCCTGCGCCCCGACGGACGCGTGGCCCTCATCGACTTCGAGATCGCCGGCGACCTCGACGACCCGAAGCCCCCGGCGCTCGGCGCTCCCGGATTCACCGCGCCCGAGGGCATGTCCGGGCGGGAGGCCGACGAGTACGCCCTGAACTGCCTGCGCCAGTGGATGTTCCTGCCGATCAACCCGCTCCAGGAGCGCGACCCCGTCAAGTACGCGACCCTCACCGAGGTCATCACCGCGCACTTCCCGCTGCCCGAGGGCTTCGGTGCCCGCCTCGTCCGCAAGCTCGGCGAGGGCCGGGAACCCTTCGGGGAGGACACCGCGGCCCGGCTGTTCGCCGGGGCTCCCGAGGACTGGCCCGCCGTCCGGGACGCGCTCGTCGCCGGCATCCACGCGAGCGCGACCCCGGACCGTACGGACCGGCTCTTCCCGGGCGATCCCCAGCAGTTCGGCACGGGCGGCGTCGGCGTCGCCTCCGGAGCCGCCGGGGTGCTGTGGGCGCTGCGCCAGGCGGGCGCCGCCGTACCGGAGGAGTACGGGGAGTGGCTGGCGGCGGCCGTGCGGCGGGTGAAGGAGCCGCGTCCCGGTCTGATGGACGGCCTGCACGGCGTGGCGGCGGCGCTCGACGCGCTCGGGCGCCGCGACGAGGCCCTGGAGGCGCTCGACCGGGCCCGTGCGCTCCACGGCGGCCTGCGGGCGCCCGGACTGCACTCGGGTCTGGCGGGCGCCGGGCTGAGCCTGCTCGGCTTCGCCGGGCTCACCGGCGACGGGGAGCTGCGCGCGGAGGCCCTCGGCATCGGCGAGACGCTCGCCGCGGAGCTGGGGCGCGAGGGCTCCCCCATGTTCCCGGCGCAGGGGCGGGTGGGGCTCGAACACGGGCTGACGGGCGTGGCGCACTTCTTCCTGCGGCTCCACGAGCTCACCGGCGACCCGCGCCACCTCGACCTGGCGCGGACGGCGCTGCGCCGCGAGACGGACCGGGGGCAGTTCCTCCCGGACGGGGGCTTCCGGCTCCTGTACGGCAACCGGCACCTGGTCTACCTCGGTCCCGGCAGCGGTGGTCTCGCGCTGGTCCTGGCCCGGTACCTCGCGCGCGTGCCGGACCCGACGGCCCCGGAGCCGGCGGAGTTCGCGCGGGTCGTCGCCGGGGTGCGGCACGCCTGCCGGGCGCCGTTCGTCCGCCATCCCGCGCTGTTCATGGGGCGGGCGGGCATCATCACCACCCTCGGTCTTCTCGACGTGCCCGAGGACCGGCCGCACGTGCGCGAGCACGTCCGCCGGCTGTCCTGGCACGCCGTCTCCCACGAAGGCCTCCCGGCCTTCCCCGGCAACCAGCTCCTGCGCCTGTCCATGGACCTGGACAGCGGAAACGCGGGTGTGCTCGTTGCCCTCGGCGTCGCGTTCGAACAGAACGCGTCGATCGTCCCCTTCCTCGATCTGCGGGCGCCCGCGACCGGGGAACCGTCCACGGAACACGGAAGGAGGTGAGAGAGATGGCTTGCGTTCTCCAGCTGCAGTCGCTCGGCGAGGCCGAGTCCGCGCACCCGTGCAACAGCATCGTGACCTCCTACAAGGGCACCTGCTGACGGGTCCGGTGCCGGGGCCGCCCCCCACGGCGGCCCCGGCACCGACACACCCTCCCGACCCGCTTCGAGGAATCCCGTGAACACACCGCCCCAGCCCGACCTCCCTCACGAGGAACCCACGGCATCCGTCCGGCGCGTCCTGCTCGACCACATCCGGCCCTCCTGGCCGGCGCTCGCCCTCGGCGGTCTGCTGAGCCTGGTGACCGCCGCAGCCGGCCTGACGATCCCGCTCGTGGCCGAGCGGCTCATCGACGGTCTGACCCACGACCGGCCCCTCGACGGCGTGCTGTTCGCGATGGGGATCCTCGTCGCCGTCACCGCGCTCGCGGGCCCGGCCGCGCAGTACGTGCTGCGCCGGGCCGCCGAGACGGTCGTCCTCACCGCGCGGCGCCGTCTCTCCTCGCACCTCCTGCGGCTGCGGATCGGCGAGTTCGACCGGACCGAGCCCGGCGACCTGATCGCCCGGGTCACCTCCGACACGGCGCTCCTCCGGCAGGTCACCACCGACGCGCTCGTCGGCACCGCCACCGGGGTCCTCACCCTCGTCGTGACCACGACGCTGATGTGCCTGCTCGACCCGGTGCTCACCGGGATCACGCTCGGCGTGCTGCTCCTCGCCGGCTGGGTGGTCCGCACGGTCATGGCGCGGGTCAACGAGGCGGGGACCGCCGCCCAGGAGTCGGTGGGCCTGGTCGGGGCGGCCCTGGAGCGGGCCCTCGGCGCGCTGCGCACCGTGAAGGCCTCCGGCGCGGAGGACCGCGCCGAGGCGGCCGTCCACGAGGCGGCCGAGTCCTCCTGGCGGGCCGGGGTGCGGGCGGCGAAGTGGCTCGCGCTCGCCGGGAACACCGCCGAACTCGCCGTGCAGACCGCCTTCTTCGCCGTCCTCGCGATCGGCGGCAGCCGGGTCGCCTCCGGCGCCCTGGAAGTCGGCCGGCTCATCGCCTTCCTGATGTACGTGTTCTACCTGGTGCCCGCCGTGCAGCAGCTCGTCGGCGGCATCAGCCAGTACCACCTGGGGGCGGCGGCGGTGAACCGCATCCGGGAGACCGAGTCGCTGGGCGCCGAACCGAAGGGCCGGGCACCCGGTCAGGAGCCCGCCGTCTCCCCCGTACCGGCCTCCCTGGAGTTCCGCGACGTGCACTTCCGGTACGGTCCCGAACTTCCGCCCGTGCACCGGGGGGTGAGCTTCTCCGTACCGTCCCGGGGCACCACGGCCTTCGTCGGACCGTCCGGCGCGGGCAAGACCACCCTCTTCTCGCTCCTGGAGCGCTTCTACGAGGCCTCGGCCGGCAGCATCCTCCTCGACGGGCGCCGGCTGGACAGCTGGGACCTGCGCGAACTGCGCTCCCTCATCGGTTACGTGGAGCAGGACGCGCCCGTCGTGTCCGGTTCCCTGCGGGACAACCTGCTGCTCGGGCGGCCCGGCGCGACCGGCCCCGAGCTGGACCGGGTCCTGCGCACGGCCCGCCTCGACGAGCTGGTGGAGCGCCTGCCGGAGGGCCTCGACACGCTGGTGGGGCACCGCGGCACCCGGCTCTCCGGCGGTCAGCGGCAGCGGGTGGCGATCGCCCGCGCGCTGCTCCGCCGCCCCCGGCTGCTGCTCCTGGACGAGGCGACGTCCCAGCTGGACGCGGTGAACGAGGCCGCGCTGCGGGACACCGTCGCCGACGTCTCACGGACGACGACCGTCCTGATCGTGGCGCACCGGCTGTCCACGGTCGCCATGGCCGACCGGATCGTCGTGCTCGACGGGGGTGTCGTACGGGCCGTCGGCACCCATGCCGAACTCCTCGCCGGCGACCCCCTCTACGCCGAACTGGCCGCGACCCAGTTCCTCGAACCCACCGCCTGACGCCCTGTGGAGGCCCGTCCGATGGAATGCCCGTACGCCGGATCCGTCCGACTTCCCGTGATCGGCGCGGAGATGCTCAGGGACCATCCGGCCCTGACGCGGCTGCGCGAGAACGGCACGGTGGAGGTCAGCCTCGGCGGCCGCGAGGACGGTCTGATGGTCACCCGGTACGAGGTCGCCGCCGCCGTCCTGGTCGAGCCCGCCCTGCGCGGCGAGCATCCGCTCGCCGTGTCCATGCGCACCGGCGCGGACGAAGAGGCCTGCGACGAGGAGCAGTTGTTCTTCCTGCCGACCGAGGAGCACCGCAGGCTGCGCCGCACGGTCTCCCGCCATCTGACCCACCGCCGGGTCGCGGCGCTCGTCCCGCGCGTCCAGCGGGAGGCCGACCGGCTGCTCGCGGCCGTGCCGCCGGCCGAGGCCGTCGATCTGGTGCGGGTCTTCTCCCGCCCGTTCCCGGTCGCGGTGCTCTGCGAACTCCTGGGCATCCCCCGGGAGGAGCGGGGATACGTCCGCGACTATCTGTACGGCTGGGTCGCGGAGTACGGCGGGGCGAGCACCGTCACGGAGAGCGCGGGCCACGCGCTGTCCCGGTATCTGAAGGAGCTGATCGGGGCGCGGGCCCAGACGCCCGGGGACGACCTGATCAGCGCGATCCTCCGGCAGGGCGGCGAGGACGCCGAGCTGCTGCGGGAGGACGCCCTCGCCGCCGTCCGGTTCCTGCTCGTCGCGGGCCACCGCCCGGTCACCCGGCTGATCACCGACGGCCTGGAGCTGCTGCTGCGGCAGCGGGAGCACTGGGAGCGGCTCGTGGCCGAGCCCGGCCGGCTCGACGCCACCGTCGAGGAGCTGCTGCGCCACGTCACCCCGACGACGCTCGCGTCCCGCTACGCCGCGACCGCGACCGAGGTCGACGGCGCGGCGCTGGCCGGCGGTGGCGGGGTGCACTGCGCGCTCGCGGCCGTCAACCGGGACCCGGAGCGCTTCGAGGACCCGGACCGCTTCGACCCGGACCGCTTCGACCCCGGCCGTCTCGACTCCGGCCGGGCGCCGAACTCCCATCTGGCCTTCGGCCTCGGGCACAAGCACTGTCTGGGCTCGGCGCTCGCCCGCGCCGAGCTCCGGATCGCCTTCGGCACCCTGCTCGCCCGTTTCCCGCGCATCGCCCTCGCCGGTCCGGCACCGGGCGCCGAGGAGGAGCCGGAGCGGCGGCGCCTCCGGGTGGTGCTCGACCCGGACGGCGACCACGACCCCGTACCGCACTGAAGGAGCCGACGTGGAGATTCCCGACCACCCGCTGGAAGTCCTGTGGGACATCACGTACGCCTGTCCCCTGCGGTGCACGCACTGCTACTCCGAGTCCGGGCGGCGCCCGGCGCGCCGCCTCTCCGGCGAGGACATGCTGCGGGCCGCCGACGCGATCCTGGCCCTCGGGACGGAGGGCGTCTGCCTGGCCGGGGGCGAACCGCTGCTCGTACCGGAGCTGTTCGCGGTCGCGGAGCGGTTCACGGCCGCCGGGATCCCGGTGTCCCTGTTCACCAGCGGCTGGACGCTCGACCGGGCGTCGGCCGAGGCGGCCCTCGGCGCCTTCACGGCGGTGAGCGTGAGTCTCGACGGGGCCACCGCCGCCGTCCACGACCGGATCCGCGGCCGGCGCGGCTCCTTCGACCGGGCCGTGGCCGCCCTGGAGCTGCTGACCGGCGGCGACCGGGCCTCCGTCGGCGTCGACTACGTGGTCATGCGGAGCAACGCCCACCAGGTCGAGGAGTTCCTGACCGACGTCGTGCCCCGGTTCCCGGGCCTCGGACAGGTGTCGTTCGGGGCCGTCGTCCCGGAGGGGCTCGCCAGCCGGGCGGGTTTCGCGGAGCACGAGCTGCTCGACGACGCGCGGGTACGGCTCCTGGGCAGCCCGGAGTACGGGCGGCGGCTCCAGGAGCTCGCACCTGCGGGCGTCCGGGTGACGACCACCGACAACCTGGCCCTGCAGATGCGCCCGGACCTGATCAGGGCGGGCGTGTGCCTGCCCGTGCTCCAGATCGAACCGGACGGCGCGGTGCGGGCGATGGCGGCCTACGAGGGGACCGTCGGGAACGTCCTGACGGATCCCCCGGCGGAGCTGTGGCGGCGGGCCGTCGCCCGCTGGCACGACCCGTTCGTACGGGAGACCCTGGCGCCGGTGCGGACCATGCGGGAGTGGGCGGAGGCCACCCGGGCCATCGACCTCCGCTTCGGCACGGACGCCGACCGGCGGCGGATCGCCCGCCGGCCCGCCTTCGTCCCGGGCGGCTGACGGCTACCGGGCGGTACGGTGAGGTGCAGCACCGCACCATCCCGTACACACACTCCAGCGAGGAGCGGCGAGGCCGGCATGAGCGACACGACGACCGCACGCGAGGCGATCGCCCTCGTCACCGACGACTTCCGCGAACTCCCTTTCGCCGAGGGCCCTCTGACCGGTGACGGGCCGATCGGCTGGCCCGGTTACTCCGCCGCGCACGCCCGCGCCGCCGACCGCACCGGCGAGACCGAGTCGGTGGTCTGCGGCACGGGTGTGGTGGGCGGGGTGACGGCGGTGCTGATCTCCTTCGAGTTCCGCTTCCTCGGCGGGTCCCTCGGGGAGCGGACGGGCGCGCGGGCCGCCGCCGCCCACGCCCTGGCCCGGGAGCGGCGGCTGCCCGTGGTCGTCCTGCCGGCCACCGGCGGCAGCCGGATGCACGAAGGCATGCGCGCCCTCATGCAACTCCAGCTCCTGGCGGGCGAGTCGGAGCGGACCCGGGCCGCGGGGCTGCCGCAGATCGCCGTGCTGCGGGATCCGACGACGGGCGGCGGCTGGGCCACCCTCGGCGCCGGCGCCGATGTCGTCCTCGCCCTGCCGGGCGCCC
This sequence comes from Streptomyces sp. NPDC004284, assembly GCF_042874035.1. Lineage (NCBI taxonomy): Bacteria > Bacillati > Actinomycetota > Actinomycetes > Kitasatosporales > Streptomycetaceae > Streptomyces > Streptomyces sp. NPDC004284. The sequence goes on along the minus strand of NZ_JBIAMJ010000002.1, from coordinate 604,283 downwards.
AGGTCGGCTTCGCCGGCTCCCGCGTGCGGCCGGCGGACGCGGACCCGGCCGCGTACACCGCCGAGGCGCAGCTCGCCCACGGTCACATCGACGCGATCGTGCCGCCCGGCGCGCTGCGCGAGACCCTCGGGCGCTGGCTCTCGCTGCTCGTCCGCCCCGCCGAGGGCCCGGTCCCCCCGCCGTCCGCGCTCGGCGACCCGGGTGCGTCGCCCGACGTGAGCGGCCGGGAGGCCGTGGCGCGCACCCGGCACCCGGACCGGCCCCGGGCCGGCGCGTACCTCGACGCCCACTTCACCCTGCGCGAGGAGATCTCCGGCGACCGGTGCGGGGGCGTCGACCCGGGCATGCGGTGCGGCTTCGGGCGGCTCCCCGACGGCCGTACCGTCGCCTACGCGGCGCAGTGCGGCACCGCGACCCGCCCGGCCGGTTTCCGCACGGCGGCCCGCCTGGTGCGCCTGGCCGACCGGCTCGGCATCCCGGTGCTCACCCTGATCGACACCCCCGGCGCGGCGAACGACGCCGCGGCGGAACACGCGGGCGCGGGCACGTCCATCGCCGACCTGTTCGCCGCCGTCGCCTCCGCCCGCACCCCGCTGACCTCGCTGCTCATCGGCGAGGGCGGCTCGGGCGGCGCCCTCGCCCTCGCCGCCCCGGGCAACACCTGGGCCACACCGGACAGCTACTTCTCCGTCATCGCCCCCGAGGCCGCCACCGCCATCCTCAAGCGCGCCCCCGAGGAGTCGGCGACCACCGCCGACCAGCTCCGCCTGCGCCCCCGGGACCTGGTCGAGCTCGGCGTCGTCCGGGGTGTGGTGGAGTGATCCCGATCGGGTGAACGGCGGGCGCGTGCCCCACTCCTCGGCCACCGGAGACGGGAGCATACGGAGGACATTCCTCCACTTCTAGGAAAGGCCGCTGCCGTGCGCCGTGCCCTGATCGTCGTCGATGTACAGAAGGACTTCTGCGAGGGCGGCAACGTCCCGGTGAAGGGCGGCGCCGGACGTGCCGGCGCCATCGCCGAGCTCATCCGGGACGCCGACGGGCGGTACGCGCACGTGGTGGCGACCCGCGACCACCACATCGACCCGGGCGGCCACTTCTCCGACGAGCCGGACTTCCAGGACTCCTTCCCGGTGCATTGCGTCGTCGGCTCCGAAGGGGGCGAGTTCCACCCGGACTTCGCGCCCGTCGTCGACTCCGGCGAGGTGCACGAGGTCTTCTTCAAGGGTGCCCACTCGGCGTCGAAGAGCGGCTTCGAGGGCTTCACCGAGAGCGGCACGCCGCTGGGCGACTGGCTGCGCGAGCGCGAGGTCGGCGGGGTCGACGTCGTCGGGATCGCGACGGACCACTGTGTGAAGGCGACGGCGCTCGACGGCGTCCGGGCGGGCTTCGACGTGCGCGTCCTCCTCGACTACACGGCGGGGGTCGCCGCCGGCACGACCGTCGTCGCGCTCGACGAACTGCGCGCGGCGGGCGTCGGGCTCAGCGGCGAACCGGTGGTCCTCGCCTGACGTCCGCGAGGGCGTCCCGGCCGACCGGGCTCGACGTCTCGTCCTGGTCGGCCGGGGCGGTCCGGCGGGGTCTACCTCGGCTGGATCGCGGCGGCGTAGACGTGGTCCGGGGTGACGACCGACGTGATCGCGCGGGCGAGCAGTGTCGACGGTTCCTGGCCCTGGCTGGTGATGTCGGTGTTGATCATGATGACGAGGGTGGCGTCCCGCTCGGGCAGGTAGACGGTGACCGTCTCGTATCCCGGGATCGAGCCGTTGTGCCCGATCCAGCCGTTGGCGTCGAAGATGCCGAGGCCGTAGCCGAGGCCGGGGAAGCCCGTCGGCAGGGTCCTGAGCCGCTGGGCCTGCGTCTCGGGGCCGAGCAGTTCGCCGGTGGCGAGGATCTTCGCCCAGCGGCGCAGGTCGTGCTGGTCGGAGACCATCGCGCCGGCGGCCCAGGCCCAGCTGGGATTCCAGTCGGTGGAGTCCGCGACCGCGCCGCTGAGCGTCTGGTTCGTGTAGCCGCGGGGGTGCGGCTCGGGGAACTCCGGGCCGGCCGGGAGGAGCGTGTGGCGCAGACGGGCCGGGCGGAGCACGCGGTTGCGCAGGAACTCGGTGAGGGGCTGACCGCTGACCTTCTCGACGACCAGGCCGAGGAGCACCAGATTGGAGTTGGAGTACTCGAACTTCGCGCCCGGCTCGAACGTGTTCTTGTGCCTGAAGCCGTACGCGAGCACCTCCTCCGGGGCGAAGTACCGCTGCGGATCGCTGAGCAGGTCGTGGATGAAGTCCGGGTCGGAGGTGTACGGGAAGAGGCCGCTGCGCATCTCGGCGAGATGGCGCAGGGTGATGCGGCGGCCGTTCGGCACTCCGTGGACGTAGCGGGAGATCGGGTCGTCCAGGCCGATCCGGTGGTCGTCGACGAGCTTCAGGAGCGCGGTGACCGTGAAGGTCTTGGTCTCGCTGCCGATGCGGACGAAGCCGTCGGTGGTCATCGGCTCGCGGGTGACCTCGTCGGCGACGCCGGTGGCGCGGACGTAGCTCCCCCTGCCCGGCATCCAGAGGCCGACGGCGACGCCGGGGATGCCGGCCTGCTCGCGGACGTCCTCGATGGCCTTGTCGAGCCGGGCGGTCACCTCGGGGCCGAGTCCGTCCGGCGGGCAGTCGTCCCCGGCGGCGACGGCGCGCACGGCGTGGACGGCGGCGGCGGGCGTCGCCGTCATCGGGGCCAGCACGGACGCCACGAGCAGCGTCGCGGCGAACAGCCGGCGGGAGGGGGTACGTCGCATGTCGGGGGCGCCTCTTCCGGGTCGCGGTCTTCGGGACGGCAGCATCACCACCGGGCCCGCGCGACGCCGCTCCCTTCAGGCGCCCGCACGGCGAGTCCACCCGTACGGGGCCATGGGCGTCACCGGGATGTCGGACAATGACCTCCCCGACGAGCTGGAGACGAAGGACCGATGACGACACTGACGGAGGGCCGGCGGGTGAAGCTGGCCGTGGACCTCAGGCTGGCCGGGCTGGTCGTCGCGGCCGGCGACGACGCCGGGGAGACCGGAGCGGGGTTCCTGGCCCTGCCGGCCGGCAGTGAGGGCGTCGTCGAACGGCTGGACGCGGACCGGCCGCAGAGCCACGAGGTCCGCGAGTACGAGCGGCTCAAGTCCCTCCTCGACGACTTCGGCCACCAGATGCCCCCGGGCAGCAGGGCGCAGCTGGAGGAGCAGGTCGGCTCCCTGGAGCCGGCGTGGGCCGCGTACCAGGAGCGGAAGCTCCGGCTGACGGTCCGGGTCCGCTTCGACAACGGCTTCGTCCTCGACGACGCCCCCGGGGACCTCTTCGCCTCCGTCTGACCACCGTTTTGCGGTCTCGGCAAAGTTCTTTGCCACTACCGCTCCCCCGGTCCGAGTCTGGGCAGTGTCCGGTCTCGTCGCAGTCGACTCGTCCGAGTCGAAGGGGGAACTCACGTGCACACGACATCCTTGGCCGCTCCGCCCACCCCGCTGAGCGCGCGCCGGCGCTGGACGGTCCTCGCCGTCTGCGCGCTCAGCATGTTCCTGGTGGGCGTCGACGCCACCATCGTCAATGTGGGGCTGCCCGAGATAGGGCGGGGCCTCGGCGCGGGCACCCGTGGCCTCGAATGGGTCGTCGACGCCTACACGGTGGTGATGGCCAGCCTGCTCATCGTCTCCGGCGCCCTCGCCGACCGCCTGGGGCGCCGCCGGGTCTTCCGCTGCGGGCTGCTCGTCTTCGGTCTCGCCTCCGTCGCCTGCGCCCTCGCCCCGTCCCTCGGCGTGCTCGTCGCCGCCCGGGCCGTCCAGGGGATCGGGGCCTCGATGCTGAGTCCGGTGGCGCTGGCGATCGTGGTGGCCGCGATGCCCGATCCGCGGGAACGGGCCCGGGCGATCGGGGTGTGGGCCTCGGTCTTCGGGCTGAGCATGGCGGCGGGCCCGGTCACCGGCGGGGCGCTCATCGCCGCGTTCGGCTGGCGTGCGGTGTTCTGGTTCAACGTGCCGGTGGTCGTCCTCGCGCTCCTCCTGGTCGCCCTGTTCGTGCCGGAGTCCCGTGGGGAGCGCGCCCGCCGCCTCGATCTGCCCGGTCAGGCGCTCCTCACCCTGCTGCTCTGCCTCACCGTCGGCCTCCTCATCGAGGGGCCCCGCATCGGCTGGTCGTCACCCGCCGCCCTCGCCGGGTACGCGCTGACGGCGGCGGCCACGGCCTGCTTCGTGCGGGTCGAACGGGGGCGCGACGAGCCCCTGATGGACCTCGGCCTGTTCCGCCGGCCGCCGTTCGTCACGGCGGTGCTCGGTGCGACGGCCGTCTTCGTCGCCCTCAACGTGACCCTGCTGCTCAGCACCCTCTACCTCCAGCACGGCCGCGGCTGGACGCCGCTCGCGAGTGGCGCCGCGACACTGCCCATGGCGCTCGGGGCCACGCTGTGCGCGCCCTGGTCCGGAGTCCTGGTGGGCCGGGTCGGACCCCGGCGTCCGCTGGTCCTCGCGGGCGGGTTCACCGCCGCCGGCGGTCTCTGCCTGGTGGGCCTGGACGGGGACACGGGCGTGCCGCTGATCCTGCTCGCCTTCCTGCTCATCGGCATCGGGTTCGGCTTCGCCAACGCGCCCCTGACCAACACGGCGGTCGGCGGTCTGCCGCCGTCCCGGGCCGGGGTGGCGGGGGCGATCACGTCCACTTCGCGCCAGGTCGGCGTGGCGGTCGGCATCGCCGTCGCGGGTGGACTCGTCGCGGGCGCCGGCGATGCCGGGCTCGCCGCCGCGGCCCGTCCGGGATGGCTCGTCGTGTCGGCGTGCGGACTCTTCCTCCTCGTCGTGGCGCGTACGGCGGGGACCCGGCGCTGAGGGGCCTTTCCCGAGTCTTGGACGGGCGCTTGACGTCCGTTGCACGGGGGCTTCACCGGGCGCGGCGAAAGTGGCAGCACCCCCGAACGCACCGGCGTTCAGGGCACGTTCACGCGAAGCAGGAGCCTCTGATGAAGCGCAAGCCCCGTACCCGCGCCGTCCTCGCCGGCGGTCTCGCCGTCGCCGCCCTCGGCACCTTCGCCGCCGGGGTCGGCGTGGCGCAGTCCGGCGGGAAGGACGGCCGGCAGGCCACGGCCGCCGCGAAGGACGACCGGAGGGCCAAGGCCGGCGAGCGCGAGATCGCCGGCCTGTTCGACCGCTGGAACGCGGCGCTGGTCTCCGGCGACCCGGAGCGGGTCACCGAGCTGTACGCCGAGGACGCCGTCCTGCTGCCGACCGCCTCGCCCCGGATCCGTACCAACCACGCGGAGATAACCGACTACTTCGAGCACTTCCTGCAGAAGAAGCCGCGGGGCGAGAAGGTCCGCTCGGTGATCCACGTCCTCGACCGGAACTCGGCGATCGACGCCGGCCTCTACCGCTTCCACCTCACCGACCCGAAGACCGGTGTCACCAAGGCGGTCGACGCCCGCTACACCTACGCGTACGAGAAGCGCGACGGCACGTGGCTGATCGTCAACCACCACTCCTCGGTGCTCCCGGCCGAGGGCTGATCCACCGGGGCCCCTCGGCCACGGTCCGCAGGGCGATCCGCACGCACAGTCCGCCGCCGGGCGCGTCCCGCAGGGCCACCGCTCCGCCGTCGTCCGTGACCAGCTGCCTGACGATGGCGAGCCCCAGGCCGGAACCGGAGCGGCCGGTCAGTCCCTGGCCGCGCCAGAACCGGTCGAAGGCGCGGGCCTGTTCGGCGGCGGACATGCCGGGGCCCTGGTCGAGGACCTCCAGGACCGCTTCCTCGGGGCCGCCCGTCTCCACCCGTACGGTGATCGTCCCCCGGTCCGGGGAGACCTCCAGGGCGTTGGAGAGCACGTTGTCGAGGACCTGGTCGAGGTTGCCGGGTCCGGCGAGCACCGGCGGCAGGTCCTCGGCGTCGCCGGTCAGGACGATGGTCACCCCGCGCTCGTCGGCGGCCGGGCGCCAGACCTTCAGCCGCTCCTCGACCAGCTCGCGCAGCGCCAGCGGTTCGGGCGCGGACACCTTGGCCTCGGCCCGGGCGAGCACGAGGAGGCCGCTGACCAGGCGGCTCATCCGTACGACCTCGGCGGTGGCCTGCTCGACGTCCTCGCGGACGAACTCGTCGTCGACGCCGTCGGCGATGTTGTCGAGCGAGAGGCGCAGCGCCGTCAGCGGGGTCCGCAGCTGGTGGGAGGCGTCCGCGACGAAGATGCGCTGCGAGGCGACGAGGGTGTCGAGGCGTTCGGCGCCCTGGTTGAGGGTGCGGGCCAGGGTCTGCGTCTCCTGCGGGCCGGTGACCGGCGAGCGGGCGGTGAGGTCGCCGTCGCCGAACCGGCTGGCCATGTCGTTGAGCTGGCGCAGCGGCTTGGTGAGCAGCCGGGCGACGATCGCGCCGAGACCGGCGGCGACCGCGAGCACGCCGACCGCGAGGATCGCGCGGAATCCCCAGATCCGCCACAGCCGGTCGCTGAGGTCGGCGGTGGCGTACCGGACGCGCACCGCGCCGACGATCCGTTCCGCCGGGGCGGACCTCGCGACGGTCCCGTCCTCGGCCCCGGTCTCGTCCTCCCGGTCCTCCCCGTCCTCCTCGGGCGGCTCGCTCCGGGCGTGCACGGGCACGGTGACGACCAGTTCCGGCCCCCACACGAGCGGGGACCCCCAGTCGACGGTGGTCCTGCCCCGTTCCAGCGCCGCGCCGAACGCCGCGTCGTCCGGGTGCGCCGGCAGCGGCAGCGGCGGCATCGCGCTCCTGCCGTCGGCGGCCACCACCTCGACCGTCCCGGGCGTCTCTCCGGCGTACGCCCCGGCCATCCGGGCGAGCGCCTGCCGGGCGGGCGCGTCGCCGTCCCCGAGGAGCAGCGCCATCGTGGTGGCCTCGCGGCGTACGGACTCCTCGGTGTCCCCGCGCAGCTGGGCGGTGAGCGTGAAGGCGACGGGCACGGTGAAGGCGGCGAGCGCCACCGCGACCAGGGCCACGTAGCTGACGATGAGGCGTCTGATCACGGGCGGCCCGCGGGGTCCACGACCAGGCGGAAGCCGACGCCGCGGACCGCCTCGACGGTCACGGCCCCGGCCAGCTTGCGCCGCAGCGCCGCCACGTGGACGTCGAGGGTCTTGGTCGGGCCGAACCAGTTGGCGTCCCAGACGGCTTCCATGATCTGCTCGCGGGACATCAGGGCGCCCGGTTCCTCGGTGAGGAAGGCGAGCAGGTCGTACTCCTTGGGCGTCAGCGCCACCTCGGTGTCGTCCAGCCACACCCGCGCGGCCTTGCGGTCGACGCTCAGCCGGGCGCCGTACCGCTGGGGGCCGGTGGGCTGTTCCGTCGGCCGCACCCTGCGCATCACGGCCCGGATCCGGGCGATGACCTCGCGCACCCCGAAGGGCTTGGAGACGTAGTCGTCGGCGCCGATCTCCAGGCCGACGACCCGGTCGGTCTCGTCGCTGCGGGCGCTGATCACGATGATCGGCACGTCACCGCGGCGCCGCAGGGCCCGGCAGACGTCGAGCCCGTCGGTGTCGGGCAGGCCGAGATCGAGCAGGACGAGGTCGTAGGGGGTGGTGACGGCGAGCCCCGCCGTCCCCGTGGTGACCCACTCCACCTCGAACCCGTAGCGCAGCAGGCCACGCCGGAGGGACTCCGCGACCGGCTCGTCGTCTTCCACAAGAAGTACACGCACGGGGCAACCCTAATTCGGGTCTCGTACGCCTGTTCACCGCCGGGAGCGGCCCCTGTTTCAGTAGTAGTGGCGCATGATCTCGTCGGCCCAGGCGGGCTGGTCGGTCGGTCCCTGGGGGCCGAACTCCGTCATGTACGGCTTGATGTCGAGGACCGGGGTGCCGTCGACCGCGTCCAGGCCCCGCACGTGGAGGTCCAGACCGTCCGTGCGGATCAGGCGGCAGCGGGAGACGCCGAGGCGGTTGGGGCGGTTCTTGCCGCGCTGGGCGAAGATCCCGACCAGCGGCCACTCCTCGTTGCCGCGCGGGTGGCGGGCGCCGGTCTCGACGGCCTCCGGGCGCACCCGGTCGAAGTGGTAGACGATCTCCAGGTGCGAGAAGGCGTCGAGGCCGGCCAGCGCCTCGGGCCCGAAGGCCTCCGCGTCGAGGCGGACGACCGACTCGACGTCCCCCCACGCGTCGTCCCGCACCTCGCCCCGCCCGCCGACGACGTGCCCCACGGGATACGAGACGACCGCGCCCGGGGTGCGCTCCGCGTGCTCCTGCGCCATGGGGTTCCTCGTCCTCCCGTGGTCGTGGCCGCGCCCCGGTCGGGGCGGGCCCGGGGCACGCTCCCCCTCGGCGAGCGGCCGTCAGATGCCGGGCCCGTAGCCCGGGTCGGGGGCCTGCCGTGGATGCCACCAGGCCGCGAGGCCCCACAGCGCGAGTCCGGCGACGACCGCGCAGACGAGCGCCGCCGCCCACGGCCGGAGCCGGCGGATGGCCGCCGCCCAGGTCAGCGGAGGGCCGACGAGTCCGGCGAAGAGGATCAGCGGCAGATCGACGAGGATCACCCCCCAGTCCCGGGCGTGCGCCTCGAAGCCGCCGTCGATGCTGTACGCGGCCCGGTGCAGCGCGAAGGCGCCCGCGACCGCGACGCCGACGACGGCGAGCAGACAGCCGACGGCGCTCTCCGTCCGGTCCCGCGATTCCTGTGAGGGGTTCTCGCTCATGCCCGGGACGGACGCCGGACGGCGCCGCCCGGTTCCGTGCGCCGCTACGGCTGCCGGGTCAGGGCGATCGCGGTCAGCACCAGCCCCTCGCGGACGAGCCAGCGTCCGGTGAAGACGTTCCGTCTGGTGTCGCCGATCACCGGGCCGGGGACGAGGAGCCGGGCGGTGAACGTGCCCGAGGCCGCTCCCCCGCCCTCCGGGGGCGGTTCGAAGCCGATCGACGCCTCCTCGAATCCGAGCTCGCGCCGGGTCAGCGGGTACCAGGTCTTGAAGACGCTCTCCTTGGCGCTGAACAGCAGCCGGTCCCAGGGGACGTCCGGCACGCGGTCCGCCAGGGCCTGGAGGTGGCGGCGTTCACCGGGCAGGGACACGCGCTCCAGTACCCCTTCGGGCAGGGGGGCGGCCGGTTCCGCGTCGATGCCGAGGGACGACACGTCCGTGGTCCTGGCCAGGGCGGCGGCCCGGTATCCCTCGCAGTGGGTCATGCTTCCGGCCACCCCGTGCGGCCAGCGCGGCTCCCGGCGCGGGCCCGGTACGACGGGGGTCTCGGGCAGGCCGAGGCGGCGCAGCGCGAGCCGTGCGCACAGCCGTACGGTGGCGAACTCGCGCTGTCGCCCGATGACGGCGCGCGCGACGGCGGCGGCCTCCTCGGGGAAGAGCGTCACGGACTCGGTGTCGTCGAGCCGCCAGGCGGAGGCGACGGCGTCCGGGAGCAGTTCCGCGATCACTCGGCGCGCTCCTCGGCCCGTCCCCCCGCTCCCGGCGCGGGGGGCGGTGTGATCCAGTACCGGCGCTTCGTGCCGTACGCGCTGGTCCGGACGTCCTCCAGGACGCCGCCGCCCAGCTCGATCGTCCGCGCGGAGCCCGGGTTGTCCTCGTCGCAGGTGACCAGGACGCGGTCCAGGTCCAGGTCGCGGGCCCGGAGCAGGAGTTGTCCCAGGGTCCGGGTCGCCACGCCCCGGCGGCGGGCGGACGGCCGCACGCTGTAGCCGATGTGGCCGCCGGCCTCGCGGAGGAAGTCGTTGAGCGAGTGCCGCAGTTCGGCGGCGCCGAGGCAGGTGTCGCCGTCGACGATCCACAGGTACGTGGCGTGGACCCGGCCCGGGGCGGCGGGCACCGTGGTGTCGCCCTGCTCGCGCAGCCGCTCCACCCAGGCGGCGAAGACCTCCGGCCGGTCGAGGCCGGCCTCGGGGGCGAGCCGCAGCCCCGCCCCGTCCTGCTGCGCCTCGGCGGGCCATTCGGCGTACGCCTCCGTCCAGGCGGCGTGCAACCGGACGGTGGGTGCGATCAGTTCGAGCATGGATGCGACAGTACCGGTTCCGTCCCACAGTCCCACTAGGACCTTTCCGACCCTGGTCCGCCGGACGGGCCCTGGTCGCCCGCACGGTCCCGCGTGGCGGTGGGGCTCAGCCGCGCGCGGCCCGGAGCGCCGTGTGGACCGACCAGACCACCGAGACCAGCGGGACCGCGACCACCGCGCCCACGATGCCCGCGGCGATCGAGCCCGCGACCACCGTGATGGCCACCACCAGCGGATGGAGCCGCACGGCCCAGCTCATGACGAGGGGGTGCAGCAGGTGCCCCTCGATCTGGCCGATGACGACGATCAGGGCGATGACGATCCCCGCGACCAGCGGGCCCTGCGAGGCGAGGGCCACGACGGCGGCGACCGCGAGGGCGATCGGCGAGCCGATCAGCGGGACGAAGGCGGCCAGGAACTCCAGGAGGGCGAGCGGGACGGCGAGGGGGACCCCGAGGATCCAGAGGGCGATGCCGACGAGGACCGCGTTCAGGGCGGCGACCAGGACGATGCCGTGCGTGTAGCCGGTGAAGGTGCGCCAGGCCGCCCGTCCGCCGATGCCCACGCGATCGCGCACCGACGCCGGCAGCTGGTCCTGGAACCAGGCCCACTGCCGGTCCCCCGAGTGGATGAAGAACACCGCGCTGAACAGGGCCAGGGCCAGCGCGGTGAGGACGGCGACCAGCTGGCCCGCTCCGCTCAGCGCCGTGCTGAGCAGGGCGGAGCGGTGGCTGCTGAGGAAGTCCCCGATCTTCTCCTGCACGCCGGAGAGCGCCTCGGGGGAGAGCCGGAACGGCGGCCGCTCCAGCCAGTCCTCGATCCGTCCGACCCCGTCCCGGAACTCGCGTACGAGCGTCGCCCGCTCACCGGCGACCGCCTCGCCGACCAGCGCGAGCACCCCGAGGACGAGCGCGATGCCGCCGAGCAGGGTGACGGCGACCGCCGCCGGGCGGGGCAGTGCCTTGGCGAGCACGTCGGCGACGGGCCGGAGCAGCGCGGTGATCACCAGGCCGAGGAAGACGGCCACGCCGATCTCGTGGAAGCGGCCGAGCACGGCGAACAGGTTGTAGACGAGGAAGCCGACGACGAGCAGCCGCCACGCGTAGGCGGCGGCCGTACGGAGGAAGGGGGTGACCGTCGGGGGTGTGCCTGGCTGCATGGCCATCGACGTACCACCGCCGGGCCGCCGGGCCACGCCCGGGGCGCCGGATTCGCCCGACCCGGTCGCGGCATTCGGCCGTCCGGTGCGCGCGGGGGCCTCGGGCCCGTCCGGCGGGGCACGGCCTGCGCGGGACGGCCGGCCTGTCGTCAGGATCACAGCGGGGATGCGGGGAAGCACGAGGGGCCGTGTCGTGCCCGCGTGCAGAATGGGCCCCGAATCCGGCGTCTTCACTCTCGGGGGAATGTGACGTGTCCAGAGTCAACCGGTGGTGCCTCGTCCTCGCCGTGGCCGCGCCCCTCGCGCTCGCGGGATGCAGCAGCGAGCCGCCGCCGCTGGAGTTCGGCGCGGCGCGGCCCTCGGGGCCGAAGCTGGACGCGCGGCCGGCCGCGAACAGCTCGCTGCCGCTCGCCCAGTGGCCGAACGCCTGCGAGGTGCTCAGCGACGCGGAGATCCGGTCGGTCCTCCCGCAGGCGACCGACGTCGCGCGGGACCCGGTGAAGGTCACGATCATCGATTTCAACCCGCTGTCCGAGGCCGCTCCCGGCACGACCGGTGACGTCCCGGCGGGCGGCTGCGCGTTCAGGTTCGGGCTGCCGTCGACGTACGAGAGCGCGCACAACAGCAGCGTCAAGGTCACCTTCACGGCCGTCGCCGATCCGGCCCTCGTCCAGCGGCACTACGCCGAGGACCTCGCGGACGCGCGCAAGCGGGCGGGCGAGGGCGCGTACAAGAAGGAGTTCCGGGACCTCGGCACCTCGCTCGGCACCGAGGGCTGCTTCCTGCCGGACGTCTCCGACGGGCCCACCTGCCACCAGGGCCCGTACCAGTTCGAGGTGAGCGGCATGTCCACCGCGGACGGCGTCGGGGAGTACCCGCAGTCGAAGCGGAACTGGACGGAGAAGGTCCTCACCCAGGTCGTCCGGACGCTCGGTCCCCGCATGCGATGACCGTGACCGGGTGCGTACCGGCGAACGCCGCGACGGCCGCCCGTTCGCGGTCGTCCCACTCCCGGACCCTCAGGCCCTCCTGACCGCCCGCCTTGAACCGGGCCTCGCCGCGCACCCAGAGGCGGAGCAGCGCCGCCTCCGGGTCCGGTCCGGCCTCCGCCTCCCGCAGCTCGGGCCCGGTCAGGAGCCTTCGCAGGACGGCGAGGGGGCCGGGCCTGCGCGCCGCGGGCTCCACGTCGACGCCGACCGGACCGGGGCCGACGGCCGCCGCCGCCAGGCCGTCGGCGTGGCTCAGGCTGACGCCGAGCCCGGGACGGCGGCTCAGGTACGGGCGGCCGTGCCCGTACCGCCGGCATCCGTCGCAGAACTGGTCCGGGCCGCAGGCGTGCGGCGGGAGCCCGGTGAACCGGGAGACGCACAGTCGGACGAGGAGGCGGGCGGCCAGCACGTCGTCGCGGCGGCCCGGCACCCGGATCCGGTCGAGCCGCCGCCGCTCCCAGGGCGCGAGCAGGCCCTCGTGCAGCTCGGGGTGGTTCAGGACCTCCCCGGTGGTCGCCACTACGGCCAGCGCGGGCGACGGGTCACGGGGCGGCACTCAGGAAGCGCTCCTGGACGCGCCCGATGGTGCGGAAGTCGTCGATGGTGACCTCCTGGAGGTCGATGGAGCTGCCGGACAGCTCCTCCAGGAGGTCGATGAACTCCAGGAAGTCCATGGAGTCGATGAGCCGGGCCTCGATGAGGTCCTCGTCCGCGTCGATCGGTCCGTCCAGACCGGGGTTCTTCTCGTGGAGCCACGCGGCGATGGGATCCATGGGGACGCTCCTTGCTGTGCTGGGGTACGGGGTCGGGAAGGGGGTCAGGCGCGCGCGTCGCGCAGCCGGTCGAGGGCCCGCTCGGGGGTGCCGTGGGCGAGGATCATCGCGTGCACCCAGCGCTCGACGCCGAAGGCGACGCAGGCGCTGTACGCGGGGCCCGCGGAGCCCGCGCGGATGTCGAGGCGCTCGCCGAAGAAGTTGCGGTGCCGGTTCACGGAGGCGATGGCCGTGCCGTCGGGGGCGCTGAACTCGTGCTTGACGGGGTCGAGCGCCATGAGCCGGGCGCGGGAGCCGCCCTTGTCGTAGAAGGGGTCGTCGGCCACGGCGCGGTCGAGCTCCAGGCCGAGGCGTCCGGCCAGTTCCTGGATGAACTCGGCTCCGTGTTCCAGGTGTTCGAGGGAGCCCTGCTTGGTGCCGAGGTAGAGGACCTCGCGCATGTGGAAGCCCCACAGGCGGCGCAGCCCGTCGTAGTGGGTCTCGTTGCGGAAGCAGCGGCCGGCGGCGGAGAGCCGCAGTCCGCCCTCGCCGACGTCCCGGCCCTCCAGGGAGAGCAGCAGGCCGTAGCAGGTGGCGGAGGGCAGGAGGTGGCCGGTCGGCCGGAGCGGGAGTTCGCCCGGTGCCCCTCCGGCGGCGAGGTCGTCGAGCGCCTCGGGGGTGAACCGTCCGGCGGAGACGCCGAGATGGGGGAAGTTGCGGAAGAAGTCGAGGCGCGCGAGGCCCTCGACGGAGAGCAGCGGCGGTCCCACCACCTCGGGGGCGGAGAGGCGCGCGGCCAGTCCGGTGAGCAGTTCGTCGAGGCCGTGCAGCAGGGCGGTGCGGACCGGGTCCAGCGTGATCAGGCCGGGACCGGGGCTCTTCAGGCCGCCGTCGGGCAGGACGGCGATGCCGGGTGTGCTCATGGAAACGCTCCCTCTGGGCGTGGGCGAACAGTCACGGCGTGGGGTCCTCGTCGACCACGGCACGGCGAAGAAGCCGCCTGATGCTCCATCAGGGACCGGACTGCGCAAGGCGACCCTAAGCCAGCCCCTCGAAGGTTGTCTAGACCAAAGCCGCCATCCGGCCGAGCTGGCCGAATACCCAACTCGACACACCGGGAGGTCACTTGACAGAAGAGATGGTCTAAACCAATTCTTCTGAACGACGTGGCCGACTGACCTCCGGCCACCGCCTCTGGAGGAACCATGACGACACCCGCTCCGCCCCGCCGCGCCCGCCGCCCCTATCTGCACCGGGCGGCGTCGGACCTGCCGTACTTCAGCGCGGACGGGGAGTCGTACCTCGCGCAGACCACCCTGCGGGAGCTGAGGAAGTCCCGGCCGCTGCGGGTGCTGTCCGAGGAGGACTTCGCCCACTGGCAGACGTACGGCTACGTCATCGTCCGCGAGGCCGTCCCCGCGGAGGCGGCGCGACGCCTGCTCGACTTCGCCTGGGACTTCCAGGGCCTCGACCCCGACCGGCCGGACAGCTGGTACGAGGACCGGCCGTTCCGCTCCGAACTGGACCAGCAGCTGCACGTGTACGGCTTCGTGGAGGCGTACCACCATCAACTGCTCTGGGACAGCCGCCAGTCCCAGCGGGTGTACGACGCCTTCGTGGACGTGTGGGACTGCGAGGAGCTGTGGGTCACCCAGGACCGGCTGAACCTCAACCCGCCCAATGTGCGCAACCGCGACCGCGCCCTGATCGAACCCACCGACCGGGGCTTCGACATCGACCTGCACTGGGACATCGACACCACGCTCGGCGTGCCCCCGCAGCGGGTGCAGGGGATCATCGCGCTCAACCACACGAGGCCGGAGTCCGGCGGCTTCCAGTGCTGCCCGGAGCTCTTCCGCCGGTTCGAGGAGTGGAAGCCCGACCAGCCGGCCGACCGCGACCCCGTCCGGCCCGTCGTGGACCGCACGGAGTTCCCCGTCGTCCGCCCCGATCTGCATCCCGGCGACCTGCTGATCTGGAACGGCCTCCTCGCCCACGGCGTGGCCCGCAACACCTCGGCGGACCAGGTGCGGGCGGTCCAGTACCTGTCGATGATGCCGGCCCTGGAGGAGCACGCGAAGCTGCGGAAGTCCCGGGTCGAGTCCTGGCGGCACCTGCGCACCCCGCGCTGGAACCGCACCCTGGTCGGCGACCCCGTCCTGCACGAGTCCAAGCGCTACCCCACGGCCGACCTGAACGAGCTCGGGAGCCGCCCCCTCGGCCTCACCTCCTGGCACGCCGCGGAGACCGACGAGGGCGAGGAGCCGGCGTGCGCCGCGTCTGTCTGACCCTGCCCACCCACCGCGCCTGCCCCGAGACGATCCGGGCCGTCGCGGAGGAAGCCGCCCACGGCGCCCGTCACTTCGACGTCGAGGTGCACCTGCTGATCCTGGACTCCTCCGCACCCCCGGTCCTCGCCGAGCACCGGCGGGCGGTGGCCGCGCTGCCCCCCGTGCCCGGCGTGGTCGTCCACCACCTCGACGAGGCCCGGCAGCGGTCCTTCCTGCGCGAGGTGATCGCCCGCTCCGGCGCCGCCGAGCCGGAGCGGACGCTCGGCCTGATGCTGCCGTCCCGCGTCTCGTACGGCGCCTGCACCAACCGCGCCTTCCTGTTCGCGGAGGCGCTCGGCTGCGCGTCGGTGCACCGCAGGGATTCCGACAGCCGCTACCAGCACCTGGACGGGGAGCCAGTCTTCCCCCTGCACCACGAGCTCACCTCTCTGGGCCGGCCGGCCGCCGAGGTGGCGGGGCTCGTGTCCCGGAGCAGACTCGACCCCGCGTCCGCGCACCGGCCGGTGGCCCTGGTCGGCGGCTCCTTCGTCGGCGAGATGTCCGTGGACGTCGAGGAGATCCACCGGCTCGACCCGCTCGTCTACGAGGACGTCATCGGCCTGTCCGTCCCCGACGACTGTCCGGAGATCTGGCGCAGGAACCTGATCGCCGAGTCGTTCCGGGGCGCCGGGACCGCCCCGTTCACCGGCGACCTGACCACGCTCACCACCGTCAGCCCCACGCGCGTCGACATGTGCAACATCGCCCTCGCCCGCGAGGTGTACGGCCGGGTGCCGCTGCCGCCCGCCACCGACACCATCGGCAGCGACTACTTCCTCCTCCACCTGGTCCACGACGCCCGGCTGCCCGGCGTGCTGCACAACCGGCACATCGTCAACTTCCACACCGCAGAACGGCGTTCCGACAGCGGCTTCCTCGCCTACCAGCTGAGGTTCGCGAAGTTCCTGCTCTCCTCCCCGCACCTCCACTCCGTGTACGCGGGGACCAGGGCGGCCGGCGCGTCGCTGCTCGACACCGGGGGCGGGCTCCGCGCCTCCGCCGTCGCCGACCTCGTCCGGAAGAGCACGCGGATCGACCCTCTGGAGAACGCCGAGCGCCTCGACGTCGTCGACCGCTCCTACCGCAAGCTCGGCGGCCGCTACACCGAGGCGGCGGACTTCCTGGCCGCCCGCCGCGAGCGGATCGTCGACGAAGTCCGGGAGGACATGGCGGAGTTCGCCCTCCTGATCGACGCCTGGGCGGCCCTGGTCCACGAGGCCGCCTCGGAGGGCGTCGCATGACTCGCATGACGAAGACGTACACGGTCACCGTCCACCACGAGGGCGGTGAGCAGCGCCGGGGCCCCGTCACCATGGGCCAGGCCAACATGATCCGCTGCATGCTGCGGGACGAGCCCGAGCACATCAACATCCACGCCGTGTGGCCCGTCCCCGAGGGAACCACGACGGAGTCGGCGATCGACGCGCTGCGCGCCCTGGTGGTGCGGCACGAGGCGCTGCGCACGACCTTCCCCCACGCGCCCGGAGAGGCGCCGCGCGAACAAGTCGTGGCATCCGAAGGCGAGTTCACGGTGACGGTCCTCGACCACGAGGAGCTTCCCGCCGAGCCCGCCCGGTACGCCGACTCCGTGGCGCGCCGGGACCGGGTCGGACGGTTCCGCCTGGACCGGGACTTCGGACTCCGTGTCTCGCTCGTCGCCGTCGGCGGCGCACCGGTGTTCGTCGCCCTGGCGGCGAGCCACGCCGTGACGGACATCAGCGCCCTCTCCGTCCTGGAGGAGGACTGGCTGGATCTGCTCGCCGGCCGGACGCTCCCCGCCGTGACGGCCTTCACACCGCTCGACCTCGCCGCCGAGGAGGCGACCCCGGCCGGGCTCCGGAAGGCCGGGGCCTCCCTGCGGCACTGGGAGCGGATCGTCCGCACCGGCCCCCAGGCGATGTTCGCGGAGCCGGGCGCCGTGGGCACCGAGGTCGAGGCGGAGCAGCTGACGCTCCGCTCGCTGCGGGGCGCGCGGGCGCTCGCCCGCGCGGCCGAGCGCACCGGCGGCCTGCCGTCCACGGTGCTCCTGACGGCCTGGTGCGCGCTGATCGCGCACCGCACCGGCCAGTCCTCCTGCGTCGCCGCCGTCCCGACCTCCAACCGGTTCCTGCCCCGGCTCGCCCGCTCGGTGAACACCGTGTCCCAGGACGCGCTGCTCTCCCTCGACGTGCGGGTGCCGTCCTTCGACGCGCTCCTGCGCACGGCGTGGGGGGCGGCGCTCGACGCCTACCGGCACAGCCGGTTCGACGCGGTCCGCCTCTGGGAGATGATCGACGCCGTCACGTACGAGCGCGGCAGCCGCTTCGCCCGCGACGTCGTCTTCAACGACGTCAGCACGCTCCCCGGAGGCCCTCCCGCGGGCGACGCCGACGGGCCCGAACTCGACGTGGTCCGGGGGCCGGCGCAGGTGCTGCCGACCCGTGTGCTGACCTTCGTCCACGAGACGGCTCCCGTGCTCCGGCTCGGCCTGTGGGTCGATCCCGCGCTGTTCGCGCCGGACGAGGCCGAGGGCTTCCTCACCGGTCTCGTACGCCTCCTGGAGGCGGCCGCGACGCGGGACGTGCCGCTGGCGGAGCTCACCGGGGTGACGGGCGTCAGGCCGGTCGAGCGCGGTGGGCGCTGGCTCCGGGTAGACGGCTCGTGGGTGTCGCCGCCCGAGGTCGCGGACGTCCTGAGCAGGGCGCTCGGAGGCGTACCCGTACACGTCGCTCCGGAGGGTCCGGACGAGGACGGCCTCACGGCCTTCATCGCCCGCGGCGGCTCACCGCTCACCCCGGAGCGGGCCCACGCGGCGCTGATGGACGCCCTCCCGGGCCACCCCGGCGTGCTGGCCCCGCGCCGGTACGTGATCGTGCGGGACGCACCGGCGGAGGCGGACCGGACCGGTGCGTGGCTCCGGCAGCCGATTCTCACAGAAGGGGCCGGCCGGGCCCGGCACATGACATGACGACGAATGACGTGACCGTGGAACGGGAGAAGAACTCCCTTCCCAGCCCCTGGCGTTCGAGCCGCTTCCGGCTGTTCTTCGCCGCCCGCAGCACCTCGCTCCTCGCCGACGGCATGCTGATGGTCTCGCTCACCACCGCCGTGCTCGGCGCGGGGTACGGGGCGGCGGGCGTGGGCTACGCGCTGGCCGCGTGGATGGCGCCGATCGTCCTGCTGGTGCTGTTCGGCGGCGTGCTCGCCGACCGGTTCACCCCGCAGGTCATGATGGTCGGCGCCGACGTGGTGCGGATGGCGGCCATGCTGGCGCTCGCGGTGCTCCTCACCGCCGGCGACCTGCGGCTGTGGCACATGATGGCGCTGCTCGCGCTCAGCGGCGCCGCGACCGCCATGTTCCAGCCCGGTCTGGCGAGCCTGGTGCCCCGGGTCGCCGAGGACATCCAGCGGGCCAACGCGCTGCTGCGCGTCTCGGAGTCGATCTGCACCCTGCTCGGCCCCGGCGTCTCCGGTCTGCTCGTGGCCCACTGGAACGTCGCCGGGTCCTTCGTGGTCATCGCGGCGGCGTACGCGTGCAGCGCGCTCGGCCTGGCGCCGCTGCGGAAGCTCTGCACGGCCCGGGACGAGAGCGACGAGCCGATCCTGCGGCGCCTCGCCACCGGATGGCACGAGTTCCGCTCCCGTTCCTGGCTGTGGGGGGTCATCGCCGTATGGGCGGTCTACGGCCTGTTCGTCTTCGGCCCGGCCCTGCCCCTCGGCGCGGCACTGCTCACCGAGCAGCACGGCGCCGGCGGTTACGGCTGGATCGCCTCCGCCGACGGCGCCGGCACGATCGTCGGCGGCCTGCTCGGCCTGCGGGTCCGGCCGCGCCGCCCGCTCGTCGCGGGCGCGTGCGCCATGTTCTTCTTCTCCCTCAACCCCCTGGCGCCCGCCCTCGGATGGTCGTTCGCCGTCACGGCCCTCACCGGCGTCGTGGCCGGCTGCGGCTTCGCCTTCTGGGGCGTCATGTGGGCGACGAGCATCCAGACGCACATCCCCCTCGCCGTCATGAGCCGCGTCTCCGCCTACGACGTCGCCGGATCGATCATGGTCATCCCCCTGGGCCGCGCGCTGTCCGGCCCGGCCGCCGACAGCCTGGGCGCCGATCGCGTCCTGCTCTTCTCGTCGGTCATGGGTCTCGTGCTGATCGCCGTCATGCTCTCCGTACCGGCCGTCCGGGCACTGCGCCGGGCACCGGAGCGGGCCACGGAGGCGGACGGCCGTGAGGACAGCGGGCTCACGGAGGCGGACGGCCGAGAGGACGGCGGGCTCAGGGAGCGCTGAGCGCCATCGCCAGGGCCACCGCGGCGAGCAGCCCGAGGTACGCGCACGCGTGGACGCGGTCCGGGATCCGGGGCGGGCGGCGGCGCAGGACGGCGATGACCGGAAGGGCTCCGAGGAGCAGGGCTCCCGCCGCGTACGGGTCGACCAGACCGACCAGGCCGGCGCCGGGGCCGGTCGCCGGGGCGGCCGGGGGCGGGGAGCCGGCGAGGGAGACCGCGGCGGCGGGGAGGGCGACGGCGAGGGTGAGCGGGTTCGCCAGGGCGGTCGCGACCTTCATGGGGTGACCGGCCCGGCGCATCGCGGGGACGGTCATCACGCTGCCGCCGACCCCGAGGAAGGCGGCGACCGCGCCGATCGGGGCGCCGGCCGTGGCCGGCAGGCCCCGCGCCGGCTCGGTGCGGGGCCTGCCCGCGGTGCGCAGGAAGCCCGGCCGGAGCAGCAGGTCGAGGGCGGTCAGGGCGACGTACGCGACGAACGCCCAGCGGGCCAGGGCCGCCGGGGCGAAGCGGGAGGCGTACGCCCCGGCGCAGGCGCCCGCCGCGAGCAGGGGCAGCAGCGCGCCGCTGCCGCGCAGGGCGAGGAGCACGGGCCGTGGGGTGACGGCGGTGGCGAAGGCGGCGCTCACGACCATCACCAGGGCCGAGGTGGCGGTGGCCACCGGCAGGGCCGCCGTGCCGAGGGCGGCGTCGGCCCACACCACGACCGGGACCGCCACGAAGCCGCCGCCGAACCCGAACAAGACCGTCGTCGCCCCCGTGAGGAGCCCGATCGCCATCAGTATCGCCATGTCCATGGGTCAAGATCACCAGGTGGCCGGTGCTTCCCGCATGCGATGGTCAGCAGGATTCCTTCGCGTCTCGGCCAGCGCGCCGGTACGGTCGGCCCCGTGAAGAACATCCCGCTGGACGACGTCGACCATCTCGACCGGGCGGTCCTGCCGATCGGCACCGACTATCCGGCCGGGCGGGTCCTGGACTGGCACGAGCACCGGCGGGCGCAGTTCCTCTACGGGGCGACGGGCGTCATGGTCGTCGACACCGCCGACGGCACGTGGACGGTCCCGCCCGAGCGAGCCGTCCTGATCCCGGCCGCCACCCCGCACCGGGTCCGGATGCTGGGCGTGAGCACGTGCAGCCTGTACGTGGAGCCGGGCGCCGTCCCGTGGTGGCCGGCGCGCTGCACGGTCGTCGACGTGCCGCCACTGCTGCGCGAACTGCTGCTCGCCGCCGTCGAGTTCATGCCCGACTACGGCCTCGCGGGACGGGAGGGCGCCATCGCGACGCTGCTGCTGCACGAGATCGCCGCGCGCTCCCCGCTCCCGTTCCACGTCGCGATCCCCGCCTCCGGGGACCTCGCGGCGCTGTGCCGGGAGTATCTGGCCGCCCCGGACGCCGCCGTCACCAACACCGACTGGGCGGCCCGGGCCGCGCTGAGCGAACGGGCTTTCACCCGGCGCTTCCGTGCGGAGACGGGGGAGAGCCCGGCCGTCTGGCGGTCCCGGGCCCGGCTCCTCGCGGCCGTGCCCCTGCTGCGCACCGCGACGGTCAGCGAGGTCTCCGGCCGCCTCGGGTACGCCTCCCCCGCCGCGTTCACGGCCGCGTTCACCCGGTCCTTCGGCACGCCGCCGTCCCGCTTCACGGCGGGCCGGGGCTGACGCCTCCCGCCGGGCGGCGCGTCAGAAGATCCCGCCGAGCAGGTCGAAGAACCGGTTCATCAGGAACGCCAGCAGGGCCGCGACGCCGATGAGCACCACGGTGACCCAGGAGCAGCCGCCCCCGGACCCCACGTGGTGCTCGTCCCCGCCGCCCACCTCGACGTCGAACAGGTCCATGCCCCCACCCCCGCACCGTGTCGCGCGGAGCCCCCCGGCTCCACCGGAAGCACTGTCACACGCCGGACGGCGGCCGGGGAGCCCGGTCCCGTACTCAGGCGTCCGGGTGCGGATACTCAGCCCCGGGCGGGGCGGCCCGTTCGTGGGAGCGGGTCCGGCTTCCGTACGATTCCCACGTTGCCACTCTTACGTCTGAAGGAGATCCCCATGGCCCAGGTCACGCTGAAGGGCAGCCCCGTGCAGGTCGACGGTGCTCTGCCGGCCCCCGGCAGCCAGGCTCCCGACTTCACGCTCGTCGCCGAGGGGCTGGCGGACAAGTCGCTGAAGGACTTCGCCGGTCTGCGCAAGGTCCTCAACATCTTCCCGAGCGTCGACACCCCGACGTGCGCCTCCTCCGTCCGCGCCTTCAACGAGAAGGCCGGGCAGCTGGAGAACACGGTCGTCCTCTGCATCTCCGCCGACCTGCCCTTCGCGCAGGCCCGCTTCTGCGGCGCCGAGGGCCTGGAGAACGTCAAGAACCTCTCGACGCTCCGCGGCCGCGAGTTCCACACCAACTACGGCGTGGAGATCGCGGACGGGCCGCTGGCCGGTCTGACCGCCCGCGCCGTCGTCGTCCTCGACGAGAACGACACCGTGCTGCACGCGCAGCTCGTGGGCGAGATCGCCGACGAGCCGAGCTACGACGAGGCGCTCGCCGTCCTGAAGTAGTCCGCGCCCCGGCAGGACACCGAGGAGCCCCCCACCGTGAACCGGTGGGGGGCTCCTCTCGTGTTCCGGGGCTCAGGCGCAGCCCGGACAGAGTCCCCGGTACGTCACGTCCGCCTTCGAGACCGTGAAGCCGAACCGCTCCGCGGGCGGCAGGACGGCGAGCGGGTCCCCCGTCGGGCGGACGTCGCGGATGAGCCCGCAGCCGGAGCAGACCAGGTGCTGGTGCGGGTGGCGCGCGTTCGGGTCGTAGCGCTTGGCCCGCCCGTCCGTGGAGAGCTCCACGACCTCCCCCAGGGCGACCAGCTCGCCGAGGGTGTTGTAGACCGTCGCCCGGGCGATCTCCGGGAGGCGCTCCACCGCGCGCGCGTGGACCTCGTCCGCCGTGAGGTGCACATGATCACCGGCCAGAACCTCGGCGACGACCCGGCGCTGGGACGTCATCCGCCAGCCACGCGCGCGCAGTCGCTCCAGCAGATCGCTCATGTCTCACCTCTTCGATATCGGGCAAACTTGGCGTGCTTCTTGACTTGGACAACGTCCATCGTAGGATCGGTTTCGTCAATGGCCAAGGGACAGGAAGACTCCAGCACGGCGGGAGAAGCACACGTGAGACCCGCGCCAGGCCCGTCCGCCGAACGCACTTCCTGAGCACTGTGATCCGCCAGGTCCGGAAGGATTCCCATGTCTGAGAACCACGAAGCAACCGTCACCGACGCGAACGCGGAGGGCCAGGGCGGCTGTCCGGTCGCGCACGGCCGCGCCGCCCATCCCACCCAGAGCGGTGGCAACAGCCAGTGGTGGCCGAACCGGCTGAACCTGAAGATCCTCGCCAAGAACCCGGCCGTGGCCAACCCGCTCGGTGAGGACTTCGACTACGCGCAGGCCTTCGAGGGCCTCGATCTGCCCGCCGTGAAGCAGGACATCGCCGAGATCCTGACCACCTCGCAGGACTGGTGGCCCGCCGACTTCGGCCACTACGGCCCGTTCATGGTCCGCATGGCCTGGCACAGCGCCGGCACGTACCGCATCAGCGACGGCCGCGGCGGCGCCGGCGCCGGCCAGCAGCGTTTCGCGCCGCTGAACAGCTGGCCGGACAACGGCAACCTGGACAAGGCGCGCCGTCTGCTGTGGCCGGTGAAGAAGAAGTACGGCCAGAACATCTCCTGGGCCGACCTCATGATCCTCGCGGGCAACGTCGCCCTGGAGTCGATGGGCTTCGAGACCTTCGGCTTCGCCGGCGGCCGCGCGGACGTGTGGGAGCCCGACGAGGACGTCTACTGGGGCCCGGAGACCACCTGGCTCGGCGACGAGCGCTACACCGGCGACCGCGAGCTGGAGAACCCGCTCGGCGCGGTGCAGATGGGCCTCATCTACGTCAACCCGGAGGGCCCGAACGCCAACCCGGACCCGGTCGCCGCGGCGCGTGACATCCGCGAGACCTTCCGCCGGATGGCGATGAACGACGAGGAGACCGTCGCCCTCATCGCGGGCGGCCACACCTTCGGCAAGACCCACGGCGCCGGCCCGGCGGACCACGTGGGCGCGGACCCGGAGGCCGCCACCCTGGAGGACCAGGGCCTCGGCTGGAAGAGCACCTTCCGCTCCGGCAAGGGCCCCGACGCCATCACCAGCGGTCTGGAGGTCACCTGGACCACCACGCCGACCCAGTGGGGCAACGGCTTCTTCAAGAACCTCTTCGAGTACGAGTACGAGCTGACGAAGAGCCCGGCGGGCGCCCACCAGTGGGTCGCCAAGGACGCCGAGGCGATCATCCCGGACGCGTACGACCCGGAGAAGAAGCACCTCCCGACGATGCTCACCACCGACCTGTCGCTGCGCTTCGACCCGGTCTACGAGCAGATCTCGCGCCGCTTCTACGAGAACCCGGACCAGTTCGCGGACGCCTTCGCCCGCGCCTGGTACAAGCTCACCCACCGCGACATGGGCCCGGTCGTGCGCTACCTCGGTTCCGAGGTCCCGTCCGAGGAGCTCCTCTGGCAGGACCCGCTGCCGGCGCGCTCGGGCGAGCTCGTCGACGCCGCGGACATCGCCTCCCTCAAGGAGAAGATCCTCGGCTCGGACCTCACGGTCACCCAGCTGGTCTCCGCCTCCTGGGCCGCCGCCTCCTCCTTCCGCGGCAGCGACAAGCGCGGTGGCGCCAACGGCGGCCGCATCCGCCTGGAGCCGCAGCGCAACTGGGAGGTCAACAACCCGGACGACCTCGCGCAGGTGCTGCGCGTCCTGGAGGGCGTCCAGGAGTCCTTCAACACCGCGCAGAGCGGCGGCAAGCAGGTCTCCCTCGCCGACCTCGTCGTCCTCGCGGGCGTCGCGGCGGTCGAGAAGGCGGCCGCCGACGCGGGCCACTCCGTCGAGGTGCCGTTCACCCCGGGCCGTGTGGACGCCGCCCAGGAGCAGACGGACGTCGAGTCCTTCGCCGCCCTGGAGCCGGCCGCGGACGGCTTCCGCAACTACCTGGGCAAGGGCAACCGCCTCCCGGCCGAGTACCTCCTCATCGACCGGGCGAACCTGCTCACCCTGAGCGCGCCCGAGCTGACGGTCCTCGTCGGCGGCCTGCGCGTCCTCGGCGTCACGCAGCCGCAGACCTCGCTCGGTGTCCTCACCGAGACGCCCGGCAAGCTGACGAACGACTTCTTCGCCAACCTGCTCGACCTGGGCACGGAGTGGAAGTCCACCTCCGCCGACCAGACCACGTTCGAGGGCCGCGACACGGCCACCGGCGCGGTCAGGTGGACGGGCAGCCGCGCCGACCTGGTCTTCGGCTCCAACAGCGAACTGCGCGCGCTGGCCGAGGTCTACGCGAGCGACGACGCGAAGGAGAAGTTCGTGAAGGACTTCGTGTCGGCGTGGGACAAGGTCATGAACCTGGACCGGTTCGACATCGCCTGATCCTCACCGCACCGCCGGGGCCGGCCCGGGTGGCTTTCACGCCACCCGGGCCGGCCCTTTCGCGTCGACACCCCTCCCGTGACGCCTTCCTGACGCCGCATGAGACAACCGAAGGGTGTCCTTCACCGTCCTCACGACACGAGAGGGGCGGCGGGAAGGCCGGGAATCCGGCCTCCTCCCGGTGCCCCGACGAGACCGATCGTGAGGAAGACCGCTTTGATACGTGTCACACGCGGCGTGACCACCGCCGTGGCATTACTCGCCCTGACGGCGGCGGCGCCCTGGCCGGCGTCCGCCCAGCCTTCACCCGCGTCACCGCCGACGGCCCCGGGGAGCCGCCTCGACGGTGTCGCCCTCCCCGACGGCTGGCGGATCACCGGGGACGGGGCGGGCAGGCAGCTGGTCTGGACGTCGCCCGAGCGCGTGCCCGTGGGCGACGCCCGGGTCGAGTTCCACGCCGGGGACCGGCTCCTCGGCCGTCCGCTCCCCCGGCCCGACGGACGCTCCTACGCCCTGCCCCTCGACGGCGTCCGGCTCGACGGGGGAACGGAGCTGCGGGTGACGGCCGGCGGGCGGAGGCTCGACACGGCGGGCCGCGCCGGCGCCGCCGCCGAGCGCCCCCTCGCCCCCGCCGCCGCGAACCCGGCCCCGCTGCCCGCGAACCCGGTCGACCCGGGAGTGCCGGGCCGCTACCGGACGGTCGGCGGCGAGTACGCCCTGCGGTCCGTACGCCTGCCCGGCCTCCCGCAGCCCGTCGAGATGCGCGCCACGGTCGTCGGCCCGGCCGACGCCCCGGGGAAGCGCCCGGTGGCCCTCTTCCTGCACGGCCGCCACGCCACCTGCTACACCCCGGGGACCGAGGACCTCCGGCTCACCTGGCCGTGCCCGGCGGGCACCCGGCCGATACCCAGCGAGCAGGGGTACCTGCGCGCCCAGCGGCTCCTGGCCTCCCAGGGGTACGTGACGGTGTCCATCGCCGCGAACGGCGTCAACGCGCAGGACGCGGACCTCGAGGACGCCGGCGCCCAGGCCCGCTCCTCCCTGGTCCGCCTGCACCTCGCCCGCTGGGCCGGCTGGGCCGCCGACCGGTCCTCCGCCCCGGCGGCCGTACGGAAGACCGCGCCCGCCGACCTCTCGCGGGTGCTCCTCGTCGGGCACTCCCGGGGAGGCGAGGGCGTCAACCGGGCCGCGCTCGACAGCCTGAACCCGCCGCCCGCCGCCCAGGACGGCTACCGGGGCCCCGTACGGTGGAAGATCCGCGGCAACGTCCTGATCGGGCCCACGGTGTTCGGCCAGAACCCGGCCCCCGACGTGCCGTCCACGACCATCCTGCCGGGCTGCGACGGCGACGTGTCCGACCTCCAGGGCCAGATCTACGTCGACGGCACCCGCGGCGTCAGCAAGGGGGCCGCCCTCCACAGCGCGGCCTACGTGATCGGCGCCAACCACAACTTCTTCAACAGCGAGTGGACTCCCGGGCAGGCGAAGGCACCGGCCGACGACGACTTCTCGTCCGAGGACGGGACCGACCCGGTCTGCTCCCCCGGCACGGCGACCCGTCTGACGGCGACGCAGCAGCAGGCCGTCGGCGCCACCTACGTCGCGGCCTCCGCCCGGCTGTTCGTCGGCGGCGACGACGCGGTCCGGCCGCTGCTCGACGGCACCGGCCGCCGCGCCCCCTCGGCGGGCCCGGCGCGGGTCCTCACCCACGCCGTCGGCGCCCGCCGCACCCCGGCGTTCCAGCCGGGCCCCTCGGTCGCCGTCTCCGGCGGCGGCCGGCTCTGCGCCCAGGTCGACCCCGACGCCGCCCGCGCCTGCCTGTCGCCCGAGGAGGGCTGGTCGCCGCACTTCGCGTACTGGGAGACGGCTCCCGAACCGGGCCGTGACGCCGTCGCGATGAAGTGGACGGGCGCGGGAGCCCGGGTCACGGTCCGCCCGTCCCGGCCGGTCTCCCTCGCGGGCGCCGAGTCCCTGGCGCTGCGCGTGATCGTCCCGCCCAACAGCACCGGCACCACGCTGGACGTCGCCGTGACCGACGGCTCCGGCCGCCGCGCCCAGCTGGGCCGCACCCGCGTCGACGGACTGCCGGGCAGCCCGCGCACCGCCGCGTACTGGGGCCGCGAGGTCCGCGTACCGCTGTCCGCCGCGACCCGGGCGGGCCTCGACCTGAAGCACATCGGCGCGCTCGAACTGACCCCGCGCGGCGGCGCCGGCCGCGCCTGGCTCATGGACGCCTGGGGCTGGCGCCCCGGCACCCCGGCGGTGAACCCGAAGCCGCTCGCGCGCGTCGACATCGGCCGCCTGACGGTCGCGGAGGGGAACTCCGGGGTCCGTACCTACCGGGTGCCGGTGACGGTCTCCGGACAGGGCGGCGGCCAGGTCCGTCTGTTCACCCCGGTGCCGGGAACCGACCGGGTCACCTCCCGCGTGGTGACCGTGCGGCCGGGACGCCATGACATCGACGTACCGGTCGAGGTGCGGGGCAACACGCGCTACGGCTACGACGTGCGGCACGACGCCTTCGTCAAGGCGGTGCGCGGCACCGTGGTCGGAGCGCACCGGGGCGGCGTGACCGCGCGGAACGACGACGCCATGCCCACGATGCGCCTGACGCCCGTCGCGGACGACGTGGCCGAGGGCTCGGCCCTGAGCTGGCGGGTGACGCTCTCCGGGCCGGCCGACGTCGACATCTCGGGCGGGGTCCTCCTCAAGCCGGTGACCAGCGGCCAGGAACTGTCCACGAAGGACGTGGACCCGGCCTGGCTGGAGGCGAACTTCGGCGAGAAGCCGGACCCCCTGAGGCCGCTGTCCAAGACGGTCGAGGGCGAGACGAGCCTGTGGCTCTCCGTCCCCGCCGGGCAGACGACGACGGAGGTGAGCGTCCCCACCGTCCGCGACGGGGCCACGGAGCCGACGGAGTCCCTCCGGGGCGCGCTCTTCACGTACGACGAGTCCTGGGAGCGGGTCCCGGGCCCGGAGTTCACGGGCAGGGTGCGGGACGCGGCGTGAGCTGACACCACCTGCGCCACACCATGGCGCCACATGACACCACTCGGTGCCATGTGGCGCCATTCCGCATCTCCGGCAGCAGTCGCACCCACCTGGCGCCACGGCCATCCAAAAGAACATCACCCCATCGACGCAGGTCAGAGTGGGTATCAAGCGAAGGCGCCCTTTCGGCCCCACCCTGACGCTTGCGCATGGCACCAGAGTGGTGCCATGATGACGTCATGGATCTCACCCCGTATGTCGACACTCTCCGCCGCGAACTCGCGGTGGCCGCCGAAGCCGGCGGCGAGGAGGCGCGCGAGCTGGCCGAGCGGCTGACCGCTCCCCTGGAGTCGGCCGCCCGGCTGACCATGCTCAACGTGCTCTCCGCCGCCACGGACGAGATCACCCGCGAACTCGCGCCCGGTTCGGTCGACGTACGGCTCCGGGGCCTCGACCCCGACTTCGTGGTGACGCCGCCGCCCACCGGCGGCACCCCCGCGCAGCCGGACGCCACCACCGAGCCCCTCCCCGCCCCGGCCCTCGCCGAGGGCGACGAGGGAGGCACCGCCCGCGTCAACCTGCGCCTGCCGGCCCACCTCAAGACCCGTGCCGAGGAGGCCGCGGCCCGCGAGGGCCTGTCGGTCAACGCGTGGCTGGTACGGGCCGTGTCGGCGGCGGTCGGCGGCTCCACCCGGCCGCGCACGCCGGAGAAGTCCCAGAGCGCCGGACAGAGCATCACGGGCTGGGTGCGCTGACCGCGCCCCCACCCGCACCGCTTCACCCACACCACGTCCCACCTGCGGGGACGACCTGAAGACTCAAGAGGACGGGACAGCCATGCCTTCTTTCGACACCCCCGCACCGATCTCGGTCACCGCCTACGTCTACGCCGGCTCCCTCCAGTTCATCGCGAGCGACCGCCCCGACACCGTCGTCGAGGTGCGGCCCCGCACCCCCAAGAAGGACCTGGACGTACGGGCGGCCGACCAGACCGAGGTCACCTGCACCGGCGGCGCCCTGACCATCACCACGCCCAAGGCCAACCTGCTGGGGCGCGGCGGCACGGTCGACGTGACGGTGGAACTGCCCACGGGGTCGCGGATCGACATGACCGGCGCCGCGTCCACCCTGATCGGCGAGGGCCGGCTCGGCGAGGTCCGCGTGAAGACCTCGGCCGGTGACGTCCGCCTGGACACCACCGGCTCCCTGCACCTGACCGCGTCGCACGGCCAGACCACCGTGGAACGGGTCGAGGGCACGGCCGAGATCACCAGCAGCACCGGCAACCTGCGCGTCGGCCTCATCGACGGCCCCGCCGTCCTGAAGAACTCGCACGGCGCCACGACCGTCGGCACCGTGACCGGCGAACTGCGCGTCAGCGGCGCCAACGGCAGCATCGACATCGCGCGCGCCGAGTCGTCGGTCACCGGCACCTCCACCAACGGCGCCCTCCGCGTCGCCGAGGTCTCCCGCGGCGAGGTCCAGCTGGAGACCTCCAACGGCTCCATCGAGATCGGCATCCGCTCGGGCACCGCCGCCTGGCTGGACGTCAACTCCAACCGCGGGCACGTACGCAACACGCTCACCGCCTCCGAGGCCCCGGAGGAGACCGAGGAGACCGTCACGGTCCGCGCGCGGACCAACTGGGGCAACATCGACATCCGCCGCGCCAAGGCCTGAGCACCGCACCTCCACAGCCCCGCTCCCCCGCCCCCAACCCTTCCCCAGGAGGGCCCCATGCCTACTTCTGTCATGCCCATGCCCAATCCGAGGGACGGTCGGACCGCCCCGGCCATCGCAGCGACCGGGCTGCGCAAGTCCTACGGCGACAAGACCGTCCTGGACGGCATCGACCTGACCGTCCCCGAGGGCTCGGTCTTCGCCCTCCTCGGCCCGAACGGCGCGGGCAAGACGACCGCCGTGAAGATCCTGTCCACCCTGATCACCGCCGACGGCGGCCAGGCCCGGGTGGCCGGCCACGACATCACGGCCGAAGCACAGGCCGTGCGGGCCGCGATCGGGGTGACCGGCCAGTTCTCCGCCGTCGACGGCCTGATCACGGGCGAGGAGAACATGCGCCTGATGGCCGACCTGCACCACCTCTCCAAGGCCGAGGGCCGCCGGGTCACCGCCGAGCTCCTGGAGCGCTTCGACCTCACGGACGCGGCGAAGAAGCCGGCCTCGACCTACTCCGGCGGCATGAAACGCCGCCTGGACATCGCGATGACCCTGGTCGGCAGCCCGCGGATCATCTTCCTCGACGAGCCGACCACCGGCCTGGACCCGCGCTCGCGCCACAGCATGTGGCAGATCATCCGCGAGCTCGTCTCCGGCGGCGTGACGGTCTTCCTCACCACCCAGTACCTGGAGGAGGCCGACCAGCTCGCCGACCGCATCGCCGTCCTCAACGACGGCAGGATCGCGGCCGAGGGAACGGCGGAGGAGCTCAAGCGTCTGATCCCCGGCGGACACATCCGTCTCCGCTTCACCGACCCGACCGCCTACCGCGCCGCCCTGGCCACCCTCACCGGCGCGGCACACGACGACGAAGCCCTCTCCCTGCAGATCCCCAGCGACGGCAGCCAGCGCGAACTGCGCTCGATCCTCGACTGGCTGGACTCCGAGGGCATCGAAGCGGACGAACTCACCGTCCACACCCCCGACCTGGACGACGTCTTCTTCGCCCTCACCGCCACCGAAACCGCCACCGCCCAGCCGAAGGGATCCGTCCGATGAGCACCCTGTCCCTCGCCGCCCGCGACACCACCACCATGCTGCGCCGCAACCTCCTGCACGCCCGGCGCTACCCCTCCCTGACCCTCAACCTGCTGCTCACCCCGGTCATGCTCCTGCTGCTGTTCGTCTACGTCTTCGGCGACACCATGAGCGCGGGCATGGGCGGCGCGGGCCGCGCCGACTACATCGCCTACCTGGTCCCCGGCCTGCTGCTGATGACGATCGGCTCGACCACGATCGGCACCGCCGTGTCCGTCTCCACGGACATGACCGAGGGCATCATCGCCCGCTTCCGCACCATGGCCATCCACCGCGGCTCGGTCATCACCGGCCACGTCATCGGCAGTGTCATCCAGTCCGTCCTCAGCGTCACCCTGGTCGGCGCGGTCGGCCTCGCGATCGGCTTCCGCTCCACCGGCGCCACCGCCGTGGAGTGGCTGGCGGCCTTCGGCCTGCTGGTCCTGTTCGCCCTGGCCATGACCTGGATCGCGGTCGGCATGGGCCTGGTCAGCCCGAACGCCGAGGCCGCCAGCAACAACGCCATGCCGCTGATCTTCCTCCCGCTGATCTCCAGCGCCTTCGTCCCCGTCGACCAGATGCCCGGCTGGTTCCAGCCCATCGCCCAGTACCAGCCCTTCACCCCCGCCATCGAGACCCTCCGCGGCCTCCTGCTGGGCACCGAGATCGGCCACAACGGCTGGCTCGCCCTCGCCTGGTGCCTCGCCCTGACCGTCCTCGGCTACCTCTGGTCCAAGTCCGCCTTCAACCGCGACCCCAAGTAGCCCACCGGACGGACGCCTTCACCAGGCCCGTCGCCACCGCCCCACCGGGCGGCCGGCGACGGGCGAAGGGGTTTTCGACGGATCTCCGACGACGGGGTCAGCAGCGGAAGCGGAGCCGGCAGACGACGGCGTTCGTGTCGCGGCGGACGGCGTGGGCGACGACCGCGCCGCGCTGGTTCTGCAGGGCGCGCTGCCAGAGCCGCTCGGGTTCGACCTCGGGGATGAGGACGGTGACCCGGGTGCCCGGTTCGGTCGCCCGCAGGGCGCGTACGTAGGCGGTGACGGGCCGGCCGAGGGAGCGGCGTTCGGAGGGGAGCCGGACGAGGGGGACGCCCGGGTTCCAGAGGGCCCAGTCGCGTTCGAGGGCCTCGGTGACCGCCAGGTCCTCGGGGTCCGGGTGGCAGACCGTGAGGGCCCGGACCTCGTCGCCGAGGGAGACGGCGGCGGTGAGGGCCTCGCTGGTGAGGCGGTTCAGGGAGGAGACGGGGACCAGGACCAACGAGCGTTCGCGGTGCGGGGGTTCGGGGATCCGGCCGACGCCGAGACGCTCGCCGATCCGGCCGTACGCCCGGTGGACGGCCTCGAAGAGGGCGACGAGCAGGGGCAGTGCGATGACGATCAGCCAGGCCCCGTCGTGGAACTTGGTGGCGGTGACGACCACCGCCGACACCCCGGTGAGCAGCGCGCCGAAGCCGTTGAGCGCGGCCTTGCCCCACTGCCGGGTGGTCCGCCAGTGCAGGACCATGCCGGTCTGGGCGAGGGTGAAGCCGACGAAGACGCCGATCGCGAAGAGCGGGACGAGGGTGTTGGTGTCGCCGCCGGAGAGGACCAACAGCCCGGCGGAGACGAGGGCGAGCCAGACGACGCCGTGGCGGTGGACCTGGCGGTCGGCTTTGAGGCCGAAGACGTGCGGCAGGTGGTTGTCGCGGGCGAGCAGTTTCAGCAGGACCGGGAGGCCGCCGAAGGAGGTGTTCGCGGACAGGGCCAGGAGCACCATGGTGGCGAACTGGAGGACGTAGAAGGCCGCGCCGTGGCCGAGGGAGGCGTCGGCGAGCTGGGCGAGGACGGTGACGCCCTCGACCGGCTGGAGGCCGAAGCGGGAGATCAGTACGGACAGGCCGATCAGCATCACGCCGAGCAGCGCGCCGAGCGCGACCTCGGCGCGCATGGCCCGCCGGACGGCGGGGGCGCGGAACGACGGCACCGCGTTCGCTATCGCCTCGACGCCGGTGAGCGCCGAGCAGCCGGAGGCGAACGCCTTGAGGAGGAGCAGGGCGCCGACGGTGGTGGCGTCGTCGGCGAGGACGGAGGCGTGGCCTGCGGAGGCGGCCGTGGAGACGGGCGCGTCGCGGAAGAGGCCGACGACGATCAGGGCGAGGATCGCGCCGATGAAGACGGCGGTCGGGAGGAGGAACGCGCGCGCCGAGTCGACGATCCCCCGCAGGTTCACGGCCGTGATGAGCACGAGCACCGCCAGGCAGATCCACAGGCGGTCCCCGTACAGCGCGGGAAAGGCGGAGGTGAGGGCGGCGACGCCGGCCGTCACGGCCACGGCGACGTTCAGGACGTAGTCGAGGACGAGCGAGCCCGCCGCGACGAGGCTGGTGCGGCGGCCGAGGTGGGCCTTCGCGACCGCGTAGGAGCCGCCGCCGTCGGGGAAGGCCGCGATCACCTGCCGGTACGAGGCCACGAGCACCGCCAGCAGGCCCGCGATGGCCAGGGTGACCGGGAGCGTGAAGCCGAGGCCGTGTCCGCCGGCGGCCGCGAGGACGAGGACGATGGCCTCGGGGCCGTACGCCACCGAGGCCATCGCGTCGAGCGACAGCGCGGCGAGCCCGGTGACGGCCGTCAGCTTGTGGCGCGCACCGGCGTCCGGGGGTTCCCCGACGGCGGGCGTGGCGGCGTTCTCGGTGGTCAGAGCGGACATGCGGGTGAGCTCCTTCGTACTCAGGTCCGCTCAGGGTGTCCCCCGTCCGCCGCGCCTCCCGCCGTCCCTGGCGGGTTCTTGGCGCCGGACGCCCGTCTCCTCACGCCTTCTTGACGGCCCCCTGCCTCGGGGCAGACGTTCGCCGGGGCCCGGCGGGGGCCCCGGCGAACGGGTTCACTTGGCCTGCGTGGAGAGGCTCACGCCGCTGAAGCTCTGTGCGGCGGCGAGGCTGAAGTAGACCCAGCCGGACGGCGGGTTGTCGATCGTCAGGGTCTCGCCGTTCCCGGCGTTGGTGGACTTCGCCTGGTAGTTGCCGGTGGTGGCCCAGGTGCCGCCGCCGTAGTACAGGTCGGCGTTGCCGGTGCCGCCGCTGCTGGTGATCGTCAGCTGCTTGACGCCGGCCGGCAGGTACACGAAGTGGTAGCTGTAGTTGCCGGTGGTGGCGGCCAGGCCGTCCCGGCGGCAGTTCTGGTCGAACTGGCGGGGGTCGCTGAGGGTGCACAGCGGGACGGGAGCGGCCGTGGAGGCGTCCGGCAGCGTTCCGCAGTCCTTGGTGGCGCAGTCCGTCGACAGCCAGGTCGCGAAGTCCGCGTCGTAGCGGGTGCCGATGGTCTGCTTCAGGACGGTGCGGGCCCCGGCCCAGTCACCGGCGCGGTACTTGCCGAGCACGGTCTGGACGTCCGCGGGGTGCTTCTGCAGCATGTAGCGGACGGCGAGCCAGCCCCAGCGGTAGACGCGGTTCGAGTTGACGTCGGGGTCCTCGTCCTGGCCGTAGACGGTGTCGAAGAGGTCGCTGAGCTTGTACGTGTTCTTGGCGGCCTCGGCGATCGCGTTGGCGTTGCGCTCGTTGCGGTAGCCGTACGAGATGTTCTCGGCGATGCCCTCGACCCACCAGATGGTCGGCGTGGTCATGCCCGCCTCGAAGTCGCCGTACATGTTGTAGCGGCCGTCGAGGTAGTGGGTGTACTCGTGGTTGAGGTTCCAGATCTCGAAGGCCGGGCGCAGCCAGCTGGCCTCGTGGGCGATGAAGCGGGCCTGGTTGCCGGGGACCGCCGGGTTGCCCTCCTCGTACATGCCGCCGTTGTCGACGTCGATGTCGTAGATCGCCCAGGCGTACAGCGCGTACTGGGTGTAGTCGTCGAAGGCGACGACCTCCAGGTTGGTGTTCACGTCACCGGGGATCGCGCCCTTGTCGCCGATGATCCGGTGGAAGTAGGCGTCCTCGCCGACGAGGCTGGTGCAGGTGCTCGCTAGCTGGTCGGGGGACATGTCCTGGGCGCGGATCTTCAGGCCGGCGTTGCACGTGTACTGGGTCGGCAGGACGACGGGAAGCACGCGCTGGCCCAGGTCGCAGATGGCGTAGGCCGCGCAGTTGCCCTTGTCGTACTGGCGCGTGTACCAGCCGAGGTTCATGGTGAGCGGTGCGGTGGGTCCGACGTTCGGGTACCGGTTGATCAGGTCCTTCAGGAGCGGGCGGACCCGGTCCTTGAGCTCGGGGATGTCGAGGGCGTAGCCGAGGTAGCGGCCGACGTTGCTGACGACGTCCAGGCGGTTGAGCTCCGCGCCGTTGCGCGTGATGAAGCCGGCCCAGGTGTCGAGGACGGCGGGGTCGGCCTTGAGGGCGGCCCGCCAGCCGCGGGCGTCGTTCTTGGCCTTGAAGCCGTTCTCGACGACCCACTCGACGTGCTGCATGGCGAGGTTCATCTGACCGGGCCACGCGCCGGTGTAGCCGCCGAGCATCCACTTCACGACACCGGCGTACCGGCCCGCCTCGTGGGTGCTGTCGATCAGCGTGACGACCTCGTTGAGGATCTCGCCGTTGGCGTCGGTGACGTCCTTGCTGCGCGGGTTGGCGAAGAAGGCGTCGAGGGCGCCGCGCGCCGCGCCTTCCAGCGCCGTGCCGTAGGCGCCGACGACGTCCGCGTTGTTGTCCTGCACGTAGTAACCGGCGCGCAGGAACATCACCAACTGCCCGGTGGAGGTGCTGTTGTTGCCCGCGTACGTGGCGGAGTCGTCGCGCAGCGCGTTGGCGACGGTCACCATCTGGGCTTCGCGGAAGGTCTTCCGCGCGTTCTCCCCGGTGAGGTTGAACAGCGGGTAGGTACAGGTGATCTGGGGAAGCGCCTTGAGCTCGTTGACCAGCGCGCTGCCCGTGGCGTTGATGACGCCGGAGAGGTCGCCGCACGCGTCGGCGGCGATGGCCGACGACTGCTTGCTCGTCTTGGCGGCGGGCGCGGACCGCGGGGCGGACTCCTCGGCGCCGTCCTGCGAGGAGAGGCGGAAGCGGGGGTTCTTGCTCATGGCATGGGGCGACTTGGGAACCGGGATCGACCGCGGCGAGGCCGTGGTCCCGGCCGCGTGCGCGCCGCCCTGAGCCGTGGCGCCGACGGGGGCGGCCTGGCTCTGCGGCGCGAACAGGCCGAGCGTGATGAAGACGGCTGCACCGAGCGCGGGAAGTCTTCGCGCTCGGGTCTTCGATATCCGGAAGGGAAGCATCTGTGGGGGCCTCCGGGGCCGTTGGGGCCACATGCTGGGAAGCACGGGCGTCTGACACGTGACGTGTAAAATTTCACATGTCGCATTGTTCTGGAAGACCTACGGCAGGATTCGTCGATCAACACGGGGAAAAAGCCCCCGGAGACCCGCGGTTCGGCCCGTGTCACCCGGCGGGCAGCAAGCCGCCGAGGCTGCGCAGGGCGGGTTCGCGGCGGATGTCGATGCGGGCGCAGGCGAGGGCCTCGGCGAGTCGCGGCCGGCCGGCGTGGACGACCTGGCAGAGCCGCTTGCGCTCCTCGCGGTGGCCGCGGGGGCCGGTACCGGCGGAGGCGATCCGGAAGAGCCGGTGCACCAGGCCGAGGGAAGGCCGGAGCGAGGCCTGCGACAGAAAGTTGCCCGTCATGGTGACGACCCCGGCGCGGAAGGCGGTGCTCGCGGCCGCGATGCCGTCGGCGGAGCCGCGCGGCCTCCTCCACCTGGTCCATGATCCTTTGCAGGGCGGGGTGTTCGCCCCCTCGCGCGGCGCTCCCGACGGCACGGCGCGCGGCGAACCTCCCGAGGCCGAGGCGCAGGCCGAACAGCTCGCCGACGTCCCTGAGCATCAGCCGACGGACGCCGCCCCGCGCAGGGGCGGGAGGACCACGAGCCCTTCGGCGGCGAGCCTTACGAGCGCCTCGCGGACCGGGATGCGCGAGACGCCGAGGGCCTCCGAGAGTTCGCGCTCACGCAGCCGGCGGCGCGCGCGTACGCGCCGGAGTGGACGCGCGCGGAGGTGCGCTTCAGCACGGGCCACGTGCGAGACGGCGACCGGCACGGAGGGCGCGGGCGGCTCGCCCGAGTCGGGCGGCTCGGGCGGCTCGGGCGGCTCGGGCGGCTCGGGCGGCTCGGGCGGCTCGGATCATCCGGACGGACCGGGCGGACAGGACAGCTCGG